>CAYYXS010000009.1:0-110178 GCA_964475635.1 uncultured Rhodocyclaceae bacterium
CCGGGTGGTGTGGGAGGGGCTCGGTCAGGTATCCTGACCGCCCCTATCCCGATAGATGTCCGCCAGCGGGGTGTGCCGGCCGCTGGCATCGCGCACCCGCATGTTTTGCGCCAGCGATTTCAGCATGACGTCCAGTTTGCGCAGGTCGGCGGGCGGGAGGCGCATCAAGGCATCCGGCAGTACGCCCTCGTAGGGTCGCGGAGCTTTCGACACGGCCGCCATGCCGCGCGGGGTGAGGAAGAGCTGCACGACGCGCTGATCTTCGCGCTTGCGCTTGCGGCGAACCAGCTTCCCCCGCACCAGCTTGTCGACGAGGTTGCTGGCGGTGGTCTGATGGATGGCCAGCGCCCGGGCCAGTTCGGTGACCCGCAGGCCCGGCGCGGCGGCGATCTGCGCGAGGGCCCAGAGCTGCGAGCCGCTGATGCCGGTTTCCCGCTCCACCCAATGGAAATGCTTCTTGACCGACTTGAAGATGAAACGGAACTGCTGCAATACCGCCATCGCCAGTTCGCGCTGCCGGTCGGCCGCCTCGTGTTGCTTGTTGTTCATGTCGCCTGGGCTGTGCGGAAACGGGAAATGAACTATGCCAGAAATTGCCTCTTGCGATTTCCGGCCCGCCCGGCATCGGCGCCGGGCGGGCGGCGACGGGAATGCCGACCGTGGCCTTGCGCCCTGTGCTGACGGCGGTCATCATGGGCACGCTGGCCTGTCGTGCGCTGCGTCATTTCGTCTGATTCGATTGCCGGAACCGGAGCCCCGATGTCCCTGTCCCTGCGCTTCATCCTGCCCCTGATCCTCGCGCTGGCGGCGATTGCCTATAGCGTGGTGCCGCTGGTCGACCAGCTGACGCTGCGCTGGTTCGTGCGCGATCTCGACATCCGCGCCGAACTGGTCGCCAACTCCCTGCAGGAACCCCTGCAGGAGCAGTTGCGGGCCGGAAAACCGGCGAAGACGCAGGCCTATCTGACCCGGCTCATCCAGGACGAGCGCCTGTTCGGCCTCGGTTTCTGTCCCGAGGGCGGCGGCGCGCCGATCGCCACCAAGGGCTTTCCCGCGGCCATCCGCTGCGACGGCCTCGATCGCTTCGGCGATCCGGCCGCGCGCCTGCTGGAAAGCGAGCAGGGGCCGCTGCACGTGGCGGTGCGCCCCATCGAGCACGAAGGCAGCGTGCTCGGCAGGCTGGTGCTGCTGCACGACATGAGCTTCATCCAGCGGCGCAGCGAGGAGACGAAGCGCTATGTCTTCTATTTCTTCATCGGCCTCGGCTTCGTCGTTTCGCTCATCACGGTGGCGATTGCCCAGCTCTCCTGGCGCGGCTGGATCAAGGGCATGCGCGCGCTGCTGCGCGGCGAGGGCCTGCTGCGCGAGCCGGGCAAGGAGGAGGCCGCGCCGGAATTCCTGCCGATCGCGCGCGATCTGCGCGCCCTCATCCGCGAAATGGAAACCGAGATTCGTCCGCGCGACGAAGCGCAGCTTTCCTGGACGCCGGAGACCCTGCGCGCCATCCTGCACGGCGAACTCTCCGGGGAAGACGTGCTGGTCGTCTCCAACCGCGAGCCCTACATCCATGTGCGCCACGGCAGCCAGGTCGACGTGCAGCGGCCGGCGAGCGGCCTCGTCACCGCGCTGGAACCGATCATGCGCGCCTGTTCGGGCACCTGGATCGCCCACGGCAGCGGCAGTGCCGACCGCGACGTGGTGGACAACAATGACCGGGTGGCCGTGCCGCCTGAGCATCCCGCCTATCACATCCACCGCGTCTGGCTGACGCCGGAAGAAGAGGCCGGCTACTACTACGGCTTCGCCAACGAGGGACTCTGGCCGCTGTGCCACATCGCCCATGTGCGGCCGACCTTCCGCACCAGCGACTGGCAGCGCTACGTCGAGGTCAACCGCAAGTTCGCCCAGGCCGTGTTCGCCGAGGCGAAGAAGCCCAATCCCATCGTGCTGGTGCAGGATTACCACCTCGCCCTGCTGCCGCGAATGATCCGCGAGCGCCTGCCCGAGGCGATCGTCATTGCCTTCTGGCACATCCCCTGGCCCAACCCGGAAGCCTTCTCCATCTGCCCCTGGCGCGAGGAAATTCTCGACGGCATGCTCGGCAGCAGCATCCTCGGCTTCCACACGCAGTTCCATTGCAACAACTTCGTCGATACCGTGGACCGCATGCTGGAGGCGCGGGTGGACCGGGAGAATTTCACCGTCAGCCACGGCGGCAAGCTGACGGCGGTGAAGCGCTACCCCATCTCGATCGACTGGCCGCCGCCGGCGGAACTGACGGCGAAGCGCGTTGACGCCTGCCGGGAGGATGTCCGCCGCCGCCACGGCCTGCGCCCGGAGCACCTGCTCGGCGTCGGCGTCGATCGGCTGGATTACACCAAGGGCGTGCTGGAGCGCTTCCGTGCCATCGAGCGGCTGCTCGAGCTGGAGCCGGTCTGGATCGGCCGTTTCAGCTTCGTGCAGATCGCCGCGCCGACGCGCACCAGCATCGGCGAGTACCAGCAGTACGAGGCCCATGTGCGCGCGCTGGCGGCGGAGATCAACGGACGCTTCGGCCGCGGCGGCTACCTGCCGATCATCCTGAAGATCGAGCATCATGAGCCGCCGGAGGTCTACGAGTACTATCGCGCGGCCGACCTGTGCTTCGTCAGCAGCCTGCACGACGGCATGAACCTGGTGGCGAAGGAGTTCGTCGCCGCGCGCGACGACGACCGCGGTGTGCTGATCCTCAGCCGGTTCACCGGCGCGGCGCGCGAGCTGCCGGAGGCGCTGACCGTCAATCCCTACGATGCGGATCAGTGCGCCGCGGCGCTGCATCTGGCGCTCTCCATGCCGGCGTCGGAGCAGCGCGACCGCATGCGCCTGATGCGCGGCCTGGTGGCGGAGTTCAACGTCTATCGCTGGGCCGGCCGCATGCTCCTCGACGCCGCCGGCATGCGGCGGCGGGACAGGGTGCCGGCGCGGAAGGAATCATGGCCGAAGACGCAGGCCTGATGCGCCGGCCCGCCGGCCCGCCGGCGGGCGATCTCTCCCGCGCCTATTTTTTCGACATCGACGGCACCCTGCTGGAGATCGCCGCAACGCCCTCCGGCGTGCGCGTCGATGCCGGACTGGTGGCGACGATCCGCCGCCTGCACGAGTGCAGCGGCGGCGCGGTGGCCCTCATCAGCGGCCGCCGCGTCGAGGACATCGATGCGCTGTTTCCCGGCCTGCGCCTGCCTCTGGCCGGCCAGCACGGCCTGGAGCGCCGCGATCCGGCGGGCGTCAGCCACTGTCACGAGCCGGAAGGGGTGGACTGGCCGTGGCTGAAGGCGCTGGTGAAGGGCACGGTCGACGGCATGAACGGCCTGCTGCTGGAGGACAAGGGATTGACCCTGGCGGTGCATTTCCGGCAGAACCCGGCGATCGAGGGGACGGTGACGCGGGCGCTCGCGCGCATCGTCGCCGATGCCGGCGCGGCGGTGGCGCTGCAGCCGGGCAAATGCGTGCTGGAGGTGAAGCCGGCCGGCCGCGACAAGGGCACGGCCATCGCCGAGTTCATGACGGAGCCGCCGTTCCGCGGCCGGCGGCCGGTGTTCATCGGCGACGACGTCACCGACGAATACGGTTTTAGAATGGTGAACGACATGGGCGGCGATTCCGTCAAGGTGGGCGCGGGACAGAGCGCGGCGCGCTGGCGCCTGGACGATGTGCGGGCAGTGCGCGCCTGGCTGGAGGACATCCTGGCGCGTGCGCCCGGCTGCCGCGAGAGCGGCCTGGAGGGGACGACATGAACACGCTGGATCTGGCACTGGTCGGCAACTGCGGCATCGCCGCGCTGATCGACGCGCGCGCGGAGATGGTCTGGGCCTGCTTCCCGCGCTTCGACGGCGACGCCATGTTCTGCTCGCTGCTGCGCGAACGCAGCGGCGAGGGCGACTTCGGCTTCATGGCCGTCGACCTGGTGGACTTCTCGCGTGCCGAGCAGGAATACCTGACCAACACGGCGATGCTCGTCACCCGCCTGTACGACAGGCACGGCGGGGCGGTGGAAGTGACCGATTTCGCGCCGCGCTTCCGCCAGCACGGCCGCATGTTCGCGCCGATGACCCTGGTGCGCCAGCTGCGGCGCCTCGCCGGCAGCCCGCGCATCGTGCTGCGCGTGCGCCCCGCCCACGACTACGGACGCAGCCGTCCCGCCGTGACCTGGGGCAGCAACCACATCCGCTACGTCACACCCGATCTGACGCTGCGCCTGACCACCAACGCCTCGGTCACCGCCATTCTCGATGAGATGCCGTTCTTCCTGGAAGACGCGGCGACGCTGATCCTCGGCCCCGACGAGACCCTGCAGGGCGCGGTGGGCGAGACCGGGCGGCATTTTGCCGAGGAGACCGCCGCCTACTGGCGCGAATGGGTGCGCTACCTCTCGATTCCCTATGAGTGGCAGGAGGCGGTGATCCGCGCCGCCATCACGCTGAAGCTCAACGCCTACGACGATTCCGGCGCCATCGTCGCCGCCATGACCACTTCCATCCCGGAGGCGGCCGGCAGCGGCCGCAACTGGGACTACCGCTACTGCTGGCTGCGCGACGGCTACTTCGTCGTGAACGCGCTGAACCGCCTGAGCACGACGCGCACCATGGAGCGCTATCTCGGCTACGTGGTGAACATCGCCGCCGGCGCAAAGGACGCCGTGCTGCAGCCGGTGTACCGCATCAACGGCCGCTCGCTCATCGACGAGCGCGAGATCGACAGCCTGCCCGGCTATCGCGGCATGGGGCCGGTGCGCGTCGGCAACCAGGCCTACCAGCAGGTGCAGCACGACGTCTACGGCTCGGCCATTCTCACCGCCACCCATGTCTTTTTCGACCGGCGCCTGGTGCGCTGCGGCGACGAAGCGCTGTTCCACCGGCTGGAGGCCCTCGGCGAACGCGCCGTGCAGGTGCACGACCAGCCCGACGCCGGCCTGTGGGAGCTGCGCGGCGCGGCGCGCGTGCATACCTTCTCCAGCGTGATGTGCTGGGCCGCCTGCGACCGCCTGGCGAAGATTGCCGCGCGGCTCGGGCTGGCGCAGCGCCGCGACTACTGGCAAGCCCAGGCCGAGCGCATCCACCGCGTCGTCTGCCAGCGCGCCTGGAGCGACAAGCTCGACAGCTTCGTCGCCACCCTCGACGGCAACTCCATGGATGCCAGCCTGCTGCTGTTGAACGAAGTGGGTTTCCTGCAGGCCGACGACCCGCGCTTCGCCGGCACGGTGGCCGCCGTCGAGCGCGAGCTGCGCCACGGCGACTTCATCTTCCGCTACGTCGAGAAGGACGACTTCGGCAGGCCGGAGAACGCCTTCCTCATCTGCACCTTCTGGTACATCAACGCGCTCGCCGCGCTCGGTCGCCGCGACGAGGCGCGGGCGCTGTTCGAGCGCCTGCTTGCCTGCCGCAACCGCCACGGCCTGCTCGCCGAGCACATCGATCCGAAGACCAGCGAGCAGTGGGGGAATTTCGTGCAGACCTACAGCATGGTCGGGCTGATCAACTCGGCGATCCGACTCAGCGTGCGCTGGGACCAGGCGTTCTGAACAGAAGGTATGCGCCCCGTCGTTTTTCGCTGGCTGTCCGAGTTCACGCGGCGCAACACCCTGATTGCCATCCTGGTCGCCCTCGTCGCGGCCACCGCCGCCGTCTGGGCGTTCCTCAACGTGCAGACGGCCGTCAGGGAGGCGCGCCGCGCCTATCTGGGCGGCCTGCTCGCCACACAGGTGGAACTGGTCCAGTTCTGGATTGGAGCGAGAAAGGAAGATGCCCGGCAATGGGCGGAGGACGACGAACTGCGCCGCCTCGTACGCGAACTGAGTGCCCGCGCCCGCAACAGGCCGGGTTCGGCCGCGCCGCGTCTGCAGGGCGAACTGCTGAAGCGCCTGGCGCCGGCCCTCGAGGATCGCAATCTCGTCCTGGCCAATGTCGTCGCTCCGGACGGTATCCTGCTGGCCTCCCTGGTCCCGGCGTATGCCGGCCGGCGGCTTGCGCCGGCTTTCCTGGAGAGGCTGGCGCCGGTTTTCCGTGGCGAACAGGCATTCATCGGGCCGCTATTCGAGGCGGAACGCTTTGCCGGGTCCGGAACGGCCAATCCTGATATGGCCATCGTCTGGGCGACGGCACCGGTACGCGACGAGGCCGGAAGGGTGGTCGCCGTGCTCTGCCTCGGCCGCAGCGCGTCAAGGGGTTTCGCGCGGCGGCTCGAAGTCACCCGCCCGGGCGCAACGGGCGAGGCGTATGCCTTCGATGCTTCGGGAAGGATAGTGTCGAACAGCCGTTTCGAAGACCGGCTTAGGGAGCGTGGCCTGCTTGCGGCGGGCCAGTCTTCGCCGGGCAGGATCATGCTGCAGCCATCGGACGAGACGCGGGGCATCCGTTCCGGCGTGAGTCGTCCGACCGAACTCGTGGCGCAAGCGCTGAAAGCTGCCGCAAGCCCTTCCGGCGAGAAGAAAGGCATCCTTCTCGCGCCCTACCGCAATTACCTGAACGACCCGGTCATCGGCGCCTGGCAGTGGCTGGACGAACACCGGCTCGGACTCGCCGTGGAGATCGGCGAGGCCGAGGCCTACAAGCCCATCGCCATTCTCAACACGCACATGATCGTGATGGTGCTGACCCTGGCGGTGGCGGTGTTCCTCGGACCGACGCTGCCGGGCATTCTCTGGCGCCGGGTGGCGCCGGTGAAGAGCGGACAGACCGTGGGCCCCTACCGGCTGGAGCGGAAGATCGGCGAAGGCGGCATGGCCGAGGTATTTCTCGGCACGCACGAGCGACTGGGACGATCGGCGGCGGTGAAGATACTGAAGGGCGGCCAGCGCGAGGAGATGCAGCAGCGCTTCGAGCGCGAGGCACGCCTGCTCGCCTCGTTGCGCCACCCGGATATCGCCGCGGTGTTCGAGATCGGCAACGTCGAGGATGGCCGTCCCTACTACGCCATGGAGTACTTCGAGGGCGAGCCGATCGAGCGCATCGTCGCGCGCGACGGCCCGATGGACGAAAAACTCGCCTGCGAGGTGCTGATCCGCCTTGGCGGTGTCCTGCAGTACGCCTGCGACCGCGGCGTCCTGCATCGCGACGTCAAGCCGGAAAACCTCCTCCTCTCACGCGACGCACAGGGCGAGGTGTCGCTGAAACTGGTCGATTTCGGTCTCGCCAAGGCGCTCGATCCCGCCCTGCACGACCAGTTGACGCGGGAAGTCAGCCTGCTTGGCACGCTGGGCTACCTGGCGCCCGAGCGCATCCGCGACCCGGCCGACGTCGACATCCGCGGCGAGGTGTATGCCGTCGGCGCCATCGGCTACTTCCTGCTGACGGGAAAGGAATGGTTGCCCAGCCTGGAAAGCGCCGTGCCCGAGGAAGCGCCGCCCATCGGTAGCAGCCGCCGGCTGGAAACGCCCGGGATCGAGGCCGTTATTGCCAAAGCATTGCGCTACCGCAAGTCAGCCCGCTGGGAGAACTGCCGCACGCTGTCGGAGGCGCTGGAAAACTGTCGCTGACGCTCGTCTTCGTTATCTTCGCCGAAGTCGCCGGCTTCTCGGCGAATGGCTCAAGCAGGCGCTGGCATGGTTCTCAGCCATTGCCGACCGCCTTGTCGGCCGTCAGCTTCTTCAGCGCCTCCATGATGTCCAGCGGCATCGGGAAGACGATGGTTGAGCTCTTGTCGCCGGCGATGTTCACCAGCGTTTGCAGGTAGCGCAACTGCATCGCCTGCGGCGACTGCGCCAGCACCCTGGCCGCCTCCAGCAGTTTTTCCGAGGCCTGCTGCTCGCCCTCGGCGTGGATCACCTTGGCGCGGCGCTCGCGCTCGGCCTCGGCCTGGCGGGCGATGGCGCGCACCATCGATTCGTCGATGTCCACGTGCTTGATCTCGACGTTGGCGACCTTGATGCCCCAGGAATCGGTCTGCGCGTCGAGGATCTGCTGGATGTCGACGTTGAGCCGCTCGCGCTCGGCCAGCATGTCGTCGAGCTCGTGCTTGCCGAGCACCGAGCGCAGCGTCGTCTGCGCCAGTTGCGAGGTGGCTTCGAGGAAGTTCTCGACATGGATGATGGCCTTCTGCGGATCGACGACGCGGAAATACACCACCGCGTTCACCTTCACCGAGACGTTGTCGCGCGAGATGACGTCCTGGCTCGGCACGTCCATCACCACCAGGCGCAGGTCCACCCGCACCATCTGCTGGATGCCCGGTACGACCAGCACGATGCCCGGCCCCTTCACCTTCCAGAAGCGACCGAGCAGGAACACCACGCCGCGCTCGTACTCGCGCAGGATGCGGATGCTGGCCGCCGCCAGCGCGATGAGCAACAGCAATGCGCCGCCCCAACCGAAGTCCCAGATCATGATTGTTCTCCTTTGCCTTCCGGTTCAACTACGAGGGTCAGTCCTTCCACCGCCGCGATCCTCGCTCGCGCGCCGCGTTTCAGCGGCGCCGCGCTGCGCGCCTTCCAGCGCTCGCCGAAGGCCAGCACCCAGCCCTCGCGCGCGAAGTCCTCCAGCGCCTCGGCCGTGCCGCCGACCATCGCCTCGACGCCGGATACCACCGGGCGGCGCCGCGAGCGCAGCGCGAAGGCGCCGGCGCCGCCCAGCACCAGGGCACTGACCGAGGCCAGCGGCACGATGAAGGCGAGCGAAATCTGCAGGCCCGGCACGTCGGCGTCGATCAGCATCAGCGAGCCGGCGACAAAGGCGACGATGCCGCCGATGCCGAAGGCGCCGAAGCTCGGCATGAAGGCTTCCGCCGCCATCAGCGCGATGCCGAGCAGGACCAGCAGAGCGCCGGCGGCGTTGATCGGCAGCATGGCCAGGGCGTAGAGCGCCAGCAGCAGGCAGATCGCGCCGACGATGCCGGCGACGCCGAAGCCCGGCGTGTAGAACTCGAAGAGCAGGCCGTAGATGCCGAGCATCATCAGGATCAGCGCGATATTCGGGTCGGCGATGGCGGCGAGCAGGCGCTCCTTCCAGTTGCGCTCGACGGCGACGACGGCGGCGGCGGAGAGCGAGAGCGTGGCGACGCCGTCGGCGAGCTTCACCTTGCGGCCCTCCGCCTGGCGCAACAGATCGGGCAGGTCGGCGGCGACGAAGTCGATCGCCTTCAGCTTCAGCGCCTCCTCGGCGGAGAGGCTTTCCGCCTCGCGCACGGCGCGCTCCGCCCACTCGGCGTTGCGCCCGCGCAATTGCGCCAGGCTGCGGATATAGGCGGCGGCGTCGTGCACCGCCTTCTTCTCCATGGCGGTTCCCGGCGTGCCGCCGCCCTTGCCGTTCTCCGGCTTCTTTTCCGCCGGCTTGCCGGCATCGCCGCCGCCGATGCCGATCGCCACCGGGGTGGCCGCGCCGAGGTTGGTGCCCGGCGCCATGGCGGCGAGGTGGCTGGCATAGAGCAGGTAGGTGCCGGCGCTGGCGGCGCGCGCGCCGCTGGGCGCCACCCAGGTCGCCACCGGCACGGGCGAGGCGAGGATGCCCCGGATCATCTCGCGCATGGCCGAATCGAGCCCGCCCGGCGTGTCGAGCCGGAGCACCAGCAGGTCCGCCTTCGCCCGCTGCGCCTCGTCGAGGGCGCGCAGGAAATAGGCGGCGCTCGCCGGGCTGATGGCGCCGTGGATCTCGGCCACCTTCACCGTCGCGGCGAAGGCCGGCAGCGAAAGCAGCAGCGCCGCGGCAAGGGACAGAAGGCGTTTCATCTTTTTTGGTCGGATCGCCGTGTTCATGAGGCACATTACCCCGTTGAGCTAACGCTTCGTTCGCGATTTCCATGAACCTGCATGGGATAGACAGCGTGGTGCCGTCAAGCGTTCAATGTAGACCTGGGAGCTGCCCGAAGAAAGCCCGCGCCCTCCGGCGCCTTGCAGCCGGCCAGGCTGCCGGATATCGGATGGCGGCTTGAGCGTACCGAACCGTCGTTGGTTTCAATGCCATGAATGAGTACCGATCGGCCTTCCGGACCTTCGCAACATCCAACCCGGCCGTGTTGCGCCGTCCCACGGAGGCTGACTCTTCGGCGCAGGGTACGCGACAGGCGTAAAGACATTGTCAGCACGCCTGCTATACTGCAGGCAATTGAAGGAGGCTGCCGCCATGCCCGCATCGAACACCGCCCAAGCCAAACGCGAAACGCTGAACATCCGCATCAAAGCCGAGGAGCGCGGCCTGATCGACCGCGCCGCCAAGGCGCAGGGGAAAAACCGCACGGACTTCATTCTCGATGCCGCGCGCCTCGCTGCCGAGGAAGTCCTGCTGGATCGCGCGCTCATCGTCACAAGCCCCGAGGGCTACGCCAAGTTCCTGTCCCGGCTCAACCAGGCGCCGCGCCCGAATGCGCGCCTGCGCAAGACCATGCAGACCGCGGCGCCCTGGGACAAACGGTGACGGTATCCGCGCCTGAACCGCTCACGGAAAGGCACGACCTCGAATCGTTCGCCTCGGGTGACGACAGCCTGGATAGCTGGCTGAGGCGCCGGGCGCTCAGGAACCAGGCCAGCGGCGCTTCGCTCACCTTCGTTGCCTGCGAGGGCCGGCGCATCGTCGCCTATTACGCCCTGGCATCCAGCGCTGTCACGGCGGATGCCGCGCCCGGGCGGTTCCGCCGCAATATGCCGGACCCGATCCCTGTCGTCCTGCTCGGGAGGCTGGCCATCGACCGGGCCTGGCAAGGCAAGGGATATGGACGTGCGCTCGTGCGAGACGCCGGCCTGCGCGTCGTCCAGGCGGCCGATGCCATCGGGATCAGGGGAGTGATCGCGCAGGCGCTCTCGCTTGAAGCGAAGGCTCTTTACGAACGGGTCGGGTTCTCCCCGTCGCCAATCGACGGGATGACGCTGATGATCACGCTGGACGACTTGAAGTCTGCTCTGATCGAGAGCCGTTAGCAGTTTGGGTCCTTCAGGGTTTCGTGTGGGTAGAAAAGCTGAAAGGCGCACCACACTCACTCCCTCTCCCGCTGGTGGGGGAGGGCTGGGGTGAGGGTGGATCGGCCGTTTGCCCCTCACCCCGACCCTCTCCCCGCAAGCGGGGCGAGGGGGAAAATCGACACTGACCTACAGAGAAGTCCGAAGAACCGCAGTTTGAAAATCCTCCGGGCTCGTCCCCATCGTACTGCGCGCCGTGCCGCGCAGCGGCTGAACGCTCGTCACCCCTTCCCGCGAGCCAGCCGGCTGTGCAAAGCCGGTCGTGGGACGGGTCGGGGGATGGGTCGTCTCTCAGTCCAGCGCCTCGGCGCCGATGGCTTCGAAGCCACCGCAGGATTGCAGGTCGGAGTCGCCGGCGGCGGGCAATTGCGCCGCCAGCTCGCGCAGCGCGCTGCGCAGGCCTTCCTCCAGCACCGGGTGGTAGAAGGGCAGGCGCAGCAGTTCGCGCACCGTCATGCCGCGGTCGAGGGCCAGCGCCAGCAGATGCGCCATGTGTTCGGCCGCCGGCGCGCACATCTCGGCGCCGAGCAGCTTGCCGGTCTCGGGTTCGGCGTAAATCCGCATCAGGCCGTGGTTGCGCTGGCCGGCGCGGGCGCGGCCCTGGTGCGCGAAATCGATCTCGCCCTCGATGACGGGCGTGTCCGCCAGTTCGGCGCGGCGGCGGCCGGCGACGGCGATGTTCGGCTCGGAGAAGACGATGGCGAGCGGCGTGCGCCGCGCGAAGCAGGCCGGCTTCGCGCCCGCGGCGAGGCGCACGGCGTTGAGCCCGGCGATGTGGCCCTCGTCGGCGGCCTCGTGCAGCAGCGCGCGCTTGCCGTTGGCGTCGCCGGCGAGGAACAGCGGCAGGTCCCCCACCTGCTGCGTCTTCGGGTCGACCGGCGGCAGGCCGCGCGGGTCGAGTGAAATGCCCAGGGTTTCCAGGCCGAGCCCGGCGAGGTTCGGCCGCCGGCCGAGCGCGGCGAGCACGGCGTCGACCGTCGCTTCGGCGTCGCCGGCGCGCACGCGAATGGCGCCGCCCGCGTCGGACAGTTCCGCCGCGGCGCCGAGGCGCAGGGCGAATTCGCCGCCGAGCAGCGCCGTGGCAGCGGCACTGACTTTCGCATCGGTGAGGCCGCCGAGGTGGCCGCGGCCGAAGGCGCTGACCTCGATGCCGAGGCGGGCCAGCGCCTGCGCCATCTCGACGCCGATGGCGCCGAGGCCGATCACCGCGATGCGCGGCGGCAGCGACTCTCTTTCGAACAGGCTGTCGGTGGTGAGCAGCCGCTCGCCCAGCACGCGCCAGGCCGGCGGCACCACCGGGCTGGAGCCGGGCGCGAGGACGATGGCGCGCGCAGAAATTTCCCGGCCGTTCACCTCCAGCCGGCCGGGGCCGGTGAGGCGGGCGCGGCCACTGACGGCGCGTTCGCCGAGACGGTCGGTGGCGGACAGCGTGCCCTTGACGAAGCCGTCGCGCAGGCGGCGCACGCGCCGCAGCGCGGCGGGCAGGTCGACCGACAGATGCTCTGCGCCACGGATGCCGAATTCCTCGAAGGCATGGCGCCGGTGATAGGCGTTGGCGGCCTCGATCAGCACCTTCGAAGGCATGCAGCCGACACGGGCGCAGGTGGTGCCCCAGGGGCCGTCGTTGACCAGCAGGAAGTCCGGCGTGCGCTTCCTCACCTCGCGCAGGGCGGCGAGCCCGGCGCTGCCGGCGCCGACGATGACCACCTCGTAAGTCGCGTTCATGGCTTGACCTCCTTGTTCGGGCCGGTCTCGCCGACGAGCATCGTGCGCAGCTCGGCGAAGGGCTTCGGCTCTTCCGGTGCGGGCGGCGCCAGCGGCCGCAGGCGTTCCCCCTCGGCTTCCAGCGCGGCGACGCGCTGCGCGAGGCGCGACTTTTCCTTTTCCAGCGCATCGAGCTGGCGGCGCAGGCGCGCGCCGCCCCACTGGCCGCGGATCACCGCCGGCGTCGACACCAGCGCGGCGATCAATGCGCCCAGGCCGAGCGCGATCAGCAGCACCAGCGCCAGCGTGCTGTCGAAACGCCAGAGGATGAAGGTCACCGTCACCGGCACGTTGTTCTGCAGGGCGAAGAGCACCGCGGCAATGGCGACGGCGATGCCGGATATCAACAGGAGTTGCATGTCAGTTGCTCCTTCACGGTTGCGTGGCGGCCGCGCCGGCAGTCTTGAGCCGGGTGGGCGCGATGAGGGCGGCCAAGTGGAGAATCCGTTCGGCGAATCATAGCGTGCCGTGGCGATCCTTTGCCGTCGAAGGCGGGTGGATCGATCCTGCGCGGAATCTTATGCAGGGGCTTTCCCAGAGGCCCGAAATGCCTCGAATCATTTCTGGATCAAGAGCCCACAGGCTCACCTGGTGATACCGGCCTCCGGTACAGTGCCGGCATCATGAATGGGTAAGATGGCCAGAGGGAGGTGGCGCGGTGGAACCGGAATACATTGCGCATGTGCGAAACAATGGCGGAGCGTGGGGGTTCGAACACGACCGCTCTGCGGCCCGCCGAACGTCACGCTGATCCGCCGCTGCTGAGGCCGGGAGCCGCGCTATGCCCGACCGCCCCGAGACCCCACCCGCCCTGACCGCCGCCCCCGCCGGCTACGCCGACTGGCTCGCCGAGCTGAAGACGCGCATCCACACGGCGCAGCAGCGCGCAACGCTGGCGGTGAGCCGCGAGCTGGTGCTGCTCTACTGGCAGATCGGCCGCGACATCCTGGAGCGGCAGGCGCGGCAGGGCTGGGGCGCCAAGGTGATCGACCGGCTGGCCCACGACCTGCGCACGGCGTTCCCGGACATGAAGGGCTTTTCGCGCGCCAACCTGATGTACATGCGGGCGTTTGCGGAGGCATGGCCCGATGCCGGAATTGTCCAACAGGCTGTTGGACAATTGCCCTGGGGCCACAACCTGGTACTGCTGACCAAGCTCAAGGACGCGCGGCTGCGGCTGGCCTATGCCGAGCGGGCGATCCGCCACGGCTGGTCGCGCAACATGCTGACCATTCACATGGAAACCCGGCTGCTGGAGCGGGAGGGGCAGGCCGTCACCAACTTCCAGACGCAACTGCCGCCGGCCCAATCCGATCTGGCGCGGGAGTCCCTCAAAGACCCCTACCGGCTGGGCTTTCTCGGCCCGCGGGAGGATGCCGGGAAGCTCAACTTCTACCTGAGCGCGGTGGATGCCCAGATGAAGTCTGAGCAGGACAATCCGACCGTCGGCCTGCTGCTGTGCAAGAGCCAGATGCGCGTCGACATCGAGCGCGAAACGCGGGTGCGCGAGAGCACTGGCCAGCGCGTGTTCTCATTCAGGACTCGGGTCTCAGCAGCCATTCATAGACAGGTTGCACCCGCACACCGGGTGTCTTGATTGCCGCCGTTCGTTCGTGTTCGAGAACGAGCAGACGCCGCAGCGCGTGCGGATGCAGGCGCGCCGCCTCCTCCAGCGCGCGCAGTTCCCTGGCCATCGTTTCCGGTTTGCCCAGTTCCGTGCAGACCTGGATGAGTTCCTCGCCGCCGCCGGGATGGCGGGCAAGGAAATCGACCTCGAAGCCCTGGGCGGTGCGCACATAGCCGATGTCGGCCTTGCGCCGGGCCAGCTCGTTGTGTACGGCCGTTTCCAGTGCGTGGCCGAGGTTGGCGCGTCCGCTTGCGTCGAAGGCACCGATCAGGCCGGCATCCACCGGATAGATCTTGCGCGGGTTGGAATTGCGCTGTCGTTCGGATTCCGTAGCCAGCGGGACGGCTGCGATCAGGAAGGCATCCAGCAGGTGGCCGAACATGGCATGCACGGCATCCTTGGCCACGCCATGTCCCTGCGCCTTCAGGTCGAGGTGCAGGCGATGAACACTGAAGGGGGCGGCCGGATTGCGCAGGCACTGGCGGATCAGCCAGCGCAGCGCCGCCACCTGAGTGACTCCGTGGCGTTCCACCACGTCACGGAACAGCACTGTATCGACGTAACCCTGCAGCAGTTCCACGCGCAGGGCGGCCACCAGCCCCTGCGCCTCGGGAAATCCGCCTTCCCGGAGGTATTCGCGGAAGCGCTTCTCCACCAGTGAGCGCTCCGGGCTGGTCCAGCGCGCCGGGGACTGCGCCGGCTCTTCGTTCCGGTGGCGCAGGAATTCACGGAAGTTGAAGGGGCGGATGATGGTTTCCGTGCCGCGCCCGCGCAGCGATGTGTGTACCTCCCGGGAGAGCATGCGCGCCGACGAGCCCGAAACGACCATCCCGACCCGTTCGGTATCCAGCACGCGGCGCACGAAACGCTCCCAGCCGGCGACGAGCTGGATCTCATCGAGGAACCAGTGCACGTTTTCCTTGCCGCGCAGCTCGGGATGACGCCGGTAGTACTCTTCCAGCAGGGCATCGAGTTCGCCGGCATCGATGCCGGCAAGGCGGTCGTCGTCGAAGCTCAGATAGACCGTCCGCTCCGGCGGCAGCTTGAGGCGGCGCTCGGCCTGCAGCTGTCGCAGAAACGTGGTCTTGCCGGCGCGACGCATGCCGATCACCGCATGCGCCTTGCCCGGCAGATCGGGCAGACGCGTCTCGCGCGGTGTCAGCCGCGGCGCTGCCGCTGCCCGCAGCGCGGCATTGAGGTTTTCCAGCAGGACCGGATGGAGCGCCATGACAGGCGGGAGTGTATCAGCGATCCTGTCCTTTATACAAGGATTGAATTGTCTGAAAGTGTTTTTGTGCCAGGGACACCTTCGCCGTCCTGCAGCGACTGACTTTTCCGCTTCAGTGCGCGGTATTCCGGTAGATCAGCCCGCGCCGCACCAGCCATTTTTCCGCCTCGACGGCGAAGAACACCACGGTCGAGAGAACGAGGCAGAGCGCCAGTTCGTCCCAGTCGAGCGGCGCGGTCTTGAAGATCGGGTTGAGGCTCGGCACGTAGATCGTCGCCAGCTGCAGGCCGAGGGTGAAGACCACTGTCGCCATGAGGATCGGGTTGGACCAGAAGCCGAGCACGAAGGTCGAGTCGCGCTCCGAGCGGATGGCCAGCGCGTGGCCGAGCTGCGACAGGCACAGCACGGTGAATACCATGGTCTGCCAGTGCGCGCCGCTGCGGCCGATCGACCAGGCCTGCAGCACCAGGCAGACCGCGCCCATCAGCAGGCCGACCCAGACCATGTGCTGCCACATGCCGTGGGCGAAGATGCTCTCGTCGGGCCGCCGCGGCGGGCGCCGCATGAGGTTGCGCTCGCCGCGCTCGGCGGCCAGCGCCAGTCCCGGCAGGCCGTCGGTGACCAGGTTGATCCACAGGATGTGGATCGGCAGCAGCGGAATCGGCAGGCCGAGGAAGGGGGCGAGGAAGATGGTCCAGATCTCGCCCGAGTTGCTGGTCATGGTGTACTTGATGAACTTGCGGATGTTGTCGAAGATGCGCCGCCCCTCGCGCACGGCAAGCACGATGCTGGCGAAGTTGTCGTCGAGCAGCACCATGTGCGCCGCCTCGCGCGCCACGTCGGTGCCGCCGCGGCCCATCGCCACGCCGATGTCGGCCGCCTTGAGCGCCGGCGCGTCGTTTACGCCGTCGCCGGTCATGGCGGCGAATTCGCCGGCCGCCTGCAGCGCGCGCACGATGCGGATCTTCTGCTCGGGGTCGACGCGGGCATAGACGCGGATGTCCTTCACCTGCGCGGCGAATTCGTCGTCCGAGAGCACGGCCAGTTCCACGCCGGTGACGACGCGGCCGCCGCGGTCGAGGATGCCCAGCCGCTCGGCGATGGCGCGCGCCGTCGCCGGGTGGTCGCCGGTGATCATCACCGGCACGATGCCGGCGTTCAGGCATTCGGCGACGGCCTGCGCCGCTTCCTCGCGCGGCGGGTCCATCAGGCCGACAAGTCCCAGGAAGGTGAGGTCGCTTTCCGCCTCGGCGATGGTCGTTGGCAGCGTGTCCAGGCGCCGCTCGGCGAAGGCCAGCACGCGCAGGCCGCGCGCCGCCAGACGCTCGGCCTGGGCCAGCGCCTCGTCGGCGTCGAAGGGCACGGGTCCGCGTGCGGTGAGCCGCCAGGGGCAGCGTTCCAGCACGGCCTCCGGCGCGCCCTTGACGCAGACGAGGAAGCTGCCGTCGGCGGCATGCACCGTCGCCATGCGCTTGCGCGCGGAATCGAAGGGGAACTCGCCGCGCCGGGGCGACTGACTTTCCAGCGCGGCGCGGTCGACGCCGCGCGCGGTGGCGGCTTCGAGCAGCGCCACTTCGGTCGGGTCGCCCTGGAAGCGGCCGTCGTTATCGACCGTGGCGTCATTCACCAGCGCCAGCGCCCGCAGCAGGCTGGGCCAGGGCTCGATCCGCGCGTCCTCGCCTTCCGTCCAGAAGACCTCGGCATGCATGCGGTTCTGCGTCAGCGTGCCGGTCTTGTCCGAGCAGATGTAGGTGATCGAGCCTAGGGTTTCCACCGCCGGCAGGCGCCGGATCAGGGCGTTCTGCTTCACCATCTTGGCGGCGCCCAGCGCCAGCGAGATGGCCACCACCGCCGGCAGCGCCTCGGGGATGGCCGCCACCGCCAGGCTCACCGCGGTGAGGAACATCAGCACCGGCGGCTCGCCGCGCGCGAGTCCCGCGATGAAGACGACGGCGCAGATCGCCAGCACCGACCAGGCCAGCCGCGCGCCGAAGCGAGCGAGGCGCTTCTGCAGCGGCGTCTTCACTTCCTCGGCGCCCTGCAACAGCCGCGCGATGCGGCCCAGCTCGGTGGCCAGCCCGGTGGCGACGACCAGGCCGAGCCCGCGGCCGTTGGCCACCAAAGTGCCCTTCCACGCCATGTTGGCGCGGTCGCCGAGCGGCAGCTGCGCCACGGCCAGGGCCGCGGTCTGTTTCTCGACCGGCTGCGATTCCCCCGTCAGCGCCGCTTCGGCGATGCGCAACTGCGCCGCTTCGATCAGGCGCAGATCCGCCGGCACGACGTTGCCGGCTTCCAGCAGCACGATATCGCCGGGCACCAGTCGATCCGCCGGCAGCGTCGCCACCGCGCCGTCGCGGCGCACGCGTGCGCTGGGGGCCGCCATCAGGCGCAGCGCCGCCATGGCGCGCTCGGCGCGCCATTCCTGCACGAAGCCGATGACGGCGTTGAGCAGCACGATGACGAAAATGGCGACGGTGTCGGAAGGCTCGCCGACGATGCCGGAGACCACCGCCGCGGCGATCAGCACCAGGATCATGAAGTCGGCGAACTGATCGGCGAGCATGCGCAGCGGCGAGCGCCGCTCGCCCTCCGGCAGGGCGTTCGGGCCGTGCTTGACCAGGCGCGCTTCGGCCTCCGCAAAAGTCAGTCCCTGCGGCACGGCGGCGAGGGCGGCGAGGGCCTCGTCCGTGCTGCGGGCATGCCAGGAATTCGATTCAGGCGCCATGGCGGAAAAGGACGTAGCTGTTGAGGAGGTAGAGCGCGAGCAGCGACAGACTGATCCAGCTCGCGCTGCGCCAGAGCTGGCCGGCCGGGCGGTAGAACAGGCCGATCACCGCGGCGCCGGTCATGACGATCGCAGTGAGGGCGGAGACCGCGTGCACCGGCGACACCGCCGCCAGCAGCGGGCCGTCGAGGTAGACGAGATCGTCGATGGCGAGGATCAGGATGTCGAACAGATTGCTGCCGAGCAGATTCGCCACCGCCATGCCGAGCGCGCCCAGCCGCACGGCGGCGAGCGTGACGGCGAGCTCCGGCGCCGAGGTGGCGGCGGCGACGAGCAGGGTGCCGACGAAGGAATCGTGCCAGCCCATCTCGCGCGCGATCTCGGCCCCGATGAAGGGCAGCCAGATGCCGGCGGCGACGACGAAGGCGGCGGCCAGGGCATAGCCGATGGCGGCTTGCCTTAGGCTGACCTGCGGGTAGCGCTCGGCCACTTCCTCGACGAACTCCGCCACCTCGCGTCGCTCGTAGCGGTACAGCGTGCGCATGGCGACGAGGTAGAGCGCGACGATCGCCGGCGTGTACAGGCCGACGTGGCCGAGCGCCGGCATGGCGTCCTGCCGGGAAAGCAGCAGCGAGGCGCCGGCGAGCCCGATCAGCACGATGCCGAAGGCGGCCGAGAGGATGTGACCGCGGCCGGCGCTGCGGTAGATCGACTCCTTCGGATGCAGGAAGTCGACGGCGACGAGGATGGCAAGATTGAAGACGCAGCTGCCTAGCACGTCGCCCACCGCGATGTCGGGCACGCGCGCCAGGGTGACGGCGGAAAGCCCGGTGGCCAGTTCCGGCAGCGAGGTGACGGTGGCGAGCAGTACCAGCCCAACCCAGCTGCGGCCCAGCCCGGTCTTCTCGGCGATGACATCGCCGTAGCGCGACAGGCGCGCGCCGGCGAAGCCGATGACCGCGAGGCAGACGAGGAGGCTGAGCCAACTCATGCCGGAAACCTCAGCATGAGCCAGGCCGCGGCGATGGCCAGCGTCGCCAGCGTCACCGGCACGCCGACGCGCGCGTGCATGCGCCAGTCGATGCGGATGCCGCGCCGCGCCGCGGCATCGACGACGATGATGTTGGCGATCGAGCCGACGATGAGGAGATTGCCCGCCAGCGTGCTCACCAGGGCGAGCAGCGGCCCCGACCAGGGCTCGGTCGCGGCGGGCAGGAGCAGCATCACCGCCGGCACGTTGGAGACGAGGTTGCTCGCCACGAAGGCGACGGCGAACATCGGCAGGGGCGAGCCGAGCGGGAGTCCCGCCTCGGCCAGCGTCTGCATGGCGCGCGCGGCGAGCCCGGTCTCCTGGAAGGCGTGATTGACCACGAACAGGCCGATGAACAGCACCAGCAGCTCCCAGTCCACCAGCCCGAGCATCTTGTTGCTGTGCAGCCGCCGCGAGAGCAGCAGCAGGCCCGCCCCGGTGAGCGCCGCCACTTCGCGCGGCACGTCCGTGAACAGGAAGACGACGAGCAGGGCGCCGGCGACCATCAGCCCCTTGGCCGTCTGCCAGGGATCGAACACCGCTTCGTCGTCCTCGCGCCGTTCGGGCGGCGCGTCCTGTCTCTCGCCCTCCAGCGTCCAGCGGCCGCGCGCCGTGAGCACGATGACCGCCCAGGTGGCGGCGAGGCCGAGCACCACCGGCACGACGGCTTCCCGGGCGTAGCCGGCGAAGGAGAGCCGCAGCGTCTCGCCGATCAGCATGTTCTGCGGGTTGCCGATGAGGGTCGCCGCCGAGCCGACGTTCGCCGCGCAGGCCAGCGCCAGGAGGTAGGGCACGGGATTCAGGCGGCGGCGCAGGCAGGCATCGGCCAGCACCGGCGCCATGGCCAGGCAGACGATGTCGTTGGAGAACACCGCCGAGAGCGCCGCAACGGCGGCGATGAGCAGGGCCAGCAGCGCCGGCGGGCTTACGTCGAGGGCTGCGATGCGCCGTGTGACGCGCGCGTAAAACCCGCCCAGGCGCATCTGCGCCGAGAGCACCATGAAGGAGAACAGCAGCAGGAGCGTCGGCAGATGCACCGACTGCGCCGCCCGCTCGGGGCTGACCTCCCCCAGCGCCACCAGGGCAATGGCGCCGAGCAGCGCGATGCCGGTGCGGTCGATCTGCAGGCCCGGCAGTTCGCCGAGGAACATGCCCAGGTAGACGATGACGAAAATGACGAGTGTCGCGCTGTCCATGCGTATATGGGCGGGAAGCCCCGCCAGACGAGCATGTTACACGCACGCGCCTCGCCGACGCGGAAATTTGCGGCGCGGCTCGCGGAGTGCGGCCGAAATATTGCGGAAACACAGCGGAAACATTGTTGTGTGAAAATGCGCAATGGCACTCAACTCAAAAAGGTAAGTCATGTACAAGAATCTCATTGGCGCGGCGATTGCCGGCCTCATCGCCGTGCCGGTCATGGCGCAGACCAACGTCACCATTTCCGGCAAGTTCGCTGCGGGCTGGGAGAACTACAAGCTGTCAGGTGGCGGCAATACCGGCCACGATGCCGAATCGCGCGTCTCCGACCAGTCCTCGCGACTCATCTTCCGGGTGAGCGAGGACCTGGGCGGCGGGCTGAATGCCTGGGGCCAGGTGGACATGCGTTACACGGTCGATCTTGGTGCACTTAGTGCGGGTGGCAATACCGGTCTCGGCCTCATGAGCCAGTCCTGGGGCAAGTTCACCGTAGGCCGCTGGGATCTCCACTACAACGAGTTTGGCGCCATCGAGAGCAACCGTGCCGGCTCCAACCAGACCAACTTCGGCGATGGCATCATGTCGCAAGTCAGCTCCACCCACACCGGCGGCGCCGGCACGGAAGTCGTGTCGATCATGGCCAGCGCCAGCCGCACGCCGAACGTCGTGATGTGGGATAGCCCGAACTGGAACGGATTTACCGCTCGCCTGGCTTATTCGACCAATCCCTTCGGTGCCGAAGGAGGCACCAACCGGGCGGCAGGCGATCCCGGCGACGGCAGCGGCTGGAACGGGGCTTTACGCTACAAGAACGGGCCGTGGACCGCCGGCGTGAGCTACTGGGATGCAACCGGCGAAAATCGCACTGTCGGTACTCGCGCTGCCGATCAGAATGCCTGGCGTGCCTGGCTGGGCTACGCTTTTGCGATGGGACTCAAGGTCGGTTTCGGCTGGGATCGCAGCGAGTTCGACAACCATATCATCGGGGCGGCCGATGCCGTCGCGGCCGGCAACACCCGCCGCAACGCCTGGATGATCCCGGTTAGCTACAGCACAGGCCCGCATACGATCTACTTCAAGTATGCCCGCGCCGGCAAGGCCAGCGGCTCGGCCATTGCGGCCGGCACCGGCAGCGATTTCAAGGCCAGCGCCTGGAACCTCGGCTACGACTACGCATTCTCCAAGCGCACGGCGCTTGGCGTGTATTACACCAGACTGAGCAACGACAGCAACGGCACCAACACCGTCGGGGCCGCCTACAATCTCAAGTCCGGCAACGGCGCGACCACGACGCGCCGGGGAGAGGAAGTCAGCCAGTTGTATCTGGGTATGTCGCATAGTTTCTAGTAACGCGATACCCATGAAGCGCGAAGGCCGCCCGCGGGCGGCCTTCGCCAGTGATGGCTGGCCGTCAGTTACTTGATCAGGGTGACCGGCACGTCGGAGAGGTGGACGACCTGCGAGGTGACCGATCCGAGCAGGGCGCCGGCCACGGCGCCGAGGCCGCGCGTGCCCATGACGATGCCGTCGCAGTTTTGCTCCAGCGCGATCTTGGCGATGGTCTCGGCGATCGGGCCGATCAGCACCTGCGGCGTGTAGCGCACGCCGGCGGCGTCGAGCAGGGTGCGCGCCGACCGCAGCGCATCGCCGCCCTTGGACTCCTCCATCGCCTCGACCTCCTCCTTCTTGAGGAAGCGGCGCACCTGCCAGTCGTCGATTTCCGGCTGGACGTTGAGCAGGACGACTTCCATGGACGGGCAGATATCGGCCAGCGCGACGACATGGCGCACGGCGCGGTCGGAATTGGACGAGCCATCCACGGGAACGAGGGCTTTGCGCATGAGGCGGATTCCTTCGATGTATGCGATTGGCCGGATTATCCCATTGTTCGCACGGAATGGGACTGCGGCCGGGATTGGCGTGAAAGACGCGAGATACGTCGCTGCAAGTTTCGGGCGCAGCCCGCCAATTTCGCCCTCGCCCCGGGGCGGGGGGAGGGGGTGGGGGGCCATGCATGTCGTTGCGACTTTCATCGTCGGGGGCGTCCGTTACTGCGAACATGAGCGTTAACCCCACGGGCGAATTCCCGCGGCCGGATGATAGAATCCCGCGCTGCCGAATTTGGAGTCCGCCATGACACGCATCCGTCCTTGCCGCCCGCTCGCCGCCGGCGCCCTTGCCCTGCTCGCCACGGCCGCCCAGGCGGCGGAAGGTCCGGCCGTGGCAGGCATCCCGGTCGACTTCATTCTTTTCGCGGCGACGCTGATCGGCGTGGCGATGTTCCACCATCACGTGCTGAAGGTGGCGCTCTCTGGGCTGGCGGTGATCACGGCGTACAAGATCGCCTTCACCGGCTTCAAGACGGGAGAGGGCTTCGCCGGCTTCGGCGCGCACATGGCGCACGAATGGGTGCTGCTGGTGAATCTGCTGTGTCTCCTGGTCGGCTTCGCCCTGCTGGCGCGGCATTTCGAGGACAGCGGCGTGCCGGAAGTGCTGCCGCGGCTGCTGCCGGAGGGCTGGCGGGGGCCCTTCGTGCTGCTCGTCATCATCTTCGTGCTGTCGGGCTTTCTCGACAACATCGCCGCCGCGCTGATCGGCGGCACGGTGGCGGCCAGCGTCTTCAAGCGCAAGGTGCACATCGGCTATCTGGCCGCCATCGTCGCGGCCTCCAACGCCGGCGGCGCCGGCAGCGTGGTCGGCGACACCACCACCACCATGATGTGGATCGACGGCGTCAGCCCGCTCGACGTGGTCGAGGCCTACGTCGCGGCGGTCGTGGCCATGGTGGTGTTCGGCATTCCGGCGGCGCTGCAGCAGAACAGGCATCAGCCCATCGTGCGCAACATCCAGGCGGCGCACCATGTCGACTGGGCGCGCGTCGGCATCGTCGGTTTCATACTCGTCGCCGCCATCGCCACCAACGTCACCATGAACCTGAAATTCCCGGCGGTGGGCGACCACTTTCCGGCGCTCGGCGTCGCCGTGTGGGTGGCGCTGCTTGCCGCCGTGCCGCTGAGGAAGCCCGAGTGGAGCCTGGTGCCGGACGCCTTCAAGGGCTCGATCTTTCTGCTGGCGCTGGTGACCTGCGCCTCGATGATGCCGGTGGAGAAGCTGCCGGCCGCCTCCTGGCAGACGGCGATGGGCCTCGGCTTCATTTCCTCGGTGTTCGACAACATCCCGCTCACCGCCCTGGCCTTGAAGCAGGGCGGCTACGACTGGGGCTTCCTCGCCTATGCCGTCGGCTTCGGCGGCTCGATGATCTGGTTCGGCTCCTCGGCCGGCGTGGCGCTGTCCAACCTCTTCCCCGAGGCCAAGTCGGTCGGCCAGTGGCTGCGCCACGGCTGGTTCATCGTCGTCGGCTATGTCGTCGGCTTCTTCGCCCTGCTGCTGATCCTCGGCTGGCATCCGCACGAGAAGCAGAAGGCCGTGGAACAGGCCGAGTCCGCGCAGGTGACGATCGCCGCCCCCGCGACGCCCGCTTCGCATTGACGTCGCTGCGGCGCCCCGCCGCATCGGTTATCCTTCGCGCACCATGCACGAAGGCCTCCGCCTCGTTCTCATCCTGCTGACGGCCGCCGTCCTTACGGTGGCGCTGGCGAAGGCGCTGCGCCTGCCCTCGCTGCTGGCCTATCTGGCCATCGGCATCATGGTCGGCCCGCATGCCCTCGGCTGGCTGCAGGAAAGCGAACACACGGCGCGCCTGGCCGAGTTCGGCGTGGTGTTCCTGATGTTTTCCATCGGCCTGGAGTTCTCGCTGCCGCGCCTGATGGCGATGCGCTGGCAGGTGTTCGGCCTGGGCGGGATCCAGGTCGCCGTCACCCTCCTGGCGACGCTGCTGATCGGCCTTGCCGGCGGCATTTCCTGGCAGGGCGGGCTGGCGCTGGGCGCGGCCTTTGCCATGTCGTCGACGGCCATCGTCGGCCGCCTGCTGGCAGAGAAGCTCGACCTGCATTCGGCCTCCGGGCGGCGCACCATGAGCGTGCTGCTGTTCCAGGATCTCGCCGTGGTGCCGCTGCTGATCCTGATTCCGGCGCTGGCCGGCGCAGTCGGGAAGGCCGGCGAGCTGGGCTGGGCCTTCGCCCTGTCGGTCGCCCTGCTGCTGCTGGTGATCGTGGCCGGCCGGCGCCTGATCCGCCACTGGTTCGACCTCGTCGTGCGGCGCAAGTCGGCGGAGCTGTTCATGCTCAACGTGCTGTGGATCACCACGGCGCTGGCCTTCGCCACGGCCTGGGCCGGCCTGTCGCTGACGCTGGGCGCCTTCCTCGGCGGCATGCTGATTTCCGAAACGATGTACCGCCACCAGGTCGAGGCCGACATCCGCCCCTTCCGCGACGTGCTGCTCGGCCTGTTCTTCATCACCATCGGCGCCCAGCTCGACCTGGCCGTCGTCGGCCAGCGCATCGACTGGGTGGCGCTGGTGCTGGCCGGGCTGGTGGCCGGCAAGGGCCTGCTGATGTTCGCCGTCGTGCGCCTCTCCGGCGCCGACACTTCGGTCGCTTTCCGCACCGCGGCGCAGCTGGCGCAGGCCGGCGAGTTCGGCTTCGTGCTGCTCACCCTGGCCAGCGAACACGAATTGCTGGCGGCGGAGGTGCTGCAGCCCTCGCTCGCCGGCATGCTGCTGTCCATGCTGATCGCGCCCTTCCTCATCGAGCGGGCGCGGCACTGGAGCACGCGCATGAGCCAGGACGAATGGCTGCGGCACTCCGCCGCCCTGCAGGAAGTGGCGGCCCATGCCTTCAACATCCAGGACCATGCCATCATCTGCGGCTACGGCCGCAGCGGCCAGGGCGTGGCGCGCTTTCTTTCCCGCGAGAAGATCCCCTTCATCGCCCTCGACATGGACGCCCACCGCGTGCAGCAGGCGCTCAGCGCCGGCGAGAACGTGGTGTTCGGCAGCGCCGACCGGCGCGAGGTGCTGCTCGCCGCCGGCCTGGAGCGGGCGCGCATCGTCGTCGTCACCTACCCCGATCTGCCTTCCGTCATGAAGACGCTGGGCGTCGTGCGCAGCCGCCGGCCCGACCTGCCGGTCGTCGTGCGCGCCGCCGACGATACCCATCTCGGGGAGTTGAGGCGCGCCGGCGCCACCGAGGTGGTGCCGGAAGTCATGGAAGGCAGCCTGATGCTTGCGGCGCAGACGCTGCTGCGGCTGGAAGTGCCGCTGCGCCGCGTGCTGCACGGCCTGGAGGAGGCCCGCACCCGGCGCTACGAGCTGCTGCGCGAGCGCTATCGCGACGCGGCGCCGCCGGAATGAGGCGGTCTGCGAGCGGCAATCCGCCATGCTTTTTCCGTCGCATCTTCCGGATGCCGTGACGATGGAGAAATAGCGCTGCCAGAGCCTCGCCGCTTTCCTGATCTCCGCCTGCGCCGCCGCCCAGGCGCCAGTAGGGGTTATCCCTAGGCCAAGGGCTCTGGCCAGCCGGATTGTTTAGGTTCAAACTGTCTTGCAGAAGAACAGAGGGGCAGCAGCCCCCTTTCCCAACCACAACAGAGGAGATGATCATGAGCAATGAGAACCAGGACAAGAGGCTGACCCGACGTTCCTTCCTGGGCAAGGCCGCCGCCGGCACGGCCGGCGCGGCCGTGCTGGGTTTCCCGATGATCTCGGTGGCGCAGTCGCCGATTTCCATGCGCTGGCAGTCGACCTGGCCGGCGAAGGATATTTTTCACGAATACGCCCAGGATTTCGCCGCCAAGGTGAACGCCATGTCCGGCGGTCGCCTGAAAATCGAGGTGCTGCCGGCCGGCGCCGTGGTGAAGGCCTTCGACCTGCTCGACGCCGTTTCCAAGGGCACGCTGGACGGCGGCCACGGCGTGGTCGCCTACTGGTACGGCAAGAACTCCGCCGTGGCGCTGTGGGGCTCGGGTCCGGCCTACGGCATGGACCCGAACATGGTGCTGGCCTGGCACAACTACGGCGGCGGCAAGGCGCTGCTCGACGAGATCTACAAGAGCCTCAACCTTGACGTGCAGTCCTTCATCTACGGCCCGATGCCGACGCAGCCCTTCGGCTGGTTCAAGAAGCCGATCACCAAGGTCGAGGACATCAAGGGCATGAAGTTCCGCACCGTCGGACTGGCCGTCGACATGTACAAGGACATGGGCCTGGCGGTGAACCCGCTGCCCGGCGGCGAGATCGTGCCGGCGCTGGATCGCGGCCTGATCGATGCGGCCGAGTTCAACAACGCCAGCTCCGACCGCATCCTCGGCTTTCCCGACGTCGCCAAGCACTGCATGCTGCAGAGCTTCCACCAGTGCTCGGAGAACTTCGAGATACTCTTCAACAAGAAGAAATACGATGCGCTGTCGGCCGACCTCAAGTCGATCATCAACCACGCCGTCGAGGCCGCTTCGGCCGACATGTCGTGGAAGGCCATCGACCGCTACTCGAAGGACTACATCGAGATGCAGGAGAAGCAGGGCGTCAAGTTCTGGAAGACGCCGGACGCCATCCTGCGCCGCCAGCTCGAGGCCTGGGACAAGATCGTCGCCGCCAAGAGCGCCGAGAACCCGGCCTTCAAGAAGGTCAGCGAGTCCATGCGCGACTTCGCCCAGCGCACCTGCCGCTGGCAGAACGACACCCTGGTCGACTACAAGATGGCCTACAACCACTTCTTCGCCAAGAAGGGTGCGCCGGCCAGGAAGAAGGCCTGAGCGTCGCTCGCCGAATTCCGCCCGGCATCCGCCGGGCGGCGTTCTGCACTTGAGAGTCTCGCTATGCAGAAGCTGCTGCTCCTCGTCGACAAGGCGAGCACGCTGGCCGGCCACATCACCGGCTGGGCCATCCTCGCCCTCACCCTGCTGATTTCGTGGGAGGTGTTCTCCCGCTACGTGCTGAACGTGCCGCACGCCTGGGTGCTCGATGCCCAGATCATGCTCTACGGCCTGCTGTTCATGATGGCCGGCGCCTACACCCTGGCCAAGGGCGGCCATGTGCGCGGCGACGTGCTCTACGGCTTCTTCGCGCCGCGCACCCAGGCGACGATCGACCTGGTGCTCTACATCCTGTTCTTCCTGCCCGGCATCTTCGCCCTGACCTACGCCGGCTGGATCTTCGCCAACGAGTCGCTGGTCATCAACGAGCAGACCTTCAGCCCCGAGCCGCTGCCGCTGTATCCGTTCAAGTTCGTCATCCCGCTGGCGGGCATCTTCCTGATGTTCCAGGGCGCGGTCGAGATCGTCCGCTGCATCGTCTGCCTGCGCGTCGGCGCCTGGCCCTCGCGCGAGGAGGATGTCGAGGAGGTCGACGTCGACAAGCTGAAGGAGATGGTGCGCGTCAAGGACGAGGACATCGCCAGGCTCGACGAGTTCGTGGTGAAGCGCAAATGAGGAAGGAGCTGCGCTTCGGCTTCGGCCTGATGGCCCTGATCCTCGTCGCCACGGCAGTGTTCATGCCGTGGGGCAATATGACCAACGGCCACCTGGGCCTGCTCATGCTCTCGCTGGTGGTGGTCGCCATCATGCTCGGCTTCCCGACGGCCTTCACCCTGATGGGCATGGGCGTGTTCTTCGCCTGGCTGGCCTACCGCAGCTCCGCGCCGGAGTTGGCCGTGCGGCAGACGCTGGACCTGATGGTGCAGCGCGCCTACGCCGTGATGAGCAACGACGTGCTGATTTCCATCCCGCTGTTCGTCTTCATGGGCTATCTGGTCGAGCGCGCCAACCTGATCGAGAAGCTGTTCAGGAGCATCCACCTCGCCCTGGCGCGGATTCCCGGCTCGCTCGCCGTGGCCACCCTCATCACTTGCGCCATCTTCGCCACCGCCACCGGCATCGTCGGCGCGGTGGTGACCCTGATGGGCCTGCTCGCCTTCCCGGCCATGCTGCGCCACGGCTACGACATCAAGCTGTCGGCCGGATCGATCACCGCCGGCGGCTGCCTCGGCATCCTCATCCCGCCCTCGGTGCTGCTGATTGTCTACGGCGCCACGGCCGGCGTCTCGGTGGTGCAGCTCTATGCCGGCGCGTTCTTCCCCGGCCTGATGCTGGCCGGGCTGTACATCGCCTACGTCATCCTGCTCGCCAAGTGGAAGCCGCAGCTGGCGCCGCCGCTCTCGGCCGAAGAGCGCATCGTGCCGCTGCCGCCGCACAATCAGGCGGTGGCCGATGCCATCGGCCGCAATGCCCTGGCGGCGCTGCTCGCCTCCTTCAGGGAGCGCGCCAACCTGGGTGTCTCCGCCGCAACGATCCTCAGGCAGCTCGTCATCGTGCTGCTGCCGGCCGCGGTCTGGTTCGGCAGCATGGGCCTGGTGTACAAGTCCGTTACCAAGCCGCCGGAGCAGGTGGACATCTCCGGCCTGCAGGAAATGGGCAGCGGCGATGCCGTTGCCGCGGAGGAAGGCGGCGAAGAGGAAAAGGCCGAGGGCATTGCCGAACCCCCAGCGGAGGAAGAGGGGGCGGACGGCGTCAAGGAGCCGCCGGAGGAGGGCGCCAAGGAACCGGCGGCCGAAAAGCCAGCCGCGGCTGAAATCGTAGCTGCACCGCCGGAACCTGCGGCCGCTGCAGAACCGCAGCCGGCCCCGCTCTCCTACTGGATTGTCCTCGGCGCTGGCACTGCCGCCGTGCTGATCTTCTACTGGCTGTTCGACTTCGCCCGGCTGGAAATCTTCAAGATGCTGCTGGCCTCGTTTTTCCCGCTGGCGATCCTGATTCTCGCCGTGCTCGGCTCCATCGTCTTCGGGCTGGCCACGCCGACCGAGGCGGCGGCGGTCGGCTCGCTCGGCGGCATCCTGCTGGCGGCGGCCTATGGCCGGCTCAATCTGGGCGTGATGAAAGAATCGGTGTACCTCACGGCGAAGACCTCGGCCATGGTGTGCTGGCTGTTCGTCGGCTCGTCGATCTTCTCGGCGGCTTTCGCGCTGCTCGGCGGGCAGGCGCTGGTGGAGCAATGGGTGCTCTCGCTCGACATGACGCCGCTGCAGTTCATGATCCTCGCCCAGTTCATCATCTTCATCCTCGGCTGGCCGCTGGAGTGGACCGAGATCATCGTCATCTTCATGCCGATCTTCATCCCGCTGCTGGCGCACTTCAACGTCGACCCGCTGTTCTTCGGCCTGCTGGTGGCGCTCAACCTGCAGACGGCCTTCCTCAGCCCGCCGGTGGCGATGGCGGCGTTCTACCTGAAGGGCGTCTCGCCGCCGCACGTCACGCTCAACCAGATCTTCGCCGGCATGATGCCGTTCATGGGCATCCAGGTGCTGGCGCTGGCGCTGCTCTATGCCTTCCCGGACATCGGGCTGTGGCTGCCGAAGGTGCTGTACCAGTAGGGACTATGCGCCGGTGACGGCCGGGCAGGGCGGATTATCATGGCCATGTCGGAAATGTGCCGGCACGACCGGCAGGAGGAGCGAATCATGGGAGGCGCCTTTCTTCGCTTCTGCGCGCACATCCCGGCCCGCTTCGGCGTGAGCGGCCCCGAGGCGGGGTGGGAAGTGTGAAGAGGGTTCCGTGAAGACGAACGCGCCGCCCTCGTGCAGCGGCAGCCCGGCCGCCGAAACCCGCATCCCGCCGGCCATCTGGGCGCTCGGCTTCGTCAGCCTGCTGATGGACATCTCCTCGGAGATCGTCCACAGCCTGCTGCCGGTGTTCATGGTCACCGTCCTCGGCGCGAGCGCGTTGACAGTCGGATTGATCGAGGGCGCGGCGGAGGCTACTGCGCTGATCGTGAAGGTGTTCTCCGGCGCGCTCAGCGACTGGTGGGGCCGGCGCAAGCCGCTGACGCTGCTCGGCTACGGCCTGGGGGCGCTCTCCAAGCCGCTGTTCGCCCTGGCGACGGGCGCCGGCTTCGTCCTCGCCGCGCGGCTGATCGACCGCGTCGGCAAGGGCATCCGCGGCGCGCCGCGCGATGCGCTGGTGGCGGATCTCGCGCCGCCCGGGATACGCGGGGCGGCCTTCGGCCTGCGCCAGTCGCTCGACACCGTCGGCGCCTTCCTCGGCCCCCTGCTCGCCATGGGGCTGATGCTCGCCTGGGCGAACGATTTTCGCGCCGTGTTCTGGGTGGCGATAATCCCCGGCTTTCTCGCCGTGGCGCTGCTCGCCTTCGGCGTGCGCGAGCCGGAAGGTCAGTCGCGCCGACACGCCGTCAATCCGATCCGCCGCGACAACCTGCGCCGGCTTTCGGGGGCCTACTGGCGGGTGGTGGCGATCGGTGCCGCGTTCACCCTGGCGCGCTTTTCCGAAGCCTTCCTCATCCTGCGCGCCCAGCAGGGCGGGCTGCCGATCGCGCTGGCGCCGCTGGTGCTGATTGGCATGAATGTCGTGTATGCGGCCGCGGCCTATCCCTTCGGCCGGCTCTCCGACCGCATGCGCCACGACCGGCTGCTCGCGCTCGGCCTGGCGGTGCTCGTCGCCGCGGATCTTGTCCTGGCGTACAGCAACCACTGGGCCTGGGTGTGGGCCGGCATCACGCTGTGGGGCCTGCACATGGCTATCACGCAGGGGCTGCTGGCGACGATGGTGGCCGACACCGCGCCGGCCGACCTGCGCGGCACCGCCTACGGCTTCTTCAATCTGGTGAGCGGCGTGGCGATGCTGTTCGCCAGTGTTCTCGCGGGATTCCTGTGGGATGCGTTCGGCGCCGGCTGGACCTTCATCGCCGGGGCCGTGTTCAGCGCGCTGGCGCTGGCGGCGATCCTGCTGCGCAGCGGCACAGCAGGATCGCAAGCCTGAGGTGCGCCTGAGCCGTCTTGCCGGCCGGCTTATATTTCCATTATTATGGAAATATGAAACTGAAACAGACTGTCGATTGCCTCGCTGCCCTGGCCCAGGAAACCCGCCTGGCCGTGTTCCGCCTGCTCGTCGAGGCCGGCCCGGAAGGGCTATGCGCCGGCGACATCGGCGCACGGCTGGGCGTCGCGCCGGCGACGCTGTCCTTCCACCTGGCACAGTTGGCGAATGCCGGGCTGGTGCATGCGCGCCAGCAGAGCCGCTTCATCTTCTATTCCGCCAACTTCGAGGCGATGAACGGCATCGTCGCCTTCCTCACCGAGAACTGCTGCGGCGGCAAGCCCTGTCCGCCGGCAAAGGCCAGGCGCCGCAATTCCTCCGTTTCCTGAACCGGACATCGCGAACCAAGAGGAAGCCGTGCAATGACTGCCCAGTGCGAAGTCACCCTGAAGGCCGCTTCGGGCGTGCCGATGAACCTGTTCGAACGCTGGCTCACGCTGTGGGTATTCCTCTGCATCGTCGCCGGCATCGCCCTCGGCCAGTTCGTGCCGGCGCCGTTCCAGGCGCTGGGCCGGATGGCGTTCGCCAACGTGAATCTTCCGGTCGGCCTGCTGATCTGGGTGATGATCATCCCGATGCTGGTGAAGGTGGACTTCGGCGCGCTGCACGAAGTCCGCCAGCACGTGCGCGGCATCGGCGTGACGCTGTTCGTGAACTGGCTGGTGAAGCCCTTCTCGATGGCCTTCCTCGGCTGGCTGTTCATCCGCCAGTTGTTCGCGCCGCTGCTGCCGGCGGACCAGATCGACAGCTACATCGCGGGGCTCATCCTGCTCGCCGCGGCGCCGTGCACGGCGATGGTCTTCGTCTGGAGCCGGCTCACCAACGGCGACCCGCTGTTCACGCTCTCGCAGGTGGCGGTGAACGACACCATCATGGTGTTCGCCTTCGCCCCCATCGTCGGCCTGCTGCTCGGCATCTCGGCCATCACCGTGCCGTGGGACACGCTGGTCACTTCCGTCGTGCTCTACATCGTCATTCCGCTGGCACTGGCGCAGGCCTGGCGCCGCGCGCTGCTGAAGAAGGGCCGGGCGCACTTCGACGCGACGATGGAAAAGATCGGCCCGTGGTCGATCGCGGCGCTGCTCGCCACGCTGGTGCTGCTGTTTGCCTTCCAGGGCCGCGCCATCATCGAGCAGCCGCTGATCATTGCGCTGCTGGCGGTGCCGATCCTGATCCAGGTGTTCTTCAATTCGGCGCTGGCCTACTGGCTCAACCGCGCCGTCGGCGAGAAGCACAACGTCGCCTGTCCCTCGGCGCTGATCGGCGCCAGCAACTTTTTCGAACTTGCGGTGGCGGCGGCCATCAGCCTGTTCGGCTTCGAGTCCGGCGCGGCGCTGGCCACGGTGGTCGGCGTGCTGATCGAGGTGCCGCTGATGCTGCTCGTCGTCAAGGTGGTGAATGCCAGCAAGGGCTGGTACGAACGCGGCGCGCCTGGCTGAGGCGGCTCAAACCACCTTCTGATTACCAACGAAGCTTAGCATGCCATCGTGTCAGCCATGCACTCGTCATATAGGCGAAAGCCGGTATCCAGTACGGCCTCTCTCGAGACGAATGTCACATTCTGGATTCCGGCCCCGGATTCAAGCATTCCGGGGTGGCGTTCTTTCGCCGGAATGACGATCCGATCGATGCGCAGTAGCGAAAAATAGCAGACGCAACCATGGCTGAGCCTCATTGAACCGGGCCGGCTGACGGCGAGCCGGACCGGCATCAAACCGTAGGCCGGCGCTACGCCACCCGCGCCAGTTCGGCGCGCGCCGCCGCCGAGGCGCAGCCGCTGTAGACGTTGAGGTACTTCAGGCAGATCACGCGCAGGCAGGAGGCGATGTTCTTGTCGTTGGCCACCAGGCAGCCGTCGTGCACGCGCTCGATGAGGCGGGGCAAGGGCATCTTCGATTCGCGCGCCATGTCGTCGAGCACGTTCCAGAAGGCCCGCTCCAGCGAGATGGTGGTGCTGTGGCCGTGGATGCGGAAGCCGCGCTTTTCCGGAATGAACTCGCTGATCTGCGACGTCGTGCAGGCGTTGAACATGTGGTCCAGCACATCGTTGATTTCAGTGTAGATATTCATGCCTGTTCCCTTGCGATGAGCAGTTGGCAATAATTACCACCACACGCCTTGGCGTGGCCAATACCATGTGCAGCATACAAGAAGAGCGGCGGTTGGCGTAGACCGGCGCGTGGAGGAGACGATGGAGTTTTTCCGCAAGACCCTGGACCCGGTGTTCGCCCTGGCGGCCATCGCCATACTGGACATCTTCCTGTTCCTGCTGCTCGGCGCCTGGACGGTGGGCGGCGGCGAGACCATGATGACCGGCCTCATCGCCCAAGCCGTGCTCGGCGACGATCTGATGCGCATCCCCTTCTGGAACATCGTCTTCCCGCCGCACGCCGACTACTGGAAGATCTACATCAGCCTTGGCATGTTCTTCGGCGCTTTCGTCGGCGCCGTCCTCAGCAAGGAGTTCTACTGGCGCATGCCGCGTCGGGCCTCCGAGTGGTTGATGATCACCCTCGGCGGTTTGCTGATGGGCATCGGCATCCGCATGGCCTACATCTGCAACGTATCCACCTTTTTCGGCCTGATTCCGGAAATGAACCTGGGCGGCTATCTCGCCATCTCCGGCATCCTCGCCGGCGCCTGGGTCGGGTCGCTCATCTACAAAAAGATACTGGAGGGTTGAGAATGACGCCGGTCGTCGAATGTCTCGTCGCGTTCCTGTTCGGTTCCGTCGTGGGCCTGCTCATGCAGCGCTCGCGCTTCTGCAACACGGCGGCGCTGCGCGACGCCATCATGTTCAAGACCTATCGCAACACCAAGGCCATGCTGATGGCGATGATGATCCTCACCATCGGCTTCACCGGTTTCATGAGCCTGGGCGGCGGCCACCCGATGCAGTTCGACGTGGGGCTGAACACCTTCGCCGGCCTGTTCCTCTTCGGCATCGGCATGGTGCTGGCCGGCGCCTGCACGGTGTCCACCTGGGTGAAGACCGGCGAGGGCAACCTCGGCGCCCTGTGGGCGCTGTTGTTCACCTTCGTCGGCATGTTCCTCTTCTCGCTGGCGTGGTCGTGGAACTGGTGGCCGCCGGCGCCGCAGACCATGACCGGCGCGCCGAACCTGCCGGCGCTGCAGCTCGGCTTTGCCAACGCGCAGACGCTGCAGGAGAAGCTCGGCGTGCCGGCCGTCGTCTTCGGCCTGGTTCAGTTCGCCGTCCTGCTCGCCATCTACCGCGGCATCCTGCGCCGCGAGCGGACGCAGCACGCGAAGCACGAGCAGCACCAGAAGGAAGCCGCCGGGCAGGAAGTTTGAGTTCCGAGCAACAACGGCCCCGTCATGCCGGGGCCGCGAAGCGGAACCCGAAATCCTTGCGACTTCTGGATTCCCGCCTTCGCGGGAATGACGAGCGGGGCGCCGTGTGGAAATACGCACGATTGCAACATTGATTGGGAGAAGCAAATGGGATTGTTCGGAACGAAGAAGAAGGTCGAGGAAGCCGCCGGCGGAGGCGAGGCGGTGCTCTCCGACGGCAGCCGGGTGCTGGTGGCGCGGCGCGTCGACTGCCGCGGCGATTCCTGCCCGCGCCCGCAGTTGATGACCAAGAAGGCCGTCAACGAAGCCGGCGCCGGCAGCGTGGTCGAGGTGCTGGTGGACAACCCCTCCTCGGTCGAGGCGCTGCCGCCGATGTGCGACGAGCTCAACGCGACGCACCTCGAAACCATCAAGGACCCGGCCTGCTGGCGGGTGTACATCAAGAAGGACTGAGCCATGCCGATGCGACTGCTCATGCGACTCTTCATCGCCGCCTCGGTGATTGCCGTGCTGGGGGGGCTGACTTTTGTTTACCTCTGGCCGCCCGAGGGCATGCGCGTCACGCGCGAGGGCGTGCCGCACCTCGCGCCGCCGGTGGCGCATCCGGCGACCGGCGAGGCGATCCCGCTGGAAGCGCTGGTGAAGCACTACAAGGGGGGCGGCAAATGAACCTCGACCTGCAGACCATTGCGCAGCTGGTCATGTTCTGCGTCGCCTTCGGCGCCATGGCGCTGGCCTTCTTCAGCGATTCGCTATGATGAACCGCGAAAGCCTGGTTTTCTGCGGCGCGTCCCTCGCCGTCGCGCTGGCGGTGTGCGCCGCCGGCTTCTCCCTCGCCGCGCTGCCGCGCGAGACCGTCGAGGCGGCGAAGCAGCCGGCCCCGGCCGAGACCCTGCCCGACCTCGACATCGGCGGCGGCTTCGGCAAGGTCTCGGTCATCGAGCTCGTCGGCTTCTACATCGAGAACCCGCCCGCGCCGAAGGGCGGCGGCGACGCCTCGCCAGCCGTCAAGCGTTTCGGCGGCTGCTGATGATGAAACGCGCGGCTGCCCTCGCTGCCCTGCTGTTCGCGCTGCCCGTTTCGTACGCTCACGCGGCGGAGGATTTCGCCTACGTGCGCGCGGCGGAGCCGGGCGCGGTGGCGGTCGACACGCGCCCGCTCGCCGCCTGCCGCGAGAAAAGCCTCGCCGGCGCGCGCTGCCTGCCGGCGGCGGATTTCCTCGGCCCGCACAATCGCCTGCCCAGCGCGCGCGACCTGCTCTGGCTGCTCGGCGCCGCCGGGCTTTCCGGCGGCGAGCCGGTGCTGGTGGTCGGCCAGGATGCCGCCGCGCGCGACTTCGTCGCCGGCCTGCTCTACGTCGCCGGGCAGCGCAGCGTGCGCGTGCTCGCCGAACCCGTCGCCCGCCTGCTGGAGCAGGGCGCCGACGCCGGTCCAGGCCGCGAGCGCGGCATGGCCCGCGAGACGGTGTTCACCGCGCCGATGCGCGACGGCCTGCTGCTGTTGCGCGACGAGCTGCGCGCGCAGCGTCCGCAGCCGCTCCTGCTCGACGGCCGCACGGAGCAGGAATACTGGGGCGAGACGGTGCGCGCCGCGCGCGGCGGCCACCTGCCCGGCGCGATCAGCCTGCCGGCGCTCCAATTGCGCGGGGCGCAGAACCCCGTCCTGCCGGAAGGAAGCCCGGTCGCCTACGCCCACGACGCCCTCGAAGGCTTCGCCTACCTCACCCTGCTGCGCGCCGGGCACGGCGTGCCGGCGAAGCTCTATGCCGAAGGCTGGGCCGAGTGGGCCGCCGCCGGCGCGCTGCCGGCCGATGCGGTATCCCATCCCGAGCCTGCGCTGCCTGCCGCGGGGAAAAGTCAGTCGCCGCAGGACGGCGGCGCGCGTTCGCCGGCGCTGCTCGCGGCGATGTTCGTCCTCGTCGTCACGGCCTTCATCGCCGGCTGGTTCGCACGACGGAGGGTGGCCTGATGGACATTCTGTTCCACGTCGCCACCGAGGCCGGCGCGCAGTATCTCGCGCCGCTGGCGCGCGCCTGCCGCCGCGGCAACCACGCCTTCGCCGCCTTCTTCACCCACGAGGGCGTGCGCGCGCTGCGCGATGCGGCGTTGCGCGGGGCGCTCGACGGCGCGCGCACCGTGGCGTGCGAGGAATCCTGGCACCGCTTCTGCGGCGAGGCATCCTGCCCGGCCGAGCTCGGCAGCCAGACGGCGAACAGCGCGCTGATGGGCGAGGCGAAGAAAGTGGTCAGTCTGTGAGCGAGAAAAAGCTTCTTGTCCTGGCGCGGCGCGACCACGCCGAAGCCATGCGCGTGGCGGCCGGGCTGACCATCTTCGGCCATGCCGTGAGCCTGGTCTTCATGGACCGTCCGGTGGCGGAGAGCGCCGAGAACGCCGCCGGTGCCGAGCTGCTGGAGCTCTCCGGCATCGAGCCGCAGACCACCGTCGCGGCGATGGCCGAGGACCTGCCGCTGCTGGATGCGGACGGGCTGGCCGCCGCCCTTGCCGCCGCCGATGCCGTGCTGAGTGTATGAAGGTACTCGAACTGAACACCGGTCTGTTCCCCGACGCCCAGACCGTGATCGCCGCCCTGCGGCGGATGGAGGCGGCGCATCGCGTCGAGTCCATCGACCTTCGGTGCCGGGACATGGAGGACGAAGCCTGGGACCGCGTCGTCGATGCGATCCTGGATTCCGACCTGACGATAACAACCTGAGAAGGAGACAAAGGATGAAGACGTTTATTTCGACGAGATGGGGCGCGCTGCTGGCGGGGATGCTCTTCCTCCTGCTGTCGGTGCGCGCCGCCACGGCGGCCGACCCGCTGGTGACGGTCGACTGGCTGAAAGCCAACCTCGGCAAGCCGGGCCTCGCCATCGTGGACTTCCAGCCGCCGCCGGACTACCTGCGCGCCCACATCCCCGGCGCGGTGAACAGCAACTACGCCAAGGACGGCTGGCGCGAGGAGCGCGCCGCCGACAAGGTGCCGGACATGTTCCCGGAGAAGCTCGACAAGCTCGTCGCCCACATCGGCGCTCTCGGCATCGACGACGCCACCCACGTCGTGCTGGTGCCGATGGGCATGAACTCCACCGACGTCGGCGTCGCCACCCGCGTCTACTGGACCTTCAAGGTGCTCGGCCACGACAACGTCTCCATCCTCGACGGCGGCATGGCGGCGTGGACCAAGGAGCAGGACAAGACCAAGGCCAACCCGCTGCAGGCCGGCGCCGCCAAGGCCGAGCCGAAGGCTTTCAAGGCGAACCTGCGCAAGGAAATGCTCGTCACCATGGACGACGTCAAGAAGGCCAAGGCCGCGGGCATCCTGCTGGTGGACAACCGTCCCGAGGACAACTACGTCGGCATCAATCGCCATCCGAAGGCGACCGAGAGCGGCACGCTGGCCGGCGCCAAGAACCTGCCCAACGGCTGGATGACGGTGAACGGCCAAGGCCAGTTCCGCAGCAAGTCGCAGCTCGAGCAGCTCTACAAGGTCGCCAACGTGCCCACAAGCGGCGAGCAGATCAACTTCTGCAACTCCGGCCACTGGGCCTCCGTCGGCTGGTTCGTTTCCAGCGAGCTGATGGGCAACAAGAAGGCGCGCCTGTACGACGGCTCGATGATCGAGTGGACCCTGCTCAAGGGCGGTTCAATCGAGCAGAAGGTCAAGCTGAACTGACCGTGCAGTTGCGTTTCGTTCTGGCGTTTGCGGCCGCGGCGGTTTTTTCCGCCGCGGCCGCTGCGCAGGGCGAGCATCAGCGGCGTCTCGCCGCCGAGCTGACGGTCATGCTCGGCGACGTGCGGCGCATCGAAGCGAACACCGAACCGCCGCAACACCGCGAAGGCCTGCACGCCCGCCTGGCCGGCGCGCTTTCTTCCCTTCCCCTCCTGCTGCGGCGCGACGATGGCGATGCCTCTGCCGTGCCGGCCCTGCGCGCCGCCCTGGCGAAGAGCGACTGGCGCGCCCTGCGCACCGGCCTCGGCACCCTGCAGCGCAAGCACCCTTTCGACGCCGGCACGCTCCTGCCGGCACGGGCAACGCCCGAACGGCTGCGCCTGGGCGCAGCCATCCACCGCCAGGCCTGCGCCGGCTGCCACGATGCGCCGGCCACCGGCACGAAACTGCCGGCCTTCAATCTCTTCGAGCAGGCAAGGCGCATGCCGCGCGAGGAATTCGCCGCGCGGCTGCTGATCGGCGTGCGCGGCGATCGCAGCACCGCCTGGCGCAATCCCTTCAGCGATCTGGAACTCGGGGCCCTGCTTGCCTATTATGAGGATGGAAAAAACTGATGCCGGCGGCCGGGAATGAAGTGGTAGATTTCCACGTCAACCGATTTTTGTCGAGGAGGAGGGGACCATGACACGCAAGACGATGCTCGGCGCCGCGTTGGCGATCGCGCTGGCTACCGGCGCTGCCGCCGCGCAGGAGGCCACCTACAACATCCGCACCCTGACGCCGGAAACGGCGCTGAAGGCCGCACAGGCGGCGCTGAAATCCTGCCGCGACGGCGGCTACCAGGTGGCGGTGGCGGTGGTGGACCGCTCCGGCCTCGCCCAGGTCATGCTGCGCGACCGCTACGCAGGCGCGCACACGCCGAAGACCGCCACCGGCAAGGCATGGACGGCGGTGAGCTTTCGCACCAACACCACCGCCATGGCGGAGATGACCCAGCCGGGCAAGCCGGCCAGCGGCATCCGCCAGCTGCCCAACGTCGTGATGGTCGGCGGCGGCGCCCTCATCGAGGGCGGCGGCAGCATCCTCGGCGGCATCGGCGTCTCCGGTGCGCCTGGCGGCGATCTCGACGACCGGTGCGCCAGGGCCGGCATCGACGCCATCAAGGACGCGCTGGAGTTCTGAACTACTTCACCCGATAGCCGGCGTGGCAGGCCACGCACTGCGCCGTCGTTGATGCCAGCGCGGCCAGCGCCGGCCTGACGTCGCCGGTGGCGCCGGCGTCCTTCGCCGCGATGGCGAAGCGGCTGGCGTTGCGGTGCATGGCCGTGCCGGCGTCCTGCATGCCCTTCGGCATGTACTTCGCCACGTCGTGCGCGCCGTGCAGGGCAAGCGAACTCATGCCGAGGCGCTGCTCGGCGATGTCCGCCGCCTTGTCGTATTCCTGCAGCGCCAGCGCCGCCTGGATTTCCTGCAATGCCAGCAGATGGTCGCGCATGTTGGCGAGCGTGTGCTCGCGCAGCGCTTTGGGAAACCTGACGGCCTGTCGGGTGTCCTTTGGTACCGTCTTCGCAGGCTTGGCGGCTGGCGCCTGGTGCTGCATGTGCATGGCGGGGTCGTGCTGCTGGGCCTGGGCGGTGCCGAAGCAAAGGCCGGCGGCCAGCGCAATATGCAGGGTGTGCTTCATATCTTCTCCTTGTTTTCTCCAGCCGGCAGGGTAGGGCGCGCGGCGCGGCCCGCGTTATGATTACGATCATATGATTGGCGATTGGCCGGCCCTTGCCGCGGAACACCCCGAACTGGCGCACGTTCCGCCGGCGCTGCGCGATGCCGTCCGCGTGCGCGCGTTCGCCGCCGGCGAATCGCTCTTCCGCCAAGGCGGGCGGCCGAAGGCGATGTACTGCGTCCTCGACGGCGAGGTGCGCCTGCTGCGGCGCTCGCGCGATGGCGCCGAGATCATCCTGCAGCGCAGTCGCGGCGGCTTCTTCGCCGAAGCCAGCCTGGAAGCGAAGACCTATCACTGCGATGCCGAAGCGGCGGCGGCAGGGCGCCTGCTGGCCTTTCCGCTGCGCGCGTTCCGCGAGGCGCTGGAAGGCGACGCGGCCTTCCGCAACGACTGGATGGCGCAGCTGGCGCGCGAGGTGCGCCGGCTGCGCGCGCGCTGCGAGCGCCTCAGCCTGCACGGCGCCGAGGCGCGCATCCTGCACGCCATCGAGTCCGAGGGCGTGGCCGGCACACTGGCGCTGACGCAGTCGCGCAAGGCCTGGGCAGCCGAGTTGGGCCTCACGCACGAGGCGCTCTATCGCGCGCTGGCGCGACTGCGGGCCGGGGGCGCGCTGCTCCTCGACGGCGAACGCCTGACGTTGCGTCAACCCGGCAGGCGTTTAAGATAATGCCCCCCTTTGAAAAAGGGAGGTTGGGGGGATTTAAGAGCGGCGTCGCGTTGCCAGCGGCTTTAAAATCCTCCCTCGCCCCCCTTTTCCAAAGGGGGGAATTTTTGATCGACGGAACATGAACCAGCGCCCCTGGAACATCCTCATTCTCTGCACCGGCAACTCGGCGCGCAGCATCCTCGCCGAAGCGCTGTTCAACGCCCTCGGCGGCGGGCGCGTGCGCGCGCATTCCGCCGGCAGCAGGCCGGCCGGCAAGGTGAACCCCTATGCATTGGAACTGCTGGAAGCGCAGGGCCTCGACACCGCCGGCCTGCGCAGCAAGAGCTGGGACGAATTCGCCGCGCCGGGCGCGCCTGAACTCGATCTCGTGGTGACGGTGTGCGGCAATGCCGCCGGCGAGACCTGCCCGGCGTGGCCGGGCAATTTCCTGCGCGCGCACTGGGGTGTCGACGATCCCGCCGCCGTGGTTGGCAGCGATGACGAAAAGCGCGTCGCCTTCATGAAAGCCTACACCGCGCTGACCGAGCGCATCCTCACCTTCCTCAGCCTGTCCTTCGAGGAGATGGAGCGCGCCGAACTGCAGCAGCACCTCGACGAGATCGGCCGCGCCGGCGCCGCTGCCGCCGTGCCGCAGGGACTGACTTTTTCCGATGATTGAATTGACCCCACAGCAGAAGCGCCTGCGCAACTTCGTCATGCTGCTGGCGCTCGGCTCCTACCTGATGTCGATGTTCCACCGCGTCGCACCGGGGGCCATCGCGCGCGACCTGGCGGCGGCCTTCGAGACGAGCGCCGCCTCGCTCGGCGTGCTGGCGGCGGCCTACTTCTACGTCCTCACGCTGATGCAGATCCCCACTGGCGTGCTGGCCGACACGCTGGGGCCGCGCAAGATCCTCGCGCTCGGCGGCCTCGTCGCCGGCGCCGGCTCGCTGCTGTTCGGGATGGCGCCGAGCTTCGAACTCGCCCTGGCCGGCCGCACCCTGGTCGGCTTCGGCGTCTCGGTGGCCTTCATCGCCATGCTGAAACTCATCGCCGTCTGGTATCCGGAAAATCGCTTCGCCACGCTCACCGGCGCCATGATGTTCCTCGGCAACGTCGGCACCATGACGGCCGGCACGCCGCTGGCCTGGGGGGCGCAGACGGCCGGCTGGCGCGCCGTGTTCGTCGGCATCGGCGTGTCGTCCATACTGATCGGCATGCTCTCCTGGTTCCTGGTGCAGGACCGGCCGGGCGCGAAGGGCGCCGCCGCCCATGCCGGCGCCCATGTCGATCGCACGGCCTGGCTGGTCGGTCTGCTGGCGGTGATGAAGAACCGCCTCACCTGGCCGGGTTTCTTCGTCAATCTCGGTGTCGCCGGCAGCTTCTTTTCCTTCGCCGGGCTGTGGGCGGTGCCCTACCTGACCCAGGTGCATGGCCTGACGCGGGCGGCGGCCTCCAGTCACATCAGCCTGTATTTCGCCGGCTTCGCCGTCGGCTGCCTCATCGTCGGACCGTTTTCCGACCGCATGAAGCGGCGCAAGCCGCTGATGATCGGCGGCGCCACGCTGCACGCGCTCGGCTGGTGGATCTGGATCGCCTCGGGCCCGCTGCCGCCGGCCGCGACCTATGCCCTGTGCTTCGTCATGGGGACGGTGACGGCGAGCCTCACCCTGTCCTGGGCCTGCGCCAAGGAGGTGAACCCGCCGCTGCTCTCCGGCATGGCGACCAGCGTGGTGAATGTCGGCGTCTTCCTCGGCCCGTCGATCCTGCAGCCCCTGGTCGGCTGGGTCATGGACCGCAGTTGGCAGGGCGGCATGGAAGGCGGCGCGCGCCTGTACACGGCGGCCGACTACCGGACCGGGCTGTTGCTGATGGCCGGCTGCGCCGCGCTCGGCGCCGTGGCCACGTTGTTCGTGCGCGAGACCGGCTGCCGCAATATCTGGCGGGACAAGGTTCGGGCCTGAAACGATAGATGGCCGTTATCGGCTCATCGCAATCGTTTTTGCAAAGCGGGAAGCGGGCGCACCATAATGACCGATCTGCCGGGGCTTCCGGCCATAAAAACCATTTGAGGAGATTGGGATGGCACATGTTGTGATCATGGGCGCCGGCATCGGCGGCCTGCCTGCCGCATTCGAGTTGAAGGAAGCCCTGCGCAAGGAAGACCGCGTCACGGTCGTGTCGAATTCCAAGGCTTTCCATTTCGTGCCGTCCAATCCCTGGGTCGCCGTCAACTGGCGCAAGCGCGAGGACATCGAGCTCGACCTGGAAACCATCCTCGGCCGCAAGAACATCGCCTTCTCACCGGCCGGCGTCAAACGCGTGCATCCCGACAGGAATCAGATCGAGCTCGGCGACGGCAGCACGATGGACTACGACTATCTCATCATCGCCACCGGCCCGAAGCTGGCCTTCGAGGAAGTCGAGGGCCTCGGCCCGGACGGCCATACCCATTCCATCTGCCACGTCGACCACGCCGTCGAGGCGGAAAAGGCCTGGAACGAATTCGTCAAGGATCCCGGCCACATCGTCATCGGCGCGGTGCAGATGGCTTCCTGCTACGGCCCGGCCTACGAGTACGCCGCGATCATGGACACCGACCTGCGCCGCCGCAAGATCCGCGACAAGGTGCCGATGACCTTCGTCACCGCCGAGCCCTACATCGGCCACCTCGGCCTGGGCGGCGTCGGCGACTCGAAGGGGCTGCTCGAATCGGCCTTCCGCGACCGCCACATCAAGTGGATCTGCAACGCCAGGACCACCAAGGTCGAGGCCGGCAGGATGTACGTCACCGAGCACAACGACGACGGCACGCCGAAGAAGGAGCATGTGCTCGACTTCAAGTACTCGATGATGCTGCCCGCCTTCAAGGGCATCGACGCCGTCTTCGGCATCGAGGGCCTGACCAATCCGCGCGGCTTCATCCTGATCGACCAGCACCAGCGCAATCCGAAGTTCAGGAACATCTACTCGGTCGGCGTCTGCGTGGCGATCCCGCCGGTCGAGGCGACCCCCGTGCCGACCGGTGCGCCGAAGACCGGCTACATGATCGAATCGATGGTCACCGCCACGGTGTGCAACATCCGCGAGGAGCTGGACGGCAAGGAGCCGAGCCACAAGGCGACCTGGAATGCCGTGTGCCTGGCCGATTTCGGCGACACCGGCGTGGCCTTCGTCGCCCTGCCGCAGATCCCGCCGCGCAACGTGAACTGGTTCTCCGAAGGCAAGTGGGTGCACCTGGCCAAGATCGCCTTCGAGAAGTACTTCCTGCGCAAGATGAAGAAGGGCAGCTCCGAGCCGGTGTTCGAAAAGATGGTGCTGGGCGCGCTCGGCATCATGAAGATCAAGCGCTGAGCTATTTACTCCCTCTCCCCTCGTGGGAGAGGGCCGGGGTGAGGGGGAGCGGCTGCTACTTCATCAGTTCGATCTTCTCCCCCTGCGCCCGCCGCGCCGCGGCGCGCGCCTCGATGAAACGCTGGAACTCCGGCTGCTTCCTGTAGGCGCCGGAGGCGACGTAGTCGAGCGAGGAGGCGAGATGGAAGGGCCGCAGGTAACCCTCGACACGGAAGACCTCGCGCCCGCCCGCGTCGAAGAAGACGAAACTCGGCGTGTAGACGATCTTCAGCTTTCTAGCCCACTCGCGCATCGGCAGCGATTTCCCGTCCGGCGTCTTCAGCGCCTCGTTCGAGGCAATGTCCACCCGCGCACTGCGGTAGCGCTTCAGCAACGCCGCCACTTCGGGCCGCGGAAAGCCCTCGGCATGCATCTCGTCGCAGGCGGCACACACCTTCTGCTCGAAAATCACCAGCAGCGGCTTGCCGTCGCGCCTGGATAAATTCAGCGGCGAGGCCATCAGCCACGGCTGCGCGTGCAGTGTCCCGCTCGCCGGCGCGGGCTCGCGCACCAGCAGGTAGTCGGTGAAGCCCTGCTTCTTCTCCAGCCGCCCGCCGACGTAGTCGAGCGCGGCCTGGAACTGGTGCGGCGGCACGTAGCCGTTCAGGCGCAGCGCCGTATTGCCCTTCTCGTCCAGCATCAGCAGGGTTGGCGTGAACTGCACGCGCAGGGCCTTGGCGAATTCCTTTTCCGTGGTCGCCCTGCCGGCGAGATCGGTCACCTCGCGGTCGCCCCACAGGTTGATGGCGATGACGTCGAAGTGCTTTCGCGTCTTCTCGGCGATGGCCTGGTCGCCGAAGTTCTCCCGCAGCAGCTTGGCGCAGTAGGGGCAGCCGTCCTGGTGGAAATACAGCATCAGGCGGCGGCCGGCCTTCGCCGCCTCGGCGACATCCTCGCGCAGGTCGAGAAAGGATTCCTTGAACCAGGCCGGCGGCTCGTGCCAGCCGGGGTTGACCGGGGCCGGAGCGTCGGCGGCGCCGCTGCCGGCCGCGGATGCCAGGCAGGCGAGCAGCAGGAAGATAATGGCTGTACGCATCGTTTGTCGCCTCAAACAGTGTTTCCGTAAGGACGCGGATCGGGCTCCATCTATTCCTGCGCCCTGCGGGGATCGAGGCGCCTTCATGCGGCCGGCGCGAGCATGGACACGCGCCTTGAAGTATCTCATGATAGACAAATACGGTTGCGAAGGACGGGATTCCGGAACCCGGATCTCCATGCGCAAGCCTGTCCGAATCCAATCGGGGGGAGACTGACCATGCCGAAGCCTGTCGTCATCGACGTTCCACTCAGGCACGACGGGCTGCTGCAGTCGCCCGACCTGACCCTCCTGCCGGGCGGCAGCCTGAGTACCGAAAACGGACTACAGATCGTGTGCGATGGCGATATCCTCATCGCGGGAGCCATCCTTGGCAGGCCGGGGGCTGCCGTGTCGATCGCGAGCCTGAACGGCTCCGTGTTCGTCTCCGGCCGCATTGCCCTGTCCCGCGGACGCGATGCGACGATCCCCCAGGGGCCGGGTGAAGCCGGCGGATCGGTCAATATCACGGCACTCGCGGGGGAGATCCTGGTGGCGGGCACCATCGAGGCAGGAAGCGGCGGGAACGGCGGGAATGCCTCGAACGATCCCTCGCCGTCGGATACGCGCTCCGGACCGGGCGGCAGGGGCGGCAGCATCGTTCTGCAGGGGGCTTATGTGACCCTGCGTGGCGGGACCCTGCAGGCCGGCCATGGCGGAAACGGCGGGACAGCCGAGGCCGACGGATGGCGCTTCGATGCGATGAGCGACTGGTTCTTTGCGAATGTGGCGCCCGCGGGCGGGCCGATGGATCTGCCGCCCGCCGACCCGCCCGAATTTCCGCTCTTCGTTCCCGCGGACGAGGTGGCGGAAAAACTGGTGGCCGCCCTCTCGGGCAACGGGGGCCCTGGGGGCGATGTCCGCCTGGTTTCGACTGCGCTCGGCACCCTGGGATGGATGCTGCCCGGCGGTGTCCTGACGGCCGGTGCCGGGGGCAATGCACGGGCCGCGAGAGCATTGCGCGGCATCAGGGCCTGGGCAAACGTCGGCCTGCCGGGAGCCGGCGGCCGGATACTTTACGCGGCGGGTGCCGGGGGCGTGCTGGGAGTATGGCAGCGGAACGCGAACGAACAGCCTGGCGCCGGCGGCGCGGCGCAAGACGCCGTTGCAGGCGCCTGCAAGCTGGCCGAGGCCCAGGTTTCCGCGGGCGGGGAGGGCGGCAGGGTCGAGGTGGAAGGCCTTGCGCCGACCACCTTGCGGGGCAATGGCGGCAATGCCGGACAGGCGCGCGCCGCGACGCCTTACTGCAGCAATACGGACGGGCCGAATACCGGCGGACCGGGCGGACCCGGTGCATCGGCGGTCGCCCGTTGCTGAGAAAGAATGAAAACAGGGTTGACATTGAATATTAGAAAAAGCTAATATTCATTAATGCCATCCCTACACGCCTTCCTCCTGCTGGCCGCCGTCCTGCCGGGGCTGACTTTTGCCCAGGCGGCGCCCATGGCCACCCTGGACACGGCCACGGTCGAGCTGCGCGAGATCGAGCTGACCTGGCCTGCCGAGGCCGTCGTCGAAGCGGTGATGCAGGCCACCCTCGCCGCCCAGGTACCGGGCCGCGTCATGGAAGTGCGCGTCGATGCCGGCGACTCGGTAAAACAGGGCCAGCTCCTCATGCGCATCGATGCGCGCGAGGCGGCCGAGGGCTACGCCGCCAGCCAGGCGACATTCGCCAACGCGAAAGCCAACTACGAGCGCACGAAGAACCTCTACGCGCAGAAGTTCATCAGCAAGGCCGCGCTCGACAAGGCCGAGGCCGAGTACAAGGCGGCCCAGGCCGGCAGCGGCGCCGCCGGTGCCGCCGCCAGCCACGCCAGCATCGTCTCGCCGCTGACGGGCTTCGTCGCCCAGCGCCATACCGAGGCCGGCGAGATGGCCGTGCCGGGCAGGCCGCTGGTCACGGTGTATGACCCGAAAGGCCTGCGCGTCACTTCAAGCATTCCGCAGTACAAGCTGGCCGAGGTGCGCGCCAGCCTGCGCGCGAAAATCGAGTTCCCCGAGAGCGGCAGGTGGGTCGACGCGGCGAAGGTCGAAGTCCTCCCCGCCGCCGATCCGCGCACCCACACCGTGCAGGCGCGGGTGTACCTGCCCGAGTACGTTGCAGGCATCATTCCCGGCATGTTCGCCCGCGCCCATTTCGTCATCGGCAAGGCGAAGAAGCTGCTGATTCCCGCCGCGGCCGTGCTGCGCCGGGGCGAGGTGACGGCGGTGTACGTCATCGACGAGAAGAACGCGGCGCGCCTGCGCCAGGTGCGGCTCTCCGAGCCCTTCACCGCAGGTGGCCAAACTCCGGGCGGCTTCCATGAAGTGCTGGCAGGACTCTCCGCCGGCGAAAAGGTCGCACTCGATCCGGTCAAGGCGGGGATTACCGCCCGGCCGGCACAGTAAGGCTAGTGAGCGCAGGGATCAACGGGGCAGGGGTTTCCTCCCTCCTCCTTCCTCTGATCCCGTCCCTGCGCTCCTTTTATTCCTGTAGATAAAGACGAATGGGCATCTCCGGAAAAATCGCCGCTCTGTTCCAGCGCTCGCAGATGACGCCGCTCATCGCGCTGATCGCCTTCCTGCTCGGCCTGTTCGCCGTGCTGGTGACGCCGCGCGAGGAAGAGCCGCAGATCAACGTGACCATGGCCAACGTCTTCCTGCCGTTCCCGGGCGCCTCGGCTGCCGACGTCGAGAACCTGGTGGCGCGGCCGGCCGAACAGGTGTTCTCGCGCATTTCCGGCATCGAGCACGTCTATTCCGTTTCGCGCCCCGGCATAGCCGTGATCACCGTACAGTTCGAAGTCGGCGAGGACCCGATCCAGGCGCTGGTGCGGCTCTACGACACCATGAACTCGCACCGCGACTGGGCCTCGCCCCAGCTCGGCGTCGGCGAGCCCATCATCAAGCCGAAGGGCATCGACGACGTGCCCATCGTCACGCTGACCTTCTGGACGAAAGACCCCGCCCGCGCCGCCTTCGAGATGCAGCAGGTGGCGCGCGCCGTCGAGATCGAGATGAAGCGCATCCCCGGCACGCGCGACGTCGTCACGCTGGGCGGCCCCGGCCATGTGATCCGCGTTGCCATGGACGCCGAGCGCATGGCCTCGCACGGCATCACCGCGCAGGACATCAAGGCCGCGCTGCAGCTCTCGAATGCCCTGCAGCCTTCCGGCAACCTCGTCTCGGGCAACCGCGAGATCCTCGTCGAGACCGGCACCTACCTCGAGACCGCCGCCGACGTGAAGCGCCTGGTGGTCGGCGTCGACGCCGGCAAGCCGGTGTTCATGTCCGACGTGGCCCGCATCGACGACGGCGCCGATCAGCCCTCGAAATACGTCTGGCACGGCACGAAGGAGGGAGAGTTTCCGGCGGTGACGCTGTCGATCTCCAAGAAGCCCGGCGTCAACGCCGCCGACGTCGCCGAGTCCGTCATCAAGCGCGCCGAGGCGCTGAAGGGCACGGTGATTCCCGAGGGCGTCGAGTTCACCGTCACGCGCAACTATGGCGCCACCGCCACCGACAAGGCGCAGAAGCTGATCGGCAAGCTGGTCTTCGCCACCGGCGCCGTGGTGCTGCTGGTGCTCTTCGCGCTGGGCCGGCGCGAGGCCGTCATCGTCGGCGTGGCGGTGACGCTGACTCTGGCGGCGACGCTGTTCGCCTCCTGGGCCTGGGGCTTCACGCTGAACCGCGTCTCGCTCTTCGCCCTGATCTTCTCCATCGGCATCCTGGTCGACGACGCCATCGTCGTCGTCGAGAACATCCACCGCTGGCAGCAGCTCGAACCCGACAAGCACCTGTGGCAGATCATCCCCAAGGCGGTCGACGAGGTCGGCGGCCCGACCATCCTCGCCACGTTCACGGTGATCGCCGCGCTGTTGCCGATGGCCTTCGTCACCGGCCTGATGGGTCCCTACATGAGCCCCATCCCCATCAACGCCTCGATGGGCATGTTCATCTCGCTCGCCATCGCCTTCGTCGTGACGCCCTGGCTGGCGCTGAAGCTGTTGAAGGGCGGACACCACGCCCCCGCAACTGAAACCCCCTTTGGAAAAGGGGGTGGCCCGGAGGGCCGGGGGATTTATCGCGGCGAGTACGCCGCTCCCACAAAAGCCCCGGCAGGCAAACGCTTCGAAGCGCTCTTCCGCCGCTACGTCACCCCCTTCCTGGAAAGCAAATCCGCCCGCCGCAAACTCTGGATCGGCATCCTCGCCGCCATCGTCGTCTCGGTCTCACTGGCCCTGGTGCAGCTCGTCGTGCTGAAGATGCTGCCCTTCGACAACAAGAGCGAGTTCCAGGTCGTGCTCGACATGCCGGCCGGCACGCCGCTCGAGGATACCGCCCGCGTGCTGCGCGAGATCGGCGCCGAGGTCGCCCGGGTCGAGGAAGTCACCGACTACCAGGCCTATGCCGGCGCCGCCAGCCCGATCAACTTCAACGGCCTGGTGCGCCAGTACTACCTGCGCGCCTCCAGCGAGCTGGGCGACATCCAGGTGAACCTGGTCGACAAGAAGCACCGCAGCCGGCAGAGCCACGAGATCGCCGTCTCCGTGCGCGACAAAATCGCCGCCATCGCGCAGAAGCATGGCGGCAACGCCAAGGTGGTCGAAGTGCCGCCCGGCCCGCCGGTGCTCTCGCCCATCGTCGCCGAGGTGTACGGCCCCGACTACGCCGGCCAGGTCGCCGTGGCGAAGGAGGTGCGCAAGGCCTTCGAAGGCACTGCCGACATCGTCGGCGTCGACGACTCCGTCCAGGCCGACGCGCAGAAGTTCGTGCTGCGCGTCTCACAAAGCAAGGCGGCGCTGTTGGGCGTGGCGCAGAAGGACATCGTCGAGGTGGTGCGCATGGGCCTCGCCGGCGAGAACGTCACGCCTGCCCACTCGCAGGACGCCAAGTACGAGATCCCGGTGCGCGTCACCCTCGCCCCGGAGAAGCAGAATTCGCTTGATGCGCTGCTGAAGCTGACGGTGCGCGCAAGGGACGGCAAGATGGTGCCGGTGTCCGAATTGGTCGAGGTGCGCGAGACGCTGCGCGAAAAGGCCATCTATCACAAGGACCTGCTGCCGGTGGTGTACGTCACCGGCGACATGGGCGGCAAGCTCGACTCGCCGCTCTACGGCATGTTCGACATCCGCGCCAAGGTGAACGGCATGGAGTTGGTGCAGGGCGGCACGCTCGGCGAGCATTTCATCAAGCAGCCGAAGGACCCCTACGCCGGCTATTCGATCAAGTGGGACGGCGAGTGGCAGGTGACCTACGAGACTTTCCGCGACATGGGCCTCGCCTACGCCGTCGGCCTGGTGCTGATCTACCTGCTGGTGGTGGCCCAGTTCAAGTCCTACATCACGCCGCTGATCATCATGGCGCCAATTCCCCTCACCATCATCGGCGTCATGCCCGGCCACGCCCTGCTGGGCAGCCAGTTCACCGCCACCTCGATGATCGGCATGATCGCGCTGGCCGGCATCATCGTGCGCAACTCCATCCTGCTGGTGGACTTCATCAACGAGCAGGTCGCCGGCGGCATGGACTTCGCCGAAGCGGTGATCCAGGCCGGCATCATCCGCGCCAAGCCCATCGCCCTGACCGGCCTCGCCGCCATGATCGGCGCCATCTTCATCCTCGACGACCCCATCTTCAACGGCCTCGCCATCAGCCTCATCTTCGGCATCTTCGTGTCGACGCTGCTGACCCTGGTGGTGATCCCGGTGCTCTACTACGCCGCCATGAAGAAGCGCCTGTCGCCGTCCCGCGCAGACTGACTTTTGCCCTCCCCCCTCTCCCGGCGAGCGGGCAGAGGGGCGGAGTGAGGGGCAGCTCTGTAACCCAAGTCACACAGCCTCGCGCCAGCCTTGACGCCGGAGGGCGCCGCAAGTATATTAGCAGAAGATAATATTCCAATCGGGAGCAACGCAATGACCGTCAACCAATACATCCGCATCTTCGCCGGCGCCTTCATCATGGCTTCGCTGGCGCTTGCCCACTTCAGCGGCCAGGCCGATCTGTCGCAGCTGTCCTGGCTCTGGTTCACTGCCTTCGTCGGCGCCAACCTGTTCCAGAGCGGCTTCACCAAGTTCTGCCCGCTGGAGACCATCCTGATCAAGCTGGGCGTCGCCAAGCCGTCCGTCGGCGGCAGCTGCGCGTAAGCCGCAACCCTCCTCCTCCTCCTCGCCGCGCAAAGCGGCAGGTTCAAACGGGAACTTCGAAAGGGGTTCCCGTTTTTTTCAATGGGGATAGCAGGTCGGCGCAACGCCAAAAAACAAGGCCCGCTCTGGCGGGCCTTGTTTCCGGTTGCCGGCGTCTTAGATATTCTTGCAGACGACGTAAAGGTTGGTGCCGTTGTCCACGTAATTGGCGGTCGGCACAGTGCTGGTGACGGCGGTTGGCGGGGTGCCCTCTATGAGGGCGCGGACATTCCCGGTCATGGCATTGCCGTCGTCGAATTGCGAGTCGATGGATTGGGCGATCTTGGCGGGCAGGCTGCCGGTGCAGATGATCGTTCCGGACAGCCCGAATCCTCCGTTCTGCACTCCGACGATGCCTCCTGCCGAATTCAGCGGCTGCGTCGATCCGTTGGCGATCGTGTCGGTCGCGCCGGCCACGAAGCCGGCCAGGCGCAGGTTCAGCCAGAACTTGCGTGTTTCATTCGTATCGGTGGTCGAGGAGTACCCGCCCGCCGGCTCGATCGTGTTGTCTCCGTCGCCCTGGTCGGTCGTGACTGTCAGGGCGGTTCCGGCCACCGACCAGCGGGTTTGCCCGGGGTCGTCTCCCGGCAGCCGCTTGTAGCGATCCTGATAGGCGTAAATGGCTGCACTGATGCCGTTCAGGTCATTGGCGATGTTCTTGATCTTGGCCTGGTTGATCAGTTCCTGGCCCTTGAGCACGCCGCCCAGCAATAGCCCGATAATTACCAGGACAATGGCGATTTCGACTAAGGTAAACCCCGTCTGTCTTTTCATGACACCCTCCTTCAATAAGAAACTTCAAACTCAGATGAGCAACTATCATGCCTGTCTGATTTGCCGGCCGAATCAGGGCTCTTATGATTAAAAAATCACGGAATCGTGTCGAAAATACGACATTCTTGTCGCGATGCAGTCAAATGTCCCTATGAGGCAAGCAACATCTCTCGGCGCATCGCTCACGCATAATCGGCGCCGCTGGGTGCTGATAAGCCTGCTCGTTCTGCTGCACCTGCTTCTCCTGCAAGGCATCGGAAGCGGCGTGGGCCGCATGCTTCTGGTCGTGCATATCGGCCTTTTCATCCTTTGGCAGCCCTTTGTCCGCGCTGAACTTCGGCTGAGCGGCCTGCAGTTTGTCGTAATCGCAGCCGCAGTCGCGGCCGCGGCATACTGGGCAAGCACCTGGATGATGATCGTCTGGGTAATGACGCTGGCCGGGATCGTCGGGGGCAAGGTGTTCTTTTTCGCCGGGAGGTGGGCGAAGTTTTTCTATCTCATCGTCCTGGCCTATCTGATCTGCATCCTGCTGGTTGTCCTGATTCCCCAGGTTCTGCCCGAATCCATTGCGTTGCCGGGAGGATATCTTTCCCTGGCCAGGTACGTACTGCCGGCCCTGTTCTTCGTCATGGCGGCATTGCCGATCGAGCAGGAAGCGGAGGGCGAGGCCGAAGTGGTCGATTTCGTCTACAGCATCTTCGTGTTTCTCCTGCTGGCGGTGCTGGTGCTGGGCAGCGTCTCCGCGATGCTGCTCATCAAGCGCAGCTATTTCGATTCCCTGGTTATAACGATCATTGCGCTCGCGAGCGTGCTCCTGATTCTGGGCTGGGCCTGGAATCCGCGCCTCGGCTTTGCCGGATTCGGCGTGTTTTTTTCCCGTTACCTTCTTACGCTGGGCCTGCCCTTCGAGCGCTGGCTGCATGAGCTTGCAGAAAACATGCAGCGCGAGGATCAGCCGATGGCCTTTCTTTCCCGCTCGCTGGACGGCATGCTGCGCCTGCCATGGGTCAACGGCAGCGAGTGGCGGGTTCCCGGCGGGGAGGGGGGGACGGGGCGGCGCGAGGGAAGGCGCAGCGTATTCAGCCATGGCCCGCTGACGCTGGCGGTCTATACGGAGCAGCCGCTCAGCCCGGCGCTGGTCTGGCACTTCGACCTGCTGGCGCAATTGCTGGGGGAATTTTACGAAGCCAAGCTGCGGTCGCAGGAACTGCAGCAGCTCAGTTACATCAAGGCGATCCACCAGACGGGGGCGCGCCTGACCCACGACGTGAAGAATCTTCTGCAATCGCTCAACGCCCTTTGCCTGGCAGCGGAAAGCGAGGGCGAGATGCCGTCGCCGGAATACCAGGCCCTGCTGCGGCGCCAGTTGCCGGCGCTGTCCCAGCGGCTTCAGCAGACGCTGGACAAGCTGCGCAGGCCGGAAATGGAGGACGGGAAGCAGTTTATGGCGGGCGGCCTGTGGTGGGAAGGATTGCAGGCCCGTTACGCCCGGGAGGGCGTGTTGTTTACCCAGGAGATGCCGGCCGAAGATGTCGCGATCCCGGTCACCTTGTTCAACAGCGCGGCGGAGAATCTGCTGGAGAATGCGATGGCAAAGCGACAGGAGAAGCCGGAACTGCAGATTGTCGCCGAATTCACTCCCATGGGAAGAACCGTGCTGTGCGTCGGCGACGACGGGCCGGCGATTCCCGCCGATGTTGCGGGCAGGCTGTTCCGCTCGCCCGTGGCCTCGCGCAGCGGCCTGGGCATCGGCCTGTATCAGGTCGCGCGCCATGCGGAGCACTTCGGCTACGAGCTGGTTGTGGCCGACAACGTGGCGGGCCGGGTCCGCTTCGAGTTGCGGCGGCGGGAGAAAGATGCGAGACCGGCTAGGTGATTTCGGGCCTTAAGCCGCGCTGCCCCGCGCCATGACCGTCTTCCTGCCGATGAGCCGGTGAACTTCGGTTTCGCCCTTGCCCTTGAGGTAGATGGTCTGGGGCTGGTGGAAATCGAAGCGTTCCTTCAGCCGCCGCCAGGTGATGTTGTCCACCTGGATCATGCCCGGGACGCCTTCGGTCGTGATCCGGCTGGCGATATTCACCGTGTCGCCCCACAGGTCGTAGATGAATTTCTTCTTGCCGACCACGCCGGCCACCACCGGTCCGGTGCCGATGCCGATGCGCATCTCGAGGTGGGATTCGTTTACGCTGAAATCGCGGTGGAGCAGTTCCCGCATCGCCAGGGCCATGTCGGCCACCGCCTCGGAGTATTCCTCCAGATCGCCATTCAGGCCGCCTGCCACCATGTAGGCGTCGCCGATCGTCTTGATTTTCTCGAGCCCGAATTTTTCAGCGAGTTCGTCGAAGGAAGAGAAAATGCGGTTCAGCATGGTGAATACCTGCGTGGGGGCAAGCCCCTCCGCCACCTGAGTGAAGTTGACGATGTCGGCAAACATCACCGTCACGTCGGCGAAACCGTCCGCAATGGTCTGGTTGCTGCTCTTCAGGCGCTCTGCAATCGGTCCCGGCAGGATATTCAGCAGCAATCTTTCGGATCTTTCCTGTTCGATCAGCAGCAGCCGATGGGCTTCCGTCAGGTTCGCCTGCGCCTTCTGCTTCTCGACGGTGGAAAAGCGCAGCAGCAGGAACACGATGGTCGACACGGCAGCGAAGTTGAGCGCAAAGAAGACCACTGCCGTCCTGATCGGGATCTGCGTTTTCGTGTGCATTTCCGTGGCGGCAAGGTTGTAGTCGAAGAAGCCCGACATCGCCAGCAGGAAGAGGTAGGCCGCAAACCAGGCCATGGCCTGGCGCGTACCCAGGAAGAGGATCGCCCCGATGGGCGCCAGCAGGCCCCAGAGGGTGATGCCGCTGGCCGTGATGAAATTGCCGATGCTCCATTGCACGACGAAGGGGAAAAAGAGCAGCAGCGACAGCTGGCTCAGGCGGAAGAAGTTGAAATTTCCCCACCTGATGTAGATCGCCATGTTCGTGGCGAGCAGAATCTGGAAGGCGAACGGCAGCGTCGAGGAAAACTGCGGCCCCAGACTCCAGTAGATGACGAGCCACAGCATGGAGGCAACGCTGGCCAGTCCCGTGGCGAACATGAGCAGCGATTTGTTGAGCCGGAGCTCCTCGCTGTCGTCAGGGCCGATGCCGGCTGTGCGAAGGCGGTCAAGAACTCCGATTGAGCCGCCTGTCATGCTGGTCTCCGTATGGGGCGCATATCGTTATTGCAGCCATGTTTTCGGCGCAGTGTCGCAGGATTGCGCCCTGCTGGCAAGAACGACGCAAGCATGCCGGCATGGCGCGGCCGCAGGGTTGGCAGTCAGGGCAGCTTGCCTGCCGCAATCAGTCTGTTGGTGAGCAGGGTGCTCGGCAGCCAGACGACGACGTCGTCGAATTCCCCCCCTGTCGCAGCGGTGTCCGCAGTCGGCAGCCGGCTGAAGTAGGCGGTCGGCCCGGTATTGTTGGCATCCTCGTCGGCATTGGTCGCCGAGCCGTCGGCCAGGGCTGTGCCCGAGTCGCTCGTGCCCCAGCGGCCGGCGCCGTGCGAGAAGACCACCGCAGCGACGCACTGGCCGGCCGCCGTGCAGCTCGCCTGGCCGGCCAGGTAGCTCAGGGCGCCCGCGCCGTCGCGTCCCTGCACGGTCCGGTTGGCAATCGTCGTCAGGGTAATCGTGGCGTTGGCATAGGCAGGGGTGACGCTGTAGCGGATGAGCTTGTTCCAGCCGTCGAGCTTCTCGACCCCCAGCGTCGCCCAGGGAATGAAGCCGCTGCAGTCGGCATCCGTGGCGCAGGCGGCTCTTTCCGTGCCGTCGGTTGCCGAGTTCGCCGGCCTGGGAAGCCTGGCATTCGTCGCCGCGAAACCGATCAGCGCCTCGCGGACGTCGGAAAGGGTCTTGTCGGTCGCCGTCCTGGCCCGTATTTCCTGCTGGGTGGAAAGCGGGATCATCAGGCCGGCAATCAGCAGTGCGACGATCACCAGCACCACGGACATCTCGGTGAGGGTGAAGCCGCGCTGGAAAGTCAGTCGCTGGGGAACGGCGGCGCTCATGGCAGCCAGGTGGCGAAGAATTCGTTGATGGGCACCTCCTGATCCGATGCGCTCGATGCGCGCTGCGCGCCGGTGAAGCCGAGCTGGATGGTCTCGAGGGCCGGGCGATAGCAGTAGTTGTCCGTGCCGCAGCTCTGCCCGTACGGGCAGGTGCCGCTGCTGCATGCGGCCACCGGCACATCGTACAGGATTGCGGTGTTGCTCAGGGTCGCGGCATAGCTCGGGTAGAGCAGGCTCATCGGGCGGGTGGTGTCTTTCAGGGCGGCGATCTGGTCGGTCAGGGAGGCATCGCCCTCGATCCAAACGTTCGCAAGAATGCTGGTATTGCTCAGCTCCGCCGCGCCGCCGTTGGCGTTTCGGGTCGGCGTGAGCTCGACGCGGACATGAAACGTCCTGCTGTCGAAGCTGCTGGTCGGATAGCCGCGCATATTGACGAACTTGATGCCCGTTTCCGTCGTCGGGCTGGAATGGCTGCGCGGCGGCGGGCGCTGCGCGCCGGGCAGGCTGCCGGCGCTGGGAAAGCCGTGCGCGTTGTCGTCGTTGTCGGGCAGCGTGACGCCGTCCGTCGCGTTGGCCGATTCGTGCCCCCAATAGACGATGGCGGCATGGCTGTCGTAGCCGACCGTTCCGCCGCAGCCGGAGGCGCCGCAGGGGTCGTTGCGCCCGGGCGTGGTCGCGGTTTCGCTGAAGCCGGAATTGCGGCCCTGGTCGAACTCGATGCCGATCTTGGGGTAGGTGATTTTCGGCGTGCTGCCGTTGTTTCCCGAATAGCCCAGGTGGTTGCCCGCCGCCCCGCAGGCGGTCAGGCCGTTCTGCACGGCGTCGGCGATGGCGAAGACGAAGCCGCTGGAGCCGACGCTGGTGCCGACCTTCTTGAACTGGAAGCGGAAATAGGTGCGCAATCCGCTGCCGAGCGTCCTCACTTCCGGCAGCCAGGCGCAGCCGAACAGGGCCGAAGCCGGGGCGCCCGTGAGATCCGCCGCGCTCTGGCCCAGCGTCAGGGTGCGTGTGGCCGGATCGTAGGCGACGAGCTGCTCGATGCCCAGGCCGGCCAGCACCGGCGAGGAGACGGGTGTGAAGCTGGCCGAGGACGGAATGCAGCGCACGATGTCCTGCCCGGCGGCCTGCGCCGGGCTGCGCTGGAATTGCGTGTCTCCGGCAAAGGTCGTGCCGGCCGCAGTGAAACTGGACAGGTTGGCGCCTTCAAGGAAGTTGGATGGCGTGTTCTTCCGGGCGGCGGTGTCCCGCAGCTGGCCGGTGCCGCGCTGGCCGGCAAACAGCAGCACGCCGGCGCAGTCCGTATCGGTGTTGACCGTGAAGTTGCCCGAGTTGGGCCTGGCAACGAAGAGCATTTCCTTGTAGTGGCTGTAGTAGCCCTTCGGGGGCTGCGTGTCGTCATAGCAGGCATCGTCCGGGATGAAGCCGGCGCTCTTGTCCGCCGGGGGGGTAAACCCCGGGATCGCGGCCGGCGTGAAGCCGACCCCGGAGGCGATCTTGTCGCGCAGGCAGAGGGCCATGCGATCGAGCATCGAATTGATGTCGGCGCGGAAGTAGGCATGCCTGCGCACCGAGCCGAAGAGGGCGTCGCCCGTGACGGCCAGGCCGATGTCGTTGGCGACGAGCGTGCAATTTCCGGCCGTGCAGGAGTCCGGCTTGTAGCTGCTGCCGGCCGTGAAGATCCTGCCGCGCACGGTGAGCGCCTTCGGCGAGGCCGAGCTGGTGACGGCGCTGGCGTTGTTCGTGGCGCCGGACAGGTAGTTGCTGACGCTGCCGAGCGCGCCTACAGTGCCCGGGTCGAGGTAGTTCATCGCATCGTAGTTGCCGCCGCATTGCGTCACGTCGTCGCTGGCTGAATCGCTGCGGTTCTGGCTGCCCAGGGGCGGCCCCGGGGAGAAGATGACCGCCACGGGCCGCTCGTGGGCGCTGGCCAGGGCCGCAGCCAGCGCAGCCGAGCCGTCGGCGACGACGATGTCGAGGTGCGCCAATGTGTCCCAGTTCATCGGTGTGATCCGCTGCTGGCGCTGGTGGCTTCCCGAGAGGGCATACCAGAGGCATTCGCCGTGTCCGTCGCGCAGGGGCGGCAGGCCGAGCGTGCGCCAGGGCAGCCGCCCGATCACGGTCGTGTTGAGCGCATTGCCGGAGAAGTTCGCGGCATCGCAGCCTTCCATTGCGCACCCCGCGTTATTGTTGCGCGTGGAGCCCAGGTCCGGCAGCGGCAGGTAGCCATACACCCGGTCCGGCTGGCCCTGCGCGATCTGGTCCTCGCGGTATTGCAGCGCATAGCCGACCAGCGCATCCCTGGCCTGCGCCAGTTGGTCGTTGGTCTGCTGCGCCCTGCGCGCATCGAGCGCCACCGGCGCGACCCCGGTCAGGATGAAGGACAGGGCGCCGATGACGAGGAGTACGAGGAAGATCATCAGAGCAGCGCCGCGGCTGCGCCGTGGAATGCAGCCGTGCTGCCGCCGTGCTGCGGGGACTGACTTTTCGCTGCGCATGTGTCGGCGTTGCGGCGCCCTACCTGGCGGCGCCGTCCTTGACGACGATACGGCCTCCACCCAGTCCGCTGGTGGTCTCGCGCGTGCTGCGGTTGATGGTTTCGCCGACCTTGAGGGGAGCGGGCGAATCCTCGCCGGCGGTCAGGGTCGTATTGCCCGGGTTGTTACGATCGATTTCGATCCGCAGGCCGGCGGCCCGTTCCACCGGCGCACCGTTGACCCAGGCGGCCGATGCGCCGCTGCTGCGGCGCACGACGCCGCTGACGGTCAGCGTCGCACCCTCGATGACCTGCTGCTGGGTCTCCATGATGTTCAGTTGCCGCTGTCGTTCCAGGGCCGCGCGGCGCTCCGGCGTCAGAAACAGCCTGCCCAACGGCTCGGCGCCGGCCGGGGCGGCCGTGCCGGCCAGGCAGAGCAGTGCGGCAGCGATGGAGACGGATCTGGTCGGGCTCATGCGTTTCTTCGCTCACGGACGGTGATCCAGTCGACGGTGCAGGCGGCGCTCAGTTGGGGCGGCGGTCCGCGGCCATCGCGGCCGGCCACGGTCAGCCTGCCGATGTCGCATCGGCGAACCCGCAGGTATGCCTTCGCCGTCGAGCGCAAGTCTGCCAGGAAATTCAGCAGATCCTCCTCATGCAGCAGGTCCATCTTGAAGTGCATCTGGCTGGAGAGAAACTCGAACTCGCCGCTGCTGCCGGACAGGACGGCCGAATCCAGGGGCACCTGGGGGGTTATCTCGTACTGGATGTCCATCAGCTTGCGCGACCCCTTGATCTGGCGGATCTGCTCTATCCAGTCGAGGCGTTTTTCCAGGCCGATCGCGCCCTGGCGGGAAAGTTCGTTGAAACGCGCGATCTTCTGCTTGATTTCCAGCTCCTCGTCGCGTGCGCGGGAGAGCTGGCCCTGGACTTCGGTCCTTTTCGCCTTTGCCGCATCGTGGTGCTTCCTTTCGGCCTTGAGCAGTTGCGAAGTGCCATAGATGGCAGCAGCACCGAGGGCGAACATCAGCATCGCCGCCGCCAGACTGAGCCGGATCCGCCTGAAGTCATCCTTGCTGAAGCGGGCGCTCATCTCACAATTTCCGGACTATCTGAATGAGGAACCGCGGCTGGCCAGCCACTTCGACGGTTTCGGCCGAGCTTTTCAAGGACTTGCCGGACTCGATGTCGAACGGCATGCGCCGTATCGAAACCTTCAGCGACGCATCCTTTTGCAGAGCCTTCGCAAAGGCATTCACGGTTTCCAGCTGTCCGCGCTGATCGTTCAACATCGATGCCGGGAGCATGCCATGGATCACCGCGGTGGCATACATCGCCGAACTGCCCTTGTCTGCCGCAGCCTCGGCTGGCTGGCTGGCGCGGCCGTCCGTGGCGGAGGGCAGGCCCTCCTCCGGATTGCTGCCGAGATGCCATAGAATGCGTTCGAGTTCGATCCTGGGTATTTCCCGCAGCGCACGGCTGATCGAAAGGTACATGGCTTCGGGCGGCACGCTGCGCTTGTCGATGGTTTCGAAGCCGTTGATGACCGCGCGCAGATTTTCCTTGCTGGTGGGCATCGGCGGAAAGGTGCTCTGTACCTCGGCATATTTTCGCTGGTCGATTTCCGCATCCTGCCGCAATGCGTCCGCCGAGGAGCGCAATTCGAAAACATCGGCCGCCTGATGGGTGGCAAACAGCAGGCAGCCGATGAGGGCGGCCGCTCCTGTCTTGAGCAGGCCCGTGCGCATCTGCCAGAGGCGGAAAAAACGCCGCTCCTCCTGCGGGGCGAACTGGTCGCGGGGCGGCGACTGCGCCATGAGATGGAGAAACAGGGTTTCGCTGCCGGAATCCGGGGGGAGGGTTTTCAGGCCGCAGGCCGCGCAGGTCGAATGCAGGTCGCGGATGTCGACCTGGAGGATTTCCGTGTTCGCACACCGCTGCCTGAACGCGTCCGCGTGCATCGGGTGCGCCAGGGCGATGACGGGCAAGGGCACGCCACGCGAGAGCAGGCGCTGGCCGAGCAGATACTGGTAAATCTGCGCTGCCTCTGCGGCACAGCTGCCGGCAATTTCCTGCGGGTCGGTCGTTGTCAGCGGGGATAGACGGCTGAACTTGATCAGGCCCTTCTCGAAATAGCTCTGCCGGATGCCCGCCGACGTGATCGAGACGAGAAGGCATTGCGCCTGGGAAGGCGCGATCTTGCTGACCAGGGCGTTGCCGAGGAGGGGGATGGAATGGATCCCGGCCAGCCGGGCTTCGGCGCTGCGCATGACGGCAAGCCATGGTTCCAGCACCTGCGGCCGTGTCAGGGCGGCGAACAGGAACTTCTCGTCGCGGCGTCCCTCCTTCTCCCGCCCGTAGGAGATGGCCGTGACCAGCGTCGAGCCGAAGAAATACTGGCCGAGCTTGCGTGCCAGCAGGGCGCTGCGATCGGAGCCCTGGGTATGGGGCAGCGCCTCGAGCAGGAAACCTTCCTCTGCCAGGTTCGCCATCAGATAGAAGTTGCTATCCCTGCCGTGCCTGGCGACGTACTCCGCGAATGCGGCGAGGCCCGGGCTGTCCGGCACGAAGCGGGCCTCCTCGTGCAGTGCGCCGGCCGACCATCGGCTGGCGACAAGGCGGCTTGCGTCGAGATAGAGCAGGCGGCGGTGCGGCATGGGCTTCGTCTAGAACTTGAGTTTGGTGATGACGTCGTAGATCGGGCCAAGCACGGAAAGCATGACCCAGCCGAGCATTCCGCCGAGAATGAGCGTCATGGCCGGCTCGATCATGGCCTGGACCCTGCCGATCGATTCCTTGACATCCCGATTGTAGAAGTAGGCGACGTTGAGGAGGGCGGAGTCGAGCGCGCCGGTGCTTTCCCCCACGCGCATCATGCGGACAACCAGGGGGGGGAACAGCCCGATGTTCTGGAACGCCAGGGTGACATTCTGGCCTTCCGCGATCAGTTGCCCGACCCGCTTGAGGCCGTTCTGGATGTGGGCGTTGCCGACCACCTCCTCGGTGGAGCGGATGGCGTCGATGATTGCGATGCCCGATGCGTACATCATGGCGAACACGCTGGCAAAGCGCGAAAGGATGATCTTGCGCAGGATCGGCCCCAGCACGGGCAGGTTGAGCTTGAATTCGTCGAAGCGCAAGCGGAGGGCCGGGTTTGCGTCAATCGCCAGCTTGGCGCCGATGGCGGCGATGACGGGAAAGCCCAGGATGAGATACCAGAAGCTCCTGAAGAGGTCGGAGATGGCGATCAGCACCTTGGTCTGGGTCGGCAGGGCCTGCCCCATGTTCTTGATGGAAACCGCCATTTGCGGGACGAGGTAGACGAGGAGAAAGACGGTCACGCCGAGCACGATCGTGCCGACGAAGGCCGGGTACATGAACAGCTTCTTCGTCTGGGTCGCCAGCTCGTCCTCCCACTTCAGGGATTCGTTCAGGCTTTTCAGCACCTCGGGCAGCTTGCCGGTGCTCTCGCCGGCGCGGACCAGGCTGCTGAAGACCCGGTTGAAAATCTTGGGGTGCTCCTCCATGGCCTGCGAGAGCGTGCGGCCTCCCTCGATCGACTCGATCATGCTGGCAATGATTTCGCGGAAGCGCGGGTGGTAGATGCTGTCGCGCAGGTCGGCAAGCGACTCGAGGATCGGCACGCCGGCGCCGGCGAGCTGTTCCATGTGAAAGCAGAAATTGATCATTTCCTGCTTCGGCACGCCACCGCCGCGGAACAGGTTGCTGTGGCGGATTTCATCGCCGTTGATGAAATCGAGATCCATGCGCTTGAGGCGCATCTCGAGGTCGATCAGATTGACGGCGTCGAGTTGTCCGCGCACGACGCGACCGCCGGTGTTCATGGCCTTGTAGTTGAACAGAGCCACGCTACATCCGTTCCGTCAGGTCGACAACCCGGGCGACCTCTTCGATCGATGTGGAACCTTCCCGAACCCTTCTGAGGCCGTCTTCCGAGAGCGTGCGGAAACCCTTGGCGAGGGCCGCCTGCTTGACTTCCCGCATCGTGGCGCGGCGCGCCACGAGTTCGTCGAGGTCGCTGTCCATGCGCAGCAGTTCCATGATGGCCAGGCGGCCCCGGTAGCCCTGGTATTCGCAGTGTTCGCAACCGCTTGCGCGATACAGAGTCGGAAACGGCGCGTCGGCGGCGAGTCCCAGCAGGCGCCTTTCGTGGGATTCCGGGCGGTAGGGTTTCCTGCAATGGGGGCACAGCTTGCGAACCAGGCGCTGGGCAATCACGCCGATGATGTTGCCCGACATGATGTCGGGCAGCACGCCGATGTCGAGCAGGCGGGGGATGGCGCCGATCGCCGAGTTCGTGTGCAGGGTCGAGAAAACCTGGTGGCCCGTCATGGCCGCGCGAAAGGCCATCTCCGCCGTCTCGGCGTCGCGGATTTCGCCAACCAGGATGACGTCGGGGTCCTGGCGCATCATCGAGCGCACGCCGTTGGCGAAATCGAGCTTGGCGGCCTCGGCCACGGAAGTCTGCCGGATCATGGCCATCGGGTACTCGACCGGATCCTCCAGGGTCATGATGTTGATGCCTTCCTCGTTGATGTGGTTCAACACCGAGTAAAGGGTGGTCGTCTTTCCGCTGCCGGTGGGGCCCGTCACCAGGATGATGCCCTCGGGGCGGGCAATCATGAGCTTGAGCTGGTCCAGCTGGGCGTCGTCGAGTCCGACTTGGTCCAGCGGGACGATGCCTTTCTGGCGGTCGAGGATGCGCAGGACGATATTCTCGCCATGGATGGTGGGCTGGGCGGAGACGCGAAAATCGACGAGGTGGCCGCTGATGTTCAGGGAGATGCGGCCGTCCTGGGGCGCCCGCGTCTCGGCGATGTTCATGTTGCTGACAACCTTGATGCGCACGGCCATGGCCGGCCAGTATGACTTGTGCAGGGCCCGGATCTGCCGCAGAAGGCCGTCGATGCGGTAGCGGATGCGCAGAAAATTCTGTTCGGGCTCGAAGTGGATGTCGGAGGCGTCACGCTTGACGGCATCGGTGAGGATGGCGTCGATCAGGCGCACCACGGGCTGGCTGTATTCGTCGCTCGATGCGGCCAGGCTGCGCCAGTCGATTTCGCCGGTCTCGATCTCGTGCAGGATGCCGTCGATGGACAGCTCGTGACCGTAGTACTGGTCGATGGCGCGGGCGATTTCGGTCTCGCCTGCGAGCACGGTGTCGATCTGCAGACCGTCCTGGGCGAGCGAGCGCAGCTTGTCCAGTGCGACGATGTCGTTTACGTCGGCAAGGGCCACCGTCAGGCGGTGCTGGGGGCGGTTGTAGTCGAGCGGCAGCAGGCGATGACGCTTGGCAAGCTCCTGCGGCACGAGCCGCAAGGCAGCCGGGTCGATGATGGCGTGGGAGAGGTCGATGCTTTTCTTGCCGAGGCTCTCTCCCAGGGCATCCCGCAGCGTTGCTTCCGAGATGAAGCCCAGCGAAACCAGCAGCTTGCCGACCGGCTGGTTGGATTTCATCTGTTCCAGCAGCGCGATGCGCAGTTGATCCTCGCTGATGACTCCCTGAGCGATCAGAATCTGGCCGAGCGGCCGTCGATGCGGAGCGGGCGAATTCATCTCCATGGCGCCAAGGGCGCGGGCTTATTGTTGCAATTCGCGAACGCGGGATGCAGCCTGGCTGGGGTCGAAGGCCGCCGACCGCTGCGCGGCTGCAGCGAGCGCCCCTTGATAATACTGCAATGCGAGCCTGGGTTGACGCAATTGCTCCAGGCTGACGGCCAGATTGAATTGGTAGTCGGGGTTCTCCGTGTCTCCGGTATAGGCGCGGAAATACGCCTGCTGTGCTTCGTTCCAGCGTCCCTGGCGGGCGTAGAGATTGCCCAGCGCAAAATTCAGGTGGTGGGAGTCGGGCTGGCTTGCCAGCAGATTCTTCAGCCGGCTTTCCGATTGGAGCGGGTCGATTTGTCCCTTCAATCCGACCAGGCCGGCCAGGGCCGCGCTGTCCTTCGGGTCGGCTTCCAGGATGCGCAGATACATGGCTTCAGCGGATTCCGGATTTCCCTGGCGCAGCCTGATGGCTGCCAGACCGTGCAGGGCATCGGTGTTGTTCGGGTCGCCTTTCAGGGCCGACCGATAATTGCCCTCGGCTTCGGCCAGATTTCCGGACTGAAAGGCCTGATAGGCCGCGGCGATCTGGGGATTGACCTGCAGCCTGGCGGACGTGATGCGGATTGGGGCGGAGGCTGACTGTGCGGCAGGCCTGGCAGCGGCCGAGGGCAGGGATTCGGCCGGCCGCGCTGCCGGAGGCGACGCAGCATCGGCCTGCGCCGGGGCGGCCGGCTCTGCATCTTTCACGGATTCCGGCGCGGCCGCCGTCGCCGCAGGCTGGGGGGCGCCCTCGGGCGTTGGCTGCGCAGGCGATGCAGGAACCGCAGGCGCTGCGGGTAGGACGGTCCGAAGGCCGGCCAGACCGCCCACGGGTTGCATTTGCCACCAGAAGTAGCCGCCAATGCCGGCCGCCGCCAGTACGGCGGCGAAACCGACCACAAAGGGAAACAGGCGGCGCGGCGGCGGTTGCTTCGCCTTGAAGACGTTCTGCGCGGCGGCGCGTTCGCTTTGCGGCTGGGCGGCGGCAGGCGCGGGGCTTTGCGGAGACTTGTTATCCGGTTGCGGATGGAACTCGGCATCGAGCAATTCGAGGCGCGAAGGCAATTCCGGCAGGCCACCGGACATGCCCGGCGGCTCGGCAGGCGTATCCAGGCTTTCCGCGGGGGAGGGAGTCTCGTGGGGCTCCGCTCTGCCCGACGCCTCCGACTGGCGCTTGGCCTCCTCGGCCTTCCTCAGCGCGTCCATCAGCAGGCTCACTGCGGACGGCCTCCGATGTTCAATTCACGCACGGGCTCCGGGCCAGGATTGTTGCCAAAGAAATTCCCGTCGGGCAGTTGTTTTCGGAAGGCGCTGAAATCGCCATCGATGCTCGGGCTCCTGATTACCGTTGGGCGCAGGAAGATCACCAGTTCCGTTTTCCGCCTGGTGTCGTCGCGGTTCGTGAAAATGTTGCCGAAGAGGGGGGCCTTGTACAGACCAGGTACCGCCTGGTCGGACTTCTCGACCACGTCCTCCATCAATCCGCCCATCACGGCGATGTTCCCGTTTTCCACGCGGATCATGGACTCCAGCTCGCGGGCCCTGACGATCGGGATCTCGTTAACGATATCCTCGGTGAGTCCGCCCACCCCTCTCTTCAGGGCCGGGTTGGGATCCGTCGCCACCCCGATGATGCGCGAAATGGTCGGACGGATGTTCAGCAGGACCGAGTCGTTTTCGCTGATCTGGGGGGTTACGTTCATGACGAATCCGACCGGGACGGAATGCACTGTGGTCGTGTAAGTCACGACTGTCTGGGTCTGGTTTTGGCTGGAACTTGACTGGATCGTGAAATAGACGGTGTTATCCACCACCTTGAGAACGGCGGTCTGATTGTTCATGACGCTGAGCTTGGGACTCGACAACACCTTGACGTTGCCGAAATTCTCGAGCAGCTTGACGGTCGCGGAAATGTTCCCGTAGCGCGATGTCGGATTCGTGTAGGTCAGTTCGAACAGCGAGGAGGCCGGCGCAGCGATGCCTCCGACCGCCTTTTGCACCAGCTTGAATCCGACCGCGCCCAGGGCCATCTTCGACCAATCGATGCCCTGCTGGTAGTTGTCGGTCAGCTGCACTTCGACCACGGTCGCCTCGATCAGTACCTGGCGCTGCGCGCTGGCCATCACCCGGTCCAGGAACTCCTGCACCTTTTCATGCTGCCTGGCGGTTGCGCGCACGGTGACGATGCCGGTTTCGGGGTTGGCGATGACGGACGCCGCGAGGAGCGTCTTGTAGTCCTTGAAATCCCTTTCGGAAGTGTCCTGCTGGGTCGTGCCGGAGCGCGCCTGGGCTGCCTGGTTGCCTGCCCCGGCCACCCCCTGCGCGGCAGCGCCGAGCATGGCCGCGGCTGCCCCTTCCCCTCTCGCCGTGGCGCTGGTTTCGGCTTCGCGGCTGGCCTGTTGCTGGCTGATGCTGGTCCTGCGGGAGACGACGATTTCCTTGTCGGTTTCCTGCAGGATGTCCTTGATGTTCTGTATCAGGGTCTCCCAGAGACGGTTCTTTGCCGTGTTGTCCACCTTGGTCGTCGAGGTGGAGCCTGCCCCGGATGAGCCTCCCCCTTGACCGACGGCCGATCCGCCTCCGGGCGATCCGATCTGCGTAGTCACCGTGACGCTGCCTGTCGTGTCGCGGGTCATATTGACGTAGTCGACCTTGTAGGTGCGCAGATGGGGCTTGTCCGGCATCACGACGAGATTCGGCCCATCCAGTTCGAAGCGCATGTCCACCTGCTTGGCAATGCGATTCAGGAGCTGCGGCAGCGTCTGTTCGATGGCATTCAGCGTGACCGCGCCGCCAATGCCATGATGTATATCCACGTTCAGTTTGGCATCGCGCGCCAGGGCAAAGAGCAATTCCTGCACGGCCACGTCCTTCACCACTACGCTGTAGGTTTCCGTCCTGGCAGCAGGTTTCGGCTTGGGCGGCACGGCAGACTGCTGCACGGGCTGGGGAATGCTCGACTTGGCCACGAGCGCCGCATTGTCGGCCCCAATATGCCCGCTGGAAGGCGGCGGCGTTGCGGGGGTTGCGCAGGCCGTCAGGACTGTTGCGGCTATCAGCGGGGCAAAAAATTTTCTAGCGGTCATGGCGAGCCACGATTGGCGCCTCCGTTCTGAGAGCGAATATTTTGAGCATAGCACATTAACATTAATTTGCAACCATCTGATTTAATTGTTCAATAGCGTTCAGAAACTTTCTCTGCTCATATCTCGATAATTAATTTCTCAATCGACGTACCTGCCGTGGAAACGGGCCATAGGCTTTCAGGGCGGGCGGCAGGCGGCTGAGGGCCATGCTTGCTGCCTGCCGGGTTGGAAAATCCCCGTAAATGACGCCCAGGCGTCTGCTGCCGTTTGCCTCGGCAGAATACACGCGGAATTCCGGGGAAGCAGTCGATTTCATGGCGTTGGCCAGGAACGATTCGACATGATTGGCGCCCCCCGCATCGGTGCTGAGCAGCTGAACAAACCATCGGTTGTCGCCCGCCACTTCCAGCCATTTCCGGGTGTCTTCAAGGCTCTGGCGGGTTAGCGCACCGAGGCCCGGAGGAGTCTTCTCGGGCGGCGTTACCGCCTGGTCTTGCACGGCCGACGGCGATGGCGGAACGGTTTCGGGCGGTTTCTCCGCCTGCGACGGCGGCGGCGCATCCGCCGGAACGGGGGTTGCCGGATTGGGCTGTGGCGGTGTGTCGGGTTCCTTCGCTTGCGCCGGGGGGGATGCAGGGGCCGGTTGCGTCTGCGGCTCAGGGTTAGGCTGGGATGTGCGTTCGCTTGCCTGGTTGAAAGCCAGGCCACCGCCGAGCAAAAGCAGAACCGCCGCCGCGGCGCCCAGCCAGATTCCCCGCGCGGGCCGCGGGGGATTGCGGAATTCGGCATCGCGTATCGCGGCTTTTACATGGGAGGCAGTGATCTGGTGGGTGTTTCCGGCGAAGGCGGCGAGCAGCGCCTTGTCGCAGAGGATGTTGATGCGCCGTGTCAGTCCCAGTGAGGCCTTGGCAATCAGCTTCAGGGCTGCCGGAGAAAAGACGTTGGGCCCCTTGTAACCCGCCGCCCTCATGCGGAAATCGATGTACTCGGCGACATCCGAGTGCACCAGGGGTTCCAGGGTGAAATTATGCGTGATGCGCTCCTTGAGCTGGCGCATTTCGTTGCGGTTGAGGTTGTCGTTCAGTTCCGGCTGGCCGAAGAGGACGATCTGCAGCAGCTTGTGGCGGTTGGATTCGAGGTTGGACAGCAGGCGGATTTCCTCCAGCGTTTCCGCCGGCATGGCATGCGCCTCGTCGATCAGGACCACGATCTGCTTCCCTTCCGCATAGAGGCTGATGAGGTGCTCCTGCAGGGAGCGCAGGACGGCACTGACGCGATTGGTGGCCAGATTTACCTGCAGTTCCTCGGCGAGGGTAAACAGGATCTCGTCGCGGGAGAGGGAGGGGTTGGCGAGGTGGATCGTCTCCACGTGACCGGGCAGCCGCTCCATGAGCACCCGGCAGAGCATGGTCTTGCCGCTGCCGACTTCGCCGCTCACCTTGACGATGCCCTCGTCGTGGGTGATGGCGTAGAGCAGCGCTTCAAGGGTTGCCCCGCGATTGGCGCCATCGAAAAAGAAATCCGTGTGCGGCGTGATGCGGAACGGTGCCTCGCTTAGCCCAAAATGGTCCAGATACATGGTGCGGCTTGGCCTCCTGTTTATGCCGTGTCAGGGCTGCTGCCCAGGTCCCGTTCGAGCACTTCCATCCTGTTGTACAGCGTCGTTCTGTTCACCCCAAGAAGCTTGGCGGCTGCGCTGACGTTTCCGTGCGTCAGCCTGAGGGCGGCCCGGATGTAGCCTTCTTCCCAGCGCAAAAGCGTGTCGTCGAGGTTGAATTGTCCGCGCTGCTGCAGCTGGCGCATGGCAATTTCGGACAGTTCACCGATGTCTTGCGGAGGCAGCCAGGAGGAGGGGAACGCCTCCGCCCCGGTGTCAAGTTCATCCTCGAGCTCCGGCAGGCCGACGGACCGCCCCGGGTATTTTGTTGCGAGCCGGATGACGATGTTGCGCAACTCGCGCACGTTGCCCGGAAACGCATAGTCCTGCCACCGCTGCAGGGCTTCATCGGAAAGGTCGAAGGGCAACTGTTGCGACTGCTGGGCGTAATAGCTGCGGTAATGATGCAAAAGGAGCACTTTGTCATCGCCCATTTCCCGCAGGGGAGGCACGTTGATGGTGAAGACGGAGAGACGGTGGTAGAGATCGGCGCGGAAACGGCCCTCGCGAACCTCCCTGCGCAAGTCGCGGTTGGTCGCGGCGATGACGCGTGCGCGGCTGATCCTCTTCTGGGTTTCGCCAACCCGCTGGAACTCGCCGTTTTCCAGCACGCGCAGGAGTTTCGGCTGCAGATCGAGGGGCAGCTCGCCGATTTCATCGAGAAACAGGGTGCCCTCTTCGGCATCCTCGAAGTAGCCGGATTTGGCCTGCGTGGCGCCCGTGAACGCCCCCTTTGCATAGCCGAACAGGGTCGGCTCGACCAGCGTCGGCGAAATCGCCGCGCAATTGAGGGCGAAAAAGGGCTTGTCGCTGCTGTCGGACAGGCTGCGCAGGCTGCAGCTGGCAACAATCTCCTTGCCGCTGCCGGATTCGCCCTCGATCAGCACGGGGAAGGGCGAATTCCCATACTGCCTGATCTGGGCGCGCAGTTTCTGCATGGCCATGCTGTTTCCCAGCAGCCCGCAGGGATCCTCCGGCCCGGCCGCCGGGGAGACGGGGCCCGCCGAAGGGTATGCCAGTATGCGATACAGGATGCTCCGCAACTGCGCCGGGTCGGCCGGCTTGGCGACAAAGTCGGTTGCGCCCAGCGCGCGCGCGTGCCTGGCATTGGCCAGGTCGTTCTGTCCCGACAGCACCACGATCTTGATGCCGGGAGAGTGGGCGATCAGATCGGATACGAGCGCAAAGCCTTCATCAGGCTGATGGGGAAACGGCGGCAGCCCAAGGTCCACCAGAGCCAGCTGGGGGAACGCCCGGCGGCTGCGCAGCTGGGCGATGCAATCCGCCCTGGAGCTGGCCGTACCGATCTCGAATTCCCGCCCCAGGAAAAAAGACAGCGTGTCGATGATGAGCGGGTCGTCATCGACGATCAGCAGGGTAGGTTTGCCGGATTCGGGATTCGTCATGCTTGGGCACACCTGATCCGAACATATGCATCAACTATACAGGGAGGGTCGGTTCAACCCAATGACCGGGCGCGACCCGTACTCCGCGAATAACTTCAGTTAGGCGGACATCATTCTCGAATCCCGGCTCTGATAGAATAACCCGCTTTGTCTCACAACAGCAGATTTCGGCTTCCGTGTCGAACGAACCACTCGTCAGAATCAGCAATCTGAATTTTACCTACGATCGGCGTCCGGTGCTGACGGGGATCAACATGGCCATCCCGCGCGGGAAGATCGTCGCCATCATGGGACAGAGCGGGTGCGGAAAGACAACAACCCTGCGCCTGATCGGGGGACAGTTGCGTCCCACCCAGGGCGAGGTCCGTTTCGACGGCGAGGCGGTGCACGCGCAGGATAGCGATGGGCTGTATGCCATGCGCCGCCGGATGGGGATGCTGTTCCAGTTCGGCGCCTTGTTTACGGATATATCCGTTTTCGACAACGTTGCCTTCCAGATGCGGGAGCATACTGATTTGCCGGAGGGGATGATTCGGGATCTGGTTCTTCTCAAGCTGAACGCGGTCGGATTGCGCGGAGCGCGGGATCTGATGCCCGCCGAGCTGTCCGGCGGCATGGCGCGCCGCGTGGCTCTGGCAAGGGCGATCGCCCTGGATCCCCTGCTGATGATGTACGACGAGCCCTTTACGGGCCTCGACCCCATCACGATGGGCATCATCGGGCAATTGATCCGGAAGCTCAACGATGCGCTGGGCGGCAGCTCGATCATCGTCACCCACGACGTGCAGGAATCCCTGCAGATCGTCGATTACATCTATTTCATGGCCGACGGCAAGGTGGTGGCAGAAGGTACGCCGGACGAAATCCGCGCTTCGGACAAGGCCTATGTGCACCAGTTCGTATGGGGCGAGATGGATGGGCCGGTGCCATTCCAGTACCCCTCCGCGCCCTACCGGGAGCAGATATACGGAGCCGGGCATGCTTGAGCGCCTGGCTTCCGCACTGAGCGGCCTGGGTCATCGCGTTACCTCGCGCGTCTGGCGCCTGGGCTTTGCCAGCCGTTTCTTCATGGCCATGCTGCTTTATTCTGGCGCGAGCTTCCGCCGCTTCTTCCTGACCGTCCGCGAGATCTACTTCACCGGCGTGCTGTCGCTCATCATCATCCTGGTTTCCGGCCTTTTCGTCGGCATGGTGCTCGGACTGCAGGGCTACGATACGCTGCAGCGCTATGGATCTTCCGAGGCGCTGGGCATACTGGTTGCCCTTTCGCTGGTGCGCGAACTGGGGCCGGTGGTCTCGGCCCTGCTTTTCGCCAGCCGGGCCGGTTCGGCGATCACGGCCGAGATCGGCCTGATGAAGGCCACCGAGCAACTTTCCGCGATGGAGATGATGGCGGTCAATCCGATCGCCCGGGTCGTGGCGCCGCGTTTCTGGGCGGGCGTGATATCCATGCCGCTGCTGGCGGCCCTGTTTTCCGCCATGGGCATCTTCGGCGGCTATCTCGTCGGCGTGGTGCTGATCGGGGTGGATGAGGGCTCGTTCTGGTCGCAGATGCAGGCATCCGTGGATTTTCGCGAGGATATCGTCAATGGCGTCATCAAGAGCACGGTATTCGGCATCCTCGTTTCGTGGATCGCGGTCTTCGAGGGCTACGATTCCGAACCCACGGCGGAAGGCGTGTCGGGCGCGACGACCCGCACCGTAGTGACTTCCTCACTGGTGATTCTCGCTGCCGACTTTATACTGACGGCATTCATGTTCCGGGGTGCGTAATGAACCGTATCACTTTAGATCTATGGGTTGGGGTGTTCGTGGCCATCGGCCTTGCTGCACTGTTGTTTTTGGCGCTAAAGGTAGGTAATCTGGCCTCCGCGAACACGGGGGAAACCTATGTGCTCAAAGCAAATTTTGATAACATCGGAGGACTGAAAGTGCGTGCTCCGGTAAAAAGTGCGGGAGTCGTCGTAGGCCGGGTCAGCGAAATTCGCCTCGATGCGGAGCGGTTTGAGGCGGTGGTGACGATGAACATTGGCAGTCAGTTCAAGTTCCCCCGCGACACGTTTGCGAAGATACGGACTTCCGGCCTGCTGGGCGAGCAGTACATCGGCCTTGCGGTGGGCGGAGACGAACAAGTGTTCAAGCCGGGCGAATCCATCAGGAAAACGGAATCCGCCATGGTGCTCGAAGATCTGGTCGGCCAGTTCCTTTTCGACAAGGCGGCTGAAGGAAAAGACAAGAAGTGACGTAGAAGAAGCAACGGACGACAAGAGAGGCGACTCGATGAAAAGCGGATTTTTGGGAACATTCGGCAAGCTGGCGATGATCGTCACGGCTGCCGCCCTGCTGGGTGGATGTGCCACGAGCGGAAATCCGAAGGATCCGATCGAAGGCTTCAATCGAGCCATGTTCGGTTTCAACGAGGGCCTCGACAAGGTCGTCATCAAGCCCGTTGCCACGGGTTATGAAGCGGTGCTGCCCTCTCCGATCCAGACCGGCGTTTCGAACTTTTTCTCCAACATCGGGGACCTCATGACCGGGGTCAACAACCTGCTGCAGGGCAAGCCGGCCCAGGCTGCTTCCGACGCAGGCCGCGTTCTGGCCAATACCACGATGGGGTTTCTCGGCATCATCGATGTGGCCAGTTCCATGGGCATGGAGAAGCACGAGGAGGATTTCGGCCAGACTTTCGGGCGCTGGGGCTTGACCGATGGAGCCTACGTCGTCCTGCCCTTCTTCGGGCCGCGAACCGCGCGTGACACGATAGGCCTCGTTTTCGATGTTTATGCCGATCCGCTGTCCAATGTCGATCATGTGCCCAGCCGAAACAGCCTGATTGCCTTGCGGATCGTCAGCAACCGCGCGGAACTGCTGAAGGCCGACAAGATCATCGAGGAGGCGGCGCTGGACAAGTACAGCTATGTCCGCGATGCCTATCTGCAGCGTCGCCGCAGCTTGATCCACGATGGCAATCCGCCCAGGGAGCAGGATGCTTCGCTCGAATCCGACAGTCCCGAAAAGACGGCCGGCACGGATGAACCGGCGCAGGTGGCCGCGCGCAGATAGCCTCACTGCCGATATTCGCTTTCCAAGGTAAATCATGAAGGTATTCGCTTTGCTGCTGGCGGTCGCCGGCTATTTTCTGCCGACCGGGGTGCTGGCCCAGGAATCTGCCCCCGATGCCCTGGTCAAGAAGGTCACCGACGAGGTGCTCGACATCATCCGCAAGGACAAGGACATCAAGGCCGGCAGCACCAGACGGGCCATCGAGCTGGTCGAGCAGAAGGTGCTGCCGCACTTCAATTTCAGTCGCATGACTGCCTTGGCGGTCGGCAAGGACTGGCGCCAGGCCGATGCCGCCCAGCAGAAGGCCCTGACCGAGGCATTCAAGGAACTCCTGGTTCGCACCTACTCTAATGCGTTGATCGCCTACAAGAACGAATCCGTCGATTACCGCCCCTTCAAGATGCAGCCCGGGGAAACCGACGTTACCGTGCGCACGCAGATTCACCAGCATGGTGCCAGACAACCGATTACGCTCGATTACAGCCTGGAAAAACAGGCGTCGGGCTGGAAGGTCTATGATGTGGTCGTAGGTGGCGTCAGCCTGGTGACCAACTATCGCTCCAGCTTTGCCACCGAAGTGCGCAATGGCGGCATCGACGGACTGGTCAAGGCCTTGCAGGCCAAGAACCGGACGCTGGAAGCGACCACCCAGAAATGATTCGCGACGCCGGGAATCGCCTGGAGGTTTCCGGTTCGCTGACGCTTGGCCATGCTCGACAGATGCTGGAAGCCGGCAGCGCGCTGATTTCCGGACCGGATACGATATTCGACCTGACCCTGGTGCAGGAGGTTGATTCGTCCGGCCTGACTGTGGTGTTCGGTTGGGTGCGAGCCGCCAGAAACCAGGGCAAGACAGTCCGTATCGCCAATCCGCCGAAGAGCCTGCTCAGCCTGGCCGCGCTCTACGGCGTGACCGAACTCCTCCCGCTGGCGTAAGCTGGCGCTTTTGCAAGTTCCGCGATGAACCCCGCGATACGCATCGAAGGCGTGATCAAGCGCTTTGGTGACCTGCAGGCATTGGCCGGCGTGGACCTGGCAGTGGCCCAGGGAGAGTTCTTCGGCCTGCTTGGCCCGAATGGCGCCGGCAAGACGACGCTGATCTCCGCGCTGGCCGGCCTGGTGCGGCCGGATGCAGGGCACCTGTCCGTGCTGGGGCATGACGTGGCCGCGGACTATCGCGCCGCCCGCCGCCAGCTCGGCGTGGTTCCGCAGGAGCTGGTCTTCGACCCCTTCTTTTCCGTGCGCGAAACGCTGCGCATCCAATCCGGTTACTTCGGCATCCGCGACAACGACGCCTGGATCGACGAGATACTGGAGAACCTCGATCTTGCCGAGAAGGCCGATACCAACATGCGGCAGCTCTCCGGCGGCATGAAGCGCCGCGTGCTGGTGGCCCAGGCCCTGGTGCACCGCCCGCCGGTGATCGTGCTCGACGAGCCGACGGCGGGCGTGGATGTCGAACTGCGCCAGGCGCTGTGGGGCTTTGTGCGCCGGCTCAACCGCGACGGCCACACCATCGTGCTGACGACGCACTACCTGGAGGAGGCGGAGAGCCTGTGCGGTCGCATCGCCATGCTCAAGCAGGGGAGGATCGTGGCGCTGGATACGACGGCCAACCTGCTGCGGCGCTTCTCCGGGCACACCCTGCGCCTGCGCCTGGCGCCGGGCGCGGTGCTGCCCGAGGCCCTGCGCACGCGCCTGTCCGGTGCAGCGGGCGAGGAGCAGGCGCTGTCGCTCGACAGTTGCGACGAGATCGAGGTGTTGCTGGCCGGCCTGCGCGAAGCGGGCTGCCGCCTCGACGACATCGAGATCGGCAAGCCGGACCTGGAAGAAGTCTTCGTGCGAGTCATGAACAAGACCTGACATGGGCGGCTTCTGGACGCTTTTCTACAAGGAGGTGCTGCGCTTCTGGAAGGTGAGCTTCCAGACGGTGGCCGCGCCGGTGCTGACCTCGCTGCTGTTCCTGCTCATTTTCTCGCACGTGCTGGAGCGGCACGTGCAGGTGTATGAGGGTGTTTCCTACACTTCCTTCCTGGTGCCGGGACTGGTCATGATGTCGGTGCTGCAGAACGCCTTTGCCAACAGCTCGTCCTCTCTCATCCAGTCTAAGGTGACAGGCAACATCATCTTCGTGCTGCTGCCGCCGATCTCCTACCGCGAGTTCTTCGCCGCCTACGTGCTGGCCTCCATCGTGCGCGGCGCCGTGGTGGGCCTGGGCGTGCTGCTGGTCACAATGGGGTTCGTCGATCTTTCCTGGCGCGGGCCGCTGTGGATCGTCGGCTTCGCCGTGCTCGGTGGCGGCATCATGGGGGCGCTCGGGGTGGTTGCCGGCATCTGGTCCGACAAGTTCGACCAGCTCGCCGCCTTCCAGAATTTCTTCATTATGCCGCTCACCTTCCTCTCAGGCGTGTTCTACTCGATCCATTCCCTGCCGCCGTTCTGGCAGCAGGTCTCGCATTTCAACCCGGTCTTCTACCTGATCGACGGCTTCCGCTACGGCTTCTTCGGCGTCTCCGACGTGCCGCCGCTGACCAGCCTGATCGTCGCGACCGGCTGCCTTGTCGCGCTCACCCTTTTCACCTTGTGGCTGCTCAGGATAGGCTACAAGCTTCGCTCATAGGAAAATGAAGACCTTTCCCCCAGCCCCTTTCCCGAGAAAAGGGGTGACGACGGTTCAGTCGTGCCGGGCACGGCTTCCATTTGTTACGCGCTGCCTCCTCGGGGCAGCCCTTCGGAGTCAGTCATGACCACACCCGCAGATATCCATGGCTACATCGCGCAGGGACTGCCCTGCGCGCACCTCGCGGTCGACGGCGACGGCGCGCATTTCGAGGCGCTTATCGTCAGCGCCGCCTTCGAGGGGCTCTCCCGCATCCAGCGCCAGCAGGCGGTCTACAAGGCGCTCGGCGGGCGCATGGAAAGCGGCGAGATCCACGCCCTGTCGATGCGCACCCTGACGCCGGCGGAGTGGGAAGCACAGCGTGGATAAGCTGCTCATCGAAGGCGGCGTGCCGCTTTCCGGCGAGGTGAGCATCTCCGGCGCCAAGAATGCCGCGCTGCCGCTCATCTGCGCTGCGCTGCTCACAGACCGGCCGCTGACCCTGTCCAACGTGCCGCACCTCAACGACGTGTCGACCATGCTGCGCCTGCTGTCGCAAATGGGTGTGGATGTCACGCTGGACGAGAAGAACAGCCTGGTCCTCGATGCCGGCCGGCTCAACAAACCGGAGGCGCCCTACGACATGGTGAAGACCATGCGCGCCTCGATCCTCACGCTGGGGCCGCTGCTGGGGCGCGCCGGACAGGCGCGGGTGTCGCTGCCCGGCGGCTGCGCCATCGGCGCGCGGCCGGTGGATATCCACATCCGCGGCCTGCAGGCGATGGGCGCCGAGATCCGCGTCGAGCACGGCTACATCCTGGCGCAGGCGAAGCGCCTTCGCGGCGCGAGGATCTTCTGCGACCTCGTCACCGTCACCGGCACCGAGAACCTGATGATGGCGGCGGCGCTGGCCGACGGCACGACCGTGATCGAGAACGCCGCGCGTGAGCCGGAGGTGGTGGACCTGGCCAACTGCCTGAACGCCATGGGCGCGAAGGTGGCCGGCGCCGGCAGCGACATCGTCAGCATCGAGGGCGTCGCGCGCCTCGACGGGGCGCAGCACCGCATCATGCCCGACCGCATCGAGACCGGCACTTTCCTCGTCGCGGCGGCGGTGACCGGCGGGCGCGTGCGCCTGAACGGCACGCACTGCGGCATCCTCGACGCGGTGGTCGAGAAGCTGCGCGAGGCCGGCGCGCGGATCGACTGCCACCGGGATTCCATCGAGATCTCCGCCGAAGGCCCGCTCAGCGCGGTGAGCCTGCGCACGGCGCCCTATCCGGCCTTCCCCACCGACATGCAGGCCCAGTTCCTGGCCATGAACTGCGTGGCGCGCGGCGCGGCGGTGATCGCCGAGACCATTTTCGAGAACCGCTTCATGCACGCCCAGGAATTGCGCCGCCTCGGCGCCGACATCGAACTCTCCGGCAACACCGCGGTGGTGAAGGGCGTGCCGCGCCTCGACGGCGCCACGGTCATGGCCACCGACCTGCGCGCCTCGGCCTGCCTGGTCGTCGCCGGCCTGGTCGCGCAGGGCGAAACCCTGATCGACCGCATCTACCACCTCGACCGCGGCTACGAGCACATCGAGGAGAAACTGTCGCAGTTGGGCGCGCGGATCCGGCGTGTGCACTGAAGGAATCGCCGTCCTGCGCGGACTGACTTTTCAACTGCGCTAAAATCACGCCTTTAGTGACTGGAAGCCCGCCGTGACCGGCATCACCATCGCCCTGTCCAAGGGCCGCATCTTCGAGGAAACCCTGCCGCTGCTGGCGGCGGCGGGCATCGTGCCGGCCGACGATCCGGAGACCTCGCGCAAGCTCATCCTCGGCACCAATCGCGAAGATGTGCGCCTGGTCATCGTGCGCGCCTCCGACACGCCGACCTATGTCCAGTACGGCGCCGCCGACCTCGGCATCGCCGGCAAGGACGTGCTGCTCGAGCATGGCGGCGCCGGCCTCTACCAGCCGCTCGACCTGAAGATAGCCCGCTGCCGCATGGCCGTGGCGGTGCCGGACGGCTTCGACTACGCCGCCGCCGTGCGGCGCGGCGCGCGGCTGCGCGTGGCGACCAAGTACATCCAGACGGCGCGCGAGCATTTCGCCGTCAAGGGCGTGCACGTCGATCTCATCAAGCTCTACGGCTCGATGGAGCTGGCGCCGCTGGTCGGCCTGGCCGACGCCATCGTCGACCTCGTCTCCAGCGGCAATACCCTGAAGGCCAACAACCTCGTGGCGGTGGAGGACATCATGCCGATCTCCTCGCGCCTGATCGTGAACCAGGCGGCGCTGAAGATGAAGCGCGAGCTGCTGCAGCCGGTCATCGACGCTTTTGCGGGAGCTGTCCGTGATTAAGCGACTCACCACCCGCGACCCGGACTTCACCCAGCAGCTTGCCGCGCTGCTGGCCTTCGAGAACGCCCAGGACGAGGGCATCGAGCGGGCGGTGGCCGAGATCCTCGCGGCGGTGCGCACCGTGGGCGATGCCGCCGTGCTGGAATACACGCGCCGCTTCGACCACCTGCAAGCCAAGGCAATGGTCGAGCTGGAACTGCCCAAGCGCGAGCTGGAGGCGGCGCTGTTCGATCTGCCGGCCGAACAACGCGAGGCGCTGGAGCAGGCCGCCACGCGCATCGCCCTCTATCATCAGCGTCAGCTCGCCGCCTCCTGGGAATACACCGAGGCCGACGGCACCCGCCTCGGCCAGAAGGTGACGCCGCTCGACCGCGTCGGCCTGTACGTGCCGGGCGGCAAGGCGGCCTATCCCAGCTCGGTGCTGATGAACGCCATCCCGGCCAAGGTGGCCGGTGTCGGCGAACTGATCATGACGGTGCCGACGCCGCGCGGCGAGAAGAACGCCCTGGTGCTGGCCGCCGCCGCGCTGGCCGGCGTCGACCGCGTGTTCACCCTCGGCGGCGCACAGGCGGTGGGGGCGCTGGCCTACGGCACGCAGACGATTCCGCAGGTGGACAAGATCGTCGGCCCCGGCAACGCCTATGTCGCCGCCGCCAAGCGGCGCGTCTTCGGCGTGGTCGGCATCGACATGGTGGCCGGCCCCTCGGAGGTGCTGGTGATCGCCGACGGCTCGACCGACCCGGACTGGGTGGCGATGGATCTCTTCGCCCAGGCCGAGCACGACGAGCTGGCGCAGTCCATCCTGCTCTGCCCGGATGGGCGCTTCATCGAGGCGGTGGCGAAAAGCATCGCCCGGCTGCTGCCGGAGATGCCGCGCCAGGACGTGATTGCCGCCTCGCTCGCCGGGCGCGGTGCGCTGATCGAGGTGCGCGACCTGGAGGAGGCCTGCGCCCTTGCCAACCGGATTTCCCCGGAGCATCTGGAACTCTCGGTGGCCGAGCCGAACGCGCTGGTCGACAATATCCGCCACGCCGGCGCCATCTTCATCGGCCGTTACACCTCGGAATCGCTCGGCGACTACTGCGCCGGGCCCAACCACGTGCTGCCGACCTCGCGCAGCGCGCGCTTCTCCTCGCCGCTCGGCGTCTACGATTTCCAGAAGCGCACCTCGATCATCGAGGTGTCGGCGGAAGGCGCCGACCGGCTCGGCCGCATCGCCTCCACGCTCGCCCGCGGCGAGGGCCTGCAGGCGCATGCACGGGCGGCGGAACTGCGCCTCAAGAAAGGCTGACTGGAGTCAACCCCCCTTTGAAAAAGGGGGTGGCGCGCAGCGCCGGGGGATTTGCGGTCGCTGGGCAGCAGGCTCGATTTGCCAGCTTCCTGGCCTTGCTCGCATCTTGAAAATTCGGAGGCGCGATCCGGCTTTTCAAGGTAGTAAGCCGCCCCGTCGGTCGTTGACGATCAGCGGATAGTCGAAGGATTCGGCTGCCTGCGGCAGGGGGAATTTCCCATCGCGCTCGGCCTGGGCTTCCAGCAGTTTCCTCGCCACATCGTGCGCGATCCCGATGGTTTCCTGGATCGTGCGCCCCTGCGCGATCAATCCCGGAACGTCGTCGGACGCGGCGAGCTAGATGAATGGGGGCGTTCTTCCTCGCGCGTCCTATCGGTGCCGGTGCCGCGTGAGGAAATCGAGGACGGCCTCCCTGGCGGTCGCGTCGAACGTGTCGTGGCCGGTTCCGTCTAGGATCGTCTCGCGCGCCTCCCGGCGGTCGGCGAAAAACTCCGAGCAGCGCCGGCCTGCCGCATAGCCGTACCAGGGGTCCTGCTGGTGGTTGAGGACGAGTAACGGGGTCTGGGGCGGGACGCGGATGCCATCGACCGTGCCGTCCGTGCCGACGCAGGGCCAGCCGGAAATCACGACGCCGCGAAGAGCCGGGAAATCGGCCAGGGCCGCCAGGACGCCGCCTTGGCTGTGGCCCATCAGGAAGATGTTGCGCCGATCGGCCCAAGCTGCCCGCTCGAGCTGTTCGAGCGCGAAGCGGATTTCGTCGCGGCGAAAGGCGAGTGCTCCGCGGAATAGCCCGAAGCGCTTGGTGGCAGGGTCGCAGCTCGGCGGTCGCTCACGGGCGAAGCTGTCGGGCAGGACGACGAGATACCCCGCGTTTTTCAGGAAATACGCCCAGGCCTTTTCGCCTTGTTTAATGCCGGCGCAGCCGTGCAGGAAAAGGACCACTGGATGCGCCACCTCCGTTGGGAGCGCGTCCACCGAGGTGGGAAATGCCTTGTCCGGAACATAGACCACGGCACCCTCCCAGCTCCGGCTTACGTCGGCCGGGCCGGGCTCGGCAAGGGGGGTCCCAAGCGCCAGCCATGCCAGGGCGGCCACGCCTGCCTGGCGCATCCGGTTTGCCCAAACGGCCGCGCCCTCGTCGCTCATGGCAGGCTGGCCAGTATCTCGCGCAACGCGGCGGCCAGCGCCCGGCACTGCGCGTCCGTGCCGACCGTGATGCGCAGGAACTGCTCGATGCGCGGCTGGCGGAAGTGGCGCACGATGATGCTCCGCTGCCGCAGGGCGGCGGCGAGTTCTCCGGCGTCGCGCTGCGGATGGCGGGCGAAGACGAAGTTGGCGGCGGAGGGCAGCACCTCGAAGCCGAGGGCGGCGAGGTCGCGCACCAGCGCCTCGCGGCTCTGCATGACGGCCTGCCGCGTCTGCTCGAAGTGCGCGCGGTCCTCCATCGCCGCCACGGCCCCGGCGATGGCGAGGCGGTCTAGGGGATAGGAGTTGAAGCTGTTCTTCACCCGTTCCAGCGCCTCGATGAGGTCTTCATGGCCGACGGCGAAGCCGACGCGCAGTCCGGCCAGCGAGCGCGACTTGGAGAGCGTTTGCACCACCAGCAGGTTGGGATGGCGCGCCACCAGCGGAATCGCCGTTTCTCCGCCGAAATCCACGTAGGCCTCGTCGACCACTACGACGGAATCCGAATTGGCGGCGAGGATTTTTCCGATGTCGGCCAGCGTCAGGGCGCAGCCGGTCGGCGCGTTCGGGTTGGGGAACACGATGCCGCCGTTGGGCCGCGCGTAATCCTCCGGACGGATCTCGAACGTTTCCGTCAGCGGCACGGTCTCGTAGGCGACATCGTATAGCCCGCAATACACCGGGTAGAAGCTGTAGGTAATGTCCGGGAACAGCAGCGGCCGCTCGTGCTTGAGCAGGCCGAGAAAGACATGGGCCAGCACCTCGTCCGAGCCGTTGCCGACGAAGACCTGCTTCGGCGCCATGCCGAAATACGCCGCCACGGCTTGCTTGACGCGCTCGGCATTGGGATCGGGGTAGAGGCGCAGCGTGTCGCCGGTCTCCGCACGCAGAGCTTCCAGCACCTTCGGCGAAGGACCGTAGGGGTTTTCGTTGGTGTTGAGCTTGACCAGGTTCGGCAGCTTGGGCTGTTCGCCCGGAACATAGGGGGTCAGGCCGCGCACGACGGCGCTCCAGTAACGGCTCATGCCAAGGCTGTGCTGCCAGAGGGAAAATCCAATGTTATCATGCAGTCCTGAATCACTCATGCTGTAGCAAACGCCATGCGGCAAGCCGAAATCTCGCGCAAGACCCTGGAGACGGAAATCACCGTCCGCCTCAATCTCGACGGCAGCGGCCAGTCGACGCTGGCCACCGGCGTGCCCTTCCTCGATCACATGCTCGACCAGGTGGCGCGCCACGGCATGATCGAGCTGGAGGTCGCCGCCAAGGGCGACCTGCACATCGACGCCCACCACACGGTGGAGGACGTCGGCATCGCCCTCGGCCAGGCGCTGGCGAAGGCCGTCGGCGACAAGAAGGGCATCCGCCGCTACGGCCATGCCTACGTGCCCCTCGACGAGGCGCTCTCGCGCGTGGTGGTCGACTTCTCCGGCCGTCCCGGCCTGTTCTTCAACGTCGAGTTCAGCCGGGCGATGATCGGCGAATTCGACGTGGACCTGACCCAGGAATTCTTCCAGGGGCTGGCGAACCATGCCCAGATCACGCTGCACATCGACAACCTGCGCGGCGAGAACGCCCATCACCAGTGCGAGACGGTGTTCAAGGCCTTCGGCCGGGCGCTGCGCATGGCGGCCGAGGCCGATCCGCGCGCCGACGGCAGCGTGCCCTCGACCAAGGGAGCCCTCTAGGGACCTTCATCGCCGTCCTGCAGCGGCTGACTTCCAAATGAATACCGTCGCAATCGTCGATTACGGCATGGGCAACCTGCGTTCGGTCGCCAAGGCGATCGAGCATGTCGCGCCGCAGGCGCGCGTGCTGGTTACCTCCGATCCCGCCGCGGTGGCCGCCGCCGACCGCGTCGTGGTGCCCGGCCAGGGCGCCATGCCGGACTGCATGCGCGAGCTGGATGCGCGCGGGCTGCGTCTGGCGGTCATTGCGGCGACGCAGTCCAAGCCCTTCCTCGGCATCTGCATCGGCCTGCAGATGCTCTTCGCGTCGAGCGAGGAGGGCGATGTGGCCGGACTGGGCGTGCTGCCCGGGCGCGTGCGCCGCTTCCCCCACGACCAGATGGTGGCGCCCGACGGCAGCCGGCTGAAGGTGCCGCACATGGGCTGGAATGAAGTGAATCGCGCCGAGCCGCACGCCCTCTGGGAGGGCATCGCCGACGCTTCGCGCTTCTATTTCGTGCACAGCTATTACGTCGAGGCGGGCGAGCCCTCCCTGGTCGCCGCCTTCAGCGTGTATGGCTTCCCCTTTACCTGCGCGGCGGCGAAGGATAATATTTTCGCCGTGCAGTTTCATCCTGAAAAAAGCGCCCAGTCCGGCCTGGCCTTGCTGGGCAACTTCATGCGCTGGAAACCCTGACTCTTCTTATCCTGCCTTCTTCCTATGCTGCTGATACCTGCGATCGACCTCAAGGACGGCCACTGCGTGCGCCTGAAACAGGGCGACATGGACGACGTCACGGTGTTCTCCGAAGACCCGGCGGCGATGGCGCGGCACTGGCTGGCGCAAGGTGCCCGCCGCCTGCACCTGGTCGACCTCAACGGCGCCGTCGCCGGCAAGCCGAAGAACGAGGCGGTGATCAAGGCCATCACCACGGCGGTGGGCGACGAGATTCCCGTCCAACTGGGCGGCGGCATCCGCGATCTGGACACCATCGAGCGCTACCTCGACGACGGGATTTCCTACGTCATCATCGGTACGGCGGCGGTGAAGAACCCCGGCTTCCTGCATGACGCCTGCGGCGCCTTTCCCGGCCACATCATCGTCGGCCTCGATGCCAGGGACGGCAAGGTGGCCACCGACGGCTGGTCGAAGATGACCGGCCATGACGTCGTCGATCTGGCGAAGAAGTTCGAGGACTACGGCGTCGAGGCGGTGATCTACACCGACATCGGCCGCGACGGCATGCTCTCCGGCGTGAACATCGAGGCCACGGTGAGGCTGGCCCAGTCGTTGCGCATCCCGGTCATCGCCAGCGGCGGAGTCGCCAGTCTGAAGGACATCAAGGCCCTCTGCAAGGTCGAGAACGAGGGCATCATGGGCGCCATCACCGGGCGCGCCATCTATGAAGGCACGCTGGATTTCAAGAAGGCCCAGGCCGAGGCGGATAAATGCGGTAAGCGGTGAGCGGTAAACGGAAAAACCGGACCACCGCTCACCGCTCACCGCTCACCAAAATGCTAGCCAAGCGCATCATTCCCTGCCTCGACGTCAAGGCCGGCCGCGTCGTCAAGGGCATCAACTTCGAGGGCCTGCGCGACGCCGGCGACCCGGTCGAGATCGCCCGTCGCTACGACCAGCAGGGCGCCGACGAGCTCACCTTCCTCGACATCACCGCCAGCTCGGACGAACGCGATATCATTCTCCACGTCGTCGAGCAGGTGGCCGAGCAGGTCTTCATCCCGCTGACGGTGGGCGGCGGCGTGCGCGTCGTCGACGATGTGCGGCGGCTGCTCAACGCCGGCGCCGACAAAGTCAGCATGAACACCGCCGCCGTGCTGAATCCGCAGCTGGTGGCCGACGCCTCGGGCAAGGTCGGCGCACAGTGCATCGTCGTGGCGATCGACGCCAAGAAGTCCGCCGACGGCCGCTGGGAGGTGTTCACCCATGGCGGGCGCAAGGGTACCGGCCTCGACGCCGTCGAGTGGGCGCGCCGCGTGCAGCAACTGGGCGCCGGCGAGATACTGCTCACCAGCATGGACCGCGACGGCACGAAGAACGGCTTCGACCTGCCGCTGACGCGCGCCATCGCCGACGCGGTCGACATCCCGGTCATCGCCAGCGGCGGTGTCGGCACCCTGGCGCATCTGGCCGAGGGCGTGCTGGAAGGCCATGCCGACGCGGTGCTGGCGGCGAGCATTTTTCATTACGGCGAACATACTGTGCGCGAGGCCAAGGAGTACTTGCGCGCGCGCGGTATCGAGGTGAGGCTATGACTGCTCTGGACGAGATCAAGTGGGACAAGGACGGCCTGGCGCCGGCCATCGCGCAGGACGCGGCGACGGGCGACATCCTGATGGTGGCCTGGATGAACCGCGAGTCGCTGGCGCGCACGCTGGAATGCGGCGAGGCGGTGTACTGGTCGCGCTCGCGCAAAAAGCTCTGGCACAAGGGCGAGGAATCCGGCCACACGCAGAAGGTCAGCGAGATCCGCACCGACTGCGACAACGACGTGCTGCTGCTGAAGATCGAGCAGGCCGGCGGCATCGCCTGCCATACCGGGCGGCGCAGCTGCTTCTTCCAGAAGCTCGAGGGGGGCCGCTGGCTGGCCGTCGACCCCGTCATCAAGGACCCGAAGGAAATCTACAAATGATCGATTGCCAAGTCCTCTACCGCCTGGCCGAGACGCTCCAGGAGCGCCGCGGCGCAGAGCCCGACTCTTCCTACGTGGCCAGCCTCTACCGCAAGGGCACCGACGCCATCTGCAAGAAGGTTGCCGAGGAGGCGGCCGAGACCATCATGGCGGCGAAGGACGGCGACCGCCTGCACATCGTGCGCGAGACTGCCGACCTGTGGTTCCACAGCCTGGTGCTGCTGACCCACTTTGGCCTGGGCCCGGACGACGTGCTGGCCGAGTTGCGCCGCCGCGAGGGGATTTCCGGCATCGACGAGAAGAAGGCTCGTGGAGGCTGAGATGGACGATTGCATCTTCTGCAAGATCGCGCGCGGCGACATTCCCTGCAAGAAAGTATACGAGGACGAGCACGTCTTCGCCTTCCACGACATCAACCCGATCGCGCCGGTGCATTTCCTCATGATCCCGAAGGCGCATGTGCCCTCGCTCTACGAATGCGAGCCCGGCCACGAGGCGGCGCTCGGCCGCATGCTGTCCCTGGCCGGCCGCCTGGCGCGAGAACAGGGCGCCACGGACGGTTTCCGCACCATCATCAACACCGGCCGGGTGGGGCGGCAGGAGGTGTATCATGTTCACCTTCACGTCCTCGGCGGCCCGGACGTCCTGCCGGGCATGCTCAAGCGCTAAATATTCAGGGAAACAGGAGAAGGCAATGGGTTCATTCAGCATCTGGCACTGGCTGATCGTCCTGCTGATCATCGTGCTGATCTTCGGCACCAAGAAGCTGCGCAACGTCGGCCAGGACCTGGGCGGTGCCGTCAAGGGCTTCAAGGACGGCATGAAGGAAGGCACCTCCGAGAAAGCCGCCGAAGCGCCGCCGCAAGTCGGCAGCGGCCAGACCATCGAAGGCGAAGTCAGGGAAAAGACCAAAGGCTCGTGAGCGGCAAGCGGTGGGCGGTGGGCCGTAACGGCTCTCCCGCTCACCGCTCACCGCTCAGCGCTCACCTCCATGTTCGACATCGGGTTTTCCGAGCTGATGGTCATCGCCCTGGTGGCGCTCGTCGTCATCGGGCCGGAGCGGCTGCCGCGCGTGGCGCGCACCGCCGGCCACCTGCTCGGCCGCCTGCAGCGCTACGTCGGCGACGTCAAGTCGGACATCAATCGCGAGATCCAGCTCGATGAGCTGAAGAAGATGCAGCAGCAGGTCGAGGACTCGGCCCGCAATCTGCAATCCAGCGTGACCGAGGAATTCACCAGCATGGAAAGCGCGCTGAACCAGTCGCTGGCGCAGGCCGACACGCCTGCACCGGCTATCGAGCCGCCGGCTGCGGCGCCTCCCGAATCCTCGCCGGTCGAAGCCGCTGCCGCTGCGCCCCAGATGGAGCTCGGCTTCGAGGCCGAGCAGGCGGCGAAGAAGACCGCCTGATCCGGGCCATCCATGTCGGAACAGCAGGAAACCTTCATTTCCCACCTGGTCGAGCTGCGCACGCGGCTGATCCGGGCCTTCGCCGCCGTCCTCATCGTCTTCGTCTGCCTGTTCCCCTGGGCCAAGGAACTGTATGCGCTGATGGCACAGCCGCTGCTGGCCTCGCTGCCCAAGGGCGGACAGATGATCGCCACCGACGTGGTCGGCGTCTTCGTCGTGCCGATGAAGGTGACGCTGCTGGCGGCCTTCCTCGCCACGCTGCCCTACGTGCTCTACCAGATCTGGGCCTTCGTCGCCCCCGGCCTGTATACCCACGAGAAGAAGCTGGTGCTGCCGCTGATCGTGGCCAGCGTCGGCCTGTTCTTCGCCGGCATGGCCTTCGCCTATCTCCTGGTGTTTCCCACGGTGTTCCAGTTCATGTCGGCGGTGGCCCCGGAGGGCGTCGCCTGGATGACCGACATCGACAAGTACCTCTCCTTCGTGCTGTCTACCTTCATTGCCTTCGGCGTCACCTTCGAGGTGCCGGTGGTGGTGATCGTGCTGGTGAAGGTCGGCGTGGTCAGCATCGCCAAGCTGAAGGAGGCGCGGCCCTATGTCATCGTCGGCGCCTTCGTCATCGGCGCCATCTTCACGCCGCCGGACGTCATCTCCCAGATCATGCTGGCCGTGCCGCTGTGGCTGCTCTATGAGCTGGGCATCGTCCTGGCGCGCTTCGTGGAGAAGCCTGCGGGCGTGTCCGATTACGTGCCGCCCGGCGATGCCGAGATGGAGCGGGAACTGGACAAGTCGGAGGCCGACTCGAAATAGAGTTTGGCGGCGGGCCGGCACGGCCGCTATGATGCACGGATTCCCTTCCCAAGGCATGGCATGAGCCGTTCGAACCGCCCCGGCCTGAGCAGCGACGCCGACGTCCGCAGCCTGGCGTCGAATGCCCTGCTGCGCATCTTCGACAGTCTCTACGAGGGCGCCGTGGTGATCGACCGCAGCGGGCGCATCACCTGGATCAACGACAAGTACAAGGCGCTGCTCGGCTGGAACGGCGCCGATCCGGTCGAGGGACGCGCGGTGGAAGAGGTGATTCCGAACAGCCGGCTGCGCCAGGTGATCGAAAGCGGGCGTGCCGAGCTGCTCGACGTCTTCGCCATCGGTTCGCGTCAGGTCGTCGTCTCGCGCATCCCGCTGCAGGACGAATCGGGTGCCGTCATCGGCGCGCTCGGCGTCATCCTCTACGACCGGCTGCAGGCGCTGAAGCCGATCGTCTCCAAGTTCCAGCAGCTGCAGGCCGATCTGGCCAGCGCGCGGCGCGAACTGGCCGGCACGCGCCAGGCCAAGTATCGCTTCAGCCAGATCGTCGGCCTGTCCTCGATCATGCGCGAGGTCAAGGAGCAGGGCCGGCGCGCCGCCGAACGCGACGCCAACGTGCTGCTGCTGGGCGAAACCGGCACCGGCAAGGAGCTCATGGCGCATGCCATCCATGCCGCCAGCAGGCGTGCCGACAGGCCGCTGGTCAGCCTCAATGCGGCGGCGATTCCCGAAACCCTGCTGGAGGCGGAGCTGTTCGGCGTCGAACCGGGCGCCTATACCGGGGCGGGCAGCAAATCGCGGCCGGGCAAATTCCTGCTCGCCGACGGCGGCACGCTGTTCCTCGACGAGGTGGGCGACATGCCGCTCAGTCTGCAGGCCAAGCTGCTGCGCGTGCTGCAGGAGGGCGAAGTCGAGCCGGTCGGCTCGAACAAGCTGCGCAGCATCGACGTGCGGGTGATTGCCGCCACCAGCCGCGACCTCAAGGCCATGGTCGATGCCGGCGCTTTCCGTGCCGACCTCTACTATCGTCTCAACGTCCTGCCGATCCGCCTGCCGCCCCTGCGCGAACGGCCCGAGGATCTGCCGGTGCTGTGCGAGGCCCTGCTCGAGCAGATCGCCGAGAAGGCCGGCGAACCGGTGAAATCGATATCGGAACAAGGCCAGGCCCGGCTGATCGCTTACCGCTGGCCGGGCAATGTGCGGGAGCTGGGCAATATCCTGCAGCTGGCCGCCGCCCGGCATGATGCACGGGTGCTGGAGTCGGAGCATTTCGAGGATCTGCCGGTGACAGCGCCGGTGCGCAGCGTTCCGGTCGGCATCATCGAGACGGCCGTTCGACCGCTGCGGGATGCCGTCGCCGCGGCCGAGAAGGCGGAAATCCTCAAGGCCCTGTCTGCCGCCAACGGGGTCAAGCTGGCCGCCGCGAAGCTGCTCAACATCAGCCGCGCCCAGCTTTACGAAAAACTGGCCACCCACGGCCTGCTGTCCGACTCCTCGGACAGAAAAGAAGCTGTCTGAAATTTCAGACAGCGACTTAATTCAATTAAATCAGCAAGTAAGCGAATTCATGGGGGTGCGTCTGTCCGGTATTCCTGACAGTGCCTGCTGCCCGATTGCCATTTACACCGGTCATGAATCAATTTCTTATTGCAAAACAGAGCATTGCAATTTCAGGCACGGCTTCTGCAAGAGCTTTCCGCAAGGCTACGGCCGACGTCGAACTGACCATCAAAAGGAGGGAAGCATCATGCTCAAACGCAGCCTAAGCACGGCCCTGGCGGCCGGCGCCCTGCTCCTGGCCGGCTCTGCCGCGGCCCAGGACATCAAGATCGCCCTGATCGCCGGCAAGACCGGTCCCCTCGAAGCCTATGCCAAGGACACGGAAAAAGGCTTCATGCTCGGACTGGAATACCTGACCAACGGCACCATGACGCTGAACGGCCGCAAGATCCGCGTCATCGTCAAGGACGACCAGTTGAAGCCCGATCTGGGCAAGGCCATGCTGGCGGAGGCCTACGCCGACGACAAGGTGGACATCGCCGTCGGCACCACCAGCTCCGGCGTGGCCCTGGCCATGCTGCCGGTGGCGGAGGAATACAAGAAGGTGCTGATCGTCGAACCGGCCGTGGCCGACGCCATCACCGGCGACAAGTGGAACCGCTACATCTTCCGCACCGGCCGCAATTCCGCCCAGGACGGCCTTGCCAGCGCCGCCACCCTGATGGGCGGCGGCAGCGTGGCCTACCTGGCGCAGGACTATGCCTTCGGCCGCGACGGCGTCAAGGCCGGCAAGGAAGCCCTCGCCGCGGTGGGCAGCAAGGCCAAGGTGGTGCACGAGGAATACGCGCCGCAGACCACCACCGACTTCACCGCGCCGGCGCAGCGCGTGTTCGACGCCCTGAAGGACAAGCCCGAGCCGCGCGTGCTCGGCATCATCTGGGCCGGCGCGCATCCGATGACCAAGCTCGCCGACCTCAAGCCCGAGCGCTTCGGCATCATGCTGGCCCCCGGCGGCAACATCCTGCCGGTGATGAAGGGCTGGCGCAACTATGTCGGCACCGAGGGCGCGATCTACTACTACTACGCCTTCCCGAAGAACAAGATGAACGACTGGCTGGTCGCCGAACACCAGAAGCGCTTCAATGCGCCGCCGGACTTCTTCACCGCCGGCGGCTTCGCCTCCGCCAGCGCGGCACTGACGGCGCTGACCAAGGCCGGCTCCAGCGATACCGAGAAGCTGATCGCCGCGATGGAAGGCATGGACTTCGACACGCCGAAGGGCAAGATGACCTTCCGCAAGGAGGATCACCAGGCGATGCAGTCGATGTACCACTTCCGCATCAAGAAACAGCAGTCCGGCGAGTGGGACCTGCTCGAGCTGGTGCGCGAGATCCCGGCAGCCGAACTGCCGGTGCCGGTGCGCAACAAGCGCTGAGAAAAGTCAGTCGCTGCGGCACGGCGATCCTGGGGCGAATCCTGTCCTCCGCCGTGCCGCCGCGATGATCGGGCCATCCGCATGAATACCGAGCATCCCGTCCTCGCCACCGAAGGCCTCACCATCCGCTTCGGCGGCCACGTGGCGGTGAACAACGTCACGGCCGAGTTCCGGCCCGGCACGCTCACCGCCATCGTCGGCCCCAACGGCGCCGGCAAGACCACCTACTTCAACCTGATCTCCGGCCAGTTGCCGGCGACTTCCGGCAGCGTGCGGCTCTACGGCGAGGACATCACGCACCTCGGCGCGGCGCAGCGCACGCGCCGCGGCATCGGCCGCGCCTTCCAGCTCACCAACCTGTTCCCCAATCTGACGGTGCTGGAGAACGTCCGCCTGGCGGTGCAGAACCGCGCCGGGCTGGGCCTCAACCTGCTGTCGCTGTGGTCGGATCACGTCGAGGCGATCGAGAAGGCCGAGCACTTCCTGCTCCGCGTCGCGCTCGCCGACCGGCGCAACGAACCCGCCTCGGCGCTCTCCCACGGCGACAAGCGCAAGCTCGAAGTCGCCATCCTGCTGGCGCTGGAGCCGGACATCTTCATGTTCGACGAGCCGACCGCCGGCATGAGTGTGGATGAGGTGCCGGTGGTGCTGGAGCTGATCCAGCAGATGAAGGAGCAGGGCGACAAGACCATCCTGCTGGTCGAGCACAAGATGGACGTGGTGCGCTCGCTGGCCGACCGCATCGTCGTGCTGCACAACGGCTACCTCGTCGCCGACGGCGATCCGGCCGAGGTGATGAACTCGCCCATCGTGCAGGAAGCCTACCTCGGCATGGGAGTCGCCGAACATGTCTGAGCCGATGTTGTCGCTCGCTGGCGTTCATACCCACATCGGCCAGTACCACATCCTGCAGGGCGTGGACCTGACGGTGCCGCGCGGCGAGCTGACCGTGCTGCTTGGCCGCAACGGCGCCGGCAAGACCACCACCCTGCGCACCGTCATGGGCCTCTGGCACGCCTCGCGCGGCGCGCTGCTGTTCGACGGCGAGGACATCACGCGGACGGCGACGCCGGACATCTCCTGCGCCGGCATTGCCTACGTGCCCGAGAACATGGGCATCTTCTCCGACCTCACGGTGCGCGAGAACCTGCTCCTTGCGGCGCGTGCCGGCGAACCGGATACGGCGCGGCTGGAGTGGATCTTCGGCTTTTTCCCGGCGCTGAAAAAATTCTGGAACCAGGCGGCGGGCACGCTCTCCGGCGGCCAGAAGCAGATGCTCGCCATCGCCCGCGCCATCGTCGAACCGAGGAAGCTCCTGCTGGTCGACGAGCCGACCAAGGGCCTGGCGCCGGCCATCATCCAGAGCCTGATCACCGCCTTCCGCGAACTCAAGGCGATGGAGACGACGATCCTCCTCGTCGAGCAGAACTTCAGCTTCGTCAAGTCGCTCGGCGACACGGTGGCGGTGATGGACGACGGCCGCATCGTGCACAGCGGCGGCATGGACGAGCTGGCGGAAGACCGCGACCTGCAGCAGAAGCTGCTCGGCCTCTCACTGGACACGCATCAATGACGACGACTACTCCCGCCGCCACGGCGGATGCCGAACTGCCCCGGCTGCGGCTGGACACGCCGCCGCTGCTGGTGCTGCCGATCCTCGCCCTGCTGGCCCTGCCGCTGGTCGGCAGCTTCCCCACCTGGGTGACGCTGACCATCGCCGGGCTCGCCATGGGCATGATGATCTTCATCATGGCGAGCGGGCTGACGCTGGTGTTCGGCCTGATGGACGTGCTCAACTTCGGCCACGGCGCCTTCGTCTCGGTCGGCGCCTTCACCGCCACGCTGGTGCTGCTGCCGATGCAGGGCTGGATGCAGGCCGACTCGGTGCTGATGAACCTGACGGCGCTCGGGCTGGCCATTGCGCTCGCCATACTCGTCACCGGTGCCCTCGGCTGGGCCTTCGAGCGCGTCATCGTCATGCCGGTATACGGCCAGCACCTGAAGCAGATCCTCATCACCATGGGCGGCATGATCGTCGCCGAGCAGATGATCCATGTCGTCTGGGGGCCGGACCAGATTCCGCTGCCGCTGCCGACCTCCTTCCGCGGCGTCATCCTGGTCGGCGACGCCGCCGTGGAGAAATACCGGCTGATCGCCGTCGCCGTCGGGCTGGTCGTCTTCGCGGCGATGTTCCTCGTGCTGAATCGGACAAAAATCGGCCTGCTGATCCGCGCCGGCGTCGAGAACGGCGAGATGGTCGAGGCGCTGGGCTACCGCATCCGCCGCCTCTTCGTCGGCGTCTTCGTCGCCGGTTCGGCCCTGGCCGGCCTCGGCGGCGTGCTGTGGGGCCTGTACAAGGAGATGCTCACCGCCGCCATGGGCTCCGACATCATGGTGCTGGTGTTCATCGTCATCATCATCGGCGGGCTCGGTTCGGTCGGCGGCTGCTTCATCGGCGCGCTGCTGGTGGCGCTGGTGGCCAACTACACCGGTTTCCTGGCGCCGAAGATCGCGCTGGCCTCGAACATCCTGCTGATGGTGGCCATCCTGCTGTGGCGGCCGCAGGGACTCTACCCGGTGGCGAAGCGATGATGCTCACCCGTCTTCTTTCCGGCGATTTTCCGCGCAGCCGCTTCCTCGCGCTGGCCCTGCTGGCGATCGTCGCCGCCCTGGCGCTGGCGCCGTTCCTGTTTCCCGGCGCGCGGGCGCTGAACGTCGCCGCCACCGTCTGCGTCTTCGTCGTGCTGGTGGCCTCCTACGACCTGCTGCTCGGCTACACCGGCATCGTCTCCTTCGCCCACACCATGTTCTACGGCATCGGCGCCTACGGCGTCGGCCTCTCGCTGCACAGCGTCGGGCCGACCTGGGGCGCCGTGTTCATGGGACTGACTATTGCCCTGATGCTGTCGCTGGCGCTGGCGCTGGTGATCGGCCTGTTCTCGCTGCGCGTGAAGGCCATCTTCTACGCCATGATCACCCTGGCGGTGGCCTCGGCCTTCGCCATCCTCGCCTCGCAACTGTCGGACTTCACCGGCGGCGAGGACGGCCGCACCTTCGGCGTGCCCGAGTGGCTCCGGCCCGGCTTCCGCCTGATCGAGGCGGAGGTCTTCGGCACCGCCATCAACGGCAAGCTGATCACCTACTACCTGGTGTTTTTCTCGGCGCTGGCGCTGTTCCTGCTCCTGCTGCGGGTGGTCAATTCGCCCTTCGGCCGCGTGCTGCAGGCGATCCGCGAGAACGATTTCCGCGCCGAGGCGCTCGGCTACCGCACGGTGGTCTACCGCACCCTGGCCAACTGCCTGTCGGCGGTGGTGGCGACGCTGGCCGGCGCGCTGATGGCCCTCTGGCTGCGCTATGCCGGGCCGCAGACGACGCTGTCGTTCACCATCATGATGGACATCCTGCTGATCGTCGTCATCGGCGGCATGGGCACGCTCTACGGCGCGGTGATCGGCGCGGCGCTGTTCATCCTGGCGCAGAACTACCTGCAGGCGCTGATGAAGCAGGGCAGCGACGCCCTCGTCGCCGTGCCGCTGCTGGCCAACCTGCTGCACCCCGACCGCTGGCTGCTCTGGCTCGGCGTGCTGTTCATCCTCTCCGTCTACTTCTTCCCGACCGGCATCGTCGGCAAGCTGCGGGCGATGAACAAGCGATGAGCCTGGTTTTGTCGGAGCAGTCCGGCGGCGTCGCCACCCTGACGCTCAACCGTCCCGGCATGGGCAATGCCCTGGTGCCGGAGCTGCTCGATGCGCTGCTGGCGCGCCTGGACGAGGCGGGCGCCGACCCGCAGGTGCGCGCCGTGCTGCTGCGCGCCGAAGGGGCGGCCTTCTCCCTCGGCGGCGACATGCGGCGCTTCGCGCGCGAGTACGCCGGCGACATCACCGCCTACGCGGCAGAGCTGGTCGGCGGGCTGAACCAGGCCATCCTGGCGCTGATCGACCTGCCGCAGCCGGTGGTGGTGGCGGTGCACGGCCCGGTGACGGGCGGCTCGCTCGGGCTGCTGCTTGCCGGCGACGTGGTGCTGCTCGCCGAGGACGTCATCATCAAAGCGCATTACGCCACCGCCGGCTTTACCCCCGACGGCGGCTGGACGGCGCTGCTGCCACGCCTCGTCGGCCAGCGCCGCGCGGCGGCGGGGCTGCTGCTCAACCGCAGCGTGTCGGCGCAGGAGGCGCTCGACTGGGGCATCGCCAGCGCGCTGGCGCCGTCCGCCGCGCTGGCGCAGGCGGCGCGGGATGCGGCGGAGAAGATCGCCCGCCTGCCCGCCGCCACCATGGCGAGCGCCAAGCGGCTGCTGTGGCGCGAACGCGAGGACATCGCCGCCGCGCTGGAGGCGGAGCGCACGCGCTTCGTCGCGCAGATCGGCGGTGCGCGCGAAGGCGTCGAGGCCTTCCTGCGCAACTTCACCACTTATCCGAACGGAGAATAGCCATGTACGTCATCGACTGGCTCGCCAAGCAGGCGGCGAATTATCCGGACAAGACGGCGCTGGTGGACCTGGCCGCGAACCGGCGCCTGAGCTACCGCCAGTTCAACGAGCGCGCCGGCCGCTTTGCCGCCTACCTCGCCGAGGCCTGGGGCATCCGGCCAGGCGACCGCGTCGCCGTGCTGGCCCCGAATTCCTCCGACTATCTTGAAATGCTCTACGGCTGCGCCAAGCTCGGCGCCGTCATGGTCTGCCTCAACTGGCGCCTCTCCGCGGTCGAGCACCTCGCCGTGCTCGACGATGCCGGCCCGCGCGCCCTGGTGTTCGGCGCCGAGTTTGCCGCGGTGGCGGCGCAGCTGCGCGAACATCCCGCCATCGAGCGCGCCCTGCGCCTGGGCGGCGCGGACGACGGCCTGCCCGAGTACGAGAATTGCCTTGCCGCCGTCGCCGGCCCGGCGCCCGAGATGCCCTGCCGCGGCATGGACGAGCTCTGGTACCTGCTGTACACCTCCGGCACCACGGGCAAGCCCAAGGGCGTGCTGCAGACCTACGGCATGGCCCACTTCAACGGCGTGAACGCCATGCACGCGGCCAAGCTCTCGCGCGACGACGTGCTGCTCAACGTGCTGCCCTTCTTCCATACCGGCGGCCTCAACCTCTACGCCAACCCGCTCATCCAGTGCGGCGGCACGGTGGTGATCATGAAACAGTTCGATGCCGAGCGGACGATCGAGCTGCTGGAGCGCGAGATCACCGTGATGTTCGGCGTGCCGGCGATCTACCTTTTCCTCAGCCAGCAGCCGCGCTTCGCCGCCGCCGATTTCTCGCGCGTGAGAAGCTGGGCCTGCGGCGGCGCGCCGATCCCCAAGAGCCTGCTCGAACAGTATCTCGCCAAGGGCGTCACCATCTGCTTCGGCTTCGGCATGACGGAAACCGGGCCGACGGTGTTCCTCACCGACGAGGCGACCGCCCGCGCCAAGATCGGCACCGTCGGCCGTCCGGTGACCTACATGCTGACCCAGGTGGTGGATGTCGCCACGCGCCGTCCGCTCGGGCCGAACCAGCGCGGCGAGCTGCTCATCAAGGGGCCGGGTGTGACGCCGGGCTACTGGAACAACGCCGAGGCCACCGCCAGGGCCTTCGCCGACGGCTGGCTGTGCTCGGGCGACATCGCCTATTTCGACGCGGACGGCGACTACTACATCGTCGACCGTGCCAAGGACATGTACATTTCCGGCGGCGAGAACGTCTATCCGGCCGAAGTCGAGAACGTGCTGTTCCAGCTGCCGGAAGTGGCCGAGGCGGCGGTGATCGGCGTGGCCGATGCGAAATGGGGCGAGGTGGGCAAGGCCCTCATCGCGCTGAAGCCCGGCGCCAGCCTGACGGCCGAGGCGGTGAGCGCCCACTGCCGCGAGCGCCTGGCCGGCTACAAGGTGCCGCGCCACGTCGAGTTCCTCGCCGCGTTGCCGCGCAACGCCGCCGGCAAGGTGGAGAAGCCGCGCCTGCGCGAGCTGCACGGATGAGTGCCACGCACGGCCGCCCGAAGGGGCGCCAGCCAAAACCCGGAGCCGCGCAGCGGCGAACACTCGTCACCCCCTCCCGAGGGGAGGGGGGCGGGGGGAGGGGCGTCCAATGAACTCGCGCGCCGCCTTCCGCCGCGTCCTGCTGCAGGAGGATTTCGACCGCTTCGCCCGCCTCAGCGGCGACGACAACCCGATCCACTGCGATCCGGCCTACGCCCGCGGCACCCATTTCGGCGCCACCGTCTCGCACGGCATGCTGCTCTACAGCCTGGTGAGCAAGGCGTTCGCCGAACTGATCCCCGGCCCCGGCGCGCGGCAGCTCGAACAGGAACTGATGTTCCCCAACCCGACCTACGCCGGCGAGGAAATCGAAGTGGCGCTGGAAGTGCTCGGCCGCGGCGCCGACGGCAGCCTGGAACTGGCCACGCGCGTGAGCAAGCAGAACGGCACGCTGCCGACGGCGGAGGGCCGCGCCCGTGTCCTGCCGGCGGGGCTGGCGGCTGCTGCCGCTGCGCCGGCGGAGAAGGCGCTGGCGCTGGAAGGCGATGCCGAACTCTACGGCCTGCGCCCCGGCATGGCGGCGGAAGTCAGCCGCCGCTATACGGCGGCCGACCTTGCCGAATACGGCGATCTCACCGGCGACCGCAATCCGCTGTTTCGCGGCGAGAAGGCCATCGTGCCCGGTCCGCTGCTCGCCGGCCTGTTCTCGGCGCTGCTCGGCACGCGGCTGCCCGGCCGCGGCACCGGCTGGATGAAGCAGCGCCTGGTCTATCCCTCCGCGGCGCGGCCGGGCGAGACGCTGACGGCATGCGTCGAGATCGTGCGCCTGCGCGCCGACAAGGAACTGGTGAACCTGCGCAGCCGGGTCACTGCCGGCGACGGCCGTTGCGTCTGCGACGGCGAATCGCTGGTGCTGGTGCGCAATCTGGAAGCGAAGGTTGGTGAGCGGTAAGCGGTGAGCGGGAGAAGCAAAACCGCGCACGACTTACCGCTCACCGCTTACCGCTTATTGAGCGTCGTGATAGTGCCTGTCGCCGTCGCCCCTCACCCTAGCCCTCTCCCCGCTTGCGGGGAGAGGGGACGTTCCCCCTCTCCCGCCTGGGCGGGAGGGTTGGGGTGAGGGTGGGCGGACGTTGTCTCACTCTGTCACTGACTTATACGAGCCTCAATAAGAAAGGAAACGCATGACCCCCCCCATCGGCATCCTCGGCTACGGCCTCTATCTGCCGCAGCATTCCATGAGTGCGGAGGACATCGCCGCCGCCACCGGCGGCCAATGGACGGCGCAGGCGGTGCGCGAGAAGCTCGGCATCGTGCGCAAGACCGTGCCCGGCCCGGGCGACGGCACGCAGGAGATGGGTGCGCGCGCCGCCCTCGACGCGCTGGCGCGCAGCGGCGTGGCGGCCGAAGAAATCGACCTCATCCTCTGCGTCGGCGAGGAGTGGAAGGAGTACCCGCTGTCGACCTCGGCCATCTACATCCAGGAGCGCATCGGCGCGCGCCGCGCCTGGGGCATCGACCTGCAGCAGCGCTGCAACACCACCGTGGCGGCGCTGAAGATCGCCCGCGACATGATGACGGCCGACGCGGAGATCGCCACCGTGCTGATCGTTGGCGGCTACCGCAACGGCGACCTGATCGACTACGCCGACGCCGACGTCTCCTTCATGTTCGACCTGGCGGCCGGCGCCGGGGCGCTGATCCTGCGCCGCGGTCATGCGCGCAACCGCCTGCTCGGCACGCACATCATCACCGACGGCTCGATGGCGCGCGACGCCGGCGCCTGGTACGGCGGCACCGAGCATCCCATCGAGGCGCTGCCGGAGGCGGAACTCGCCGAGCTGCGCCGCCGCGGCAACCGCAGCCTGAGGCTGTTCGACGCGGCGCACATGAAGGCGCGCCTGAATGAAGTGTCGATGGCAAACTGGTACCGCTGCATCGACCGCGCCCTGGAGAAGAGCGGCCACGGCCGCGCCGACATCGGCTACCTCAACGCGCTGCACTTCAAGCCCTCGATGTTTCGCCAGATGCTGGCCGAGCTCGGACTGCAGGAGACGCAATCCTATTACCTTTCCGACTACGGCCACCTCGGCCAGGTCGACGCCATGGTGTCGATCCACGAAGGCCTGCGCAGCGGCCGGCTGAAGGACGGCGACCTGATGGTGATCGTCGCCGCCGGCATCGGCTACGTCTGGGGGGCGACGGTGGTGCAGTGGGGCGGGTGAGGGCTATTCCCCGTTGCGCCGCATCGGCGGCCGCTTGCCGATATTCACGGCGACATCCAGCTCCTTCGTCTCGCGCCGCAGCTTGAACTGAGTGGCCGAGCCGGGCGAGAGCCCTGCGATGAGTTCCAGCATGCCCTGCGGGGTCTTCACCGGCTTGCCGCCGATGGCCAGCAGCACGTCGCCGGGGCGGATGCCGGCGCGGTCGGCCGGGCTGCCGCGCATGACGCCGGCGATCATGGCGCCCTCGGCCGAGGGCAGGCGGAAGGATTCCGCCAGCTCGGGCGTGATCTCTTGCGCTTCCACCCCGACCCAGCCGCGGGTGACCGACCCCGTCTTGATGATCTGCTCCATGATGCTGCGGGCGATGGAGACGGGGATGGCGAAGCCGATGCCGAGCGAGGTGCCGGTGCGCGAGTAGATGGCGGTGTTGATGCCGACCAGGTTGCCCTCGCTGTCGGTCAGCGCGCCGCCGGAATTGCCCGGATTGATGGCGGCGTCGGTCTGGATGAAGTTCTCGAAGGTGTTGATGCCGAGATGGCTGCGGCCGAGCGCGCTGACGATGCCGTGGGTCACCGTCTGGCCGACGCCGAAGGGGTTGCCGATGGCCAGCACGACGTCGCCGACGCGCAGCGACTCGGTCGGCGCGAAGGTGATGGCCGGCAGCCTGCCGTCGGTTTTCACCTGCAGCACGGCGAGGTCGGTTTCCGGGTCGGTGCCGACCACCTTGCCGCGGTAGCGGCGGCCGTCATTGGTGGCCACCTCGATCTCGTCCATGTTCTCGACGACATGGTTGTTGGTGAGGATGTAGCCCTCGGCGCTGACGATGACGCCCGAGCCGAGGCCCGACTGGCGCTGTGGTCCGCCGAAGCGGTCGCCGAAGAAATAGCGGAATACCGGGTCGTCGGCGAAGGGGTGGCGCGGCGCTCTGGTTTCCTTGCTGGTATAGATGTGCACCACCGAGGGCAGGGCCTTCCGCGCCGCATCGGCATAGGAGCCCGCCTTGTGTGCGCCCGGACTGGCCGCCGTGTCAGGAGAGGCTGCTTCCTGCAGGGCCACTACGGCCGGCTGGGGCTTGCCGCCGAGCCAGTCCGGCTTGAGGGTCATCACCACGAACAGCGCGGCAACGCTGACCGTGACGGCCTGGGCGAAAATGAGCCACAATCGGTGCATGATTCGGTTCGAGAGGCAGAAATATGGACAGAAATGAACTGGCCGCCTATCTCGACGCCCTGCTCGAGTGCGGCCGTTTCCGCGATTATTGCCCAAACGGCCTGCAAGTGGAAGGTCGCCCGGAGATCCGCCGCATCGTCTGCGGCGTCTCCGCCAGCCTGACTATGCTGGAAGCCGCCCTCGCTGCCGGCGCCGATGCCGTGCTGGTGCATCACGGCTGGTTCTGGCGCGGCGAGGACGGCCGCGTCACCGGCATCCGCCGCGCCCGCCTGAAGACCCTGCTGGAGAACGACCTCAGCCTGTTCGCCTACCACCTGCCGCTCGACGCCCACGCCGAGTTCGGCAACAACGCCCAGCTGGCGCGGCGCATGGGCTGGGCGGTGGAGGGCCGCTTTGCCGAGCAGGAGGTCGGCTTCCTCGGCCGCACCCGCGGCACGGCCGGCGAGCTGGCCGACCGGCTGGCGCTGGAACTGGGCCGCCAGCCGCTGCTGGTGGGCGATGCGGCGCGGCCGGTCGAGCGCATCGCCTGGTGCAGCGGCGCTGCGCAGGGCTGGTTCGAACAGGCCATCGCCGCCGGCGCCGACGTCTATGTCAGCGGCGAGATTTCCGAGCAGACGACGCATCTGGCGTACGAAGCCGGCGTGCCCTACATCGCCGCCGGCCACCACGCCACCGAGCGCTACGGCGTGCAGGCGCTCGGCGCCCACCTGACGGAGCGCTTCGGCCTCGACTGCCGCTACGTCGAGATCGACAACCCGGCATGAAGCCCGCAAGGGATGAGGCGATCCGCTCGATCGATCTGCCGCAGAGGCTTGCGGCGCTGTTCAATTTCCGCCCGCTCGCCGGGTTGAACGTGCCGGCCGGACAGCCGGAAATCCCCCATCGCCACAACTTCCAGGAGCTGATCTGGATCCGCGCCGGCCGCGGCAGCCATGCCATCGACGGCCTGTCCTGCGAGCTGCTGCCGGGCACCTGCTATTTCATCGCCAAGGGCCAGGTGCATCAGTTCCTCGAGGCGCAGGCCATCGACGGCTGCGTCGTGCGCTTCGCCGACGAGCTGATCGCCGACCTGCGCGGCGCCGAGGAGGCGGTCTTCCCGCTCGCCTGGTTCAACAGCGCCGGCGGTGCCCGCGGCGTGCAGCTCGACCAGGCCGAGGCGCAGGAGTACGACCGGCTACTGTCGCTGCTGGCCGGCGAGTTCGGCCGTCCGCCGCAGGCCGGCCGGCGCGAGATCCTCGGCAGTCTGCTGCGCGTGGCGCTGGTCAGGCTCGGCCGCGCCCTGATGCGCAGCCACGCCGCGGCGAACGCTCCCGGCGAGCCGCGCGCCGAGCTGTTCCGCGCCTTCATCCTGCGGCTGGAGCGCGACTTCGTCAGCCATCACGCCGTGGCGCATTATGCCGCCGCCCTCAAGGTGGCGCCGCGGCGGCTGTCCGATGCCACCCGCCTGTGCGTCGGCAAGATGCCGAAGGCGATCATCGAGGAGCGCCTGATCCTCGAGGCCAAGCGCATGCTGCAGTTCACGCTGCGCCCGACCAAGGAGATTGCCTACGACCTCGGCTTCGAGGATCCCTCCTATTTCAGCAAGGTGTTCAAGCGCCTGGTGCGCTGCGCGCCCCTCGACTACCGGCGCCGGCTGCAGGCCCTGCCTGCATAAAATTACCCGCATCAGGCCGGCTTTTCCCTTCAGCGCCGCGGCGCGATGGCGTAATGTGGCGCCGTCTGCATATTGCGAGCGGGGAAGGCCGTCATGGTCGAGTTCGTCTATTCCAATGTCGAGAAGGAAATCGCCGCCAAGGGCTACGACCAGGTGGTGCGCAGCCACTGCCGCATGTGCCACGGCGGCTGCGGCGCGCTGATCTATCTGAAGAACGGCCGCATCGAGAAGATCAACGGCGATCCAGAGTGCCCGATCGCCCACGGCACCCTGTGCAGCAAGGGCCTGGCTTCCGCGGAACTCGCCTACCACCCGAACCGCCTGACCCATCCGGTCAAGCGCATCGGCCCCAAGGGCAGCGGGAAATGGGAACGGATATCGTGGGACGAGGCGCTCGACCTGATCGCCGAAAAGATGCTCGGCTACAAGGAGAAATTCGGCGCCGAGTCGGTGGTCTTCGGCTACGGCACCGGGCGCGAGAACGAGGCGGCCATCTACCGCATGTCCAACCTCTTCGGCACGCCCAACGTGCTCACCGCCGGCCACCTCTGCTACGGCCCGCGCATCTCCACCAGCATCGTCACCTGCGGCTCCAACCCGATCGTCGACTACGAGAACAATCCGAAGTGCGTCATGGCCTGGGGCAACAACCTGGTCATCGCCAACTCCGACGAGTACAAGGGCGAGGCGCTGTCGAACTGCCTCGACGCCGGCGCGAAACTGATCGTGGTGGACCCGCGCCTGACGCGGCTCGCCGCGCGCGCCGACATCTGGCTGCAGCTGCGGCCGGGCACCGACGGCGCGCTCGCCTTCGGCATGCTCAACGTCATCATCAACGAGGGGCTCTACGACAAGGAATTCGTCGCCGAATACCTGCACGGCTGGGAGCCCTTCGTCGCCCGGGTGAACGAATACCCCGTCGAGCGCGTCGCCGAAATCACCTGGGTGCCGGCCGAGAAGATCCGCGCCGCGGCGCGGATGTTCGCCGAAGCCGAGACCGCCGGCATCCAGTGGGGCGTGGCCATCGAGCAGCAGATCAACTGCGCCGACAACAACCGCCTGCTGATGGCGCTGATGGCGCTCACCGGCAACCTCGACAAGAAGGGCGGCCAGGTGCTGTTCCGCACGCCGCGCATCCGCAACGTCGGCAAGTTCGGCGCCCACGACATGATCTCGCCCGAGCAGGAGGCCAAGCGCCTCGGCGCCGAGCGCTTCAGGCTGGCCGCCAACTTCGGCATCATCAACCCGAAGTGCGTCTGGGACGCCATCGTCACCGAGCAGCCCTATCCGGTGAAGATGCTGTTCTTCATCAGTTCCAATCCGATCATGACGCGCGCCAACGCCGCGGCGGTGGTCGAGGCGCTGGAGAAGGTGGAGTTCATGGCGGTGGCCGACTTCTTCATCACGCCGACGGCGGAGCTGGCCGACGTGGTGCTGCCGGCCGCCACCTGGCTGGAGATGGACTACATCGGCGACTTCTGGAAGCGCCACGGCTACCTGCTGCCGCGGCGCAAGGCGATCCAGGTCGGCGAATGCCGCTCCGACCACGAGATGCTCAACGACCTCGCCCACCGCATCGGCCAGGGCGAATTCTGGTGGGAGGATTTCGAGCAGGGGCTGGACTACATCCTCGAGCCGATGGGCATCACCTTCGAGCAGTTCAAGAACATGCATTACGTGCGCGGCGAGGTCGAATACGAGAAGCACAAGCAGCGCGGCTTCTCGACGCCGACGCGCAAGTTCGAGATCTGGTCGACGCGCCTGGAGAAGTGGGGCTACGACCCGCTGCCGACCTATCGCGAGCCGGTCGAGGGGCCGGTCACCACGCCGGAACTCTTCAAGGAATACCCCTACATCCTGGTCACCGGCGCGCGCTCGCCCGGCTACTTCCACACCGAGAACCGCCAGCTGAAGACGGTGCGCGAGACCCAGCCCGATCCCTTCCTGGAAATCCATCCCGATACCGCGCAGAAGCTCGGCATCGCCGACGGCCAGTGGGTGGTGATCGAGTCGCCGCGCGGCAAGGTGCGCCAGCGCGCCAAGCTCTTCGGCGGCATCCTGCCCGGCGTCGTCGGCGCGCAGCATGCCTGGTGGTATCCGGAGATGAAGGAGAGCGGCCACGGCTGGGCCGAATCCAACATCAACGTGCTGACCGACGATTCCTACGAGTCCTGCGACCCGGCCATGGGCGCCAACAGCGTGCGCACCCTGCTGGTGAAGATCTACCGCGATCCCGACCAGCGCGGCCCGGTGGAAAGGGAGGCAGCCAAATGAGCCATCTCGCACTGATCATCGACCACGAAGCCTGCTGGGGCTGCATGGCCTGCGAGGTGGCCTGCAAGCTGGAGAACGGCGTCGACCCCGGCCTGAAGTTCATCCGCGTCGGCGAGGAGAAGGTGCGCGAGCGCGACGGCAAGCCCTTCTTCACCTACACCGTGAACACCTGCCGCCACGGCGAATGCGAGGGCACGCCCTGCGTCGAAGTCTGCCCGACCGAAGCCATCGTGCTGCGCGAGGACGGCATTGTCGTGATGGACCTCGACGACTGCGTCGGCTGCGACCTGTGCATTCCCGAGTGTCCCCACGAGGTCATCGTGCGCAACGACCGCCTCAGCGTGACGCAGAAGTGCAATATGTGCGTGCAGCGCGTGGACAAGGGCCTGATTCCCGCCTGCGCCGACAACATCTGCCTCGCCCACGCCATTCATTTCGGCGACCCGGACGAGATCCGGCAGAAGATCGAGGCGCGCCGCCGCGTGCGCGAACGCGGCGAGGCCGCCTAGCCCTTCGTGGCGGCCTGAATCCGGCTGCGGATGCGGCCGAGCAGTTCCACCAGGGTTTCCCATTCGGCCGGCGTCATTGCCTCGGCGATGCGCGCCTCGTGCTGCTTGATGCGGCGCTTCATCTGCTTGAGCAGTTTTTCCCCTTCGGCGGTGAGCACCAGGGCGTTGGAGCGCCGGTCCGTGGGCGAGGCGCGCCGCTCGACCAGGCCGCGCGTCTCGAGCTGGTCGATCACGGCCACCATCGTCGAGCGGTCGAGGTGGGTGGCCGAAGCGAGCAGGCTCTGCGTCATGCCCGGATTGGCCGAGATGAGGACCAGCACGCCGAAGCGTCCCGGCGAAACGTCGAAATCCTTCAGCTCCGCGGCGAAATCGTCGAACACGGCCAGCTGCGCCAGACGCAGCTGGTAGCCGATCAGGCCGGGCAGCAGGTCGAGCTTGAGTTCGTCCTTCGGCCTGCGCTTGCCCGCGGTAGTGTTTTTCGTGCTCATTCTGGATGGTCCGGTGGCGGATTCGGCTCGTATTCTAACGGTTTAAGGGCAAACAATGGAGAAGGCCACGGATGGGCCGGTCGTAGGCCCGTCGGCCCGTCGGCCCGTCGGCGTAGGGGGATGGGCACAGTGGCCTCGATGATCGTATGATCCGCCGATGCGCTTTCCGGACCGCTTCAAGGGCCTCTCGTCGAAGATTTACATCGCCTTCCTGGTGACGGCGGTGGTGCCGGTGCTGGTGGCGGGCCTGGTCGGCATCTATTTCTCGCTGGATGCGCTGCGCAAGGAAACCCTGCACCACCTCGACCAGGAGGTCACCAGCCGCGCGGAAGGCATGGCGCGCTTCTTCGACCAGCTTGCCAGCGAACTGCTCTATCTGGCGAGTTCCACGATGCTGCACGATGTCGCCAACAGCATGGCGGCGGGCCGGCAGGCGTTGCCGCCGGAGGTGCGCCAGCGCCTGGAGCGGGACTATGCCGCCTTCGCCCGCGCCTATCCCTACATCTACCAGGTGCGCTTTCTCGGCGCCGGCGGGCAGGAGGTCGTGCGCATCGACCGGCGCGACGGCCGGCTCTACACCGTTCCCGAGCGCGAGCTGCAGGACAAGTCCGACCGCTACTACGTGCATGAAGGACTGGAGCACGAGCCCGGCCAGGTGTATGTCTCGCCGCTCGACCTCAACATCGAGCGCGGCCAGGTGGAAAAGCCCGAGCGGCCGGTAATCCGCTTCGCCACCCCGATCGTCGACCGCAAGGGCGTCAAGCGCGGGCTGCTGGTCATCAACCTGCACGCCGCCTTCATGCTCGGACAGATTCAGGAAATGGCGGGCGGGCGCGGCGGGGTGGCCTATTTGTTCGACCGTTCCGGCTTCTATCTGTCGCGCTCGGCCGATGCCGCCGAGCCCGAATCCTTCCACATGCAGTCCGTCGAGGCGCTGACTTCGCTCATGCCGCGCCAATTGCTGGCCCGCATCATCAACCGGGAGAAGGGCACCGAGCAGTTGGGCGATTTCATCATTGCCCACGCGCCGATCGGCATCGGCCAGACGCTGGCCGACCGCAGCGACAGCTCGATGGACTGGGCCATCGCCCTGTCCTTTCCGCGCAAGCGCCTGTTCGAGGCGGTGTTCAACCTCTATCTGCTCTATGGCGTGCTGGCGCTGACCCTCGTCGGCACGGCGCTGGCCGGCTACCTGCTCTCGCGCCATTTGCTGCGCCCGCTGGAGCAGCTCAGCGCGGAGACCGGGGAAATCAGCAAGGGCAACTTCGCCCATCGCGTCGAGATTCGCGGCGAGGACGAGATCGCCGACCTCGGCCGGCGCTTCAACGCCATGGCGGCGCGGCTGGAACAGACTTACCGTGCCCTGGAGGACCGCAAGGGCGAGCTGGAGAAGGAAGTGCAACTGCGCACCGCCGCCCTGGAGCACGAGCAGCAGGAGCGGCGCGAACTGGACCGCCAGATGTTCCAGGTGGAGAAGATGACGACGATGGGCGAGGTCGCCATGGGCCTGGCGCACGAGATCGGCAATCCGCTCGCCGGCATGAAGGCCGTGGCGCAGATGCTGCTGGAAGAGGAGCTCACGCCGCGCCAGCGCGAGTACCTGGAGCGCATCGAGAACGAAGTGAACCGCCTGTCCGAATTCCTGCGCACCTTCCACGGCTTTTCCGCGCCGCAGGACTTCCATCCCGTCGCCTGCCGCCTGGAGCAGATCCTCGAAGACGTGATGTTGTGGACGCGCAAGGAGGCCAGGTCGCGCGGGGTGACGATCGATTTCGCCGCCTGCGGCGCGCAGGTGCCGGCGCTGTGGGCCGATCCGAACCGCCTCAAGCAGGTGCTGCTCAACCTCGTCATCAACGCCATCCACGCCATGCCCGCGGGCGGCCGCATCGAGATCGGCATGTGCGCCGGCCTCGGTCATCCCGAGGATCTCGACGGCGACGTGCCGAAGATGCGCTTCTGCGTGCGCGACACCGGCATCGGCATCCCGCCCGAGGTGCTGCCGAAGGTGTTCGATCCCTTCTACACGACGCGGGCGGACGGCTCCGGCCTCGGCCTCGCCGTGGTGAAGAAGATCGCCCAGCAGCACGGCGCCGACATCGAAGTCGAGTCGACGCCCGGGCATGGAACCTGCTTCGAACTGGTCTGGCCCATCGCGCCGGGCGAGGACATCGCGAGGTTGCGCGAGTCCGCCCACGCGGGGGCCTGCAGGGAGCTATCGCAAAATGCCTGAACAGATACTCGTCGTCGAGGACGACACCACCATCCGCCTGACCCTGCGCGACGTGCTGGAGAAGCAGGGCTACGGCGTCGATCTGGCCGAGGACGGTGCGCAGGGACTCGAACGCTTTCGCGCCGGCAGCTATGCGCTGACCATGCTCGACCTGCGACTGCCCGACATGCACGGCCTGGAGGTGCTGCGCGCGCTGCGCGAGACCGACGCCGAGGCCCTGGTAGTGGTGATGACGGCCTACCCGGAGGTGCGCACCGCCGTCGACTGCGTCAAGGCCGGCGCCTACGACTACCTCAACAAGCCCTTCGAGCTCGACGACCTGAAGGAGATCGTGCGACGCGCCCTGGAGACGCGCCGCCTGCGTCTGGAGGTCGAGCGCCTGCGCATGGCCGCGCCGCAGGCCGGTTCCATCGAAGGCATGGTCGGCGCCAGCCCCGCCTTCATCTCGATGGTGGAGGTGACGCGGCGCATCGCCGCCGCGCCGCGCGTGCCGGTGCTCATCCGCGGCGAATCCGGCACCGGCAAGGAGCGCGTCGCGCAGGCCATCCACAAGTTGAGCCCGCGCGCATCCGGCCCCTGGGTGACCATCAACTGCTCGGCGCTGGCCGAGGGCCTGCTCGAATCCGAGATGTTCGGCCACGAGAAGGGCGCCTTCACCGATGCCAAGGCGGCCAAGCGCGGCCTGCTCGAACTGGCCGACGGCGGCACGCTGTTCCTCGACGAGATCGGCGACCTCTCGCTCACCCTGCAGCCGAAGCTCCTGCGCGCCATCGAGACGCAGGCCTTCCGCCGCGTCGGCGGCCAGAAGGAGCTGGCGGTGGACGTGCGCTTCGTCGCCGCCACCAACCGCGACCTCGAGGCCATGGTCAAGGCCGGCAGCTTCCGCGAGGATCTGTACTACCGCCTCAACGTCGGCAGCATCGACGTGCCGCCGCTGCGCGCGCGCCGCGCCGACATCCTGCCGCTGGCGCGCCACTTCCTGCTCGATGCCGGCCGCATGATGGGCATCCACGAGCCGCGCCTCGACGCCGCCGCGCACGCCCTGCTGGAGAACTACGCCTGGCCGGGCAACGTGCGCGAGCTGAGGAACGTCATGGAGCGCGCCCTCATCCTCTCCGGCGGCGTGCCGGTCTCGGTGCAGCACCTGCCGCGCGAGGTCGCCGCCTCGACCGCGCCGCAGGCCCCCGCCGCCGACCAGGACGGCCTCGCCGTGCCGCCGCTCGCCGAGATCGAAAAGCGCCACATCCGCCGCGCCCTCGAGCACTGCCGCGGCAACAAAACCCAAGCCGCCAAACTCCTCGGCATCACCCGCCTCACGCTGCGCACCAAGATCGCCGACTACGGCTGGACGGAATTCCTCGGCAGCGCCGAGTAGCCCTTCCCCTCTCCCCGCTTGCGGGGAGAGGGCAGGGTGAGGGGCGACGGCCGCAGGAAAAAGTCAGTCGCCGCAGCACGGCGAAACTGTCTTTCCCAAAAGGGCCATGCGCGGGATAATGACGCGTCATGCCCCTTATCCGGAATCGAGCCCACCATGAAACGATCCGACGCGCTTGATCTGCTTGCACGAAGCAAGCCCATCCTGGCAGAGCGCTACGGCGTCACGGGTCTCGCCCTGTTCGGCTCCACCGCGCGGGACAGCGCCGGCACGGCAAGCGATGTCGATGTGCTGGTGGCGTTCGACGGGCCGGCAACCTCGGCGCGCTATTTCGGCGTCCAGTTTTATCTCGAAGACCTCTTCGGTTGCGCGGTCGATCTGGTGACCGAGAAAGCGCTGCGCGCGGAGCTTCGTCCCTACGTCGAGAAAGAGGCGATTCATGTCTGATGCCGCTTCGCGCGAGTGGCGTTTCTACATCGACGACATGATTGCCTTCGCCGGCAAGGTAATCGACTACACCAAGGGTCTCGATCAGTCGGCTTTTATCGGCGGCGGGCTGAATTACGACGCCACCGTGCGCAACCTCGAACTGATCGGCAAGGCGGCCCCCACATTCCCGAGTCGATACGCGCCGGGAACCCCCAGATTCCCTGGAGAAAAGTCATCGCCACGCGCAACCGCCTGATCCATGGCTATCTCGGCATCGACAACGACACCTTGTGGAGCATTGTTCGAGACGATATTCCGGCGTTGCTGGAAATGCTGAAAGCCGTCAAGAGCGGTTTGTCCTGAGCTTAGGGTAATGGAAATCCTGAAAAGTCAGTTGCTGTGACACGGCGATGAATGACGCTTTCGGCCAGGAGCGGGCGCTGCCCAAACACGCCGAAAGCAGTCGATTATCGGCAATTTGCTCTGAGGCTACAGACCGCCTATGAAAACCGGGGTGATTCAGAGATCATCTTCCAAAAGGAAGGTGGCAACGAGGAGTTGCAGATCAAACTGAGGATTCGTGCTGAAAAGCTCGGGGTATGATTCCCCTAACCTTCCAGTAGACCGTCTAGGACACCTATGGGGAGAAGCGGGTTGTGAAAATCGACATCCACACGCATACCAGGAAATGCAAATCTGGTGACGCGCAGACGAGAGAGATTTCGCCGGATGACTTCTGCGACTTGATCCTATCGACGGAAGTCCGGGTCGTTGCGATCACGAATCACAACGTGTTCGACCTCTCTCAGTTCCAGGCTATCAATGCACGAATCGGAACGGACGCGCAGGTATGGCCAGGCGTCGAGCTTGACGTTTACGACAATCAAGGCAAAGGCCACTTGCTGATCATCACCTCTCCCAAGCTCGCGACGCAGTTCTCTGCCGCTGTGACTGCTCTAACAAATGGTCACACGCCGGACTCGTGCAAAGTGACAATTCCGGATGTTCTCGCAACGTTTGATGCGATGGAGCCGATCTATGTTGCCCACTACAAGCAGAAGCAGCCGAGCGTTTCGGACGACATGCTTGCAGCGCTTGAAGCGGGGGTACGGAACAAGTGGAGCATTCTTAAAGAGGTGAGTAATGCCATTTCCGCAGGCATTCATATTTCACATGGTCGGTCTTCGATCTATGGCTCTGACGTTCATGATTGGGGGAGGTATGTCGAGGGTGCTCATGAGTTGCCTGACCTGCGCCTTCCAATCGATAGCTTCGAGCACTTCTGCCTCCTCTTGAAGAAGGATCCCACGACCATTAACACGGTGATGGATCGCAAGACGTCTGAGGAACTCACGTTGACTCCTTTCGAAGACGGGACAAAGCTCACCATTAGGGTGTTTAACGACATCAACATCATCTTTGGACCGAAGGGGACCGGTAAGTCTCGCATCCTCGAAGCTGTTGCCAAGCACTACACGAAGAAGGGTATCGACGCCAAGGTCTATGAATCCGCTAGCGGTCGTCTCGACGAGATTTTTGACATCAAAGGCAAGGGCCTGAGCATCAATCTCAACAACTACGGCATCAACTACTGCCAGGATGAAATTCAGGTGGTGCGAGCCGCTACCCCCGATGGCCACTTGAACTTCCCCCATCTGTGGCCAGGTCAAATTCCCCCAGGG
>CAYYXS010000010.1:0-109398 GCA_964475635.1 uncultured Rhodocyclaceae bacterium
CAATTCCTGGCAAATCATGCTCATGGAATCGGCTAACTGCGGTTTTTAGGTTGAAACGTGCGGATCGGTGAGGACGGCGAGCCGCTCGGAGAGGTTGCGCGCCCCGTTCGCGGGGCGCGAGGATTGAAACGGGCAAATCCTTCGCGTGCTGTTCCATTGTTCCGCGTTGCGCGCCCCGTTCGCGGGGCGCGAGGATTGAAACAACTACCTGCTATCGGTCACAGAAGACAAAGACGGTTGCGCGCCCCGTTCGCGGGGCGCGAGGATTGAAACAGGGCATCGTCGAAGCTGGTGCGGTGCAGGCTGTGTTGCGCGCCCCGTTCGCGGGGCGCGAGGATTGAAACTCCTTGCTGGCTGGTCGAAAGACCGGCTGCATGAGGTTGCGCGCCCCGTTCGCGGGGCGCGAGGATTGAAACCAAATTCGGCAGCTCGTCCATCGCCGCCACAAGCCGTTGCGCGCCCCGTTCGCGGGGCGCGAGGATTGAAACAACGAAGGCGCCAGCTACATGGGCCAGGTGGAAGGTTGCACGCCCCGTTCGCGGGGCGCGAGGATTGAAACCGACGTACATGTATTACCGCGAGGCGCGAGCCCAAAAGTCAGTGTCGGCGGTACGGCGATGGCTCGGGAGGAAGACCGGTGGGCGATGCAATCAGGCTACGCAACGCTTTGCGCCGCCGCCGGGGGGCGCGCTACCGGTATCCAGATGCGGAAGCGCGTGCCCCGGCCCGGCTCGCTGGCGACCTCGATGCGGCCCTTGTGCTTCTGCACGATGGTGTAGGACAGCGAGAGGCCGAGGCCGGTGCCCTTGCCGATCGGCTTGGTGGTGAAGAAGGGATCGAAGATGCGCTTGATATGCTCGGGCGCGATGCCTTTCCCGGTATCCTCGAATTCGACCCAGACCTGGCTGTCCTGCGCGCCGGTGCGCACGGTGATCGTGCCACGGTTCTCGATGGCGTGGGCGGCATTGACCAGCATGTTCATGAATACCTGGTTGAGCTCCTGCGGCAGGCATTCCACCTGGGGCAGGGTGGCGTATTCGCGCACCACCTCGGCCTTGTACTTGATCTCGTTGTGCACGATGCTGAGGGTGCTTTCCAGGCCGTCCTGCAGGTTCGACAGCTGCCAGTCGCCCTCGCCTGCATGCGAGAAATTCTTCAGGTTCTGCACGATCTTCTTGACCCGGTCGAGACCGTCGGCCGATTCCTTGAGCAGCGAGGGCAGGTCCTCGCGCAGGAAGTCGATGTCGATGTCGCGCCGGATGCGCGAGATGTCCTCGCAGGAAGGTTCCGCGCCGGCGAGACGGTTTTCCAGCCGCTCGTAGGATCCGATCAGCTGGAACAGGTTGTCGACGTAGCCGCGCAGGGTGTTGAGGTTGGAGTTGACGAAGCCGACGGGATTGTTGATCTCGTGCGCGACGCCGGCCGCCAGCTGGCCGACGGAGGCCATTTTCTCCGACTGCAGCAGCTGCGTCTGCGCCTGTTCCAGTTCGCGGTTGATTTCCTCCAGTTCGGCGGCGCGCTGCTTCAGCTCCTGCGTGCGGGATTGCACCTGCGATTCGAGCTGTTCCCGATGTTCGGCCAGCGCCAGTTCCGCCTGCTTGCGGGCCGTGATGTCCTGCAGCGTTTCCATGGCGCCGATGACGTTGCCGGCGCTGTCGCGCAGCGGCACGGCGGTGAAGAACAGCCAGCGGCCGCATTCGCCCAGGTTGGGAAAGAAATCCTCGGCTTCGAAGGCGTCCGGCGCCAGGGGCGAGCGCCGCATGTTCTTGTCGCCGTAGTAGCGCGACAGGTCGTTGTCGGCTGCGCCGTCGAGCACCAGGTCCGCCATGATCGGGCGCTCCGACTCGTAGAAGACGCGCCACTGGTTCTGCGTGCCGACCATCTCTTCGGTCGTCAGGCCGGTGATCGCGGTGAGCGCCCGGTTCCAGTGCGTGATGACGTGGTTCTGGTCGATCACCACCGTGGCGATGGCGCTGCCGTCGATGACCTGGGCCAGCCGGGCGTCGGCATCCTGGCGCAGCGACTGCCGGTCCTCCACCTGCTGTTCCAGCACCTGGATGACCTGTTCCAGCTCTTCGTAGGAAGGTTTGTCGCCCATGATGATGCTCCTCAGGCCGCGCGGGCCGGTTCGTCGCCGTCTTCGTCGAGCAGGAGCGCGCCTTCGCCGTTCCAGCGTGCGCGCGTGATGCCGGGGTGCTCGCGCTCCAGGCGGCGCAGTTCCGCCTCCTGCCGCGTGATGGTGCCGCGCAGGGCGCGCATCTGGTCGGCCAGGCGCTGGTTTTCCAGCATCAGCAGGCGGTCGCGCAGGGCGCTTTCCACGGCAAGTATCAGTTCCGTCTCGCCCCACGGCTTGGCCAGGAAGCGCGAGATGCCGGCCTGGTTGATGGCGCGCGCCAGGCCCGGCAGGTCGGCTTGTCCGGAAAGTATCAGGCGGGCGCAATCCGGCTGCAGGGCGCGCAGCGCGCCGAGAAAGGCAACGCCGTCCATCGCCGGCATGCGATAGTCGCTCACCGCCAGGTCGAAGGCGGCTTCCCGGCAGCGCGCGAGCGCGGCGCGCGGATCGACGAACCATTCGATGCGGTAGGGCGCCTCGCCGGCGCGATCGACGCTGCGCAGCTGGCGCCCCAGGGCCTTGCAGACCGCTTCCTCGTCGTCGACCAGGAGAATTCTCGGTTCCATGACTAGCGTTCCAGGATATGGATTTCCAGCGCGACGCCTTCGGCATGCTCGTAATCGCGGATCTGGCGGATCAGCACTTCGTCGAGTATGTAGTCGCGCGCCAGCAGCAGCACCCCGTCGCGCGTCACCAGGTCGCGCGCCAGCGCCATGCCGGCGCACAGCTCCCGGGTGGCGGCGACGCGCTCGAGCGGCGGCGCTTCGCCGGCGGCCTGCCTGCCGCGCAGCAGCCCGACGAAGGCGTCCACCACGCGCGGGTCGTAGCGCTTGCCGCGTGCCGCGACCAGCATGTCGAGCGCCTCTTCGGCGCTTGCGCGCCGGTTGAACAGCATGCCCTGCTGCATGGCGTCGTAGTCGCTGGCCACGGCGAGAATGCGCGCGCCCATGGGGATGGCCAGGCCCGCCAGTTTTTCCGGGTAGCCCTGGCCGTCCCAGCGCTCGTGGTGGCCGCGGACGGCGGGTATGGCGCCGCGCAGCTGCTCCAGGCCCATCAGCAGGGCGGCGCCCTTGGCCGGATGCTTGACGTATTCGTTGCGCTCGTCGGCGCTGAGGGCGTTGAACGGCTTGGCCAGGATCTCGTCGGGCAGGCCGAGCTTGCCGATGTCGTGCAGCAGCGCCGCGAAGAACAGGTCCTGCGCTTCGCCCGCCGGCAGTTGCAGGGCCTGGCCGATGCGCCGCGCGGCGTCGGCCACGCGGCGCGAGTGCCCGGCCATCGTTCCGCCGCGCAGCTCGATCAGGTTGGAGAAAGTCTTGATGGCGTTGATGAAGCCGGCCTTGAGCTTTTCGTGGGCGGCGGCCACTTCACGCGTGCGCTCCTCGACCTTCGCCTCGAGGCCGGCATTGAGCGACCTCAGTTCGTCGTTCTGCCGCTGCACCAGCGAGGCCAGGCGCCGGTTTTCCCGCTCGAGGGCCTTGCGCTCGAGCGCCTGCGAAACGATGGCGACGACCTCCGCGTCGTCCCAGGGCTTGGACAGGTAGCGATGGATCTGCCCGCTGTTGATGGCCTCGATCGTCGAGGCGAGGTCCGCGTAGCCGGTGAGCAGGATGCGGATCATCTCGGGCCAGCGCTTGCGCGTCTCCCCGAGGAACTCGGCGCCGCTCATGTCCGGCATGCGCATGTCGGAGATCACCAGGTCGACGGCTTCCTGTTCCAGCAGGGCCAGCCCGGCCGGCCCGCCTTCGGCGCTGAGCACGCGGTAGCCATGCGGCCGGAACAGCCGCTTGAGCGACGACAGGATGTTGGCCTCGTCGTCGACCAGCAGCAGCGTGAAGGGGGCGGCGGCCTCGCTCACGGCGTCTCCCTCAGCATCCTGACCAGCGCCTCCACCTGTTCGTCGATGGTGCCGACCGCCTCGACGCAGGCGCCCCATTCGAGGCCGAGGCGCGCCAGGGCCGCATCCGCGTGCATTCCCTTGTCGCGGGGCAGGCCGGTGCGGGCGTGCTCCTGGGCCATCAGGTCGGCGACATGGACCAGGTCCACCAGGCGGCTGTCAATCCGCTCCGGCTCGTGATGCCAGCGCACGGTGTCGACGATGGACTTCGGCAGCCGCCAGGCGGCGAGCAGCCTGGAGCCGATCTCGTCGTGGCCCGCGCCGAACAGCCTGCGCTCGGCCACCGTGCGCCCGGTGCAGTCCGGGCCGGCATGGACGAGCTCCGCGTAGCGTTCGGGCGCCTGGGAGACGATGGCGATGACGCCGATGTCGTGGAGCAGGCCTGCGGTGTATCCGCTGTCCGGCGACAGCCTGGCCATCGGCGCCAGCCGCTGCGCGACGAGGGCGCAGGTGAAGCTGTGCTCCCAGATGCGCAGCGGCTCGATGCCGCCGACCGGCTTCATGCCGAAGCGCGACGCCAGCGAGGCCGCCAGGGTCAGGCTGCGGATGGCCGAGAAGCCCAGCACCATCACCGCCTCGGAGAGGTTGTCGATGCGGCCGGCCATGCCGTAGAAGGGCGAATTCACCACGCGCAGCACGCGCACGGAAAGCGCCGGGTCCTGGCCGATCTTCCTGGCCAGCAAAGCGTGGTTGGCGCCCTCATTGTCGAGCGAATGCAGCAGTTCGAGCACGACGCCGGGCAGGGGCCGGATCTTCTCCAGCGAAATGGCAAACGGCAAGCCGGTCGCGTTCATGGCCCGATGCGCCTCATGTCCCGACCGCATCGCCCGCGAGGGCGAGCAGCCAGCCTCCCGCCGAGCCTTTCATTTCGATGCGCCGTCTGAGCAATTGGCCTTGCGGCGCGATCGCGCAGCCGGAATCCCGCAACGGGCCGGCGGCCACGGGCAGGCAGCTCGCGGCATCCGAACCCGGCAGTGCGTCCGGCCAGTGCCTGAGCGCCTCGGCGTTGGCCAGCACCACCATGCCGTCGTCGTCGACGGCCACCAGGGGCATCGGCACGCGATGCAGCACTTCCAGCACCACCGCCAGGAAGGACTCGTCGTGATCGATGCGGCTTGCCTTTTCCCCCAGCAACTGCTCCAGCTGGCGATTGAGCAAGGTCAGGCGGGAGGCCGCTTCCCCGTTTTCGCGGTTCAGGCGGACGATCTCGCTGCTCATTTCCTGCTGCGTGAAGGCCTCGCGGATAACGGTGCGCAGTTGGTCGTCCTCCCAGGGCTTGGTCAGGAAACGGAAGATCGCGCCCTCGTTGATCGCGTCGGTGATCGACTGCAGGTCGGTGTAGCCGGACAGCACCATGCGCACCGTCTCCGGATAGAGCTCCTTTACGGCGCGCAGGAATTCGGTTCCGGTGGTGACCGGCATGCGCTGGTCGGAGATGACGACGCCGACGCGGTGCGAGGCGAGCAGCGAGAAGGCCTCCTGCGGGTCGGTGGTGGCAAGCACCGTGTAGCCTTCCCGGCGCAGCAGGCGCTTCATGGACGAGAGGATGTTCTCCTCGTCGTCGAGCAGCAGGAGCGTGCGCGAGCGCTCTGATGAGGCGATGGCCTCGGGCAGCCCCATTCGGCGTTTCGCCAGCAGCAATTGCTCGGCTTCGCCATGCGGCATGGGGCGGGCGAAGAGATAGCCCTGCATGCGGTCGCACTGGCGCTTCAGCAGGAAGCCGATCTGGTCGTCGTTCTCCACGCCCTCGGCGACCACGCCCAGGCGCAGGGCATGCGCCATGGCGATGATGCTGGCGCAGATCGCCGCGCTATCGGGGGCGACGGCGATGTCCTCGACGAAGGAGCGGTCGATCTTGATGCGATCGATGGGGAAGCGCTTCAGGTAGGCGAGGCTGGAATAGCCGGTGCCGAAATCGTCGATGGACAGGGCGATGCCCATGCGCTTGAGCTCGGCCAGCGCGGCTTTCGAGCGCTCGGCATTCTCCATGATGAGCGATTCGGTGATCTCCAGCTCCAGGTTGCGCGCCGGCAGGCCGCTCTCGCGCAGGGCCGCGGCGATGCGCGCTGCCAGGTCGGGGGCGGAGAACTGGCGCGCCGACAGATTGACCGCGACATGCAGCTCGGCGTCGTATTTCTCGACCCAGCGCCGCGCCGTCAGGCAGGCCTCGCGCAGCAGCCAGTCGCCGATCGGGACGATCAGGCCGGACTCCTCGGCGATGGGGATGAATTCCGACGGGGGCACCATGCCGCGGTGCGGATGCTTCCAGCGCGCCAGCGCCTCGAAGCCGCAGATGACGCCGCCGCGCGAGAGATCCACCTGGGGCTGGTAATGCACCTCGATCTCGCCGCGCTCGAGGGCGCAGTGCAGGTCGTTTTCCAGCTCCAGCCGAAGCACCGAAGCGGCGTTCATCTCCGCCGCGTAGAAGCGGAAGGTGCCGCGCCCGCCGTGCTTGGCGCGGTACATCGCCGTCTCGACGTTCTTCAGGAGGTCGTCGGCGCTGTCGCCGTCGCGCGGAAACACCGCCAGGCCGAGGCTCGCCGTGCAATGGATCGGATGCGGGGCGATGGCCATCGGCGGAGCCAGGGCGGCCTGGATTTTCTGGGCGACGCGCGCGACGGCGTCCTCGCTGGCAAGATCCGACATGACGACGATGAACTCGTCGCCGCCCAGCCGGGCTACGGCATCCTCGGCGCGCACCGTTGCGCTGATGCGGCGCGCCGTCTCCACCAGCATGGCGTCGCCGGCCTTGTGGCCGAGGCTGTCATTGACTTCCTTGAAACGGTCCAGGTCGATCAGCACCAGCCCGGCCATCTTGCCGTTCCTCCTGGCGCGGGCGAGCGCGCGGCCAAGCCGGTCGGCCAGCAGGGTGCGGTTGGCGAGGCCGGTCAGCTCGTCGAGATGGGAGGCGCGATACAGCAGTTCCTCCTGCCGCTTGCGATCGGTGATGTCGCTGCTGATGCCCTCGAGGCGCACCGGGCGGCCGCTCTCGTCCAGGATCAGCCTGGAGCGGTTCTGCAGCCAGCGCACCTCGCCGTCGGGACGCACGATGCGATAGTCGATGGAGGCCGCGCCCTTGCTCGTCGCCGCCTTGGCGTAGGCCTGCATGCATTCGCGGTCGTCCGGATGGATCATTTGCAGCCACAGGTTCTGGTCGGAGAGGAATGTCTGCGGCGGCACGCCGAACAGTTCCTCGGCCTTCGGGCTGACGAAATCGAACCGGCGCTCCGGCAGGGTGACCGACCAGACCACGTCGGAGACGGCGTCCAGGATGCCTTGCAGCCTGCGGCTGCTCTCGATCAGGGCGGCCTCGGTGCGGCGCCGTTCGCGCTTCTCGCAGTTCTCGGCCACCACCCGTTCGACCGCCAGCGGCAGACGGGCCAGCCGGTCCTTGCGGAAGTAGTCGCGGGCGCCGTTGCGCATGGCCGACACCGCTGCCTCTTCGTCCAGCTGTCCGGAGACGATGATGACCGGAAGCTCCGGCGCCTCCTGGCCGAGGCGACCCAGGAAGACGTCGCCCGTGCTGTCCGCCAGGTAGTAGTCGGTGACGACCACGTCCCATTCGCCGGACGCGAGCGCCGCGAGGGCCGCCTGCGCGCTCGCCGCCACGTGCGTGGCGATGGGCACCGAGGCTCCATTGAGCGCGCGCAGCAGCAGCGCAACGTCGTCGGGATTGTCATCCACGATCAACGCACGGATGCCGGACGAATCCTCCGTCTCCTGCCGTACCGCCGTCGTCTGCAAGCCTGCCTCCGTGCGCCGATAAATGCCGGTCAGCCCGTGGATACGGGGTGACTACATGATTTACGGCCGCATCGGGGCCAACTTTAGAGGGCCGGGAGCGGCCTGGAAAACGAACAAAATTGAAGGGATAGGCGCTTGCCGGGGCCCCGGCTGCCGTCTCCTCGCCGTGTCGTGGAGGCTGACTTTTCCCGGCCGCGTTCCGCGTTCGCGCCCTGCCGGCGAAAATGATAGAGTCCGCCGCATTCCATCATGGGGGAAACGAGCATGCTGAGCCTTTGGGACGAGGCGGAGGCCGCGCGCTGCGCATCCGACCTTGCGCTGCGCGCCTACAGCTCGCGCCTGATCGGGCGCGACCAGTCGCTGGTGCTGCACGGCGGCGGCAACACGTCGGTGAAGACCGAGGAGGCCGACCGCTTCGGCGGGACGCGCCGCGTGCTCCACGTCAAGGGCAGCGGCTGGGACCTGGAGACCATCGAGGAGGCGGGCTTCTGCCCGCTGCTGCTCGACCATCTGGTTCGGCTGGCGCAGCTGCCGTCGCTGCCCGACCCGGCCATGGTCGAGGAGCTCGCCACGCACCAGACGCGCGCGGCGGCGCCGGCCGCCTCGGTCGAGGCCATCCTGCACGCCATCCTGCCCTACAAGTTCGTCGATCACACCCATGCCGACGCGGTGGTGGCGATCACCAACACCGCCGACGGCGAGGCGCGCATCCGCGAGGTGTATGGCGAGGACGTGGTGGTGATTCCCTACGTCATGCCCGGCTTCGACCTGGCGCGTCTGGTGGCGCAGCGCTTCCCCGCCGAGGCGACGCCGCGCACCCAGGGCATGGTGCTGATGAACCACGGCATCTTCAGCTTCGGCGCGACGGCGCGCGAATCCTACGAGCGCATGATTGCCCTGGTCGGGCGCGCCGAGCGCTACCTGCAGCGGCGGGCGCAACGGGCGGAGCCGGCGGCGGCGCCGGCCGCCGGAGGCGTCGCGCGCACGGCGCTGGCCGAGCTGCGCCGCGAGGTGTCGCGCGAGGCGGGCGCTGCGCTGCTGCTGGCGAGCAGCCGCACGCCTCGGGCGCTGGCTTTCGCGCGCCATCCGGATCTGGCGCGCATTGCCCGCCACGGCCCGGCCACGCCGGATCACGTGCTGCGCACCAAGCGCCTGCCGCTGATCGGCCGCGACGTGGCCGCCTACGCCGAAGCCTACCGCCAGTATTTCGGCGAGATGGCGCGCCAGGCGCGCGAGCTGAAGACCATGCTGGACCCGGCCCCGCGCATCATCCTCGATGCCGAGCTGGGCCTGTGCGCCGCCGGCCGCAGCGCGCGGGACTGCGGCATCGTGCGCGACATCTACGAGCACACCATGGACATCATCCTGGCGGCCGAGGCGCTGGGCGGCTATCGCGCCCTGCCGGCGCAGGACATTTTCGATGTCGAATACTGGGACCTCGAGCAGGCCAAGCTGAAGAAATCCGGCAAGCCGGCGCCGTTCGCCGGCGAAGCGGCGCTGGTGACGGGAGCCGCCTCGGGCATCGGCCGCGCCTGCGTGGATGCCCTGCTGGCGCGCGGCGCCGCGGTGGTCGGCCTCGACATCGATGCGGCCATCGAGTCGCTCTACGCGCGGCCGGATTTCCTCGGCCTGCGCTGCAATGTCGCCGACGGCGCCGAGGTGTCCCTGGCGCTCGATCGCGCGCTGGAGGCCTTCGGCGGGCTCGACATGCTGATCCTCAATGCCGGCGTCTTCCCCGGCGGGCGGCGCATCGCCGAGCTGACGGATGCCGAATGGCGCAAGGTGATGGCGGTGAATCTCGACGCCAATCTCTCCCTGCTGCGCGAATGCCAGCCGCTGCTGCGCCTGGCGCCGCGCTACGGCCGCGTGGTGGTGATCGGCTCGAAGAACGTGCCGGCGCCGGGGCCGGGCGCGGCGGCCTACTCGGCCTCGAAGGCGGCGCTGACGCAGCTGATGCGCGTGGCGGCGCTGGAGTGGGGCGGCGATGGCATCCGCGTGAACGCCCTGCATCCCGACGCGGTGTTCGACACCGGCTTGTGGACCGAGGAGGTGCTGGCCGCGCGCGCCGCGCACTACGGCCTGACGGTCGAGGACTACAGGCGCAAGAACGTGTTGAAGACGGAAGTGACTTCGCGCGACGTGGCCGAACTGGCGGCCGAGATGTGCGGGCCGCTGTTCGCCAAGACCACGGCCGCCCAGGTGCCCGTCGACGGCGGCAACGACCGGGTTATCTGAACCACTCGCCTATTCGGCCCGGCGGCAGCACGCCGCGCTCGGTGACGATGCCGGCGATGAGCCGCGCCGGGGTGACGTCGAAGGCCGGGTTGACGACCGGCATCGTCTCGGGGGCGATGCCGACCGCGGCGGGCGTGCCCTTGCGGTCGAGGCCGCCGACGTGGCGCAGCTCGTCGCCATCGCGCTCCTCGATGGGTATGCGTTCGCCGTCAGGGCAATCCATGTCGATGGTCGACAGGGGCGCGGCGACGTAGAAGGGCACGCCGCAGTCGCGCGCGGCCAGCGCCTTGAGATAGGTGCCGATCTTGTTGGCCGTGTCGCCGTTGGCGGCAATGCGGTCGGCGCCGACGATCACCATGTCCACCCGGCCCTGGCGCAGCAGCAGGCCGGCGGCATTGTCGGCGATCAGGGTGTGCGGGATGCGCGACTCGTGCAGCTCCCAGGCGGTGAGCAGGCCCTGGTTGCGCGGCCGTGTCTCGGAGACATAGACATGCACCGGCAGGCCGGCCTCGTGCGCGGCATAGATCGGCGAGAGGGCCGTGCCCCAGGCGGCGGTGGCGAGCCAGCCGGCATTGCAGTGGGTCATCAGGTTCACCGGGCGCCTGGCGATTCTTCCGATGAGGGCGAGGCCATGTGCGCCGATGGCGCGGTTGGCGGCGGCATCCTCGGCGGCGATGGCGCGCGCCTCCGCCCAGGCAGCGGCGCGGCGCTGGGCGACCGGCAGCGGCTGGAGGCGGTTATCCATGCGAGCGAGCGCCCAGCGCAGGTTCACCGCCGTCGGGCGCGTCGCGGCGAGGGTGTCGCGGGCATGCTGCAGGCTGCGGTTGCCGGCGCCCTCCTTCAGCGCCAGGGCAATGCCGTAGGCGGCGGCCACGCCGATCAGCGGCGCGCCGCGCACCAGCATCGCGCGGATGGCGTGGGCGGCGTCGGCGAGCGACTTCAGGTGCCGCGTCAGATACTGGTGCGGCAGCAGGCTCTGGTCGAGGATCACGACCGAGTCGCCTTCCTCGCGGATCGTGAAGAGTCGTTCTGAAATCATGACCGGGGGATTGTAGCTCACGAAACTGCCATTCCCCCGCCCCTTCCCGGGAAAGCAGGGCAGGTTTTGTTTTCCTGACGTAATTGGGAAGATTACCAATGACGCCCAGCTTGAGCCAGGAGCTGCAGCCGCCCCTGTTCCCCTCTTTGAAAAAGGGGGGCGAGGGGGGATTTGTCAGCCGCTCGCGCACCGGCCACCGCCGAAAATCCCCCTTGTTCTCTTTTTTCAGGTTCTTCAGGGTTTCGTGTGGGTAGAAAAGCTGAAAGACGCACCACACTCACCCCCTCTCCCGCTGGCGGGAGGACTGGGGTGAGGGCCGGGTACTGTCGGTGACCGGGGTGTAGTTGTAGTCGAAGTCGGCCGCGGCGAGCGCGCCGCTGGAGCCGACCGGCTTGTCGTTGGCGTAGAAGTAGTGACGTCCTGCTGGGTGAGGCGGCCGTTGGCGTCGTAGGCAAGTTCCACGCCCTGCGGTTCGGTGGGGCCGAAGCGCAGCTTGTTGAGCTGGAAGCCCTGAGTGTAGAAGCTCGAATCGAAGTAGAAAGTCAGTCCGGCCGAGACGGCGACGGTGCGCTTGACGCCGCCATTGACCTTGTGGACGGGCGGGGCATAATGACCCTATCGCGTTGCGCACCAAGCGACGCAAACACGTGAGCCGGCAGTCAATGCAGCAGGAGATCGCCTACGATTTCGAATGGGATGCCGTCAAAGCACTTTCCAACGCACGCAAGCATGGCGTAACCTTCGATCGGGCGGCGACGGTGTTTCTGGACGCGCTGGCGCTGACGGTGTTCGACGCGGCACATAGCGAGTATGAGGAGCATTGGTTTACGCTAGGAGTTGACGCTGGCGGCGCGCTCTTGGCGGTGGCGCATACGTATCATGCGACCGGCCCGGCAAATATCAGTGTGCGACTGATTTCGGCGCGGCCGGCAACCAGGCGCGAACGGCAGTTTTATGAGGACGAACCTCGATAGGTGACACGATGAATGCAGCAACCACTCCACCCCAGGACGACGACGAAATGCCTGCCGAGATCGATTTCACAGGCGCCGTTCGCGGCAAGTTCCATCGTCCGAATCTGAAACTGAATCTGCCGGTGTATCTGGAAGCCGGTGTGCAAGCCTATCTGGCCGAGATCGCTTCCAAAAAGGGCGTGCCGCTGTCCGATCTCGCCAACGAACTGCTCAAGCGCGAGATCGAGATCATCGAGGCGGTGAAGTAGCCCGCCTCGTCCGTTGATATCGAAGGGATGACATGATGAATGCAACCGTCGAACAGGCCTTGATCTCGAAGATCAAGACGCTCTCGCCGCAGCAGGTGGCGGAAGTGGAAGACTTTGTGGAGTTTCTGGTCGCCAAGGCCAGGAAGCGCGCCGCCCTGGATCGGCTACTGGCCATCGCGCCGGCGTTGAACCGATGAGCGAGGACGAAATCGCCGCCGAGGTGGAGGCGGTGCGGGCCGAGCGGCGAACCCGAGAGCGCGCCGCGAAGGGCACGGATGCGGATCGTACTTGATCCAACGTGGCGTTGTCGGCGCTCTTGTGGCGCGGCATGCCGCATCGACTGCTCGCTCTGATTCGCCAGCGCTCGAACCTTCAGCTCTGCAACAGTCCGGCTCTGCTCGAAGAGTTGGCCGGTGTGCTCGGCCGGCCATCAGCCTCGAAGCGGTTGGCGCTCATCGGTAAAACCGCCCGCGACGTGCTGGCCGATTACGTCGAGGCCATTGAATTGGTCGAACCGACCGCCGTGCCGCGCGTGGTTGCGGAAGACGCCGCCGACGACCACGTGCTCGCCTGCGCGCTGGCCGCCCAGGCCGCCTGATCGTCTCCGGCGACAAGCATCTGCTCAATCTTGGCGGCAGCTATCGGGGCATCCGCATCGTGACGCCGGCCGAGGCCGTGCAGTCGATCGCCGGATAGACGCAGGGCCGACTCTCTGCCGTGTTGCGGAGACTGACTTTTGTGCCGGACGGAATCGACGGGCGGGGGGTAGCGGGAATTTAATTCGACCCCTTTAATTTGCTCTGACGCATTGTCACCGGCTGATGGGAAGACACCCGCGCAGTGCGGGCATCTTCGAAGTCAATCCGGACAGCCTACTGGTCCGCCAAATCCATCTTGTCGAGCAACAAGCCGACTTCTCTGAGCAAAGCAGCAACGCGCTCACGGTCTGCGCCGATCCGAGTCTCGAACTCGAACACCTCGATTCCGTTGCACACCTCATTCAGGGCTGCATTCACGATCAAGAGTGCATCACGGCTGCCGGTGATGCTCTTGACCTGGTAGCCGGCGGCGGTCTTGATGTAGTCGTAGTCGAAGTCGGCCGCGGCGAGCGCGCCGCTGGAGCCGACCGGCTTGTCGTTGGCGTAGAAGTAGTTCTGCGTGCCGCCGTTCTCGGTCTTCTGCAGAATGCGCCCGGCGCTGTCGACGACGAAGCTGCGGTTCTTGCCGGTGCGGAAGGTCTCCGAGACGGCGATGGCGGCGCCATTGACGTCGTAGGTGACGGTGGTGGCACCGCTGTCGGCGCCGCTATCCTTGTGGCGTGCCCGGTTGGCGGAATCGACGTTCAGGCATGGCCTGGGTGGCGCAGGGCTGGAGAGCGGGGCAAAATGCCTGCATCGCAGCGGAAGACGCAGCCGGCTTAGTGGTTGCGCCGACAGGAGAAATCATCATGACGACCGTGCAAATCACTTTGCCCGATCAACTTGCCCAGGAGGCGCAAAGCGCCGGCCTGCTCACCTCGTCTACCCTCGAACGGATACTGCGCGAACAACTCAGAGCGCAGCGGGTCGACGAGCTGTTTGACGCGATGGATCGCATGGCGGCAGTCGATGCGCCGGCCGCCATGTCGCCGGAGGAAGTGGCCGAGGAAATCCGCATCATGCGCGCAGAGCGACGCGCGCAGAACGCCAATTGATGCGGCTGGTGCTCGACACCAACGCGGCCAACGCCGATCCCGCGTATCGCCCCAGACCCCGATGACGATGTGGTGATCGGCACGGCGCTGGCGGCGAGGGCCGACCTGATCGTCTCCGGAGACAAGCATCTGCTCGATCTGGGCGAAATGTACCAGGGCATCCGCATCGCCACGCCCGCCGAGGCCGTGCAACTCATCGGCCGATAGGATTCGTGACAAACCTCAGCTTCGTCATTCCGGGCAAGCGAAGCGCGACCCGGAATCCAGATCTGCCGCTGAGAAAGTCCCTGGATTCCGGGTTCCACCCTTCGGGCGGCCCCGGAATGACGGCTTCGGTGGGACACTTGGCCATGTGCTGAGGTTTGTCGCTAGTCGGGTCACCGCATCTCAGAAACTCAGTCCGGCCGAGACGGCGACGGTGCGGCTGGTGCTTGATACCAATACGGCGCTCTCCGGACTGCTGTGGCATGGCACCCCCGGCAAACTGATCGACGCGGCAAGGCGACAGGACGTGCAACTGCTCAGCAGTACGCCTCTGCTGTCGGAACTTCAGGGGGGCTGTCGCGCGGGCAATTCGCCAACGCGCTGGCCGCCAACGCCGACCTGATCGTCTCCGGCGACAGACGCCTGCTCGATCTTGGCGCAACGTAACAGGGCATCCGCATCGTAACGCCGGCCGAGGCCGTGCAGTCGATCGCCGGATAGACGCAGGGCCGACACTCCGCCGTGCTGCGGGGACTGACTTTTACGCCGGGCGGCGGCGCCCCTGGGGCGGCCGGCATGGCACAATTCGCCCATGCCGGCCTTCCCCTCGCCCGTCGATTCGCGCCTGCCCTGGGTGGGCACCACCATCTTCAGCGTCATGTCGCGCCTGGCGGCGCAGCACGGCGCCATCAACCTGTCGCAGGGCTTCCCGGATTTCTCGGCGCCGCAGGCGCTGTTCGATCTCGTCGCGAAGCACATGCATGCCGGCGCCAACCAGTACGCCCTGATGGCCGGCGCGCTGCCGCTGCGCGAGGCCATCGCGGAGAAGGCGGAGGCGCTGTATGGCCTCGCCTATGACGTGGAGGCCGAGATCACCGTCACGGCCGGCGCGACACAGGCCATCTTCACGGCGGTGGCGGCGCTGGTGCGCCCGGGCGACGAGGCGATCGTGTTCGAGCCGGTGTACGACTCCTATGTGCCGTCGATCGAGCTGAACGGCGGCCGCGCCGTGTTGGCCAGACTGACTTTTCCAGAGTACCGGCCGGACTGGGAGCAAGTACGCGCGCTGGTCACGCCCAGGACACGCATGATCGTCATCAACACGCCGCACAACCCGAGCGGGGCGGTGTGGACGGCCGAGGACATGCGGGCGCTGGAGGCGCTGGTGCGCGGCACCGGCATCGTGATCGTTTCCGACGAAGTGTACGAGCACATCGTCTTCGACGGCCGCCACGAGAGCGTGGTGCGCCATCCCGGCCTGGCGGAGCGGAGCTTCGTCGTCTCGTCATTCGGCAAGACCTACCATGTCACCGGCTGGAAGATCGCCTATTGCCTGGCGCCGCGCGAGCTGATGGCGGAATTCCGCAAGGCGCACCAGTTCGTCGTCTTCTGCGTCAATCATCCGATGCAGCTGGCGCTGGCGGAATTCATGCAGGAGAAGGAACGCTACCTCGGCCTGGCGGATTTCTACCGGGCCAAGCGCGATTTCTTCCGGCAACAACTCGAAGGTTCGCGCTTCGAGCCGCTGCCCTGCGCCGGCACCTACTTCCAGTCGGTGCGCTACGACGCGATCTCGGACGAGCCGGACCGCGCCTTCGTCGAGCGCCTGACGCGCGAGCACGGCGTGGCGGCGATCCCCTTCTCGGCCTTCTACCGCGACGGGCGCGACGACAGGGTCATCCGCTTCTGCTTCGCCAAGGGGGAGGAGACGCTGGCACGCGCCGGCGAGAAGCTGCGCGCCGTCTGACTACTCCAGCGGCACGCGCATGCAGGCGGCAGTGCCGCCGCCTTCACGTTCCCTCAGTTCGACCGTCCAGCCGTTCGCATTGGCGAGCTGGCGCACGATGGCCAGGCCGAGGCCGCTGCCGCCGGTGCGGCTGCTGCGCGAGGGCTCCAGCCGGTGGAAAGGCCGGAACACTGCCTCGCGCTCGGACTCGGGGATGCCGGGGCCGCGATCCATCACGCAGATCGCGACGCCCCCCTCGTCGAGGCGATACTCGATGTCGATCGGCTGTCCGGCGCCATAGCGCACGGCGTTGTCGACCAGGTTGGCGAGGATGCGCCTGAGTGCCAGCGGCCGCACGCGCAGGTTGCAGTCGGGCCCCTTGCGGCCGCGGATCTCGATGCCGGTGTGCGTGAATTCGGCGGCCACCCCGGCGAGCAGGTCGCACAGGTTGAGCGCGACGGATTCCTGCTCGGCAAAGTCGCGGCTTACCTCCAGGCAGCGGGCGATCAGTTCGTTCATGCCATCGACGTCGCGCAGCACGCGCCCGATCAGATCGCGGTCGGGTTTTTCCGAGAGCATGCCGAGCGCCAGGCGGATGCGCGCCAGCGGCGTGCGCAGGTCGTGCGAAATGCCCGCCAGCAGCGTGGTGCGGTTGGCGAGCAGTTCCTCCACCTGCACGCCCATGCGGTTGAACTCGCGCGCCAGCGTGGCGAGCTCGGCGGCGCCGGTTTCCTCCAGGAGTTCGGGCCGGCGGCCCTGGCCGATGCGCTGCGTCGCCGAGGCCAGCTTCGACAGCGGCGCGATCAGCCAGCGCGCCAGCCAGGCCGAGGTGACCAGCGTGACGAGCGTGCCGACGGAAAGGATCAGCAGCATGGCGAGCCAGGGCTGGACGTCGACGCGGCCGGCGGGGAAACCGATGCGCACCCGCCCGCCTTCCGCCGGGATATCGGCCCAGTACCACTGCTCGCCGTCGTCCTCATGGCTGGCAAGGAGCCGGATGCGCTCGCCGGTGCGCGCCGAGAGCGCCTGCTCCAGCAGGTGGAAGTACGGCAGCCGCCGCGCGAAGTCGCCTGCCGCGCCGGGGGGATCCTGCACCCGGATGCGGTGCAGCCGCCCAATGCGTTCCGCCAGCCAGAGCCGCTCGGCGGGCGGCTCGGCGCGCCAGGCCTGCGCCGTGTCGACCAGCAGCGCGGCGAAATCGCCTGTGGCGTGGCGGCCGAGCGGCACCAGGGCGAAGGAAGTGATGACCGCGATGGTGAACAGCTGAAAGATGAAGGAGACAAGCGCGATCACCAGAGCGGTGCGGCCGAACAGCGTGCGCGGCAGCAGCGTGCGCGGGAGCATCATGCCCGTCGCGTGCCGCTGGGCGAGAACAGGTAGCCCTCGCCCCAGACGGTGCGCAGGTAGACCGGGTGCGCCGGATCGGGCTCGATCTTGCGGCGCAGGCGGGTGACGCGCACGTCGACCATGCGGTCGAAGGGCGCGCGCTCGTAGCCCTTGAGCAGGTCGACCAGCGCATCGCGGCCGAGTACGCGGTCGGGGTTCTCGATCAGCACCTTGAGCAGCGCGAACTCGGCGCCGGAGAGCTCGACCTCTTCGCCGTTGCGCGTCAGCCGGTGCGCTTCCAGGTCGATCTCGAAGGGGCCGAAGCTGCGGATGCGTCCGCTCGCGGCTGACGGCATCCGCCGGCGCAGCACCGCCGCCACGCGCGCCAGCAGCTCGCGGTGGCTGAAGGGCTTGGGCAGATAGTCGTCGGCGCCGACTTCCAGCCCGACGATGCGGTCGACCTCCTCGCCGCGCGCCGAGAGCATGATGATCGGCGGACCGCCGCGGTTTCCCAGTTCGCGCGCCAGCGTCAGGCCGTCCTCGCCCGGCAGCATGACATCGAGCAGGATCAGGTCGACCGGATGGGCGGAAAGATGCCGCTTCATGGACGCGCCGTCCGCGACGCCTGCGGCCTCGTAGCCGTTGTCGGCAAGGTAGCGCACCAGAAGCTCGCGCAGGCCCTCGTCGTCGTCAACCACCAGAATGCGCCCGCGGCACTCGGCCATGCTTCCCTCCCCTCCCTGAAACACGTTGTAACAAATGCGGCCTCCCTGCAACAGTCCGGAAACCGCCGCTGACTAATCTGCCACTGTCGAAAAACATAACACAAGCGGATTGATGATGACCGGCTTTGTCGTCCGTGAAACCCTGCTGATCGTCGACGACGATGCCGAATTGCGAGAGCTCCTGGTGCGCTATCTTCAGGCCAACGGCTTCGAGGTGTTCGCAGTCGCCGACGGTGCGGCTATGGAAAAGCACCTCAGCAGCCATCCGGTCGACCTGGTCATCCTGGATCTCATGCTGCCCGGCAAGGATGGCCTGACCATTGCACGGGAGCTGCGGGGCAGCGGCGATATGCCGGTCATCATGTTGTCCGCTCGAGGCGACGACGTCGACCGCATCGTCGGGCTGGAGGTGGGCGCCGACGACTACCTCGCCAAGCCTTTCAATTCGCGGGAGCTGCTGGCGCGCGTTCGCGCCATGCTGCGGCGCAAGACGGCCGACAAGGCCTGCGAAACGAGTGCGGAGGAAGAACGGATGCATCTGTTCGGGCCGTACCGGTTGAACGTTCAAGCGCACTGCCTGACCCGAAACGGCCGGGAAGTCGCCCTGACTGCAGCCGATTTCAAGTTGCTTTGTCTGTTTGCCCGCCGCCCCAACCAGCTGTTGAGCCGCGACGCCTTGATGGACATGCTGAAGGGCTACGAGCGTGCCGCGTTCGACCGCAGCATCGACGTGCGCGTGACCAGGCTGAGGAGAAAGATCGAGGACAATCCTGCCGCGCCGGTATTTATCCGTACCGTGAGAGGAGAGGGATATATGTTTACACCAGACCGCGAGCCCGGATGATGCGCTTCCGTTTTCCCGCCACCTTGTTCGGCAAGACGGCCCTCACCATTGCCGTCGTACTGATACTGTTCCAGGTCGTGACCACGCTGGTGATCGCCTATTACCTGTTGATTCCTGTCGCACGTCGATCCGCGAACGACATGGCTGACTTCATGCTGCTTTCTTCCCGGGTCTGGGCTACCCTGCCGGCCAGCGGACGGGCCGGGTTTCAGGAGGCGCTGCGGAAGGACACGGGCCTGATTCTGTTGCCGGCACTCGATAACCTGCCCGGGTCAACCGTGTACCTGCCGTATGTGCTGTTCCTGGGAAAGGCGCTGGCGGAGCATACGCAGAAACCAATTCAGATGAAGGTCGAGCGGACGGATGGAGCGGACTGGTACTGGGTGGATTTCCATGCCGAGGGCCAGCAACTGCGGGTGGGCTTCTCCGGGCAGCGAATCGACATTCAGGCGCCGCCGGCCATTTTTCTGATACTCGTGCTGGGCACCACGCTGACCCTGGCGACTACGCTGATCCTGGTGCGCCGGCTGACGCGGCCGCTTTCCCTGTTGTCCGACGCGGCCGAGCGCATCGGCCGGGGGGGAATCCCGGAACCGCTGCCGGAAATCGGCCCCAGTGAACTGGTCACGCTGGTGCGCGCATTCAACAAGATGGAACACCAGGTCAAGACCCTCCTCGCCAGCCGCGCCACCCTGCTGGCCGGCATCGCCCATGACTTGCGCACGCCCATCGCGCGCATGAGGCTGGCCCTGGAAGTGCTGCCGCCCTCGGCCGATCCGGAGCTGCTGGAACGAATGCTGCGCGGACTGGACAACATGACGCGGCTGGTGAACCAGTCCCTGGAGTTCAGCCGTGGCGTCGGCAACGACCCGAGCCAGGAAGTGGATGTGGCCGATCTCATCGAGGAGCTGACCGGAGAGGCCAGGCGAAGCGGCGTGGACATCCACCTGCAGTCCTGCCGCGCCTGCATGCGCAGGGTGTCGCCCATGGCGCTGCGCCGCATCCTGACGAATCTGCTCGACAACGCGATCCGCTATCGCGAAGACCGGCCGATCGATGTGAGCTGCGAACGCGAGGGCGACAGGCTGCGGATCGGCGTTGCCGATCGCGGCCCCGGCATTCCGGCCGGCGAACTGGATGCGGTGTTCGAGCCGTTCTACAGGGTGGACAAGTCGCGCGGCAGCGTGACGGGAGGCAGCGGACTGGGCCTGGCGATCGCCAGACAGCTGGCGGACAGCAACGGCTGGTCCCTGTCGCTCAGGCCGCGCGAGGGCGGCGGCCTGGTGGCGAGCCTGGTGATCTAAAAAAACGGCAACCGAATCGGTTGCCGGTACAAAGAGGATTCGGTTCACAGGCGCTCAGTGGGCATGGCCTTCCGGCTGGGCGCCGGAGAAGGCCGGGAAGCGGTCGCCGGCGTACTGGCTGTGGCAGTTCTGGCAGCTATCCACCAAGCGCGAGTAGTAGAAGCGCTGCAGCTCGTAGTCCTTGCGCAATGCCGAGTCGGCCAGTTTTTTTGCGGTCATGTGGAATTCGCCGTCCAGCTTGAGGAACTCCGGCGTCGCTGCCTTCATCAGATCCTTCTTGTCCTGCTTGGTCAGGTTGCGCTCCAGGATGAAGCTGTCGTGTATCTGCTGCGCCTGGGTGGCCACCAGGGGGTGGTCGCCGACGATCAGGCCATCCAGGATCTGCTTGACGGCCTGTTTCACCGACAGCATTTCCTCGGAGAGCATCTGCTTCAGGCGCGGCGTCAGTTTCGGACCGATCGGCTGCGGGCCTTCCGCGGCGGCGGCCTCGAGCGCGATGCCCGCCAGGATGGCCGCAGCCGCGCCATACGCTGCCAGACGTTTGCTGTGCTTGCTTCTCATTGCTTGCCTTTCCCGATTAATCCAGCTTGACCCTGATGGACAGTGCGCCGCGCAAATCGCCCATCCTGTAGCCGCGGGCGGCATCGTGCGGATACAGTTCGGACAGTTTCTGCGCGACCTCCGGCGCCACCTCGCTGCCGCCGTGGCAGGCCAGGCACGTCGCTTCGATCCGCACGGCTTTCATGAAGCGTGCGTAGCGGATGCCGCCTTCCTGCACGACTTCGTAGCGGCTGGCGTCTTCCTTGCCGCCGGCGATTTCCTGCTCGAAGCCCTTGAGCACTTCCTGCTCATAGGCATCCGGCATGGCCAGGGGATTCCTCGCCCTGGAGGACACGCGCCTGACCGACCAGCCGGTACTGGCCGAAGCCTCGGCGCCCAGTTGGGCGGCCTTTTCCGAACAGACTCTTATGCCGCCTGCGGGGCCGTTGCTGCTCATCTGCTCCATCAGGCCGGCCCTCAACTGCTTGGCGTAGGCGCCGGCCACGGCCTTGATGCTGTCCGGCGATGGAGCTTCCGCGCTCCAGGCGGCGCCGTGGAGCATGACGCCGGCAATCGTTGCCAATGCAAAACGTTTCATGGTGTTCCCTCTCGATCCTGAAGGGGGGCCGCCCCGGACGGGACGGCCCGGCTCGATGTCAGTAAGCGGTCTGGTAATCGCGCGCGATATGCCAGTCCATCATGCCGTCGCTCAGGTATCCGGTCTTGTAGCCGGCCTTGGCCAGCGCTGCGGCCGGCGCCAGCCCCTGTGAGCCGAACATGTCGATGACGATGATTTCCTTGTCCTTCGGCAGCGTCTTCATCTTTCCCTCGAATTCCTCGGGCCGGATGTGGCGGGCGCCGGGGATGTGACCCATGATGCGGAAGGCGATGTCGCTCTGCAGATCCAGAAGATGCACATTGGGATTCTTGGCCTTCCACATGGCCTGAAGATCGGGCGTGCTGTAGAACTTCACGCCGGCCGTCCTCGCCTCGGCTTCGCCGCGGCGCACATTCTTCGGATCGGTCCAGACCTTCTCCCAGCTGCGCAGGTATTTCACGATCGACCAGATCTGGTCCTTGTTGAGCTTGTCCTCGAAGGTCGGCATCACGATGGGCGAGCCGGGCTTCTGCGGCGGGCCGCCCTTGACGATCTCGAAATGCTCGTGATCGCTGTGCAGCGACAGGTAGGACTTCATCACGATCGGCGGGAAGCGCCCCTGGCCGTCCATGCCGTGGCAGGCGGAGCAGGCGCCCTCGAACAGCTTCTTGCCGTCGCCCGGGTTCTTGCCGCTGATGCGCTTGATGCTGTCGGGAATGAAGTAGTCGGGCTTGTCCTTGGCCGCGATGGTGTTCGGCGGGGCGATCTGCTCGTGGAAATCGTTCACCGCATACTCGAGCAGGGCGAAGGTCGGCGTCTTTCTCCAATCCACGCCAAACAGGCCGCCATGCTTTTCCAGATAGGCCTCCATGTCCTTGCGCGTCAGCTTCATCGCGTCGATGCGCGCAAGCAGCTCCGGCTTGAGCACGTTCCTGATGCGATCCATGTACACCTTCTCGATGAGCTGCGGATTCTCGTCGATCTTCACCAGGTCCGGGTTGGGGTCATGCTGGCGGCGCAGCGGACGCAGGTAGAGCGCCAGGCGGAAGACCTGCTGCATTTCGAAGGCGTCCCGCTCCCTGGCCAGCAGCAGGGCGGTGCCCAGGGTCAGGTTTTCCACCGGGGAGAGCGCTTCTGCGGGGGAGGCGGCCTGCTTCGCGGCCGCCGCCGATTTCGCTGCGCCCGGTGACGGTGCGTCCGCCGCCAGGACCGAGACCGGCAGCATGAGTGCGGCAAGGGTGGTCAATGCATATCTCTTCACTTGTTTCTCCTTTGGATAATCGGATTTCCGGATTGGTTTTCTGGTTGAAGCCGTTGCAGGCCGGCTACGGTCGCGCCTTGCTCCTGGGCAGTCGGTAAATGTGCTCGATAGTTCAGTCCTCGAAATCATCATGTGAATGGGGGGCCTGCCGCGCCGAGGGCGATCATTCCCTCGCCGTCGGCTGCTGTTTGTTCAGTGCCTCCACGGCCTTGGTCGCGGCGACATGGTCGGGATCGAGGCTCGCCATTCCACCCTTCGGCACCCTGACGCCGCTCGACATCATGAAACCCATCAAATCGCCCCGCGTCGGCTGCTCGGCCTTGAGCTTGTTGACGAAGCGCTCGCCCAGGGCACGCTCCACCTCGAGCCGGGCGCTGTTGATGGCCGCCGGTTGCGCCTTGGCTTCGATCAGGCTGGCCAGCATCTGCCAGAGGCGGGCGATTTCCGCGCGGTTGCCGGAGGGAATCTCGGCGGGGTCTTCCTTGAGCGATTGCATGACGCCCAGCGCCAGCCGGGTGTGGGGACTCAGGGCATCCTCGTAGCTGGTATTCCAGCCCGCGTCGGGCACGACCGGGTTCATCATCGGCCCCATGCAACCGGCCGTTGCCGCAGCCAGCGCCGCGGGGAACAGGGTCTTGCGCAAAAAGTCCAGTGTGGGATGTTGCATTCTTCGGCTCCTCCGGAGATCAGTGGCGGTAGGTGAACTGCATGGTCGCGAGATTGGTCTCGAAGCTCACCCTGGTCGGGGTGCCGACGCTCGCCGTCATTTCATTCCTGAGGCCGTGGCTGAGCGAGAAGGTGAGCGACGAATGCTTGCTGACCCTGGCGGTTATGCCCGCCGAGAGATGGTGTTCGACGATGGCGGTAACGCCGGCATTGTTGTTGATGTCCCTTTCGTCGATCGGCGATTTGCCGTAGTTGTAGCCCGCCAGCAGCGTGATGCTGTCGGACAGGCGGTACTTGGCGCCCAGCGCCAGCACGGTCTGGTCGTTCCAGTCGTAGGCCAGGGTTTTGGTCTTCGCGGCGGTCGGGCCATAAAGCGTGGCGGATGTGCGCACTCCGCTGTAATCGAGCCACTTCAGGTCGGCGGCCAGTTGCAGCCTGTCGGTGGCCTGGTGGGAAATGCCGATCGCGAGGGTCTGCGGATCCTGGAAGGACAGGCGCCACTTGCCGTCGTCCATGTTCCACTTCAGATCCTCGGTGTAGGAGCGGCTGGTGTAGGCAGCGCCGAAATTGGTGCGGTCGCTGAGCCGGTAGAGGGTTCCCAGCACGAAAGAGCCGCCATAAGCGACATCGTTGGGGAAGTTCATGGATCTGGGTGGCAGGGTGGACGTGTCGAAGTTCTTGATCGACATCTGGTTGACCACCAGGCTCAGGTTGGCCCCGACCGACAGGCGGTCGCTGACCTTGTAGGCGAGGGCGGGACCGATGCGCAAGGACATTCGATTGGCAACGATCGCCGCCCTGCCGTTTCCCAGCCTGAAAGCTTCGGCCGGGAAGTCCACGCCGCCGCCTGAGATCGGATAGGCGCCGACGCTGACGGTATAGTCGCGGCCGAACAATTCGCTCTTGAAGGCAAAGCCGCCGGTGGCCATGATGTAGGCGTTGCTGTCGCTATCGACCCCGTTCATGCTGCGCTTCGGGTTGAGCACCGACAGGTTCATGTCGAAGCGGGTGTGGCTCTCGCCCATGTTCAGATAGGACAGTCCGGCCGGATTGCTGAGCGCGGTGGTGACATCCTGCGGCATGGCGACGACCGCTCCGCCCAGGGCATTGGCCATGCCGCTGTAGCCGACCATCTGGTCGCCGTTGTTGGCAAAGGCCGCGTTCGAGACGAGCACGCTGGCGCAGATCGCTGCTGTCTTGCACTTCATTGCATCTCCTCCTTTTGTGATTGGACGAAACGATGCTTTTCGGCCCGCTGCCTTGCCGGCCGAATGCCTTTCTTGGAATTTCATGCAAATCTAGGGCGCGGCCGTTTCCCCGCTATTTCCCGGGCGAAACAGGTTGGTGACAGTTGGTTACAGCGTGAAGCCGCGAATGCGGGAAGCCGGATCAGGCGGTGCACGAGGCGGTTACCCAAGCGCCGCATCGCCGCGGTCAGCCGTGCCTTCTCCTTGAAACAACCTGTAACAAAAGCGGCTTCCCTGCAACAGCGCGGAAACCGCTCATGCCTAATCTTCCCGGATCGGAAAACACAGCGACAGGGGGGATGAGATGTTCAGGCGCACAGCTGTTCTTGCCACAACGATGATGTCGATGTTGTGTCTTGTTGCGCTGCCGGCCGCGGCCGAGCAGGTCGGCGCGCGCGCCAGGGGCGGATTTCCGGAATCGTTCTTCCTGGAGAAGGTGCCGCGCGCCGAGGCGAAGGCGACGGCGGAGCGGCTGGCCAAGGCGGTCATCGCCGCGCGCCTGATCATCTTCGCCTACGCCGGGAAATTCGTCGATCCGGCCCTGGGCGACAAGGGCTTCTCCGGCGAGGTCTTCGAGCGGCAATGGCGCGCCGCGCTCGAGCCCGACATGATCGACGCCACGCCGACCCAGAAGCGCCTCTTCGAGAAGCTGATCTGGGCCGGCCGCCAGGTGATCGAGAACAACCAGGACCGTCTCAACTTCAAGGGCGTCGGCTGGAAGAATTTCCTGCCGGCGAAATGGGAGCGCGAGATGGGCCAGGTGTTCACCGCCAAGACCGGCATCGTCATCAAGCAGCCCGGCCGCGCCTACCGCAGCCCGATGAACGTGCCGGACGACACCGAGCGCGCCGCCATCGAGCACTACATCAAGGCCGGCCACGACGAGAACAAGCCGCTGATGACCACCGCTCAGTGGGGCAGGCAGACGGTGTACCGCCACATGGAGCCGATCCGCCTGATGCCGCCCTGCCTGCCCTGCCACGGCAAGCCGAAGGGCGAGCTCGACCTCGTGAATTTCGAGAAGGACGGGCTGGAAGCCGGCGACGTCATCGGCCTGATGAGCGTGACGATCGCCGTGAGCGACTGAATTACATCAAAGGAGAAACAAGCGTGAACCAAGTTAAAACAGCCGTTATTGCGGCAGCAATCCTCGTCTCGGCCGCCATTGCCACGCCGGCCTTCGCCCAGGCGCCTTCCCCGCAGGAGATGCAGCGCGGCAAGGAGTTCATGCAGAAGAGCATGGGCATGATGAAGCCGGAGCTGCTGGAGAAGGCCAGGGCCCTGCCGCCGGAGATCCAGCAGTTCCTGCTCAAGATCGCCATCAAGCACACCCGCCACAGCGAGACGCTGACCCTGCGCCAGGTGATGCAGGAGCTGCTCGCCGACTACCAGACGGTGGCCGGCGCCATTGCCACCGACAACGGCGAACAGGCGGCCGATGCGGCGCGCCGCCTGGCACACCATCGCCTGCCGCGCGGCGGCATGCTGCCCTACCTGGCGCTGGAAAAGATCAACGCCAGGGACCTCGGCGTGCTGCCGGCCATGGAGGATGTTGTCGAGGGCGGCGCCATGAAGCTGGCCGCCGCCGCCGAGAAGGGCGACATGGCCGCCGCCGCACGCCACTTCGGCGACGTCACCGCGGGCTGCGTCGCCTGCCACGCGCATTTCCGCGGCCAGCCTGGCGTTTCGCCGCGCATCAAGTAAGCGGGGGAAATCATGACAGTCGATCGCATCGTGCATCTCGTCGCCGGCCTGATGGTGTTGCTGGGCCTGACGCTGGCGCATTACGTCCATCCTTACTGGGCCGCGCTGACGGCCTTCGTCGGGCTGAATCTCGCGCAGAGCGGCATCACCCAGTTCTGCCCGCTGGCCTTCTTTCTCAAGAAGGCCGGCGTCAAGGACGAGAGCTGCTGCTCATAAACATAACGAATCAGGGAGGAGGAACATATGGAAAACAAACAGAAGCTGTCGCTGGCGTGCGCCTTTGCCACGCTGGCGTTGTCAGGCCAGGCGATGGCGGCCGACTGGGTCATGCTGCAGGCGATGGAACCGCCGGGCACCACGCACAAGTTCTTCGGCATCGGGCAGATTTCGTATACCAACTACTACGGCTGCGACAAGCTGCAGGGGATGGCGAACCCGGGCACCGGCAGCACCACGACCGCACACGGACTGCTCAACGGTGCTTACAACGCCATGTGCCGCACCGGGCCGGAACTGCGCGACCAGAAGGCCGACTTCAACCTAGACAACCTCGCCGTCGGCCTGCGCGGCAACCTTATCCCGGGCAGGATCAACTATTTCCTGATGGCGAATTTCGGCCAGAACGCCGCCAACTACGAACCGCTCGACACCTCGCGCGACCATCTCGTCAGCCTGACCGACGCGACCATGACCTTCAGCTACATCCCCGGCGTGCGCGTGCGCGCCGGCCTGATGAGGAAACCCGGGCCCGAGGAGCTCTACCAGGCGGTCGGCGCCACGCCCTACATCTGGGCGACCGACTTCATCGCCCGCGTGCAGACCGAGAAGTTCGTGCGCACCAACTTCAAGGGCACGACGCCGATTCCCGGCCAGAGCTACGGCGCCGCCTCCGCCTCGTTCAGCGGCTGGGATGCCGACGCCGGCCGCGACTGGGGCATCCAGTTCTTCGATGCCTTCAAGTTCGGCAAGTGGACGCATACCTATGCCGCCATGATCGGCAACGGCAGCGGCATCCACAGCGTCAGGGACTACAACAGCGAGAAGGACCTCAACCTCTATTTCTCCACCGAGTACGACCTGCCGGGCGGCAAGGGCCCGGGCAAGCACGGCGTCAAGGGCTATGTGTATCACCAGCGCGGCACGCGCAACTTCGAGATCAACGCCGCCGGCGACCATGGCAAGGACTTCGACTTCACCCGCCACGGCTTCGGCGTCAAGGCGCTCGGCGAACTCTTCGGCGAGGGCCGCGGCAGGCACCGCCTCGGCCTCGATTTCATGTACGCCAACGGCATGATCTTCTACACGCCGACCGGCAACGTGGTGGACGAGGCCTTCGGCGGCCAGATCCAGATCGCCGCCGAGAAGGGCAACAAGGCGCGCGGCATCACCTTCGACTACGGCTGGTATCTCAACGAGAAGTGGGATTTCGGCATCCGCTACGCCCGCCACGACATCCTGCACAAGACCATCGGCACCGCCCTCTGGAACGACGCCGACGAGCGCATCATCAAGCAGCTCACCTTCGCGGTGAACTACAATTTTTCGCCGGCCACCCGCCTGACCTTCAACGTCGAGCCGCGCGACGCGAAAGCGCCCAATCCGGTCACTGTGGGCCCCTCCGCCGCGTTCAGGTCGCGCGCGACGAGCAATGCCGACATCGTCACCGATGCCGTCGGCGCCCGTTTCGGCGTGCAGGTCACCCATCAGTTCTGAACGGAGACGGCATGAAGCGCCTGGTGTGTCTTGCCGCCGTCCTGCAGGGACTGACTTTTGCCGGCGCGGCCGGCGCTCAGGCGCCGGCCGACTACACGGCCTTTCCCTGCCTCAGCTACACACTGCCCTGCGGCAAGCTCGTCACGCGCGAGCCGGCGAGGAAGGAACTCGAGGATCCGCTCAACGGCAACGCCGCGAAGGGAAAGCGGATCGCCCAGGCGCGCGACCGCGGCAACTGCCTGGCCTGCCACGTCATGCCGGGCGGCAGCCAGCCCGGCTCGCGCGGACCCGACCTCAGCCACTTCGGCAGCACGGGCCGCAGCGCCGCCGAGGCCTATGCCATGGTCTGGGACATGCGCACGGTCAATCCCGAGACGCTGATGCCGCCGTTCGGCACCAATGAAATCCTCACCGACCAGGAGCTGCGCGACATCGTCGCCTTCCTGATGTCGTCGAAATAGGAGGGATGTGATCGTGCGCAAGAATGTTCTCCTGCTGGCGCTCGTCCTGGGCGCCCTGGCCGGCTGCGGCGTTTTCGGCGGCGGACCGAATCGCGAGCATTACCCCGATGCGCGAATCGATCCCTTCAGGGGCGTCGAAGGCGACGTCGGCTTCAGCGACACCATCCGCTACTGGCGCACCGAGGCCGACCTCGCGCGCAGCGCCGCGCTGGCCGGGAAGCCGGACGAGCAGTGGAAGCTGAACTGGAAGCACATGGATCTCGACCGCATCGAACTGCATCCGGGCCATCTGGCCGTCGACGAGGGTGCGGCGCTGGTGAACAAGCTCGCCGCGCGCGATGCGGCCTTCCTGACCTGCCTGGGCGAGGGTTCGGCGGACCTCGAGGGCAAGGCGGCGTCCTATCCGAAATACGATGCCGCGCTCGACCGCATCGTCACCGTCGAGGACCGCATCGAGCATTGCGCCGGGAGCGTGCTGAAGGAGAGCCTGCCGCAGGGCAAGCCGCCCAACACCAAGGCCTCCGTCTACTTCAAGTCGCTGAGCGTAGGCACGCCGATCCGGGTCGACCTTGCAGATGAACAAGTGATGGCGGCCTATCGCCGCGGCGAGGAACTGTTCTATCGCAGGACCGGCCAGCTCAACTTCGCCTGCGCCTCCTGCCACGTGCCCGGCAGCATCATGGGGCACAAGCTGCGCGGCGAGACGCCGACGACGCCCTTCGGCGACGCGGCGCATTACCCGACCTATCGCACGACGGTGGGCGCCCTGGAGTCGATCCAGGAGCGCTTCGCGCGCTGCCACGGGCAGATGCGCACCCAGGCGCTCGCACCGGGCGACCCGGCCTACGCCGATCTCGAGGTGTTCATGACCGTGCTGTCCAACGGCTATCCGGTTTCGGTTCCCTCGGCCCGTTAGCCGGGGGCTTTCTTGATGGAGTCAAAGTGAATCAGTTACGCAGGTTGATATTGAAAGGCGGCGGTGCCGGCGGCGTGCTCGCCTGCGCTCTTGCGGCGGGGCTGCTGCGGCCGACGCGGGCGCACGCGGCGGAATGGAACAGGACGGCCTTCGAATCGAAGACCCTCGCCGACGCGCTGAAGAACATCGGTGCCGCCGGCGCCGCGGAAAGCGCCGACATCCACATCAGGGCGCCGGAGGTGGCGGAGAACGGCGCGGTGATCCCGATCGAGGTGAGCTGCCGCATGGCCGACGCCGAATCCATCGCCCTGCTGGCGGAGAAGAATCCCTTCCCCCTGATGGCGCAGGCGCAGCTCGCCGGCGGCAGCGAGGGCTATCTCAACACCCGCTTCAAGATGGGCCAGACCTCCCTCGTCAAGGTGGTCGTGAAGGCCGGCGGCAAGCACTACGTTGCCAGCCGGGAAATCAAGGTGACGATCGGCGGCTGCGGCGGCTGAAGCGAAAGAGGAAACGAAAATGGCAGAATCCATGAAAATCCGCGCCAGGATGGTCGATGGCAGCGCCCACATCTTCGTGCTGATGATGCACCCGATGGAAACGGGGCAGCGCAAGGACCCGCGCAGCGGCCAGGCCTATCCGGCCCACTTTATCCAGACCGTCACGGCGACGCTCAACGACAGGCCGGTGCTCAACATGCAGTGCGGCCCGGCGATCTCCAAGAATCCGGTGGTCGGCTTTCGCGTCAAGGGCGCCAGGGCAGGCGACCGGCTGGTGGTCGCCTGGGAGGACAACAAGGGCGAGAAGGCCAGCGCCGAGGCGACCGTCGCCTGACTCCGGACACGAAAGCAAACCATGAAATCATTCATCAAGCCGTTTGCCGCAGCCGTGCTCGGCGCCCTGCTCTTCGCCGGCGCGGCGGCAGCCGCCGGGCCGGCCGACCGGCGCGCGCCGCTGGTCCTTCTCGACGCCGAGCGCCATATCGTGCTCGAAGAGATGCGCAACTTCCTCGCCGTGCTGCAGACCATCGCCGACGCCCTGCCGCGCGAGGACATGAAAGAGATCGCCCGCGCCGCCCGCAGCATGGGCAGCGGCGCCGCCAACGAGATCCCGCCGCAGACGGTGGCCAAGCTGCCGGAGGCATTCAAGGTGCTCGCCGGCGGCGTGCATACCACCTTCGATCTCATCGCCCTCGATGCCGAGTCCCTCGCCGACCCCAGGCACACGCTGACCCAGGTGAGCGAGCTGCTGCAGAAGTGCAATGCCTGCCATGGCATTTACCAGATCAGGGTCGGTCGCGGCGCGGGGGCGGGGAAATAGCCCCGCTTGCGCTCGGCGGCATTAGAATGCCGCCGATGAGCCGCAGCAGCCGATGCAGCATGCGCCTGCTCGCCGCCGTCCTCCTGGCGGCGGGCTTCGCCTTGCCGGCCGGTGCCGCGCACCCGCTGCTCACCGAGGACACCGGCACGCAGGGGCTTGGCAATGTCCAGCTCGAACTGATGCTCGACAGGACGCGCGACCATCCGCCCGGCGCCACGGTGCGCGAACTGCTGACGACCGCCGTGCTGAGCTATGGCGTGCTGGAGAATGCCGACCTGCAGTTCGGCCTGCCGTATCTGCGCCAGCACGTCCATGACGCCGCTGGCCGCCAGGCCAACCGCGGGCCGTCCGACGTTTCGGTGGAGTTCAAGTGGCGCTTCTTCGAGCGCGAGGCGCTCAGCTTCGGCTTCAAGCCCGGCATTACGCTGCCGAGCGGCAACGAGCGGCGCGGGCTCGGCGCGGGCCGCGCCACCTGGGGCGGGCTGCTGGTGCTCAGCTACGAGCCGGGGCCGTGGGCCGTCCATTCCCACGTCGGCTACCGCCGCAACCACAACGCGCTGGGGCAGCGCACCTCGCTGCGGCACGTCTCCGCCGCGCTGACCTGGAAGGCAGCGGAGAAGCTGAAGCTGGTTGCCGATCTGAGCGCCGACACGAATCCGGACAGGACCGACGACGGCTCGGTGCGCTATCGCATTCTCGGGCTTGTCTATTCGCCGACGCCGGTGTTCGATCTCGACGCGGGCCTGAAGCACGGCCACGGACGGGCGGCGGCGGATCGCGCCTTCCTGGTCGGCGCGACCTGGCGCTGGTGACCTACCCGAACACTTCCCGCCACAGGGCCAGCACGCTGTCGATCTCCTGCGCCAGCGCGCCGTGTTCGGCGCGGGCATAGCGCGCGTCGTTCAGGCGCAGGCTGTGCTGCAGACGGCGGTAGCGGCGGTAGGCTTCGCGCACCCGCTCGGCCAGCCCGGCGGGGACGAGGCCGAGGTCGGCGGCGATCTTCAGCAGCGCCAGGTTGCCGAGGTTGCCCGTGAGCTCGGCATGCGCGTGCGAATACCCCAGCACCAGGTATTGCACGATGAATTCCACGTCGATCAGGCCGCCGCGGTCGTGCTTGATGTCGAACAGGACGCTCTTGTTGGCATGGGCATCGGCCATCTTCTGCCGCATGGCGAGGACTTCCTGCCGCAGCGCGCCCGGGTCGCGCGGCTGGCGCAGCACCTCGATGCGGATGGCCTCGAAGGCGCGGCCGATGGCGGCGTCGCCGGCCGAGAAGCGCGCGCGTGTGAGCGCCTGGTGCTCCCACACCCAGGCGGACTCCGTCTGGTACTTGCGGAAGGCCTCGACCGAGCTGACCAGCAGGCCGGCCTCGCCGTTCGGCCGCAGCCGCAGGTCGGTCTGGAACAGGATGCCGGCCGCCGTCGCGCTTGAAATCCAGCTGTTGAGCCGGGTGGCGAGCCGCGCGTAGAGTTCCGGCGCGTCGGGATGGTCGTCGTCGTAAAGAAAGATGATGTCGAGGTCGGAGGCGTAGCCGAGCTCCTTGCCGCCGAGCTTGCCGTAGGCGATGACGGCGAAGCGCGGCACCTCGCGGTGGCGCCGCGCCATCTTGCGCCAGACCAGCCGCAGCGAGAGGTCGAGCACGATGTCGGCCAGCTCGGAGAGGTGGTCGGAGAGTTTTTCCAGCGCCAGCAGGCCGGCCAGGTCCTGCGCCAGCAGGCGGAACACCTGGGCGTGGTGCGCCTCGCGCATCAGGTCCATCTGCCGCTCGGTGTCCGGTTCGTGCTCGTCCAGTTCCTGCGCGATCTGGGCGCGGAAGGCGGCCCAGTCGGGCGCGGCTTCCAGCAGGCGCCCATCGAGCAGTTCGTCGAGCAGCACCGGATGGCGCGTCAGGTACGTCGATGCCCAGCTGGAGGCGCTCACCAGCCGGGCCACCTTCTGCAGGGCCTGCGGGTACTGATGCAGCAGCGCAAGGTAGGCGGCGCGGCGGCTGATCGCCTCGAACAGGTCCAGCCCGCGCGCCAGCGTGGCATCGGGGTTCGCGGTTGCGGCCGCCGCCTCGATCAGGCGCGGCATCAGGGCGTCGAAGCGCTCGCGGATGCCGGCGGGCATCTGCTGGTAACGGTTGCCGTTGCGGATGCCGGCCAGGCGCCGCGCGCCGGCCGCGGCTTCGGCGTAGCCGAGGCGGCCGAGCTCCAGGGCGGCCTCGCCGTCTTCGCAGCCCTGCCAGACGGCGGCGAGGTCGTGCCCCTTGCGGTTCGGATCGGCGAACACCGCCTCGAAGTGGCGGCTGACATTGGCGCGGTGGTCGTCGAGCTCGGCCAGCAGCGCGCCGTAATCGGCAAAGCCCATGGCACGCGCGACGAGCGACTGGTCGCCAGGGTTTGCCGGCAGGGTGTGCGTCTGCGCATCGTCGAGATACTGCAGACGATGCTCCAGCTTGCGCAGGAAGCGGTAGGCGGCGGCGAGCTCGCGCACGGCGCCGGCGGACAGGATGCCCCGCTCGGCGAGCAGGTCGAGCACGCGCAGCGTCGGCCGCGCCTGCAGGGCGGTGTCGCGGCCGCCGCGGATGAGCTGGAACACCTGGGCGATGAACTCGATCTCGCGGATGCCGCCGGGGCCGAGCTTGATGTGGTCGGCCATCTCGCGCCGCGCCACCTCGCGGCGGATCTGCGCGTGCAGCTCGCGCATGGCGTTGATGGCGCCGTAGTCGAGGTACTTGCGGAAGACGAAGGGCCGCGACAGGGTGCCGATGTCCCAGCCATGCGCGCCGCGCAGCGGCCGCGCCTTGATCCAGGCGTAGCGCTCCCACTCGCGGCCCTGGGCGATGAAATAGTGTTCCAGCATGTCGAAGCTGGCCACCAGCGGGCCGGAGTCCCCGTTCGGCCGCAGGCGCATGTCCACGCGGAAGACCTGGCCGTCGCCGGTCATCTCGGCCAGCGCGCCGATCAACTGGCGCCCCAGGCGTGTGAAGTAGTCGAAGTTCGACAAGCGCTGCCCGTCGCCGTCGGTCTCGCCGTCCTCGGCGTAGACGAAGATCAGGTCGATGTCGGAGGAGACGTTCAGCTCGCGCCCGCCCAGCTTGCCCATGCCGACGACGATCAGCTCCTGCGCCTCGCCCGAGGCCGAGCGCGGCATGCCGTGGCGCGCGGCCAGCGCGGCGCCGAGCACGGTCGCCGCGTGGTCGACCGCAACATCGGCCAACGCCGTCATGGTTTCGGTCACCTCGGCCAGATCCGCCAGCCCGGCCAGGTCGCGCGCGACGATGCGCGCCATGACGCGCGCGCGCAGGCGGCGCAGGCCGGCGCGCAGCGCGGCCTCGTCCGCTGCCCCGGCGGCGAGAAAGTCGCGCATGGCCTGCGCATCCCAGGGCTGCTGCAGGCCGGCGCGCAGTTCCTCGCCGATGTCGGGGCGGCTGTCGAGGAGGCGGGCCAGGAAGCGGCTGAGGGGCAGAATGCGGCCGAGCAGGGCGGCATTGTCGGTCGGGCGGGGCATTCGGGCGTTATACGGGTAAAATTGGACATTGCCGAGGGCGTCAGCCGGGATTGTAGCGTGGCGGAGCGCCCTGACCATCGATGCAAGAAAACACGACCCCGACTCCTGCCGGCAGCGGCCCTGGCGTTGCCGCGCGGCTCGCCCGACTGGCGCGCCTCGCCTGGCTGCCCGCCTGGCTGCGCCGCGCACTGGCCTGGCTGTTCTGGCTCGGCTACTTCTGCTTCGCCCTGCTCATACTGCTGCTGCGGTACTGGGTGCTGCCCAACATCGAGCATTATCGCGACGACATCGAGCGCGGCATCTCGCAGGCGGCCGGGCTGGCGGTCACCATCGAGCGCATCGACACCCACTGGCAGGGACTGCGCCCGCAGCTGTCCCTGCGCGGCTTTCGCGTGCACGACGCCGCCGGCCGGCCGGGGCTGACTTTCGACACGGTCGAGACCGAATTGTCCTGGTCCTCGCTGTGGCACCGGCGGCTGCGGCTGTACCGGCTCGAGGTCGATTCGCCCACTCTGCACGTGCGGCGCGAGCCGGGCGGGCGCATCTTCATCGCCGGCATCCAGCTCAACACCGAGGCGAGCGGCAACGACTTCTCCGACTGGCTGCTGGCGCAGGAGCGCATCGTCATCCGCAATGCCGCGATCCGCTGGGAGGACGGCCTGCGCGGCGCGCCGCCGCTGGAGCTCGGCCAGCTCAACTTCGTCCTGCAGAACGACGGCCGGCGCCACCGCTTCGGCCTTACCGCCGTGCCGCCGCGCGCCCTGGCGGCGCGGCTCGACGTGCGCGGCGATTTCCGCGGCGAGGACATCGACCGCCTCGACGAATGGAAGGGCGAGGCGTATGCCGAGCTCGACTATGCCGACCTGGCCGGCTGGCGCGCCTGGCTCGACTATCCGATCGACCTGCCGAGGGGCGCCGGCGGCATGCGGCTGTGGCTGGGCTTTGCGGAGAAGCGGCTGAACGCCCTGACCGCCGACATCGCGCTGGCCGACGTCAGGCTGCGCCTGTCGCCCGATCTGCCCATGCTGGATCTTGCACGCCTCAACGGGCGCCTCTCGGGCCGCCTGCCCGCGGCCGGCTTCGAAGTGGCGACGCGCAAGCTGGATCTGGCCACGCGCGACGGCATCGTCCTCGCGCCCACCGACTTCGGCGTGCGCTGGACGCCGGCGATGGGCAAGCAGCCGGCGCAGGGCGAGGTCGCGGCCAACGGTCTCGACCTTGACGTGCTGGTGCGCCTGGCCGGCTTCCTGCCCCTCGACGAGGGCACGCGCAAGGCCCTGGCCGACTATGCGCCGAAGGGCCGCATCGCCGACCTGAAGCTCGGCTGGAAGGGAGAATCGGGCGCCCTGTCGGCCTTCGATCTGCGCGCCCGCTTCGAGGGGCTTGGCCTGCGCGCCCAGGGTTATTTCCCCGGCTTTGCCGGCATGACCGGCACGATCCAGGGCAGCGAGAAGGGCGGCGTGGTCGCGCTAGACAGCCGCGGCGCCGCGCTCGAGCTGCCCGAGGTGTTCGCCGACCCCCGCCTGGAATTCGAGCAGCTTTCGGCCAAGGCCGACTGGACTCTTGCGGAGGGCCGCATCGGGGTGCAGCTGCACAGCCTGGAGTTCCGCAACAAGGACGCCGACGGCAGCGCCGCCGGGCACTACCGCAGCAGCCTCGACGGCCCGGGCGAGATCGACATCAGCGCCCGGCTGGCCCGCGCCGACGGCGCCGCGGTGTGGCGCTACATGCCGCTGGCGGTCAACCGCGACGTGCGCGACTGGCTGCGCGCCTCCATCACGGGCGGGCGCGCCGACGATGCGCGCCTGCGCCTGAGGGGCGACCTGAAGGATTTTCCCTTCGCCGACGGCCAGGACGGGCTTTTTCAAGTCTCGGCCAGGTTCGCCGGCGCCGACCTGCGCTATGCGCCGGGCTGGCCGGGCATCGACAACATCGCCGGCGAACTGCTGTTCGAGGGCAGGCGCATGCGCATCACGGCCACGCGCGGCAGCATCTATGGCGTCTCGGTGTCCGGCGTCAGTGCCGAGATTCCCGACCTGGAGGCGCCCGAGGAGATCATCACCATTGCCGGGCGCGCCGCCGGGCCGACGGCCGACTTCCTGCGCTTCATCGAAGCGAGCCCGGTCGCCGAGCAGATCGACCGCTTCACGGACGGCATGAGCGCCAAGGGCAGCGGCACGCTGGCGCTGAAGCTGACCATGCCGCTGCGCCAGGTGTCGAATACCCTGATCGAGGGCGACTACCAGTTCCTGCGCAACGAGCTGGCGGTCGACGCCGACCTGCCGCCGCTCACCGAGGTGAATGGCCGCCTGCACTTCACCGGCGGCAGCGTCAGCTTGAAGGATGCGCGCGCGCAGCTGCTCGGCTCTCCGGTGACGATCAGCGCCGCCACGCGCGGCGACGGCGCGGTGGCCATCCAGGCCCAGGGCAGCCTCGGCATCGCCGCCATGCGCAGGGTGGCGGACCATCGCCTGCTCGAACATCTCTCCGGCAGCGCCCCCTGGCGCGGCACGGTGCTGGTGAAGAACCGCAACGCCGACGTGAAGCTGGAATCGACCCTGCAGGGCATTGCCTCCAGCCTGCCCGAGCCCTTCAACAAGACCTCGGCCGAGGCGCTGCCGTTCCGCTTCGAGCGCAGCGCGGCGGCGGGCGGCGCGCGCGACCAGGTGCGCATCGGCCTCGGCAGCGGTTTCGCCGCCCAGTTTCTGCGCCGCCACGAGAAGGACCGCATCGTCATCGAGCGCGGCGCCATCGGCATCGGCGAGGCGGCTGCGCTGCCCGAGAGGGGCGTGCTGCTGGCGGCCAGCGTGCCCGCCTTCAACGTGGATTTCTGGCGCGCGCTGTTCGCCGGCGAAGGCAATGCCGGCGGGAGCGGCCATCCGGTCACCCAGATCAGCCTGCACACCGGCGAGCTGATCGCCTTCGACCGCCCCTTCAACGAGGTGAGCCTGCGCGCCTCGCTGCAGGACAACGCCTGGCAGGGCCAGGTGGCGAGCCGCGAGGTGGCCGGCGACTTTTCCTGGAAGACGGACGGCCGCGGCCGCCTGAGGGCGCGCCTGAAGCAGCTCACCCTGAACGACACGCGGCCGGGCCACTCGCTGGTCTCGGAGGAGCCGCTGCGCGAGCTGCCCGGCCTCGACATCGTGGCGGACGGATTCACGCTGCGCGGCAGGCACCTGGGCCGGCTCGAGCTGGCGGCGACCAACGAGGCGAATGCCTGGAAGATGGAGCGGCTCGCCCTCGGCAATCCGGACGGCACGCTGGTCTCGGACGGCCTCTGGAGCGGCGGCGGCACCCAGCTCAACTTCAAGCTCGAGGTGTCGGACATCGGCAGGATGCTGGAGCGCCTGGGCTACGCCGACGCCGTCCGGCGCGGCACGGCGAAACTGGAAGGCAAGGTGTCCTGGGCCGGCGCGCCGACGCAGATCGACCACGCCTCCCTCGACGGCACGCTGGCGGCGGAGGCGGCGCGCGGCCAGTTCAACAAGCTGGATCCCGGCGTCGGGCGCCTGCTCGGCATCCTCAGCCTGCAGGCGCTGCCGCGGCGCATCACCCTGGATTTCCGCGACATCTTCAGCGACGGCTTCGCCTTCGACACCATCAGCGGCAGCGCCAGGGTGGTGCACGGCGCGATGAGCACGCAGGACCTGCAGATCCAGGGGCCGTCGGCGAAAATTTTCATGAAGGGCGAGGTGAACATCCCCGCCGAGACGCAGAATCTGCGCGTGCGCGTCGAGCCGGCGCTGGGCGAGACGCTGGCGGTCGGCGCCATGATCGCCAATCCCGCCGTCGGCGCCGCAGCCTGGCTGGCGCAGAAGATCCTGAAGGATCCGCTTGGCCAGATGTTCGCCTTCGAGTATGCCGTCTCCGGCAGCTGGAGCGACCCGAAGGTGGAGAAGCTCGGCCAGCAGGCGACGGCGAAGAAGGAGGAGGGCGCGCCATGATCGTCCGCATCGCGGCGGTGCAGATGGTGTCCGGGCCGGACATCGCGCAGAACCTGCTCGACGCCGGCCGGCTGGTGGCCGAGGCGGCGGCGCGCGGTGCGCGGCTGGTGGCGCTGCCGGAATATTTCCCGCTCATCTCCGGCAACGAGACGGACAAGGTGCGCGCGAGAGAGAAGGAGAGCGGCGGGCCGCTGCAGGATTTCCTGCGCGAGACGGCGCGGCGCCACGGGGTCTGGCTGGTCGGCGGCTCCATCCCGCTGGAAGCTTCCAGCCCGGACAAGGTGCGCAACAGCTGCCTGGTGTTCGACGACGCCGGCCGTTGCGTGGCGCGCTACGACAAGATTCACCTGTTCGGCTTCAGGCGCGGAACCGAACAGTACAATGAAAGTCAGACCATAGAACCCGGCGCCGGGGTGGTCGCCTTCGATTCACCCTTCGGGCGCATCGGGATTTCCATATGCTACGACCTGCGCTTTCCCGAGCTGTACCGTGCCATGGGACCGGTCGACCTGCTGGTGGTGCCGGCGGCGTTCACCCACACCACCGGCCAGGCGCACTGGGAGCTGCTGCTGCGCGCGCGGGCGGTCGAGAACCTCTGCTACGTGCTGGCCGCGGCGCAGGGAGGCACGCACCCGGGCGGGCGCAGGACCTGGGGCGACAGCATGGCGGTCGATCCCTGGGGCGAGGTGCTGGAGCGCCTGCCGGCAGGGCCGGGCGTGGTGGCCGCGGATATGGATTCCGCCCGCATCGCCGAACTGCGCGCCAGCCTGCCGGCGCTGCAGCATCGTGTATTGTGAGCCTTGTGAAAACAAGGCCGCGGATCGCACGGATTTGCACGCATCGCTTTTGGCTTATATCGTGTTCATCCGTGCAATCCGCGGCCGCCCTTGACTATTTGTGCCTATGCAAAACACAACTTCCCTGTCCGTCGCCGAATCCCGCCTGCTGACGCCCTTCGATCTTTCCGCGCGCCGGCTCGAGACCGTTTTCGGCGAGCTCTACCGGCACCGGCTCGACCATGCCGACCTCTACTTCCAGTACACCCGCTCCGAGGGCTGGAGCCTGGAGGAGGGCATCGTCAAGTCGGGCAGTTTCAACATCGAGAGCGGCGTCGGCGTGCGCGCCGTCTCGGGCGAGAAGACGGCCTTCGCCTATTCCGACGAAATCTCCCTGCCGGCGCTGAAATCGGCGGCGCAGGCCACCCGCGCCATCGCCGCGCAGGGGACGGACAAGCTGGTGCCGATGCTGCGCGGCGCCGCCGCGCCGGCGCTGTACGGTGCCGGCGACCCCCTGGCCTCGCTGCCCGACACCGAAAAGGTGAAGCTGCTCGAGCGGCTGGAGGGCTTTGCCCGCGCCGAGGACGCCCGCGTCGTCGAGGTGATGGCGCACATCGCCGGGGTGTACGAGGTCGTGCTGATCGCGCGCGCCGACGGCCGCCTGGCCGCCGACGTGCGCCCGCTGGTGCGCGTTTCCGTCACGGTAATCATGCAGGAGGCCGGCCGGCGCGAGCAGGGCTCCTCGGGCGGCGGCGGGCGTTTCGACTACGCCTATTTCAGCGACGGCGTGCTGCGCGACTATGCGTGCAAGGCGGTGCACCAGGCGCGCGTGAACCTGGCCGCGCGCCCGGCCCCGGCAGGGGAGATGACGGTGGTGCTGGGCAACGGCTGGCCGGGCATCCTGCTGCACGAGGCGATCGGCCACGGCCTCGAAGGCGACTTCAACCGCAAGGGCAGCTCGGCCTTTTCCGGCCGCATCGGCGAGCGCGTCGCCGCCCGCGGCGTGACGGTGATCGACGACGGCACCATTCCCGACCGGCGCGGCTCGCTGTCCATCGACGATGAAGGCAACCCGACGCAGCGCACGGTGCTGATCGAGGACGGCGTCCTGGTGGGCTACCTGCAGGATTCGCTCAACGCCCGCCTGATGGGCGTGCCGGTCACCGGCAACGGCCGGCGCGAGTCCTTCGCCCACCTGCCGCTGCCGCGCATGACGAACACCTGCATGCTGAACGGCGAGCGCGATCCGCAGGAGATCATCGCCTCGGTGAAGAAGGGGCTGTACGCCGCCAACTTCGGCGGCGGCCAGGTGGACATCACCAGCGGCAAGTTCGTCTTCTCGGCGGCCGAGGCCTACCTCATCGAGAACGGCAGGATCGCGCAGCCGGTCAAGGGCGCGACGCTGATCGGCAACGGCCCGGACGTGCTCACCCGCGTCTCCATGATCGGCAACGACATGGCGCTCGACCCCGGCGTCGGCACCTGCGGCAAGGAGGGCCAGAGCGTGCCGGTCGGGGTGGGACAGCCTACCTTGCGCATCGACGGCTTGACGGTAGGCGGCACGGGCTGAGGCTGCCGCCGGGCCGGTGCCCGGAAGCCGGCGTGCATGATACATTGATCATGATCAAACAGTTACGGCCTGCGCTCGCATAGCATGCCGGTTTGCCACGGCGCCCCCGGCCCTGAAACCGCCGGTCCAGACGGCTGCGGTCAAGGGGAATGTCATGAACAAGCTGTTAGTGCTCGCGCTGGGGCTGCTGGCCGCCTTCGTTCTCGATGCCGCAGTCAATCCGGCCGAGGCGCAAATCTCCAACATCAACGAAGCCATCAACAAGGCCGGCCGCCAGCGCATGCTCTCGCAGCGCATGGCCAAGGCCTATCTTCAGGCCGGCCTGGGCGTCGATGCGGATCAGTCCCGCCGCACCCTGGAGTTTTCCGTCGCCCATTTCGACCGCCAGCTGGTCGAGCTGAAGAACTATGCGCCCAACATGGAGGTCAAGGAGACCTACCTGCAGCTCGAAATCGCCTGGCTTGCCTACAAGGACGTGCTGATCGGCCTGGCCCCCAGCAAGGAGGGCGCGCGCAAGGCCATGGAGCTGAGCGAGCGGGTGCTGGAGCTGGCGCATCGCGGCGGCACGCAGCTGGTCGAAATCTCCGGCACGGAAAGCGGCCCCCTGGTGGGCATGGCCGGCCGGCAGCGGATGGTCTCGCAGCGCATCGCCAAGCTGTACCAGTCCATGGCCTGGGGCGTGGCGCCGGCGCATGCCGCCGCCGATCTGGAACGGGCGCGCAAGGATTTCGCCATCGGCATGCGCGCCCTCAGCCTGGCGCCGGCGACGACGCAGGAAATCAGGGAGGAAATCGAGAAGGCCCGCCAGCAGTGGCTTGCCGTCGAAGCCCTGCTCGACGGCAAGACCGCCGACCGCAAGGCGGCCTCCGCCGGCATGGCCAGCGCCAGCGAGCGCCTGCTCGACGCCCTGGAGAACGTTACGGCCATGTTCGAAAAACTGAACCGGTAACGGATCGATTCAACGCAAAAGGGATGGACACATGTTTCTGAAAAAGCTTGCCTGGGTGATCGGCTGCGTCGCCCTGCTCGGAGCGGGAGTGCCGGAAGCGTCCGCACAGATCGCGGACATCAACGCGGCCATCAACAAGGCCGGCCGCCAGCGCATGCTTTCGCAGCGCATGGCGAAGGCCTATCTGCAGATCGGCCAGGGAGTCGACGCGGAGCGCTCGAAGAAGATACTCGACGCTTCCATCGCCCTGTTCGACCGGCAGCTGGTCGAACTGAAGAATTTTGCGCCAACCCCCGAGATCAAGGACACCTACCTGAGGCTGGAGCGGGCCTGGCTGGGCTACAAGGACCTGCTGGTCGGCGCCAGGCCGAGCCAGGAGGCGGCGCGCCGCATCATGGAAGTCAACGAGGAGGTGCTGCTGATCGCGCACAGCGGCACCGTCCAGCTCGAAAAGCATGTCGGCACGACCCAGGGCCGGCTGGTAAACATCGCCGGCCGCCAGCGCATGCTGTCGCAGCGCATGGCGAAGTTCTACCAGGCCCTCGCCTGGGGCGTGGCGCCGGGCAATGGCAGCGCCGAGCTGGACAAGGCGCGCAGGGAATTCGTCGCGGGGCTGCAGGAGCTGGTCGGCGCCCAGTCCAACACACAGGCCATCCGCGAAGAGCTGGAGCTCGGCAAGGTGCAATGGCAGTTCTTCGAGACCGCGCTGAAGGGCTCCGGCGAGAAGGCGACGCTGATGCAGAACGTGGCGACGACGAGCGAGCGCATCCTGGAGGTGATGGATGCGGTGACCGGCATGTACGAGAAGCTGCAGAAGTAGCCGGCCAGCAGGAGATTTTTCGCCGGCATCGCCGTGTCCTGAAGGCTGACTTTCGCGTCGCTCGACCTCGGCAGCGACTCGCCGGCGACGGTCGCCATGATCGCGCGCTGTTCAGGCTGGCAATACGCATGGGTGCTAGAATGCGTCTTTGTAACGTACCGCGCAACGCCCATGAACGCCCCGAGCAAATCGAACAAGCCGAACATCGCCTCCGTCTCGCCCGGCCCGAAGGGCGGGCTCGCCTATCCGCGCGCCATCACCGACGACGTGCGCATCCGCGGCATCCATGAGGTGGCGCCGCCCTCGCACCTGCTGCGCGAGTTTCCGCCCACGCCGATGGCGGTCGAGACGACGTTCAACGCGCGCCAGGCCATCCACCGCATCCTGCACGGCGCCGACGACCGCCTGCTGGTGGTGATCGGTCCCTGCTCCGTGCACGACTTCGACGCTGCAATCGAGTACGCCGCGCGCCTGAAGGCCGAAGCCGACCGACTGGCCGGCGACCTGCTGGTGGTGATGCGCGTGTACTTCGAGAAGCCGCGCACCACGGTCGGCTGGAAGGGCCTCATCAACGACCCGCGCCTGGACGGCAGCTTCAAGATCAACGAGGGCCTGCGCATCGCCCGTCACCTGCTGGTCGACCTGAACGAGATGGGCCTGCCGGCGGCCACCGAGTTCCTCGACATGATCACGCCGCAGTACATCGCCGACCTGGTGAGCTGGGGCGCCATCGGCGCGCGCACCACCGAGTCGCAGGTGCACCGCGAGCTGGCTTCCGGCATGTCCTGCCCGATGGGCTTCAAGAACGGCACCGACGGCAATCTCAAGATCGCCGTGGATGCCATCCGCACTTCGCAGCATCCCCACTGCTTCCTCTCGGTGACGAAGGCCGGCCATTCGGCCATCGTGTCCACCAATGGCAATGAGGACTGCCATGTCATCCTGCGCGGCGGCCGCGAGCCGAATTTCGACGCCGCCAGCGTGGACAAGGCATGCAAGGAGATCGGCGCCGCCGGCCTCGCCGCCCGCGTCATGGTCGATTTCTCCCACGGCAACAGCCGCAAGGACTACAAGCGCCAGATGGAAGCCGCCCGCGACGTCGCCGCGCAGATCGCCGCCGGCGAGGATCGCGTCTTCGGCGTCATGGTCGAATCGAACCTGAAGGAAGGCCGCCAGGACCTGGTGCCGGGCAAGCCGCTCGAATACGGCATGAGCATCACCGACGCCTGCCTCGGCTGGGACGATTCCGTGGTCATGCTGGATGCACTTGCGCAGGCGGTGCGCGACCGGCGCATTGCCCTGCTCGGCAAAGAGTGAACCCCTGCCGGGCCGCCCCAAGGGGGCGCGGCCGGCTGCATGGAGCGGGCACAGCCCGCGAACGCTCGTCCCCCCCTCCCCGGGGGGCGGGAAGAGGGAAGGATAGTTCAGTGAGCGAGCGCTTCCCAGGACAGACCCACCTCGGCGATGCGACCGCCTTCGTCGATCGCATGCAGGAGATCATCCAGCACATCCACCTGTTCGAGGATTTCGAGCGCAGCGAGATCGAGGCCCTGGCGGCGCGCCTTGCCTGCTATCGCGCGCCGGCCGGCGCCACGGTCATCCGCGAGGGCGACGGCGGCGATTTCATGGTGATCCTGCTCGACGGCCGTTGCGAGATCGTCAAGAACGATCCGACCGGCCTGCCGCAGCGCATCGGCGTCGCCGGGCCGGGCAAGATACTGGGCGAGATGTCCCTGATCGACGGCGAGCCGCGCTTCGCCTCCTGCATCGCGCTCGAGGAGACGCTCTTCGCCGTGCTCGACCGCAGCAGCCTGACGCGCATCATCGCCGACGACCCCCGTCTCGGCATCAAGATACTCATGGAACTCGTGCTGCTGCTCTCGCAGCGTCTGCGCGCGGCGACCGGCGACCTCGTCAGGCGCCTCGGCCCCGAAGCCGGCGCGGATTAGCGCGCCCGGTCCTTCTGCCAGAGCACGTCGCCGCGCCCTGCGGCGCGGTTCAGCGTGCGGCCGAGCACGAACAGCAGGTCGGAGAGGCGGTTCACGTACTTGCGGCCGGCTTCGCTCACCGCCTCGGTGGCGGACAGCGCAACCAGCTGCCGCTCGGCGCGGCGGCACACGCCGCGCGCCAAGTGCGCCAGCGCCGCCGCGCGCGCGCCGCCCGGCAGGATGAATTCCTTCAGCGGTTCCAGTTCCGCGTTCCAGCGGTCGATGGCCGCCTCCAGTTCGCCGACGCTCTTCCCGTTCAGCAGCGCCGAGCCGGGGATCGCCATCTCGCCGCCGAGATCGAACAGATCGTGCTGGATGCCGGTGAGCAGGCGCCGGATGTCCTCAGGCAGTTCTTCCGTCAGCAGCAGGCCAACCACCGAGTTGAGTTCGTCGAGTTCGCCCAGCGCGGCGATGCGGGCGGAGTCCTTGGAAACGCGCGAGCCGTCGGCCAGGCCGGTCGTGCCGGCGTCGCCGGTGCGGGTGTAGATCCTGGAAAGTCGGTGTCCCATGTTCTTTGCGAGGTCGTTCAAAACGGCATTATCCCAAGGAAACATTAACGTTGCTTATTTCCCCAATTGCGGAATGGTTTGTTCGGTCATGTGCCGAACATTAGAATACGCCGATCAACTCATTGCCCTGCAAGGGCAAGATTCCAAAACATTCCGGGAATAGCCATGTCGGACAAGGGCAAGGAGATCGGGCCGGCCGTCGCGTTCGGTGCCGTCACCGCAATACTGTACTTCCTGCTGTTCTATTTCGAGCGCGACATCCTGCAGATCACCGGCCGCGGCGGCTGGACCTTCCTGATTCCCATCGTCATCGCCTTCGCCATTTCCTATACGCACGGCAATTTCACCGCCGCGTTCTGGGACCTGCTCGGCATCAAGGCGAAGAAGTGAGGGCATGATGGAAATCGGCGCCTCCTTCATCCAGCTCGACCTCGCCGGCGTTATCTTCCTGTTCATTGTCGGCTTCATCGGCGGCCTGGTCTCCGGCTTCATCGGCTCCGGCGGCGCCTTCGTGCTGACGCCGGCCATGATGAGCATGGGCGCGCCGGGCATCGTCGCCGTCGCCAGCAACATCTGCCACAAATTTCCCAAGGCGCTGGTCGGCGCCATGAAGCGCGCCAAGTACGGACAGGTGGATGTCAAGCTCGGCATCGTGCTCGGCATCTCGGCCGAGGCCGGCATCCTCTACGGCGCCCACATCCAGGAATCGATCAAGAAGGCCTTCGGCGACGCCGGCTCAAACCTCTACGTCAGCACGGCCTTCGTCATCGTGCTGGCCATCGTCGGCGGCTACGTGATGCGCGACGCCTGGCGCATCTACCGCTCCGGCGAACAGCATGCCGAGGAGCAGGTGACCAAGCTGGCGCGCTGGGTGCAGTCGCTCAACATCCCCGGCACGATGATGTACTTCCCCAGCCTGAAGGCGAAGGTGTCGGTACTGATCACGATTCCGATCGGCTTCGCCACCGGCATGCTGGCGGCGACCATTGCCGTCGGCGGCTTCGTCGGCGTGCCGGCCATGATGTACGTGCTCGGCGCACCCTCGCTGATGGCTTCGGCCACCGAGCTGGTGATCGCCTTCATCATGGGGGTGGGCGGCACCATCAAGTACGCCTGGAGCGGCTATGTCGACATCCGCCTGGCGATGATCATCCTGGCCGGCTCGCTGTTCGGCATCCAGCTTGGCGCCATCGGCACCACTTACGTCAAGCCCTACATGGTCAAGGTGGTGATGGGCACCATCATGCTCATCGTGCTGGCCTCCCGCGCCATCGTCATCCCGGTCTACCTGTCCGACCTCCAGCTCATCGCGCCGATGGCGGCCGATACCGCCAAGCTGATGAAGAACGTCAGCTTCGGCGTCATGGTGCTGGCGCTGGCGGTCGGCGCCTTCATCATCCTGCGCGCGCTGATCTCCGGCATGCGCGCCCACCGCGCCGAGCTGGCGCTGGCCGCCGCGGCGGCGCCGGCCGAGGCGGCGCCGGCGGCCATCGCCCGCGAGGGCCGGCTCGACCGCGTGCTGCTCGCCAGCGACGGTTCGGAGTTCAGCGCCGGCGCCACGCGCGTGGCGCTCGGCTTCGCCGGCATGAACGGTGCTCGGCTTACCGCCACGACCGTTTCCCTGCTCGACCTCGAGGCAGAAGGCGTGGCAAGCCAGGTGATCGAGCAGAGCCGGGCCGAGGCGCGCAGGGTGCTGGAGGGCATCGAGCAGGCCGCGCGCGAGCGGCGCTGCGCCCTTCGCACCGAGCTGCGCGAAGGCACGGCACCGGCGAAAGAGATCGCCCGCGCGGCGGAGGAACTGCGCGCCGACCTCATCGTCATGGGGCGCCGCGGCAAGCGCGGCCTGGCCAGCATGATGGTGGGCGATGCGACGCGCCAGGTGATCGGCGAGGCCGGCTGCAACGTGCTGGTGGTGCCCAAGGCGGCCGATCTGTGGCGCCGGCGCATCCTCGTCGCCACCGACGGCTCGCGCCACGGCGACCGCGCCGGCGTGATGGGGCAGGCCCTGGCGAAACACTGCGGCCTGCCGGTGACCGTGGTTTCGGTGCTGCGCCCCGGCTTCGACGAGGCGCGCCGTGCCGAGGGGCGTCAGGCCGTCGAGCGCATCCGCCATGCGCTCCAGGCCGACGGCATTGCCGCCGAAGGGCTCGTCCTCGAAGGCGAATCGGCGCAGGAGATCAGCGCCTGCGCAACTCGCGTCGGCGCCGATCTCATCGTCGTCGGCAGCCATGGCCGCAGCGGGCTGGGCCGCCTGATGCTGGGCAGTGTCTCGGAAAAAGTCATCGGCAAGGCCGGCTGCCCGGTCATGGTGGTGAAATAACCGGTTCGACGATGCGGACGTCGATGCGGGGCTGGTCGGCGGGCGAACGGCCCTTGCGTTCCTCGCCATAGGCCGTGGCGAGGATGCGGCCGGGCGGTACGCCCAGCCTGACCAGCGCCTCCCTGAGGTCATCGGCGCGCTGCTGGGCTTGGGCCATGTTGAGTTCCCGGCTGCCGTGCCAACTCGAATAGCTTGCGATCGACACCGACATGCCGAGCCTCTCCTTGACCCGATCGGCGATCGCATTGAGTTGTCGCAGATCCCGGGCATCGAGGAACTTTCGTCCTGGCGTCAATACGATGCTCAAATCGGGTGTTGGCGCCGCCGCTGTTTCCGCGGGTGGCGTTGGTTTCACCGGCTCCGGCGCAGCTGAGGCTGGCGTGGTTTGTTCGGATGGGGGTTTGAAGGCGGGCGGCGGAGCGGGTGCAACCTCGGTCGTTGCGGTGGATAGGCGAATGGGTTGAGTGGCCGCGCAGCCCGCCGCCAGCACGGCAGTTAATACGCACGCCCACCGCAGCGGGTGGCAGGGAACAGGCATTTTTTCTCTTGCGGGCAGCAGGCGGCAAACAGTTTCGCGTAGTTTGTCATCAACCCCACGCAGGTCAGAAGGCTGCGGCGAGCGCCCGGATGATGCGGCCGGCCAGCCCCGGCCTGCCCGCGCGCACCACCAGAACGTCGAATGGCGCGCCGTCCGCCTGCCGCAGCCCGTGCGGCGCCTGGGCGCCGACCAGCACCAGATCCGGCTGCCAGGAGTGCGCCAGGTCGTCCACCGCCTGTCGCGCGCCGCCCGAGACGACGATGACTTCGGCGCGGCAGCCCACACGCCTCGTCAGTTCGCCCAGTTTCTCCGTCACGTCGTGCACGATCGCCCGGCGCATCTCCTGCGGACTGCGGAAGGGCACGTGGTCGCATTCGAAACCCGGCGCGTAGTCGACGATTCCCGCCACGGCGAGTTCGGCATGGCAGGAGGCGGCCAGGCGCGCGGCCTGGCGCACGACGGCCTCGCCGTTCTTGCCGGGATCGATCAGGGCCAGGATGCGTCGGTAAGCGGGCATGTTTGCCTCCTCAAGTATGGATTGCCGCCGGCAGTGCCGGTTCGATGGTGCGCGCCCGGTCGGTCGGCGCGGCGCATTCGCGGAAGATGCGCCTGCCGCAGCCGCCGCACACGGCGCGGTCGAGCCGCGCGTAGATATGGGCGAGCGCCTCGCCCTTGCCCTCGAACACATGGTCCGTGCCGATCAGCGCCAGATAGCCGCCGCTATCCAGCGCCTCGCGCACCTGGGGCTTGACGCGGATCAGCCACAGGTCGCCGCCGGCGGCGCGGCGCAGCCGCGCTTCCCGGGCGAGGAATTCGGCGCCGGCCAGATCGATGAAATTGATGCCCGAGGCGACGATGAGCAGATGCTTCTGCCCGGGCTGCGCCGCCTCCAGCGCGCGCAGCTGCTCCTGCACGTGGCTGACGGCGCCGAAGAACAGCGAGCCGTCGATGCGCACGATCTTCAGCTGCGGGCATTCCGGCAGCGCAGGGTCGCTGACGAAGCGGCGTTTTTCCTGGCGCGGATCGGGCACGCGGCTCCACACCTGCGGGCGCGAGGTGCGCGAGAGGTAGAAGCCGAGCGAAAGGAAGACGCCCGACAGGATCGCCATTTCCAGGTTGAGCAGCAGGGTGGCGAGGAAGGTGGCGGCGAAAATGACGGTTTCCTCGCGTCCGGCGCGCAGGATCTGGCGGATGTGATGGAAATCGATCAGCCCCCAGGCGACGAGGAACAGCACGCCCGCCATGGCGGCGTTGGGCAGGTAGGCGGCGGCCGGCGCCACCAGCAGCACGATGGCCGCCAGCAGCAGGCTGGCGAGGATCGAGGCGAGCGGCGTCCTCGCCCCGGCGGCGTAGTTCACGCCGCTGCGGTTGAAGGAGCCGGTGGCGACGTAGGCGGAGCAGAAGCTGCCGATAAGATTGGACAGGCCCTGGCCGATCAGCTCCTGGTTGCCGTCGATCTGCTGCCCCGAGCGCACCGCCAGGGCGCGCGCGATGGAGATCGCCTCGGTGAGGGCGAGCAGCGAGACGGCCAGCGCGGCGGTGGCGAGTTCCTTGAAGGCGGCGAAGTCGAACTGCGGCGCGGAGAGCGGCGGCAGCGCGCCGGGCAGCGCGCCGAGCGTGGTGATGGCCTCCGCCCCCGCTCCGGCGAAGCCCTTCAGCAGCCAGCAGAGCAGGCTGCCGCCGAGCATCGCGGCGATCATGTAGGGCACCTTGGGAAAGCGCTGCTGCACCAGCACGCCCAGCGCCAGCGTCGTCGCCGCCACGGCGAAGATATAGGGGTCTGTCTCGCCGAAGCGGCTGAAGAGCGTGCCCCAGGTGTCGACGAAGCCGCTGCCGCGCGCGATGGCCAGGCCGAAGAAATGCCGCACCTGGCTGGTGGCGATGAGCACGGCGGCGCCGGCGGTGAAGCCGATCACCACCGAGTGGGAGATGAAGTTGATCAGCACGCCGAGCCGTGCCAGGCCCAGACCGAGCTGGATGGCGCCGACCATGAAGGTGAGCGTCAGGGCGTTCTGCACATAGGCGGCGCTGCCCGGCTCGGCGTGCGCCGAGAGCACCGAGAAGAGCACGATGGAGGCCGCCGTGGTCGGCCCCGAGACGAGGTGCCAGGAGGAGCCGAACAGCGCGGCGATGAGCGCCGGCACCATGCCGGCGTACAGGCCGTATTCCGGCGGCATGCCGGCGATGGTGGCGAAGGCCACCCCCTGCGGCAGCACGACGATGGCGCCGGTGAGCCCGGCGACGAGGTCATGGCGGAAGGTGCCGCGGCCGACCCGCGGCCACCACAGCAGGAAGGGCAGGAAGCGGCGCAGCGAGGCGGGCAGGCGCGACGGTCGGGGCTGGGCAGGCATGCTGGCGGCAGAGAGAAGTTCTGCCGCGCATCCTAGCGAAGTGCGCGCAAAGGCAGCGTCAAGCCGGCGTCAAGGCTGCGTTAGGAGCGAAAACAAGCGTGGCAGACGTGCCCTGTCCTTCGCGGCTTTCGATGCGGATGATCCAGCCGTAGCGGTCGCAGATGCGCTTGACCAGGGACAGACCGATGCCGCTGCCCTGGCTGGCCGTGCCCTTGTAGTAGCGCTGGAAGACGCGGCCGATCTCCTCGGCGCGGATGCCGATGCCGGTGTCGCGCACCTCGAGCCGGTCGGCCGCGAGGCGGATGTCGATGCGGCCGGATTCCGTGTAGGCAAAGGCGTTGCGCACCAGGTTGGCGACGACGATGGAGAAGAGCGTCGGCTCGGCCGGCAGTTGCGGCTCGGCCTCGATCTCGACACGCAGCCCGGCCTTGCGCCGGGCGAGCAGGTGGCGGTGGCGCTCGATACAGTCGCGCACCACCTCGGCGGCATCGCACTGGGCATCGGCCTCGGGCTCCTCCTCGCGCGCCATGAGCAGCAGGGCGCGGATCAGTTCGGTCATGTCGCGCGCGGCGCGCTCGATGCGCGCCAGCCGGCCGTGCTGCGCGGCATCGAGCCGCCCGTCGTTCTGCAGCACCTCGGCCGCGCCCTGGATCACGGCCAGGGGCGTGCGCAGCTCGTGACTGACATCGGCGGTGAACGCGCGCTCGCGGTCGATGAAGGCATGCAGCCGGCGCAGATAGCTCTGGAAGATCCGCGCCAGCTCGCCCACCTCGTCGTGCGGGGCGTCGTCGTCGGCCAGCAGCGGTGGTGCGGCGGCCGGGTCCGCAGCGCCGACCTGCCGAGCCAGGTCCGTCACCGGCGCGATGACCCGTCCGGCGAGCCAGAGGCCGCCCGCGGCCGAGAGCAGGATCATGGTCAGCGCGCCGCCGGCGAGATAGGCGACGAAGCGCTGCTCGCGTGCCTGCTGCCTCGTTTCGTTGAACAGCAGGAAGAAGCGCAGCCCCTGCTGCTCGGCGACGGCGACGCGGTAGGGCACGCCGCCGAGCTCGATCTCGTGGCGCCCCGGCGACAGCGCGCGCACCGGAGCGGGAATGTCGCCGTTCGGCGCGTCCGCCGCGTCAACATAGCCGCGCAGCGTGACCGAGGCCGGCGGCAGCGACTGCGGGTTGCGCTGCCGCCGCGCCATGTAGTCGTCCAGCTCGGCGCGCAGCGTCTCGTCGATGAGGCGCTGGCCGGCGTCGTGGGCGGCGAGATAGAGGCCGGCGGCGAGCAGCAGGCTGACCAGGCCGCCGAACCAGGCGAAGGCGGCGGCGACGCGCAGCCGCAAACTACTGCGATGGTGCATCGGCTACTGCCAGCTGCCAGCCGTGACCGCGATGCGTGTGCAGCAGCGGCCTGTCGGCGGGCCTGTCGATGGCGCTGCGCAGCACATGCATGTGCGCGCGCAGGGCGTCGCTGTCGGGCGGCGAATCGCCCCAGATCGACCGCTCGATCTGGCTGCGCGGCACGACGTGCGGGGAGATGCGCATGAGCAGCTCGAGGATGCGCAGCGGGATGGGGGGCAGATCGATGACCCGGTCGCCGCGGCGCACCTGCAGCGTGCCGGTGTCGAAGCTGAGGTCCGCCACCTGCAGCCGCTGCTGCCGCCGCTGCCCGGTGGCGCGCCGCGCCAGCGCCTTCAGCCGCGCCTCCACCTCGCGCAGGACGAAGGGCTTCACGACGTAGTCGTCGGCGCCCGACTCCAGGCCGACGATCTTGTCGTCGAGGGAGTCGCGCGCCGTGAGCATCAGCACCGGCGTGTGCTTGCCGCCTTCCTCGCGCAGCTTGCGGCAGAGTGTGATGCCGTCCATGCCGGGCAGCACCAGGTCCAGCACGATGGCGTCATGGTCGTTCACGAGGGCGAGGTGCAGACCGGTGATGCCGTCCCCGGCCGTGTCCACCGCATGGCCCTTCGCCTCCAGGAAGTCGATCAGGTTGGCGGCGAGGTCCGGGTTGTCCTCGATCAGCAGTATGCGCAGGGAGGTCATCGCGACGTCATGGCATAGGCCCCGGTCATGGATTACAATACCATTATAATCAAAAGCGACTGATATTGGCATATAATGAAAGCCTCCCGAGTCACGGCGTGCCCGCATCATGGAAGCTTTGGCCGACATCACCATCAGTCGACATGACAGCGATCAAGGGGAGCTCATGCTCATGCGGCAGCAGAAAACCATTCAGTGTTACCGTGTGGTCGGCGGCAATGCGCAGGCGGCGGGCCGCTTGTGCCGCGAGCGCGCCGAATCGTGCGGCGACAAGCCGCTGATTGCCATCACGCTCGAGCGGCTGCGTGGGGTGAGGCCGAGGCATGTCGAAGTCTGCCGGGAGGTCATCCGCACGGCGCAACTGCTCGGACGCGAGATCTATGTTTGCGGAGTGACCGATGAAAACAGGGGACAGCTGGTCGGCCAGAACCTGCTCGCGGACCTCAAGCCGCAGAGGGTGTTCTGCAGCCTGCGTGCCCTGCTCGACAATTTCGCCGATGTGCCGCGGTACAGTCACAGCGGGAAAGTCCCGCCGCCGCCGGATCGGACGCCGCCCTTCGGCCTGGGGGGCGCCGGCACATTTCAGGGTCGGATAAAATGAAGCGCGTGCAATCGGCCCGACAATCGGCGAGCATCGCGCGAGAGATGGAAAGCCGCACCGCCCGCCTGACCATCCTCATCGACCCGGACAAGAAGAAACTGTTCGAGGACATCTGCGCCACGCAGGATCTGACGCCCTCCCAGGTCGTGCGGCGGCTGATCCGCCAGTACATCATCGAGAATGCCGGCAACCGCAAGCTGCCGGAATGGCTTTTCGCCGCGTCCGGCCGAACCGATACCGCAAGCAAGGAGCAGGACTGACCGTCATGCCTTCCCTGCTGTCCGTCGACGTCCTGCTCTTCGCCGCCTGCGCCTGGCTGGCGATCGGCTTCGCCGGACTGCTCGCACCGCGCAACCTGCGCTTCGTCGGCAAGACCCTGTTCCCCCTTGGCGCGCTGATCGGCGTGCTGGCGGGACTGACTTCTCTGGACTTCCTCGGCGGCACGCCGGAAACCGCCGTGCTGCCGATCGGCCTGCCCGACCTGCCCTTTCACCTGCGCCTGGACAACCTGGCGGCGGTGTTCGCCCTGCTGGTGGGGTTTGCCGCGGCCGGCATTTCCGTGTTCGCCGCCGGCTATTTCAGGAAAGGCGAGGGCACGGCGCCGGGCCTGCTGTGCCTGCAGTACCACGTCTTCCTCGCCAGCATGCTGCTGGTGCTGCTGGCCGACGACGCCTATGCCTTCATGGTGGCCTGGGAGGGCATGGCGCTGTCCTCGTTCTTCCTCGTCACCAGCGAGCACCGCCATGCCGAGATCCGCCGCGCCGGCTATCTCTACCTGCTGATCGCCCATGTCGGCGCCATCGCCATCCTGCTCTCCTTCGGCGTGATGACCTCGGGCAGCGGCGACTACACCTTCGCCGGCATGCGCGCCCAGCACCTCTCGTCCTTCTGGGCTTCGGCGGCCTTCCTGCTGGCGCTGTTCGGCTTCGGCGCCAAGGCGGGGCTGCTGCCCGTCCATGTCTGGCTGCCGGAGGCGCATCCGGCGGCGCCCTCGCCGGTCTCCGCGATGATGAGCGGCGTCATGCTGAAGACCGCCATCTACGGCCTGCTGCGCGTCTCCTTCGACCTGGTCGGCACGCCGCTCTGGTGGTGGGGCGTGCTGGCGATGGCGGTCGGCCTGGCCACCGCCGTCTTCGGCGTGCTCTACAGCACGGTGCAGAGCGACATGAAGCGCCTGCTCGCCTATTCCTCGATCGAGAATATCGGGCTGCTCGCCGTGGCGCTGGGACTGACTTTGATCTTCCACGCCTACCGCATGGAGGCGCTGGCGGCGCTGGCCATGACGGCGCTGCTCTACCACTGTCTGGCGCACGCCGGCTTCAAGAGCCTGCTGTTCCTGTGCACCGGCTCGGTGCTGCATGCGACGCGGGAGCGCAGCCTGGGCAGGCTCGGCGGCCTCATTCACCGCATGCCCTGGGTGGCCTGGCTGGCGCTCGCCGGCGTCATCGCCAGCGCCGGCCTGCCGCCGCTCTCCGGCTTCGTTTCCGAATGGCTGCTGCTGCAGGCCTTCCTCTTCTCGCCCGGCCTGCCGCACTCCTGGCTCAACATGGTGGTGCCGGTGGCCGCTGCCGTGGTGGCACTGGTGGCGGCGCTGGCCGGCTTTGCCATGGTCAAGTTCTACGGCATCGTTTTCCTCGGCCAGATGCGCGAGCCGGCGCTGCAGGAGGCGCACGACGCCGGTCCCTGGGAGCGCGCCGGCCTCGCCTGGCTGGCGGCGCTGACCCTGGCGCTGGGCGTGCTGCCCTCGACCGTGATCGGTTTCATCGATGCCGCCACGCGCCAGCTGCTCGGCACCGGGCTGGCCGAGCAGGTGCGCGAGCACGGCTGGTGGATGCTGGCGCCGATCTCGCCCGAGCGCGCCAGCTACCAGCCGCTCGTCTTCCTCGCCACCATCGTCGTCGCGGTGCTGCTCGGCCGCGAGATCGTGCACCGCCTCTACCATGGCCGCACGCGGAGGTCGGCGGCGTGGGACTGCGGCTATGTCTTCCAGGGCCCGCGCGCGCAGGACACCGCCGAGGGTTTCAGCCAGCCGATCCGCCGCATCTTCGAGCCGATGTTCCGCATGGAGCGGCATTTCCCGACGATTCGCGACGAGCAGCCCTATTACAGCGTGAAGGTGGAAGACCATTTCTGGCACTGGCTCTACCTGCCGCTGGCACGGCTGGTGAATGGCGTCTCCGCGCTGATCACCGGCCTGCAGGGCGGACGCATCGCGATCTACCTGCTGTACAGTTTCTTGACCCTCATCGTTCTGCTGCTGGTGGCGCGGCCGTGAACATTTCCGGCCTCCTCTGGCAGCTCTTCGCCATCGTGCTGGCGCTGGCGCTGGCGCCGCTGCTCACCGGCTGGGTGAACCAGTGCCGCGCCTGGCTGCAGAACCGTTCGGCGCCGCCGCTGCTGCAGCCCTACCACATGCTGCACAAGCTGTTCAACAAGGATGTCGTGCTGGCGCAGGGCGCCTCGTCCCTGTTCGGCTTCGCCCCTTACGTGGTGTTCGGCTGCATGCTGCTGGCCTGCGCCATCATTCCGGTGCTGTCCACCGACCTGCCCTTCGCGCCGGCGGCCGACACCATCGCCCTGGTCGGCGTGTTCGGCCTGGCGCGCATCTTCATTGCGCTGGCGGCGATGGACATCGGCACCTCCTTCGGCACGCTCGGCGGGCGGCGCGAGATGCTGGTCGGCTTCCTCGCCGAGCCGGCGCTGCTGATGGTGATCTTCACCCTGGCGATGATCGCCCAGTCCACCTCGGTGGCCACCATCGTCGAGACGCTGGCGCACCGCGACTTCGTCATCTATCCGAGCCTGGCCTTCGCCGGCGTCGCCTTCACCTTCGTCTCCTTCGCCGAGAATGCCCGCGTGCCGATCGACAACCCGGCCACCCACCTGGAACTCACGATGATCCACGAGGCGATGATCCTCGAATATTCCGGGCGCCACCTGGCGTTGATCGAGTGGGCGGCGAGCCTCAAGCTGTACGCCTATTCCTGCCTCGGGCTGGCGCTGTTCTTCCCCTGGGGCATCGCCCAGGGCGACAGCTTCCTCGGCCTGCTGCTGGCGATTCCGGTACTGGTGTTCAAGCTCGCCATCGGCGGCGTGCTGCTGGCCGCGATCGAAACCCTCAACGCCAAGGTGCGCATCTTCCGTGCGCCCGAGTTTCTCGGCACCGCCTTCCTCTTCGCCGTGCTCGGGCTCCTCGTGCGCTTGCTGCTGGAAAGCCGGGTATGAGCGTCCCCGCCGGGCCGCCCCAAGGGGGCGCAGCCAACAACATGGAGCGGGCGCAGCCCGCGAACGACAGTAACCCCCTTCCTCGGGAAGGGGGCAGGGGGGATGGTAGTCCAGTGAGCGCCGCCCGCCGGGCCGCCCCAAGGGCGGCGCAGCCAACAACATGGAGCGGCGCAGCCGCGAACAACCGTCACCCCCTTCCCGGGGAAGGGGGCGGGGGGATGGCCCAATGATGCCGCTCTCTTCCCAGCTCATCAACCTGTTTGCCGCGGTGATCCTGCTGCTCGCCTTCGCCATGCTGGCGCAGCGGCGCGTGCTGACGCTGATCAACCTGTTCGCCCTGCAGGGCCTGACGCTCGCCCTGTCCACCCTGGTGGTGGCCTTCTCTACCGGACAGGCGCATCTCTACTGGTCGGCCGGCCTGACGCTGGGCCTGAAGGCGGTGCTGCTGCCGTGGATCCTGCACCGGCTGGTGCGGCGGCTGGAGGTGAAGTGGGACGTCGAATCCCTCATCAAGGTGCCCACCACCATGCTGGTCGGCATCGGCTTGGTGATCGTCGCCTTCAATGTCGCCCTGCCCATCTCGCAGCTCTCCAGCACCATCGGCCGCGGCACCCTCGGCATCGCGCTGGCCACCGTCATGCTCGCCTTCCTGATGATGATCACGCGCAGCAAGGCGATCCCGCAGGTGATCGGCTTCCTCTCCATGGAGAACGGCCTCTTTCTTGCCGCCACCAGCGCCACCTACGGCATGCCGATGGTGGTGGAGCTGGGCATCGCGCTGGACGTGCTGGTCGGCGCCATCATCCTCGGCGTGTTCTTCTTCCAGATCCGCGAGCAGTTCGACAGCCTCGACATCCGCCATCTCGAGCGACTGAAAGAAAAATAATGGACCTGTTCGTACTCGTCCTCGCCATTCCCCTCGCCAGCGGCGCGCTGCTGACGGTGGTGGGCGAACGCGCCTGGGCGCCCAATCTCAACATCATCGCCAGCGTCGGCACCTTCCTCGCGTCCGCCCTGCTTACCGCCGAGATCGTCGCCGGCGGCCCGCGCTTCGCCTTCGGCGAGGCGTTCTTCATCGACTCGATGAACGTCTTCTTCGTCGCGCTGACCGCCTTCGTCGGCATGACCACCAGCATCTTCTCCGGCCCCTACATGAAGAACGAACGCGAGCATGGCCGGCTCAGCGTGCCGCGCCTGCGCCTCTACAAGGGCATGTTCCAGCTCTTCATGTTCACCATGCTGGCGGCGCTCACCACCAACAACCTCGGCATCCTCTGGGTGGCGATGGAGGCGGCGACGCTGACCACCGTGCTGCTGGTCTCGCTCTACCGCACGCCGGCCAGCCTGGAGGCGGCGTGGAAGTACTTCATCCTCTGCGGCGTCGGCATCGCCCAGGCGCTGTTCGGCACCATCCTGCTCTACTTCGCCGCCGAGCGCGTGCTGGGCGAGACCGGCAACGCCCTGCTGTGGACGCACCTGGTCGAGGTCAAGGGCAGCCTGGAGCCGACCATCATGGCGCTGGCCTTCATCTTCCTGCTGGTGGGCTACGGCACCAAGGTCGGCCTGGCCCCGCTGCACAACTGGCTGCCCGACGCCCATGCGGAAGGGCCGACGCCGGTCTCCGCCGTGCTCTCCGGCCTGCTGCTCAACGTCGCCCTCTACGCCATCCTGCGCTGCAAGGTGCTTGCCGACGGTGCCATCCACTCCGGCTTCGCCGGCAACCTGATGATGGGCTTCGGCCTGCTCACCCTGGTGGTGGCGGCCTTCTTCCTCTCGCGGCAGAAGGACATCAAGCGCATGTTCGCCTACTCGTCGATCGAGCACATGGGCCTCATCACCTTCGCCTTCGGCATGGGCGGGGCCGTGGCCAACTTCGCCGGCCTGCTGCACATGACGCTGCACTCGCTGACCAAGTCGGCGATCTTCTTCGTCGTCGGCCACGCCGCGCAGAAGACCGGCACCCAGCTGATGGAAGACATCCGCGGCCTCATCAAGGTCAACCCGCTGATCGGCTGGGGCCTGATGCTCGGCACGCTGGCCATCCTCGGCATGCCGCCCTTCGGCGTCTTCGCCAGCGAGTTCATGATCCTCACCCACGCCATGAAGCACCACCCCTGGGCCACGCCGATCCTGCTGCTGGCCCTCGGCGTCGCCTTCGCCGCCATCTTCGGCAAGGTGCAGCCGATGGTCTTCGGCGAGACGCACGCCAAACGGCTGCCCCATGCGCCCGCCATTACGCCGGTGTTCGTGCACCTGGCCATCGTGCTGATGCTCGGCCTGTGGATTCCTCCCTATCTCACGCGCTGGTTCCACGAGGCGGCGAGGATGCTCGGCTGATGCGATTCTTCGGCGAAGCCATCGAATTCGACAAGCAGGCCGGCATCGGCAGCCCGGTCTGGCGCGGCCGCGCCGACAGCGGCGAGGCGCTGCTGGCCTTTGCCGTCGCCGCCCATCGCGCCGGCGGGCGGATGGCTGCGCTGTGGGGCAGCGACGAGCGCCGGCACGGGGGAGGGTTCCGCCTGCATTGCGTTTTCGGCGTCAGCGCCGGCCACGCCTGGCTCGACCTCGACCTGCCGGCGGAAAATCCTGTCTATCCCGACCTGGCCGGCATCTTCCCCGCCGCCAACCGCATGCAGCGGGCGACGCGCGACCTGGTGGGCATCGCCCACGAGGGCGGCCCGAATGGCGGAGATGTGCGCCCCTGGCTGCGCCATGGCGCCTGGCCGGCGGACTGGTTCCCGCTGCGCCACGATGCGGGCGAGGGCAGGGGTTTTGCCAACCGGCCCTCCGACTACGACTTCGTCCAGGTCGGCGGCGAGGGTGCGCACGAGATACCCGTCGGCCCCATCCACGCCGGCATCATCGAGCCGGGCCATTTCCGCTTCTCGGTGATCGGCGAGCGCGTGCTGCGCCTGGAGCAGCGGCTCGGCTACCAGCACAAGGGCGTCGAGAAACTGTTCGTCGGCAAGCACCCGGCCGACGGTGTCCGTCTCGCCGGCCGCATCTCCGGCGATGCAACCTGTGCCTATGCCTGGGCCTACGCTTCGGCCGTCGAGGCGGCCTGCGGCGTCAGTCCGCCGCCGCGTGCGCTCGGCCTGCGCGCGCTGATGCTGGAGCGCGAACGCATCGCCAACCATCTCGGCGACCTCGGCGCCCTCGGCAACGATGCCGCGCTGGCTTTCGGCTTCTCCCAGTTCATGCGCCTGAAGGAGGACTGGCTGCGCCTGAATGGCCGATGCTTCGGCCACCGCTTCATGATGGACCGCATCGTGCCGGGCGGCGTGGCGCTCGAGCTGGATGCGTCGGCGCTGGCGGCCATCGTCGAGCAGTGCGATGCGGTCGGGCGCGAAGTGAAGGCGCTGAGGAAAATTTACGACGAACATGCCGGCCTGCAGGATCGCTTCCTCACCACCGGCGCCATCGACGCCGACCTGGCGCGGGAACTGTCCCTCACCGGCGTGGCTGCGCGCGCCACCGGCCTGATCCTCGATGGCCGTGTCCATCGCCAGGGCTACACCCCGCCGCCGCCGTGGGCCATGCTCGGCGTGCGCCCGGCCAACGAAGAGCGGGGCGACGTGGCGGCGCGCGCGGCGGTGCGCTTTGCGGAGATATTCGAGTCGCTGCGCCTGCTGCGCGAGCTGGCCGTCGGCCTGCCAGGCGGCGAGCTGCGCGTCGAGGCGCCGCCCGCGGCCGCAGGCCGGGGCCTCGGCGTGATCGAAGGCTGGCGCGGCGAGGTGATCGTCGGCGTGCAGCTCGACGGCGAGGGCTGCCTGGCGCGCGTGCATCCGCACGATCCCTCCTGGCAGGCCTGGCCGGCGCTGGAGCATGCGGTGATGAAGGACATCGTTCCCGACTTCCCGCTCATCAACAAGTCGTTCAACCTCTCCTATTCAGGGCACGACTTATGATCCCCATGCTCCGCCGCATCCTGCGCACCGGCATCGTCAGCGAGCCGCCGCCCGAGGCCGCCGCAGAACGCGAGATGGCGCGCCTGGGCAACGAGATCCTGCGCATCCTCGGCCGCGCGCTGACCATTCGCCAGGTCGACGCCGGCTCCTGCAACGGCTGCGAGCTGGAGATCCACGCCCTCAACAACCCCTACTACAACCTGGAAGGCTACGGCATCAAGTTCGTCGCCAGCCCGCGCCACGCCGACCTGCTGCTGGTCAGCGGCCCGGTGACGAAAAACATGGAACACGCGCTGAAAGTGGCCTGGGAGTGCACGCCCGATCCCAAGCTGGTGGTGGCGGTGGGCGACTGCGGCTGCACCGGCGGCGTCTTCGGCGAGTCATACGCCAGTTGCGGTGCCGTGGAAAACGTCATCCCGGTGGATGTGCGCGTGCCCGGCTGTCCGCCGGCGCCGGTGGCGCTGCTGCAGGGCATCCTGGCGGCCGTGCGGCGCTGAACCGGCCGGCGATCAGGCGGTGCGATAGGCGCGCGCCTCCTCCAGCTTCGGCGCCACCTCTTCGCGCAGGCGCTCCATGTCTTCCGCGGTCAGGCCGAAGTGTCCAAGCGCGAGGCAGCCCTTGTCGCGCCACTCCGCTTCCTCCGGGCGGCCCAGGAAGCTGGCCACCAGAAACTCCGACATCATGGCGATGGCGATCAGGTCGCGCACCTCCTGCGTGGCGTAGTCGGTCGGGTGCTCGAACATCCTGAGATTGTGGTGGTAGAAAACCGCCCAGCAGACGTTATTGGGCAGATGCCATTCCCGTGCCATCGTCGCGCCCACCATGGCGTGGTTGATGCGGTGGCTTTCGTCCTCGATGCGGGTGAAGGGCTGCGACGAGCCGTTGGCGCGCGCCAGCGTGTTCCGGTAGCCGTCGAGCTGCTGCAGGAGCACGGCGATGCCCATGTCGTGGAACAGGCCGAAGGCGTAGGCGTCGTCGGCGGGCACGCGCGACAGGCGCGCGGCAAGCAGGGCGACGACGATCGGCTTGTAGGCGGAGCGGTCCCAGAAGCGCTCCATGGCAACCTGGCTGTTCTGCCCCAGGCCTTGCCGCAGGGTGACGGCGTAGACCATCTTCATCAGGTTGCGCAGGCCGAGCACCGCCAGCGCCTGCTGGATCGAGAGCGCCTTGGCGCTCAGGCCGAAGAACGGCGAGTTGGCGAGGTTCAGCACCGCCGCGGCCAGTCCCACATCGCTGCCGATCAGTCGCGCGAGCTTGCGGAAATCGACCTCGGGCCTGTTTGCCTCCTCCACCAGGGCGAGCACCACGGCCGGGCAGGGCGGAATGCCGATCTGCCTGAGCGCCTGCCGGGCCGACTCGTCGGTAATCTCGGATTCGAAGGAAACGCCGGTTTGCGTCATGGGCACCACCCGCTTTTTTCTATTGTAGCCGACCGCTGCGGGCTGGACGCAAGCCGGTCCGGCGGCTCCTGCAATAGTCAGTCCGTGCAGGACGGCGGCTGCGGCGAAGAGGGGGGGCGGACAGCGCCGGGCGCTCCCGAGGCGCCCGATGCGTCAGCGCTGCACGACTTTTTCCGGCGCTCCCGTCACCGCCTTGATCGCCTGCGAGAAGGCCTGGGTGAGCGGCGCCTCGGCGTGCACCAGGTTGTAATGGCAGGCGATGCAGTTGGTGTTGCCCTTCTGCCGGGCGTCGTTGTGGGCGCGCTCGCCGCGCTTGCGCGTCGGGACGATGGCGTCGAACTTGTGGCACTCGCGGCAGGTGTGGCTGTCTTCATCCAGCATCTTCAGCCGTGCCTTTTCCGCCATCCTGGTGCGCCGCGCCTCGAACACCTCGGGCCGCGTCCAGTCGTGGCTGTACTCGGAAATCAGGTCGTGCGTACCCATGGCGTGGTCCCACACCGCCAGCCAGAAGCGCTTGGAGACGTGGCACTGGCCGCACTCCGGCCGCACGCCCGAGGCGTTGGTGAAGTGCTTCGACTTCTTGAACTCCTCGTACACGTAGGCGCCCATCGAGTGGCAGGAGACGCAGAACGGCGTCGAATTGGCCTGGACGTTGAGTTCCTCCGCCGCGACGAAGGAAACCCCCAGCGCGACGACGATGCCGAGAATCGCCAGCCCCCCGCGCAGGGGGCTGGCGAAGAAGTCGTGCAGGTCCTGCCACAACCGCCGCGCGATCGCGCGCGCACCCTTGGTGCGCGCGGCCTTGGGGGCCGCTTGCGCCGCCCCTTCCTTCACTTCCTCACTTGATTTCGACCGCATTGACGTGACCCTCCTTCTTGCCCAGCGAGAGCTTCAGCGGCAGGCTGACGTAGTGGAAGCGCGTGGTGACATTGTCGTCGTGCACCGCGAAGCCCACGGGGTAGGTCTGACCGGTGGCGAGCGCGACGTCGTCCTTCTGTTTGGTGTCGAGCTTGCGCCACACATACATGGTCCACACGCCGTTCTCCCACTTGCCGCTGGCGTTGAGGTCGTCGGCCGAGCCGTCGGTCTTGGTGTTGAGGATGAAGCCGGGCAGCACGTCGCCGTCCTTCACCTTGGCCGCGTCGAAGGGCACGCTGTTGGTGTTGTCCAGTTTTGGCGCCTTCGGGTCGCGGAACTGCGCCTCGGTGAGCGCCGCTTTCCCGCCGTTCTTCGCCGGGTCGAACATGAATTTGGGCTGCTTCTTCTCGCCGTCCCAGTTGCTGTCGAAGGGCTTCTTGCCCTTGTCGAAGTTGCGGTACTGGAAGACGTGGGAGTCGTCGGCCTTGCCGACGGGAATCGAGCGGTAGGCGCGCGCCTGCCACAGGTCGAGGAAGGCGCCCTTGTCCATCAGCGCGTCGAGCGCCGCCTTGTCCTTCAGCTTGTCCCAGCCGCCGGCGGCGTCGATGGCGGTGCGCGTCTCCGGCAGGTACTTGCGGATGTCGCTCTTCTTCATGCCGGCCTTGCCCAGCACCGGGTGGGCTTCCACCTGGTCCTTGGTCGGCTCGTTGGGCGCGTCGCGCATGGAGTTGTGGCAGGTGACCCAGCAGCCCTGGCTGGGGAAGTTGGCCACCGTGCCCTTGTTGTCGCCGAACATGAAGTTGAAGCGATCCTCGTAGGAGACCTTGGCCGCGCCGGCCTTGACGTCCTTGTCGGTGCGGTTGCTGCCGTAGGTGACCCACTTGCTGCCCTTGAAGGCCTTGTAGTTGTGGAAGGCGCCGGCTTCCTTCAGGTTCGTCGGCCAGCTCGCCTTGAGGTAAAAATATTCCTTGTCGTAGGCGGCCTGCACCGTCACCTTGATCGAGCCGGGCTTGCCGGCGATGGGATTCGGTTCCAGCTTCTGGCCGCTGACGATGACCTTGCCGAGATCCGCTTCCTCGCCCTCGTGGCAGGCGACGCAGCTCTTGCCCTCGTTGACCCCGGTGGCGCCGGCCTTGTGCGCGGCGCTGGTCATCCACTCCTGGGTGGCTTGGCCGGGGTAGAACAGCGTGACCTCGGTTTTCGGCACGCCGTCCCATTTCAGCCTGGTGGCGTCGGCGGCCAGCGCCGTGCCGGAAGCGGCGAGGGCCAGGCCGGTCATGGCCGAGAGTGCGTGTTTGGTCTGCATGCTTGCTCCTCCTTATGGTTATCGCCCGAAGCGGGCCGTAACAAAGGATTTGCAAGCGATGTGCCATGCCGCGCTCTGCACGGCACACTTTGTGAAACAAAGACTTATCTTGTTGTCAGGGTTACAGTCAAAACGATTGTTGTCATGACATCATGACAACGCGAACGAAGTCATGACAACGCGCCGGCGTTTCCAGACCTGGCCGGGCAACGTGCGCGAGCTGCAGCATGCCATCGAGCGCGCCGTGGCGGTAAAGGCCGCCGGCCCGGTAGCCGCGGCCGACCTCGGCCTAGGCAGTACCGCACCCGCGGCGGAAGCGCGCGCAGCGGCGCCCTTCCGCGAGGCACGCGAGGCCTTCGAGCGCGAATACTTCGCCGGACTGATCAAAGCCGCCGGTGGAAATATTTCCGAAGCCGCCCGCATGTCCGGCATCGCCCGCCAGAATTTCTACGCCCACATCAAGCGGCTGGGGCTGACTGCGGATTGAATCAGAGGATTTCCACGCCGGGCAGTTTGGCCATGCGGCGGTCGAAGCTGTGCAGCCTGCCGCAGCGGCGGCCACAGTCTTGGCGACGATCAGACAATCTGGAAAATCCGCCGCGCCATCCTCGTAACTCGCCAGCGCGGCGCGCACGGCGGCAGGCGATTCGAGCGCCAGAGTGGCGTTGTCGAGCAGTGCGCGCACGCAGCGGGCGATGTCGGCGCGCGCCAGACCGTAGCTGCGCGCCAGCGTCCAGCACAATTCGGCCAGCACGATGTCGGCGGCGGAGTCGCCCCGGCCCCTGACGATGCTCGGCTGCAGGCGAACAGCACGACCTTGAGCCGCATCCCCGGGAGAAACGCGGGGGCGCCGGTCTTGTCGTTGCGGTAGCGGGCGTCGAAGCCGCCGAGATCCAGTTCGTGGTCGATCAGGTGGCCGAGTGCGTGCCCGAAAGTGCCGGGTAGCAACTGCCGGTCGAGATCCACGGCGAGAAAGCGCGGGCTGGTGTCGATGGGCTTGTAGCGGGCCACGGGAGCCTCCTATCAAACTCCCCGTTCGGCGCTTGTTATTCCATTTGGTTCACAGCAAAATGCGGAGCATGAAAAGACTTCTTCTACAGCGTCGTTAGGGCTGGTATGCCGCTCTACACCTATATCGTGTCGTACAAAGGGGCGAGTCAAGTGACACAAGGAAGCCACAGCAATTTCAAAGGCTTCATTTCTACGTGGTGTTCGAACATTCCTGCGGGCGCCTTGCCTGCTCTCACGCCCGCATTGGACAAGGAACTCACCGCAAGAGCATATGGCGGGGAGTTCCTGGCCGTATCAAACATCAAACACGTCTGGCGTAAGTCCATTGAGGTCGGAGGCAGCCCCTTGACCGTTATTGCAGTACAAACGCAGCCCTAACCATGATGAATAGACCCGTCCTTGCCATTCTTGGCTTACTTCTTCTCGTGGTCCTGAGCATCACTGGAGCCTTCAGTTGGGCCGCAAACCAACTATTCTCCCCACTGGCTCCCGGAAACGACGATATGCCTTACGCTCGCCGAATGGCCGACACCATTCAGAACACACCAGCTTGTGCCCGGTTCCGGCAAGCCATCCTCGAAGCCGGGAAAGGACCTCCTGCGGCTGCTTCAACCAAGGTCAATATCATCAACGCCTACGAAGAAGGCAAGAAACATGGCTGTCGGAAACCCCAGCCCTAACTCTTGTGAGGCCGACCTCGTCAATGGGGTAAAGCGAATCTGACGCGAGACGCAGTCTCGCGCTGGAACGCTTCGCTGGCGGATCGCGGATCGTGGGCCGACTTGATTCCCATCGGCTGCATGCAGGCGCGTGTCCTGCATCAAACTCTTATCGGGGCTCGGGCCGCGGCGATGCTTCCCGCTGCGGCTGTGGCCCGCATCGGCCACGTCCCGGAAACAAAACCATACCCTGCTCCGGCGCCTTCATCACCACGGGCTCGCCGGCTCCAGTGAGTACCGGGCTCGGCTTACGATTCTGCGGCCAGCCCCAGCCGCTTGATGTGGGCGTAGAAATTCTGGCGGGCGATGCCGGACATGCGGGCGGCTTCGGAAATATTTCCACCGGCGGCTTTGATCAGTCCGGCGAAGTATTCGCGCTCGAAGGCCTCGCGTGCCTCGCGGAAGGGCGCCGCTGCGCGCGCTTCCGCCGCGGGTGCGGTACTGCCTAGGCCGAGGTCGGCCGCGGCTACCGGGCCGGCGGCCTTTACCGCCACGGCGCGCTCGATGGCATGCTGCAGCTCGCGCACGTTGCCCGGCCAGGGCGCGGCCTCCAGCGCGGCGAAGGCTTCCGGCGTGAGCGGGCCGACTTCCTTGCCGAACTTTTCGTTGAAGTGGTCGAGGAAGTAGAGCGCCAGCGGCAGGATATCCTCCGGCCGCTCGCGTAGCGGCGGCACGCGCAGCGCGACGACGTTGATGCGGTAGAAGAGGTCGGCGCGGAAGCGGCCAGCCTTCGTTTCCGCATCGAGGGCCTTGTTGGTGGCGAGGATCAGGCGGAAGTCGCTGGCGCGCGATTTGGTGCTGCCGAGGCGCACGAACTTCCGTTCCTGCAGCACGCGCAGCAGGCTGGCCTGCAGCTTCGGGCTCATGTCGGCGATCTCGTCGAGGAATAGCGTGCCGCCGTGGGCTTCCTCGAAATAGCCCGGCGTGGTTTTCGCCGCGCCGGTGAAGGCGCCTTTTTCGTAGCCGAACAGGGTGCTCTCCAGCAGCGTCTCGGACAGCGCGGCGCAGTTGACCTCCAGCAGCGGGCCGCGCGCGCGCGCCGACAGCGTGTGGATCAGCTTGGCGAAGAGCTCCTTGCCGGTGCCGCTCTCGCCCTCGATCAGCACCGTGGTGTCGAGCGGCGCCACCTGGCGCGCCTGCATCAGCAGCCCCTCGACAACTGCGGAGCGGCCGATGATGGTCGGCCCCTCCCGGCGCGCGTCGAGGTCTTCGCGCAGCGCGTCGATCTCGCGGTAGGCGCGGTCCATCTCCAGAGCCTTGCCGATCACCGCGTCTAGCTCCTCCGGGTTCTCGAAGGGCTTGGTCAGATAGTCGAAGAGGCCTTCGCGCACGGCGCGCACGGCGTCGCGCACCTCGGCGAAGCCGGTGATCAGCAGGGCCGTCTGGCGCGGCCGCTCGCGGCGCATCTCGGCGAACAAGTCGAGGCCGTTGCCGTCGGGCAGGCGCTGGTCGAGGATGACGAGATTGAAATCGGCCTGGCGGAAGGCCGTCCGCGCCTGGGCGAGATTGACGGCGATGGTGAGCTCGACGGCGCGCCCGCGCAGCAGGTCGTCGATCAGGCTGCGCGTGAAGGGGTCGTCGTCAACCAGCAGTATTTTCGGTTTCATCGTTCTCACTTGTTGCCGGCAGCCAGACGACGAAGCGCGCGCCGCCGCCGGGGTTGTTCTCGGCGCGGATCACGCCGCCGTGCTGCACGACGATGTGCTGCGCCACCGACAGGCCCAGGCCGGTGCCGCCCGGCCGCGTGCTGAAGAAGGGCGTGAAGAGTTTCTTCATGGCCTCCGCCGAGAGGCCCGGCCCGCGGTCGGCCACGGCCAGTTCCCAGCCGTCCTCGCCGGACTGACTTTCCTTGCGCGTGAGCCGCACGTCGACCGGCCCCTCGGGATCGGCCTGGGCGGCATTGTGGATCAGATTGAAGAGGGCGTGGCGCAGCAGCACCGGGTCGGCGCGCAGCACGCAGTCCTCCTCGCCTTCCGGCGCGGCGAAGGCGATGGCGGGCTTTTCCCCCACGGTATGGCGGAAGAAATCGATGGTCTCGCGGACGAGCGCCGCCAGGTCGGTCGCCCGCGGCTCGGAATGCGACATGCGGGTGAATTCCAGCATGCTGCGCACGAAGCCGCTGCAGTGCTCGCCGGCCTGGCGGATTTCGCCGAGCAGCTCCTTGACGCGCTGCGGGTTGTCCATCTGCTTTTCGGCGCGCTGCGCCAGGTTGATGACGCCGACCAGCGGGTTGTTGAACTGGTGCGCGATCTCGCCGACCATCTGGCCCATGGCCGAGAGCTTCTCCATCTGCACGATGCGCTCGTGCTCGCTGGAGAGTTTGGCGAACTTGCTTTCCGCTGCGCGCTGGCGCCGGTAGACCGACTGGAACAGCCAATAGAGCGCGGCGAAGAGCAGCAGGCCGCCGAGGCCGCTCACCAGCCAGAGCAGCGCCAGGCCGCGGCGGATGGTGAAGTTGAGCTCCTTCGCCGAGCGGTAGAGCGAGACGGCGCCCGGCGCCGCTTCGCGCCCGGGGCGGGCGATGCGGAAAGGCACGTAGAACTCGATCAGCTCCCGCTCGGGCAGGCCCTCGTCGGCGTGCGATGCGCGGCGGGCGGGATTCACCACGGCGCGCGTCTCGCCGCGGATGGCGCCGCCCAGATCCTGCTCGTGGGCCGTGACATGCTTGCCGACCAGCTTCGGCGCGTCCGACCAGACGATGGTGCCTTCGCCGTCGAAGACCTTGATGCGCACCACGCCGGAGAGGTTTTTCAGGATGCTGAAGCTCTGCGCGAAGCGCGCCTGCGCGGCCGGCTCGGCGTAGCGCGCCATGTCCTCGGCGGAGAGCTCCTTCAGCGCCAGCGCCGCCACCATGTCGCGCACGATCAGCGCCTCGCGGTCGATCACCGCCGTGCGGAAAAAACGCGCCTGCGTCTGGCTGGTGGCGGCCAGCGTGGCGACGATCAGCAGCAGGCTGACCGCGGCGAAAAGCTGCAGGGGCGTCAGGCGCAGACGCATGGAAGCTCCTGAAAGTTTGCGGCAAGCATAGCGCAGGTCAGGCGCGGCCGAGCCTGGCGATATCCTCCGCCAGAAGACGTTTGGCGCGTTGGCGTTCGGCGTCGTCGAGGAACACCGTAAGCAGCAGTTCGAGGTCCTTCAGGTCCATGCCCAGGACCAGGGCGTGTTCTGGAACATCGCGTCCTCCCACTCGCCCAGGGAGGCCATGCGGCGTGCCAGTTGCGCGGGCGGCAGCGCCAGCAGTTCCGTCCAGCGCCGGATGTAGTACGGACTGCAGCTGCGCTTCCTGCGCCACAGTTCGACTGCTTCCCGGGCGCGCGCGATCCTGCCGCGCGCCGCTCTGGAATCGGCGGCCAGTTCCACCGCCAGGCGCAGGTGCCGCTCGCGCTGTGCGTGCAACCGTTCCCGATGCGCCAAGCGCGCCGCCAGCCGGCCGGGATCGGGCGATGCGCCGGCGGACAGCCGCGGCGCCAGGTCGAGTGCATGCATGATCCGGGCGAGCACGTCCATCTGCACGTTCGGCGCCTTGCCCTGCTCGACGTGCGACAGCGTGGTCCTCGACACGCGTGCCGCCTCGGCGAGCCGCTTCTGGCTCAGGCCCAGTGCCAGGCGGCGGGCGCGGATAAGGCTCGGCAGTTCGTCGATCATGCTGGCGCGGTATGGTTCAATATAATGAACATAGGTACAGAGTAGTGAACATCGCAAGCGGCGTCAATTCCGCGCCCGGCTACACGAGCAGTGTGTAGCCGAGGCCCACCGCCGCGCAGGCGCCGATCACCGGCATGATGCCGACCTTGTAGCGGAACAGCGCGATGGCGGCGACCAGCCCGATCAGCGCGGAGAACCACTCGAAGGTGCCGCCGAAGGGATTGGCCGGCGTGCCCTGCGGCCACAGCACGTGCCAGGCGAAGAACGCCGCCAGGTTGATGACCACGCCGACCACCGCGGCGGTGATGCCGGTGAGGGGCGAAGTGAACTTGATGTCGCCGTGGGTCGCCTCCACCAGCGGGCCGCCGACGAGGATGAAGAGGAACGACGGCAGGAAGGTGAAGAAGGTCGCCACGGTGGCGCCCGCCGCGCCGGCGAGGAACAGCGACTCCGTGCCGAAGATTTCCTTGGTCCAGCCGCCGACGAAGCCGACGAAGGCCACCACCATGATCAGCGGCCCGGGCGTGGTCTCGCCCAGCGCCAGGCCGTCGATCATCTGCGGGCCGGTGAGCCAGCCGTAGGTTTCCACGCCGCCCTGGTAGACATAGGGCAGCACGGCATAGGCGCCGCCGAAGGTGAGCAGCGCCGCCTTGGTGAAGAACCAGCCCATCTGCGCCAGCACGCCGTCCCAGCCGCCCTGCGCCATCAGCAGCGCCATGGCGCCGCCCCAGATCGCGAGACCCGCCGCGCCGTAGCCGGCGAGCCTGGCCCAGGAGAAGCGCACCCAGGCGGGCGGCGGCGTGTCGTCGTCGATCAGCGCCGGGCCGAAATGCTTGTCCGCCGCGCCGTGGCCGCCGCCGGCCTTGAACTTCTCCGGCGCGAGCTGGCCGCCGAGATAGCCGAGGAGGGCGGCGGCGAGCACGATGGCGGGAAAGGGCACGTCGAAGGCGAAAATGGCGATGAAGGCCGCCGCCGCCATGGCCCACAGCAGGCCGTTCTTCAGGGCGCGCGAGCCGATGCGGTACGCGGCGAAGACGACGATGGCGGTGACCGCCGGCTTGATGCCGTAGAGGATGCCGGCCACCAGCGGCAGGTGGCCGGCGGCCAGGTAGATCCAGGTGAGCAGGATGAGGAGGAACAGCGAGGGCAGCACGAACAGCACGCCGGCAATGATCCCGCCGGTCGTGCGGTGCATCATCCAGCCGATATAGACGGCCAGCTGCGTCGCCTCCGGGCCGGGCAGCAGCATGCAGTAGTTGAGCGCATGCAGGAAGCGCCGCTCCGAGATCCAGCGGCGGCGCTCGACCAGCTCCTGGTGCATCATCGAGATCTGTCCGGCCGGGCCGCCGAAGCTGATGAAGCCGAGCCTGAGCCAGTAGAGAAAGGCTTCGCCGAGCGTGACGGGCGGCGGCGGGGTGGCGGGGACGGTCGGCTCAGTCATCGGTGTTCTCCTGTCGGTAGTGCTTGTAGAGGCCGTCGAGGTCGAAACCCGGCGCCTGCTTCGGGCAGCGCTTCGGACGTCGAGCCAGAGGAATTTCGCCTTGCGGTCGATGAAGCGGCGGATCAGCCAGGCGCTGGCCATGCGGTCTACCCACAGGTGCTTGCGCGTCGCCCAGGTGCGTCCCTGAAAGTCAGTCGCCACAAGACGGCGAATCTCCCTCGCGATGCTGCCCGGTTCCCCCATGGCGGCGGCTTCGCGCGCCTTCAGTGCGTTTTCCGCCTGACGCCGCGTCTCGCCGGGAAAGTAATCCGTTCCCGTCATTCTATTCCCGCGCAGGCGGGAATCGTGCGCCCGTGAAGGCGAGCAAGCAGCACGGTGGAAGTCCGTGTCAGGGGAAGCCAAGCCCCTGTAGCCGAAGGAAATGGCCGCCGGAGGAGCGGGGATGGATCGAGCGGGCAAGGAGATATATACTAAAAATATAGTTCATCGAGGAGGCGACCATGCAAACCGCCAAGCTGTTCATCAACGGCCGCAGCCAGGCCGTCAGGCTGCCCAAGGACTTCCGCTTCGAGGGGAACGAGGTCTTCATCAAGCGCGTCGGCGACGCGGTCGTGCTGTTGCCGCGCAAGGAAGGCTGGAGCACGCTGGAGCAGGCGCTCGCGGCCTTCGAGCCGGGTTTCGTCATGCAGCGCGACCAGCCCGCAAACCAGAAGAGGGAAAACATCGCACCGTGAGGTACATGCTCGATACCAATATCTGCATCTACCTCATCAACAAGCGCCCGGCGAAAGTGCTGGACCACTTCAGGCGCCTCGATGTAGGCGATGTCGGGGTATCCTCGGTTACTGTGGCCGAACTGGTTTATGGCGTGGCGAAAGGCGGTTCGGAACGCAACCGCGCAGCGCTGGAAGGCTTCCTGCTGCCGCTGGAAATCGCCGACTTCGACCAGAAGGCTGCCTGGAAATTCGGGGAGATTCGCAGCACGCTGGAGCGCGCCGGCAAGCCCATAGGCCCCTTCGACACGCAGATCGCGGCCCATGCGCTGGCGCTCGGCTGCGTCGTGGTGACGAACAACCTGCGCGAGTTCCAGCGCGTGCCCGGCCTGAAGGTCGAGAACTGGGCGAGATAGATCATGTCCCATCCGGGCGCCTCGGGCACACTCCAGCGCATGAATTCCGCCCCCTCCTCGCGCCCGCCCAAGCGCATCAAGGCCAGATTCATCTGGCCGCTGGCGCTGACGCTGGTTTTCATCATGTGCGTGTTCGCCGTGGCCATCTATCGTATCGAGGCAAGCATCCGCGACCGCGACCTCGCCGAGCGCTCGGCGGCGGTGGTCAAGCTCTTCGCGCAGAAGCTCGACAAGGACACCAACAAGATGATGGCGACCTTGCGCGCGCTGATGATCAACGAGGCGGTCATGGACGCCTTCGGCCGCCAGGACCGCGGCGCGCTGGCGCAGCAGGGCGGCGCGCTGTTCCGCGACCTGAACGCCGAGCACAAGATCACCCACCTGTATTTCATCCGGCCGGATCTGGTCAGCCTCTACCGTTTCCACAGCCCTGCGGTGTTCGGCGACGAGATCCAGCGCGTGACGATGCGGCAGGCCAGGGACGGCCAGATGCCGGCGCACGGCCTGGAGCTGGGGCCGATGGGCACCCTGACGCTGCGCCTGGTCGCGCCCTGGCGGCGTGGCGGAGAACTGCTCGGCTATCTGGAGATCGGCGAGGAAATCGAGCACCTGCTCGACGAGATCCGCGACAGCCTGGGCATCGACCTGCTGGTGCTGGCGGACAAGAGTTTCCTGACGCTCGAACAATGGCAGCGCGGCATGACGCTGCTGCAGCGCGGCGGCAGCTGGGAGCGTTTCGACAGCCATGCCGTGCTGGCGCAGACGGCGCGGGAGCTGCCGGCGAAACTGGACGAGCCCCTGCTGCAGCGGCTGCTCGACGGCGGCACGGCCGAGATCGGCGACGGCGGGCGCTCCATCCACCTCGCCAGCGTGCCGATCAACGATGCCGGCGGGCGCCACCTCGGCGACCTGGTGGTGATGCGCGACATCAGCGCGCTGGAAGCGACCTTCCAGTGGTCGATGACCGCCGTGATCCTGATCAGCCTGCTGGCGGCCGGCGGCGTTCTCGGCGTCTTCTATCTGGCGCTCGATCGCGTCGAGCGCGATTACCGGCGCCAGCACGACCTCGAGCACCAGCTGTTGCGCCTGGACAGCGAGCACCGGCGCATCCTGCAACTGGAGAAGCTCTCCGCCGTCGGCACCATGGTCGGCGGCATCGCCCACCAGCTCAACAACCCGCTGGTGGGCGTGGTCAACCTGGCCCAACTGGCCGAGCGCGAGGCCGACGACCCGGCGCGCACGCGCGAGCTGCTGCGCGAGATTCGCAGTGCCGGCGAGGACTGCCGCGATTTCGTCAAGCGCATGCTGGGCTTCTCCAAGGTGTCCTGCTTCGAGAGCAAACCGACGCCGATGGCCGAGCTGATCGAGGACACGGTGCTGCTGTTCCGCCAGGCCGAGCGCCGGCACCTGCCGGTGGCGGTGAGGCTGCCCGAAGAACCGGCGGTGCTGACGGTCGATCCCGTCCTGATCCGCCACGCGCTGTTCAACCTGCTGGTCAACGCGGCGCAGGCGACCGACGGCGAGGGCGGCATCGAGATCGGCCTGGAACGCGACATCGACAGGGAACGCAACCGGCCCGGCTGGACGCTGTCTGTCGCGGACCACGGCCGCGGCATGGCGCCGGAGGTTATGGAAAAAGTCTTCGTGCCCTTCTACACCACGCGCAGCGACGGCACCGGCCTCGGCCTGCCGGTGGTGCAGCACGTTGCCCTGCTGCACGACGGCCAGGTCACGGTGACGAGCGAGCCGGGGCATGGCACGCGTTTTGCAATCTGGTTGCCAGACCCGGTCTGAATGCGTCCGAGACGCTCCGACATGCCGCAAAAAATCCTGGTGGTCGACGACGACCGCCACACCCGCATCCTGCTCGACCGCCTGCTGGCGAAGTCGGCGAACGTCAGCCTCGCCTCCGACGGCGCCGAGGCGCGTCGGCTGTTTGCCGGCGACGACTTCAACCTGGTGCTGATGGACCAGCGCCTGCCCGACGCCAACGGCATCGACCTGCTGCGCGAGTTCCGCGCGCGCCGACCGCATCAGGTCGGCATCCTGATGACCGGCTTCGCCGCGGTGCGCGATGCCGTGGCGGCGGTGCGGGAGGGACTGTTCGATTACCTGACCAAGCCTTTCGACGACCTGGAGGCGCTGGAAGCCGTCATCGGCAAGGCGCTCGAACTGGATCGCGCCTATCGCGAGATCGACGGGCTGAAGGCACGGCTGACGACCGGGTCGGACGCCCTCATCGGCCAGTCCGCCGCCATGGAGCGCGTGCTCGGCCAGATCCGCCAGGTCGCCGGCCTCGACACCACCGTGCTGCTGGAAGGCGAGAGCGGCACCGGCAAGGAACTCGCCGCCAGGCTGATTCACTCCCTCAGCACCCGTGCCGACAAGCCGTTTCTCGAAGTCAATTGCGGCGGCCTGCCGGAGAGCTTGCTGGAGAGCCTGCTGTTCGGCTACGAGAAAGGCGCTTTCACCGGCGCCAGTCAGGCGACCGCCGGCTACTTCGAAAAGGCCGACGGCGGCAACCTGTTCCTCGACGAAATCGCCGACATGAGTCCCAAGCTGCAGGCGAGCCTGCTGCGCGTGCTGCAGGACCACAACTACGTGCGCATCGGCAGCACGCAGGCGCGCACTGCCGATTTCCGGCTGATCTGCGCCACCAACCGGCCCCTGCTCGACGAAGTCAGGGCGGGCCGTTTCCGGGAAGACCTGTATTACCGCATCGCCGTGGTCACGATCACCCTGCCGCCGCTGCGCAGCCGCGAGGGCGACATCGTGGCGCTGGCGACGCATTTCCTCGACCGCTACAACGCCAAATTCGGCAAGGCCTGCGGGCCGTTCACGCCGGCCGCCATGCAGGCTCTGGAGAGTTGCCGCTGGGAGGGGAACGTGCGCCAGCTGCAGCACTGCATCGAGCGTGCGGTGGCCTTGCACGCGGGCGGCCCCGTCGACGGCGTGCATCTGTTTCCCTCGGGAGTGGCGAAACCGATGGAGGCGCAGGGCAGCCAGGCGCCGCAAGACAGCCTGAGTTATCAGGAGGCCCGCGCCGGATTCGAGCGGGAATACCTGCAGCGCCTGCTGAATGCGACGGGCGGGAACGTGTCGGAGGCGGCGCGGCTGAGCGGCATTCCGCGGCAGAATTTTTACGTCAAGATCAAACGCTGGGGGTTGTCACTAAAGAACGACACCTGACACAAATTCGCGACAGTCTGTAGCCAGTTTTCTTTTTATTGCGCAGCGCAATATAGGGAAAACAAGGCAAAAGCACGATGGCACAAGGATTGCATTATCAGGGATATCCGCAAGACAACCTTTCTTGATGGGAGGGAATCAAAATGGACTACCGTGCTTCGAATGCAGGCCTTTCCCCGCTCAAACTGAAATTGCTGGCGGCCGGCGTCGCTGCCGCCTTCACCGCCGGCCTCGCCGGCTGCGTCGGCGGGCCGACCCGCGGTGCCGACACCACGGGCATCGACTGGAACAAGGTGCCGGCCACGAAACTGGTTCTGTTCTACCCCGGCAAGTCCTCCTACGAATGGCTGCGCGACCCGGCGGCGCACAAGGGTGCGGCCAGCGAGACGGCGCGCGGCGATTCCTGCGTCTCCTGCCACGACGACGCCAAGGAAGAGCAGCGCCAGGGCGCCAAGATCCTCAGGGGCAACCACCCGCTCGAACCGATCGCCCTGCCGGGCAAGCCCGGCCACGTCGATGTAACCGTCCAGGCGGCTTACGACGACAAGAACGCCTATTTCCGCTATCAGTGGAAGGGCAGCAACGACATCGAGTATCCCTACTATCGCTACGACGGCAAGGAATGGAAAGTCTATGGCGGCCCGCGCCTCGACAAGGCCGTCCAGGAAGGCAAGCAGCCCGCCATCTACGAAACGCGCTTCTCGATGATGGTGGACGACGGCAAGGTGCCGATGTTCAGGGAGCAGGGCTGCTGGCTGACCTGCCATGAAGGCGAACGCGACCTGAATCCGGCCACCAATGCCGAAGTGGCGGCGAATGCGGCAATGAAGGCCTACAAGAAGTCCGACGTGCGCAAGTACCTGCCCGCCTCGCGCAGCAACCCTTCCGACTGGAAGACCGGCAAGTCGCCGGAGGAGATCGCGAAGATCAAGGCGGCCGGCGGCTTCGCCGACCTGATCCAGTGGCGCGGTCACCGCACCAACCCGGTGGGCGGCACCGACGACGGCTATGTGCTCGAGTGGCGCAACTTCGATGACGGCAAGAACCACTTCGCCTCGAATCTGGATTCGGCCACCAAGCAGCCGAAGTTCATGTTCGATGCCGGCAAGTTCGGCTCGAAGGCGGTCACCGCCGACCAGCTGCGCACCAAGGACAACTTCCTCATCAAGGGCGTCAACGCCGTGCCCTTCGATCCGAACGCCGGCTGGAAGGCGGGCGACATGTTGCCGCGCTATGCCCTGCAGCCCGAGGATGCGACCGGCTCCGCCGCCGACAACAAGGGCTTCGGCACCTGGCAGGACGGCCAATGGACAGTCGTCGTCGTGCGCCCGCTCAACCTGGCCAACCCGGACGACAAGGCGCTCAAGCCGGGCGGCGTGGTCAGCGTCGGCTTCGCCCTGCACAACGACAACATCACCACGCGCGGCCATTACGTGTCCTACGTCAAGACCGTCGGCTTCGGCGCCAAGGCCGACATCGTGGCGGTGAAGCTGCCCTGATGCGGCCTGTTCCCGGCCGTCGCGCGACGGCCGGAATACTTTCAACCCTGTGTATGGAGAACCCGAAATGAAGCTTCGCACCCGCCCCCTGATCGCGCTCGTCGCCCTCTCCGGCCTGTGCCTGTCCGTGCCGGCCTTCGCCCAGTTCGATGCCGAGGCCGCGGAAAACGTCTTCAAGGAGAACGACTGCCACAAGTGCCATCACGCCACGAAGGCCAAGAAAGGCCCGGCCCTGAAGAAGATCGCCGCCAAGTACAAGGAGAAGGGCCTCGACGAGAAGGAGGCGATCAAGCACATGACCGCCGGCAAGAAGGTCAAGCTCGACGACGGCAAGGAAGAGGATCACAAGATCATCGACACCAAGGACGTCAAGGTGCAGACGAACGTCGCCAAGTGGATGCTCTCGCACTGACCTGAAAGGGGCGCCGGACCATGAAAAGGGGATTCTTCCTGCCGTTGATCCTGGCCGTCGCCTGTCTCGCCTGGCTGTCGTCGGGCGCCGCGCTGGCCGCCACCGACAAACTCGACAATGCCGGCTGCCTCACCTGCCACGACAGCAGCAAGAAGAAGATCGAGGTGCCGGGCAAGGACGACGAGAAGCGCGTGCTGGCCCACGTCAACGCCGGCAAGTTCGGCAAGGGCATTCACGGCGACCTGCAGTGCGTCGCCTGCCACCGGGAGATCACCGACAATCAGGCCAATCACGTCAAGGCGAAGGACATCAAGCCCGCCAACTGCATCTCCTGCCACGAGGCGCTGTGGGAGACGGCCAAGAAAGAGAAACTCACCGATGAGAAGGAGCGCCTCGGCCTGGTCGTCCGCAACGTCGAGGCTTACCGGAATTCCTTCCACGCCAAGCCGGACAAGGACGATCCCTCGCGGCCCATGGCCACCTGCGAGGACTGCCACAATTCACACGAATTCAACGTGCCGCCGAAGGGCACGGCGCGGCGCACCGTCTGGCACAAGGGCATCCCGGACACTTGCGGCGCGAAATGCCACGAAGACCAGCTGGAGGCCTATGCCTCCTCCATACACGGCGAGGCGCTGCTGGAAAACGGCAACGTCAAGAGCGCAGTGTGCACCGACTGCCACACCGCCCACAGCATCGCCGCCACCGCCTCGGAGACCTTCAAGCTGCGCAATGTCGAGGCCTGCGGCAGCTGCCATAAAGAGGGGCTGAAGAGCTTCGCCGACACCTATCACGGCCAGGTGAGGAGCCTCGGCTATGCCTATGCGGCCAAGTGCGCCGACTGCCACGAGAGCCACAAGATCCTGCCGGCCGACCATCCGAAGTCGACGATCCACCCGAAGAACCGGCTGAAGACCTGCAGCAAGTGCCACAGCGACAAGAAGCCCGGCATGCGCGACGCCACGCCGGGCTTCGTCTCTTTCGGCCCGCACGCCAACACGCACGACTTCGAGAAGTATCCGCAGATGTGGATCGCCTCGAAGTTCATGGTCGGGCTGCTGATCTTCGTCTTTGCCTTCTTCTGGGCGCATTCCGGCCTCTGGTACTACCGCGAGTGGCAGGACCGCAAGGCCGGCAAGCCGCGCGCCCACATCGACACCAAGGGCCTGCAGATCGACGCGACCAAGCACTTCCGGCGCTTCCACTGGGGCTGGCGCGTCGGCCACCTGGTCTTCGCCCTCGTCACCATGACCCTGGTGCTGACCGGCACCACCGCGCTCTACGCGCAAAGCACGTGGGCGCCGATCGTGGCCAAGGCCTTCGGCGGGCCGAAGATGCTCGGCCTGATCCACCGCGTCGCGGCGACCCTGTTCGTCTCGATCTTCCTCATCCACTTCGTCTATGTGATGCAGAAGCTGCTGCGCGACCGCAGCTTCCGCTGGTTCGGCCCGGATTCGCTGATCCCGAACTGGAAGGACTTCGCCGACTGCTGGGGCATGTTCAAGTGGTTCTTCGGCAAGGGGCCGCGGCCGCTGTTCGACCGCTGGGCCTACTACGAGAAGTTCGACTACTGGGCGGTGTTCTGGGGCGTGAACATCATCGGCTGGAGCGGCCTGATGCTGGCCTTCCCGCATGTCACGGCAAGCTACCTGCCCGGCTGGGTGTTCAACGTCGCCACGCTGATCCACGGCGAAGAAGCCTTCCTCGCGGCGGTATTCCTGTTCACGGTGCACTTCTTCAACAACCACTTCCGTCCCGACAAGCTGCCGCCGCCGGACGTGGTGATGTTCACCGGCACGCAATCGCTCGACGAGTTCCGCCACGACCATCCGGCGCACTACCAGCGCATGGTGGACTCCGGCGAGATCGGGAAGTACCTGGTGGATGCGCCCTCGCGGCAGTTCCATACCGCTTCGGTCATCCTCGGCCTGACCCTGATCGGCATCGGCCTGCTCCTGCTGCTGCTGGTGGGGGTCGGGTTCTTCGGCGGATAGCCGGCAACGCCATTCGCCGTGCTGCGCAGACTGACTTTGCCCCAGGTCAATAGATCGGCAAATACCCGCATCAGGAAAGTTGAGAATTCCCTGCGACTCGGCTATCGTGCATGCCACGGTTGCAAGTAGGGGAATTACTTATACATCAAATATCTGCGCCTGAAGTGAGGCCGTGAGCCATCGCGGCGGGGCGCTTGTCCTAGCGAGGAAATCATGTCAGTAGCAGCGGCAGAGTCCGCGGCGGCGCGACGCGCGCCGGCGGCGGACCCGGCGCAGTTCATCGATCTGCGGCGGGTGAATGCGGTGCGGGAGGCGGTCCAGGCCGGGCGCCTGAAACAGGTGCGGCGCACCACCCTGGGCGGCAACGACGCCATCGCGCAGGCGGCGCTGGAAGCCGGCGCGCGCTTCTTCGGCGGCTATCCGATCACCCCCTCCACCGAAGTGCTCGAATATGCGGCGCGCCACATCCTCGGCCACGGTGGCAGCTACCTGCAGATGGAGGACGAGATCGCCGGCATCGCCGCCGCCATCGGCGCCTCGCTCGGTGGCGTCAAGGCCTTCACCGCCACCTCCGGCCCCGGCTTCTCGCTCAAGCAGGAAAACCTCGGCTACGCCTGCCTGGTGGAAGTGCCGCTGGTGGTGGTCAACGTCATGCGCGGCGGCCCCTCGACCGGCGGCCCGACCGACCCCGGCCAGTCCGACGTGATGCAGGCGCGCTGGGGCACCCACGGCGACCATCCCATCGTCGCCATCGCCCCGGCGACGGTGCAGGAGTGCTGGGAAGAGACGGTGCGCGCCTTCAACATCGCCGAGAAATACCGCACGCCGGTGATCCTGCTGCCCGACGCCAAGGTCGGCCAGATGAAGGAGCCGGTGATCCTGCCGCCGCTCGACCTGGTGCCCATCGTCAATCGTCCGTATCCCTCCGGCGCGCCGGAGGACTACGAGGCCTTCGGCCAGACCGCCGGCGGCGTGCCGCCGCTGGCGCCTTTCGGCGAGGGCTACCGCAGCCATTTCACCGGCCTCTACCACAACCGCAAGGGCCTGCCGACCAAGGACGCGCGCCTGATCGACCAGCTGCAGAAGCGCATCCACGCCAAGCTGGAAACGAAGGAAGCGCGCGCCGACATCCTGAAGACCGAAGCCTTCCTCGCCGAGGACGCCGAGGTGCTGGTGGTGGCCTACGGCATCACCGCCCGCGCCGCCAAGGACGCCGTGCTGGAGGCGCGCGCCCAGGGCGTCAAGGCCGGCCTGCTGCGCCCGATCACCCTGTGGCCCTCGGACGCCGGCGCCTTCACGCCGCACCTGGCGCGAGCGAAGAAGGTCGTCGTCGCCGAGCTCAACCTCGGCCAGTACCGCCTCGAAGTCGAGCGCCTCGCCTATGAGGCGGCGCGCGCCGCCGGCTGCGCGCCGCCGCCGGTGGTCGGCGTGCACCGCGTCGACTCCCTCCTCATCGCGCCGCGCGAGATTCTCCAGGAGATCGTCCGATGAACGCCCCCTTCGTCTGCTCGCTGGAAATGCCCGACCTGCGCCGCATGCAGATGCGCCGCAGCATCTGGTGCGAGGGCTGCGGCCTCGGCAACATGCAGCGCTCGATCTCGGTGGCGCTGATGCGCCAGCTCGGCCGCCGCCTCGGCGTGGACTTCATGGACCCGGCCGGGCTGGAGACGATCAAGAACAACGTCGCCATGGTCTCCGGCATCGGCTGCACCTCGCGCATGCCCGGCCACCTCGACTTCAACACCGTGCACACCACGCACGGCCGCTCGCTCGCCTTCGCCTCCGGCCTGAAGATGGCGCGGCCAGACCTCACCGTGGTGCTGGCCGCCGGCGACGGCGACATCTTCGCCATCGGCGGCAACCACTTCATCCATGCCGCGCGGCGCAACCTCGACATGACGCTGATCGTCTACGACAACCACTCCTACGGCATGACCGGCGCGCAGCACTCGCCGACCTCGCCGCAGGGCGAGGTCGGCGCCTCGGCGCCCTACGGCGTCTTCGAGCCCGGCTTCAATTTGATCGACCTGGCCATCGGCGCCGGCGCCGGCTTCGTCGCCCAGGGCGCGGTGACCACCCTGCAGGAGCACCAGGACCAGCTCGACGAGCTGATCGCCGAGGGCCTGGCGCACAAGGGCTTCTCCTTCATCAACGTCCTCGGCTTCTGCCACACCGGCTGGGGCACGCGCAACAAGCGCGCCGAGTCCTTCCGCTACCGCCAGCACATCGAGCAGCAGATCGCCCCGGTGGAGCGTTGGCGCGAGCTGCCGGAAGAAGCGCGCGCGCGACTCAAGCCGCTCGGCATCATCCACCGCGTCGTCCGCCCCGATCTGCAGAGCTCGCCCGGCTACGCCGACTGCGTCGCGCGCAGCAAAAAGGCGGTCGACGCGGCGGCGGAGGAGGTCGAGGCCGTCTCGCCGCAGCCCGAGCCCGAGCTGCGCGCCAAGCGCACTTCGCTCCGCTTCGCCGGCTCCGGCGGCCAGGGCGTCATCACCGCCGGCGAGATCGCGCTGTCGGCGGCGGTGCGCGCCGGCAAAAACGGCGTCTTCATGAAGAACTACGGTCCCGAGGCGCGCGGCGGCGAGGCCTATTCCGACGTCACCGTCAGCGACGGCGAGATCCACTTTCCGCAGTCCGACCGGCTCGACGTGCTGGTGGCCCTGAACCAGGAGACCTTCGACAAGTTTCGCAAGGAAGTGGCGCCCGACGGCCGCATCCTCGCCAACGCGACGGCCGTGCGCGAGACCTACGACGATCCGCGCGTCATCGCTTCGCCCATCGGCGAGCTGCTGGCGCGCGAGGTGCGCCCGCCCAAGCGCGAGCTCGGCATCAACATCCTGGCGCTGGCGCTGGCGCTCGACTACTTCGGCCTGATGTCGCGCGAGGCCGTCACCGCCGCCGTGATGAAGAGCGTCGGCAAGAAGAACCCGGTCCTCAACCAGAAGGCGCTCGCCACCGGCTTTGCCGAGGCGGACCGGCTCAAGGGACTTTAAGAGGTGCAACCCATCATGACCATGCAAAACCCCGTCGCCTCCTCCGCCAGCCGGCGCCGCGTCGCGCCGCCGCCGTCGGCCGGCGCCGCGCTGGAGGCTCTGGCACAGCAGGCGGAAGCCGCCGGCCTGCACATCGAGAACCTGGAACTGGCCAAGGCGCTCGCCGGTCCGGCCGAGGTCGAACGCCTCGGCCGCCTGCTGTTCGCGCCGGCGGCGCTGGCCGAGGCGAAAAAGCGCGCCCGCCGCATCGAGTTCATCGCCGAAGGGCCGCTGCCGCCCGAGCTGCTGCTCGAACCCTCGGCCAAGTCGCAGCCGATCTACCGCCAGATCGTCGACTACGCCCTGTGCAAGGGCTGCCGCCTGTGCATCCAGGTCTGTCCCAAGCGCGTCTATAGCGACGACGGCTTCGGCAAGCCGGACGAGCAGCGCCGCGAGGAGGAGTGCACCGGCAACACGCAGTGCGCCCAGTGCATCTACATCTGTCCCGAGCGCGCCATTTCGCTGGAGATGCCCAACCGCCTGCACGAGTCGACGCTGTTCGTCGAGCTGCCCAACCCCTACGCCGCGGACGCCGCCGCCAATCCGCCGCCGGCCGACTTCGCCGTGGCCAACCCGCTCGCCGTGTCCGAGGGGCTGACTCTGGAAGCCTACGACGCCGAAGACATCGCAGCCGTCCACCGCGCGCTGGACGAGGCCGGCTTCCATCCCGTCATCGAGACCCTCGGCGTGCCGGCGCACTTCGTGGACAGCCGCGACGCGGACGCCGTGCTCGAGCGCTGGGCACGCGAGAACGGCCGAGCGCCGGTGCTGGCCGGCCGTGCCGTGCGCCTGCTCTACCGCGCCCTGCCGGCCATCCCCGGCCTGAAGCAGGGCCAGTACGACCTTGGCCGCATCCTCAACGCCGTCATCGACGAAGTGCTGCACGCCGACATCGAGATCGATTCGGCCGGCGGACGCCGGCTGCTCGCCGACCTGATCGAAGAGGCGCGCATCGGCCAGGCCTACCTGGGCGCCAAGCGCCGGCCCATCGGCGGGCTCTTGCCGCCGGGCACCTCGACCGCCTGGAAGACGCCCTACGGCAACGAGATCCCGGTCTACACGCGGCTGGAGAAATGCCTCGGCCCCGAATGCGCCTTGTGCGTCACGCACTGCCCGGAAGGCGCCGGCGGCGAGACTTCGGCCATCCGCCTGGTGCCGCTGCTGCCGCTGGGCGTCATGCCGGCGATGGTGCGCGGCCTGCGCGCGTATCTGCTGAAGGCGGACGGCAGCCACGCCGCGATCGGCGACATGGAAGACCTCTTCGGCCGCCAGCCCTTCGCCTTCGAGGTCGACGCCGACTACTGCAAGTCCTGCGGCATCTGCATCTCCTGCTGCCCGCACGACGTCATCGAGGGCGCGCCGCGCCAGTTCGACATGGGGGAGCAATCATGAACGGTTGGAAGAAGGTCCCCTCCTTTGCAAAAGGAGGGACAGGGAGGATTTCTCAGGCGCCCGATGCGCGATGCCGCACGGAAATCCCCCCCAACCCCCGAAAATCCCCCCCAGCCCCCCTTTTTCAAAGGGGGGAGTGTTTGCAGGAGGAACACGCATGACCGCAATCCAACTCGGCGGCGACCCGCAGGTGCTCGCCAGCCGCCACAAGGGCCTGGTGGCCTTCGGCCGCGCCGTGCAGATGGCCTCGCGCGGGCGCGTCGGCTTCACCCTCGGCGGCCTGCGCATCGGCGATCTCGACGACGCCCAGACCGGCGGCATCGACGCGGCGGGACGCGACTTTCTCGCCGGCATCGTCGATGCGCCGCTGAAGCCCGGCAACTACCCGGTCGAATCGCTGCTTGCCTACCGCGAGCAGGGCCTCGACCCGGCCGGCGCCCTGCAGCGCCTCTACGACACCCACCCCGCCTTCGCCAGCCAGGACTTCGTCCGCCGCATCGAGGCGCGCCAGCTCAAGGTCTTCCTGCTCGGCTCGGCCGGCTCCGGCGTGGTCTCCGCGGTGCAGGACCTGGTCGCCGCCTTCGTCGCCGCCGGCTACAACGGCCGCGCCTTCCCGCTCTTCGATCCGTCGAAGAAGGGCGCGCCGGTGAAGGGCTTCGGCGTGGTCAGCCGCGAGCCGATCCTCAACCACGCCTCTTTCGCCGTGCCCGACGTGGTGCTGCTGTTCGATCCCAAGCTGTTTCCCCTGCTGCGCGCGCTGCTGCGCGAGTATCCGCCGCACGATCCGCGCCACGTCGCCATCCTGGTCAACACCCCGCTGGAGCCGAAGGCCTTCCGCAAGGCCGCCGAGTTCCACGAGCCCTATCACCTGTGCACGCTGGATGCCGACGGCCTGGTGCGCGGCAAGCGCATGCCGCCCAACTACGCCCTTATCGGCGGCATGCTCGGCCTGCTCGGGCCCGAGGCGGTGGATGCCGAAGCCTTCGCCAAGGTGGTGGAAGAATCGCTGACGGAGAAGTTCGGCCCCGGCGAGAAGGTGCGCGCCAACCTCGCCGCCCTGCGTCAGGCGCGCGCGCAGGTGGTGGGCGAGGCGCCCGGCCTGCCGGCGCGCGCCGCCCTCGGCCGCATCGAGCCGGCGCCCCTGCCGGCCGGCCAGGAAGTGCTATGCGAGGAGGGCAACCGCGCCATCGCCCGCGCCGCGGCGCAGGTGCTCAACCAGTTCCCCTCGGTGGTGGCGGCCTACCCGATCACGCCGCAGACGGCCATCGTCGAATACCTGGCACAGATGATCGCCGACGGCGATCTGTGCGCCGAGTCGGTCACGCCGGAATCCGAGCATGGCGCCGGCGGCGCCCTGATGGGCGCGGCGCGCGACCGCGTGCTGGCCTTCACCGCCTCCTCCTCGCAGGGTCTGGCGCTGATGAGCGAGATCCTGCACACCATCGGCGGCCTGCGCATGGGCAACGTGGTGATCTCCGACGTGGTGCGCTCGCTCAACTCGCCGCTCGACGTCGAGAACGACCACTCCGACCTCTACAAGGTGGCGCTCGACGCCGGCTACCTGGTGTTCATGACGCGCGACGTGCAGCAGGCCTACGACTTCCACCTGATGGCCTGGCTGATCGGCCTCTACGCCGAGTACCGCCCGGCGCGCCTGCTCGGCCCCGACGGCCGCGTGCGCCGCGGTGCCGTCGAGATGGTGCCGGACCGCTCGGTGATGACGCCGGTGATCGTCGGCTCCGAGGGTTTCGAGGTGAGCCATGCGCCGGAGCGCTACCTGGCGCTCGGCGACGACGAGGTGCGCGCGCTCTACGCCGACCCCGACTTCGACTACGTGCGCCGCTATGTGTTCACGCCCAACGAGTCGATCATGGGCGCGCTGCAGCTGTCCAACGCGCGCATGGACACCGACTACCAGCGCCACCGCGCCATGGAACTGGCGCTGGAAGTGTGCGAGAAGGTCTTCGACAAGTTCGCGCGGGCAACCGGCCGCCGCTACGGCGCGGTGCAGGCCTGGAACGAGTCGGCGCCGACGCTGTTCGTCGTCGCCGGCGCGGCCCATGGCACCTTCGAGGAAGTGGCGCGCGAGTTCGCCTCGATCGGCGTCGAAGTCGGCGTGCTGCATCCCAACATCCTGCGTCCCTTCCCCAAGGCGGCGTGGGCGAAGCTGATCGCCGGCAAGCATGTCTTCGTGTACGACCGCGACGACCCCTGGGGCGCGGTGGGCGGACGGCTGTACACCGAGCTGGCCGGCGTGGCCAACGAGTACGACCTCGCCGCTGCCGGCACGCGCCTGTATTCGCGCATCTACGGCCTGGGCGGGCGCACGCCCTCGCTGGCCCTGGCGCGCGACGAGATGCTGAAGGCCCTGCGCGAGCAGCGCGGCGAGCTGCAGCTGGCGCGCGAGAAGGCCTATGTGGGGGTGAATCTCTGACATGAAGACACAGAAGCTCGGCAGCCCAGGCTCGTCATACCGGCGAACCCCGTATCGTGGTACGGGGCAGGTGCCGGTATCCAGATTGGGCCGCATCGAAACGACCGCCGCATTCTGGATTCCGGCCCTCGCCGGAATGACACAGTTCGATAGGACCGAATCATGCAGATGAAGAAAGCGAAAAAAACCGCCGGCGGAGAATTCTTCACCGCGGCCAAACTCGACGCCCAGGCCGGCCAGGCCATCGCCGCGCGCATCGTCGAGCGGGCGCAGGCCCTGCCCGCCGGCGTCCAGTTGCTGATCGGCGCCAGCCCGCTGGCGGTGAACGTCGCCGAAGCCGCCGCCGAGGAAGTCGCCGGCCTGATTCCGTGCGAGCAGTGGCTCATCGCCGCCGGGGTGGCGGAACTCATGCAGGCGCTCGGCGCCGAGGTGAAGCGCAGCGATTTTCTGCTCGACGAGCTGACGGACGAACTTGCCCGCCTGCCGGCCTCGACCTCGAAGGCCGAGGAGGCCTGGTCGGTGCTGCACGAGCTGGCGCGGCGCGGCCTGCCCGTCAAGGGCCTGGCGGCCGGCGGCGCCGAGCAGCAGCTGTTGCCGCTGGCGCAGGAGTCCGGCATCGCCCTGGAGTACCTGCTCGGCAGCCTGCAGAAGGCGGCGCGCCTCCTGCAGCGCCTCGGCGTGCGCGATGCGGCGATCAATGCCAGCGCGCTGTTCCACAACCACCTGAGCGGCTTCGTCGATCTGGACGCGCGCGGCGGCGCGGTCGACGCCGCGGCGCTGGCGCAGCGCGCGGCGGCACTGGCCGCGCAGGGCTGCGCCGTGACGGTGTTCCGCCAGGGCGACTTCAACCGCCCGCTGGCCGAGCTCGATGCCGCCGGCCTGGCGGCGCTGGCCGAGGAGACCGGCGCCGACTACGGCGTGCCCGCCGCCGACTTTCTCGCCTTCCTCGACGCCCTGCTGGCGCGCGAGGAGGCGCGCCTCGCCGTATCGCCGAGACTGACTTTGTCCGGCCTGCTCGCCGCCTTCAAGTTTCCCGAGGCGCAGCGCGAGGCGCTGTCGCACCCGGCCGTGGTGCGCGGCGACGACCCGACGCGCTGGCAGGAGACCGAGCTCGGCCGCGCGCTCACCGCCCTGCGCCCCGAGCTCAACTGGCTCGCCGTCTCGGCCGGCATGAAGGCCGCCGGCGAGTTCGACGAGGCGGCGCGGGCGGCGCAGCAGCCGGCCCTGGCCGAACTGCGCGCCGCCGCCGCGGACTATTCGGTGAGCATCGATTCCGGCCGCGGCGGGCGCCGCGCCGAGGCCCGCGTGGATGCACTCTCCGACCTCGACCTGCTGTTCGACCTCTACTGCATCGCAGTGCTGGAGAAACGCGCCTTCGGCGAGGTGGTCGCCACGGCGCGCGACACGCTGCGCCTGATCCGCGCCCTGGAAAACCCCGAGCCGCTGGTGAATCTTTCCGCCGTGGCCGCTGCGCGCCTGCGCGGCGAGACGCCGGCGAGCATCCTCGGCACGCAGGGCCTGGTGCTGCGCAACTTCTCGCTGGCCGAGGCCCTGGCCAAGCTGCGCGCGCTGGCCGACAAGGCCGCCTTCACCATTCCCGACGCGCACGGCCAGGCCTTGCCGCTGGAGAAGGCGACGCTGGAGGACTTCCGCCGTGCCGTGCTTGCCATGGGCCGCAGCCGGCGCGCCGACAGCTCGCCGGGGCGCGTCCTGGCGCTGATCCGCGACAAGATCGTGCCGGAGATCAAGTGGCTGCCGAAGGCCGTCATCGCGCCGGGCGCGCACGACCTGGCGCGCGTGGTCGAGCTCGCCGGCGCCGGCGTTCCTGCGCGCTATCCGCTGCGGCGCAAGTGGACGCGCATCAACCTCGACCCGCTCGCCGCCATGGGCAGCGGGCTGGAGCCGGGCATCCGCAACTGCCTCGGCTGCCCGGTGAATTCGCTCTACGGCCTGGTCAACAAGACGGCGGTGGCCGCCGGCTTCGAGGAGATCATCACCTATGAAGCGACCGGCTGCTTCGAGGTGTATTCCGGCATCTGGCCCTACACCGGCAAGAAACGGCCCTCGCTGCACGGCGTCTTCGGCGGCGCGCCCTCCGAGCTGCTCGGCGGCCTGGCGGCGAAGAAGGCGCGCCTGAAATACGCGCACAAGGTGAATGGCGCCGAGGGCGAGGCGCTGCGCGCGGCCATGAAGCGCACCCTGCACCTGGGCTGGGGCGGCGACGGCGCCACTTTCGACATCGGCTTCGGCAACCTCTCGGGCCTGTTCTCGCGCCTGCAAAAGCTGGAACAGGACAAGTACGACGTCGAGCTCGACCAGCGCGCGCTCTACGTCTGCTACGACAACGAGGGCTACCAGAACACCGGCAACCAGTACTCGGCGGCTTCCGCCCCCGGCGGGCACACCACCACCAATCCGCAGGGCCAGGAAAAGCCGATGGGCAACGAGCTGCGCAAGAAGCCCATCGTCGAGATCATGGCCGGCCACGGCGCGACGATTTCCGCGCGCATGAACCTGCACCGCCAGGAGCACATCACGCGCGTCGTCGCGCGCGCCCTGGAAGACGGCATCGACGGCGCCTTCCTGCACTTCCTGCAGCCGTGCACCACCGGCTGGAAATTCGCCGCCGACAGCCTGACCTACGACCTCGCCTTCCTCTCGGAGGAGGGCGGCCTGTTCGCTCCGGTCACTTTCGAGCACGGCGTGCCCTATCTCGAGATGTACCCGACGCCGCGCAATCCGGGCGACTCCTTCCTCAAGCTGCAGGCGCGCTTCAAGCACCTGCTGGGCGGCGGCAGCGTGGAGAAGAAACAGGTGCAGCGCGTGATGGACTACTACGCCGCCGAATGGCTGCGCAACGTCCGGCTGGGCGGCTTCGAGGGCGAGATCCCCTACGCCGACCGCCTCGCCTATCTGGAAGAGGAGCACCGCAAGCCGCGCGTCGGCGTCTGAGGGAAGGGTGTAAGATGACATTGCACTGACCACGGAAGGGAAGGAGGATGCATGGGCGCAGTCGACTACGGCGGGCCGGTCGCTGTGACGCGCGACATCTTCTGGGTCGGCTTCCACGATGCCGAGGCCGACATGCACTGCAATCCCTACCTGATCGTCGACGAGGACGAGGCGGTGCTGATCGACTCCGGCTCCATCCCGCAGTTCCCGGTGATCATGCGCAAGATCATCGACGTCACCAGCCCGGCGCAGATATCTGTCGTCGTCGCCTCGCATCCCGACCCCGACGTGTGCAGCAACATGCCGGTGGTGGAGGACGTCGTCGAGCGCGACGACCTGCGCATCGCCGCCCACTCCGCCTCGCTGCGCCTGATCCGCTACTACGGCCTGCGCTCGACGCTCTACGCGGTGGACCGGCAGGACTGGCGCATCGTCCTGAAGAGCGGTCGCGTGCTGGAGTTCATCCCCACCCCGCACCTGCACTTCGCCGGCTCCGTCGCCACCTGGGACCCGGCCACCCGCACGCTGTTCTCCAGCGACCTGTTCGGCGCCATGGACCACGACTGGCAGCTCTTTGCCGATGCCTCCTACCCGCCGGACATGAATGCCTGGCACCAGATGATCATGCCGGCGCGCGCCATGCTCGGTGCGGTGCTGGACCGTTTTGCCGCGCTGCCCGTCGCGCGCATCTGCCCGCAGCACGGCTCGGTGATCGAGGGCGAGGAGGCGATCAGGGATGCCATCGCCCACCTGCGCGCGCTGCCCTGCGGCCTGGACCTCATGGTGTGAGATGGCCGAGCGCATCTCCGAGGTCAGCCGCGGCTACCAGAACGACATCCGCTCGATCAACCGGGAGCTGATGGAGAAGGCGCTGCACATGCGCTGCCTCGCCTATCTCTCGCAGGCCAAGGCCGGCCTGCTCGCCCAGACGCTGCTCGAGATGGACCGCTCCAAGAAGCAGCTGCACGGCATCTACCTGCGCCTGTCCGAGGAAGAGGCCATCATCCGCCGCCAGAAGACCGAGCTGGAGGCGGCCAACGCCGAGCTGCGCAGCTTCAGCTACGCCGTCTCGCACGACCTGCGCGCGCCGCTGCGCGCCATCAACGGCTTCGCCCATGCCCTGGGCGAGGAGAAGGCGGCGCAGCTCGACGAGGAGGGGCGCGACTATCTCAAGCGCATCACCGCCGCCGCCGAGCGCATGGGCGTGCTGATCGACGGCATGCTGGAGCTTGGCCGCCTGTCGCAAAAGGAAATGACGCTGACCGAGGTCGACCTCTCCCTGCTGGCCGGGAACATCCTGCGCGAGCTGCAGTCGGCCGAGCCGCTGCGCGCGGTGAAGTGGAGCGTGGCGCCGGGCCTGCGCGCCCGCGCCGACCGCAACCTGGCCTTCAGCCTGCTGCAGAACCTGCTTGGCAACGCCTGGAAATACACGCGCCTGCGGCCCGATGCGGAAATCCGCTTCGGCGCCGTCGAACGCGGCGGCACGACCGAGTATTTCGTGCGCGACAACGGCACCGGGCTGGATCTGGCGCAGTCGCGCAGGCTCTTCGTGCCCTTCCAGCGCTACCACCACGAAAAGGAATTCGAGGGCCTCGGCATCGGCCTGGCCACCGTGCGCCGCATTCTCGACCGCCACGGAGGCGGCATCCGCGTCGAATCGGCGCCCGGGCAGGGCGCCTGCTTCTACTTCACCCTCGGCGCCTGAGGCGCTCAGAAATAAAGCCGGACCGCGGCGACGAAGGCGATGAACTCGATCGGCGTCGCCCAGGCGACCGGTCGCGGAAGGCGCCGATGGTCTTCGAAGCGCGCCATGCCGCCCTCGTGCAGCAGCCCGCCGATGCGCCGGCCGGTCAGGGCGTCTCCGGATTGCGGCCCGTCGCTCATGTGCCGCTCCGCAGCCGCCAGGCCAGCCGCTCCGGCAGGCCGGCGGCGAGGATCTTCTCCGCCGCCGCCTCGCAGTCGTAGGGCACCCGGTACTGGGTCAGGGTGCCGGCCGCCTCGTCGTAGAGGGCGTAGCAGGCCGCCGGGTTGCCGTCGCGCGGCTGGCCGGCCGAGCCGACGATGACGAACCAGCGGCGGAATTCCGAGAGCGGCACCGCCACCCCCGGCACCGGGCGGAAGGGCCGCGGCAGACCGGCCGGCATCGAGAAATACAGCTGCGGCTCGTGCACATGGCCGGTGAAGAACAGGCGCGCCGCGCCGGCCTCGAAGCTGCGCGCCACGGTCTGCGGGTCGCTGGCGTAGATCCAGCGCTCCGGCTGGTACATGCCGGCGTGGGCGAAGCAGCGCTCGCCCTCCTCGTGCATCAGCGGCAGGCCGGCGAGGAATTCGCGCTGGCGCGGGCCGAGCCGCTCGCGCGTCCAGTAGATGGCGTCGCGAGCGGCGAAGTGCATCGTCTCCAGGTGGCCGCTCAGGCAGGCCTCGTCGTGGTTGCCGCGCAGCGCCAGCGCGCCTTCCTCGACCATCCCGGCGACGATCTCCAGGCAGGCCAGCGGATCGGCGCCGTAGCCGACCAGGTCGCCGAGGAAGGCGAAGCGCTCGGCGCCCCGCCGCCGCGCATGGGCCAGGCAGGCCTCGAGCGCCTCGAGGTTGCTGTGGATGTCGGCAAGCAGGGCGATGCGCATGGGTTTTTCCGGGTGCCGAGCGCATCATAAGGCGCAAGCCGGCCTTCCCGCCAGCCATAACGGAGGCGACGCGGAAGGAGTCTTCCGGCGAAGACGAATGAATTTTTGCTTGAGCCATGAGGCCGGTCTCCCCCTTTGCAAAAGGGGGAACAAGGGGGATTTGCAGCGGTGAAGGTACGCCGACGGCCGTTAAATCCCCCCTCGCCCCCCTTTTTCAAAGAGGGGAACAGGGGCGGCTACCCGGCGCCGCCGGCGCGCTCTTCCGGCCGCGGCGAGACCGTCAGCGTGAAATAGATCGCCGCGCCACGGCCGACGGCGCCCTCGGCGCGGATGCGTCCGCCGTGGCGCTGCACGGCGCGGGCGGCCGAGGCCAGGCCGATGCCGCTGCCGGGGAATTCGCGCTCCTGGTGCAGGCGCTGGAAGGGCTTGAACAGCTTGTCGGCGAAGCGCATGTCGAAGCCGGCGCCGTTGTCGCGCACGACGTATTCCAGGGCGCCGTCCTCCGCCGCGCGGCTCTCGAACTCGATGCGCGCCGCATCCGTCCTTGCCGTGAACTTCCAGGCGTTGCGCAGCAGGTTGTCGACGATGACGAGGGCCAGGGTCGGGTCGGCCGTGGCGCAGAGGTTCGGCGCGATGGCCACTTCGACGCGGCGCTGCGGTTCCTCGGCGCGCAGCGTCGCGACCACCTCCTTGGCCAGGCGCGAGAGATCTACCGGTTCCGGCCGCAGTTCGGCGCGCATCAGGCGCGAGAGGTCGAGCAGATTGTCGATCAGCCCGCCCATGCGCTGGCTGGCGGCACGGATGCGCAGCAGGTGGTCCTGCGCCTCGGCATCCAGGCGCGAGGCATAGTCCTCCATGAGGATCTGGCTGAATCCGTCCAGCCCGCGCAGCGGCGCGCGCAGGTCGTGGGCGACCGAGTAGCTGAAGGCCTCCAGCTCCTTCACCGCCGCCTCCAGCTGCAGCGTGCGCTCGGCGACGCGCCGCTCCAGGCCGTCATTCAGGGCGCGGATCTTCTCCTCGCTCTGGCGGCGCTCGGTGATGTCCCAGCAGGCGCCGGCCGCCTCGGCGCGGCCCGGCCCGGCGCTGCGGGCATGGCCGCGCGCCGCGACATAGCGCAGCTCGCCGCTTTCGGGGATGACGCGGTACTCGATGTCGAGCGGCGTGCCGTCGAAGGCGCAGTTCTCGAAGGCGGCCCTGACGCGGATGCGGTCCTCGGCATGCACCCGCTTCAGCAGCAGGCCGAGGGGGAGCGGTGCGCCCATCGCGTCGAGGCCGTGCAGCGCCAGCAGCGCCCCGTCGCATTCGAATTCCCCGGAGGACGGGTCGAAGTGCCAGGTGCCGATGTGGCCGGCTTGCAGGGCGAGGTCGAGCCGGTCGGCGAGCTGGCGCACCTGCCGCTCGCGTGCCAGCCGCTCGGAGAGGTCGGCGAAGACGCCGACGTAGTGGGTGGTGCGGCCGGCGTCGTCGCGGATGGCCGAGATCGAGAGCAGCTCCGGATACAGCTCGCCCGAGCGGCGCCGGTTGATGATCTCCCCGCTCCAGTGGCCCCTGGCGAGCAGTTCCTCCCACATCGCCCGGTAGAAGGCCTTGCCCTGGGCGCCCGACTGCAGGAGGCGCGGGTTCCTGCCGACCACCTCCGCCGCCGCGTAGCCGGTGATGCGCGTGAAGCCGGCATTCACGCGCAGGATGCCGCCCTCGGCGTCGGTGATGGTGAGGCCCTCGTTCATGCTGTCGATGACCTGGTCGGCCAAGCGCAGGTCGGCCTCGCTGCGGTTGAGCGAACGGGCGAGGAACCAGACCGCCGTCGCCAGCACCGTCAGGGCGATGAGCACCATCAGCACCAGGCCGAAGGCCGTCGAGTAGAGGCCGGCCTGCTCGCCCTTCAGGCGCAGCCAGGCGAGCGGCACCAGCAGCGCGATGCAGGCCAGCATGACGCGCGCCATGCGTCCGCCGGGGCCGGGCGTGCAGATCTCGCGCACGAAGCCGGCTTCCGCGCGCGTACACAGCGCGCCGGCGGCGAGGAGGACAATGAGGGCCGAGGAATGGAGCGACAGCGTGCCGAAGGGCGCCACGGCATACAGCGCCGCGAGGCCGAAGAGATAGCCGAGCAGCCCGACCAGGCCCACTGCGCCGGCGGCCAGTGCCGCCGCCTGGCCTGCGCCTGCCCGGCCGGCCGCCAGCAGCAGGAAGGCGGCGGCCAGCAAGACCTGGGCGGTGGCGGTGGCCGGCGACGAGCGCCCCGGATGGGCGCCGCCGCCCGCATCGCGGACGAGCAGCTGGTCGATGCCGAAGTCGGCGTGAAAGACATATTGCAGAAAAGTCAGTCCCGCCAGCACGGCGACCGCCCCGGCGAGGCCGCGCGCCGCCGGGATGCGCTCCTCCGCCAGCAGCCGCAGCGCCAGCCCGAGGGCGACGAAGCACAGCGCGGCGTTCGCCTTCATGCTCGCCGCGCCGGGCAGCACGCGCTTCAGGGCATCGAGGTCGGCGGCCCAGCCGGCCAGCACGGCGAGCCCCGTCGCGGCGGCCAGCAGGCCGAGCGTGCCGCCGAGGCGGCGCAGCCGCGGGGGGGGCGAGGCGGAGGTGTCGGCAGGAGACATCGCCATGGGCTCCTTTATACTCCCGTTTGGTGCGCGTTATAGCGAAAGCAAACCCGATTGCCCACGACACTCGGCAGGCGCTGGCGGCGTCCGTGGCGGATCTTCCCCCCTTTGCAAAAGGGGGGTAGGGGGGATTTAACGGCCGCCGGCGTACCTGCCCCGCTGCAAATCCCCCTTGTTCCCCCTTTTGCAAAGGGGGAGACCTGCCGATTGGCGCCAGGCGTGCAAGGTTGGCTGGGATTCATTGGCAATCGGGAAGAAAAAAGGCCGGCGTGTGTGCGCGCCGGCCGGAGCCGCCCAAGGAGGGGGAATGGGCGGAGAGGAGGTTGGTGACTCAATAGGCCAGTCTTCCCGGCAGGCCGGCATGCCGGCTGCGATGGGCCCGCGAGGAGGACATCGCCAGCTGGAACAGTTCCAGCGTCGTCAGTTGCGGATAGGCCTCGCGCGCGGCGCGGAACACCACCCACTCGACCGGCAGTCCGCGCGGCGGCTGGCTGGCATACAGCGGCTCCAGGCGGGCATATGCCTCGTCGAAAAGGGCGCGGAGCCTGAAATTCCTGCGGCGTTCGGTCTGCATGGCGTTTTCCTTGTGCCTTGTGCGCTGCTGCCGGGGCTTGTTTATATTATCGACACGAATGGCATAAAAAGTAGATCGGGCGGCCGCGATTTTTGATGTAGGAATCCGTCCTACACGGCCGCCGTTTCGGGCTGGGGCAGATGGCTGGCGCCGTCCGGATGGCGATCGCGATAGACCCTGATCGCGGCCAGCACCAGCTGGTGCACCTCGACCGGATCCAGCTCCGGATAGGCCTCGCGCAGCGTGCGCAGGGCGAGGTGCGTCAGTTGCAGGCCGCCCCAGGTGTGCTTTCGATCGAGGAAGGGTTCGATGCGGGCATACGCCTCTTCGAACAGTTCGCGCAGCTTCAGGTTCCGGCGCCGCTCTGCGATGACTTCGGACATGGCAGCCTCCATGTATAACTCTCCCCACGCGGGAGAGGGGCCGGGGGAGCGGGGCGAGCATCCGAACATCTTCCACACCGTCTCTGCTACCTTAACGGCCATCCATGGCAAAACTTGAGGGCCGCACATGACACGGCACCCCCGCCCCTTCCTGGAAAACCTCTTTGCCGCTGCCGTGCGCGCCGCCGATCCGGCCGTTTGCGTCCCGCCGCACCTGCCGCCGGCGCCGGCCGGCCGCACCGTGGCGGTCGGTGCGGGCAAGGCCGCCGCGGCGATGGCGCGGGCGGTGGAGGCGCACTGGACAGGCGAGCTGTCCGGGCTGGTGGTGACGCGCTACGGCCATGGCCTGGCCTGCGAGCGCATCGAGGTGGTCGAGGCAGCGCATCCGGTGCCGGATGCGGCCGGGCGCGAGGCTGCCGGGCGCATCCTCGCCGTGCTGCGGGGACTGACTTCCGACGATCTGGTGCTGGCGCTGATTTCCGGCGGCGGCTCGGCGCTCCTCGCCCTGCCCTGGGAGGGCCTCACGCTCGCCGACAAGCAGCAGGTGAATCGCGCGCTGCTTGCCAGCGGCGCCTCGATCGCCGAGATGAATTGCGTCAGGAAGCACCTCTCCGCCATCAAGGGCGGCCGGCTGGCCGCCGCGGCCTATCCGGCGCGCACGCTGACGCTGGCCATCTCCGACGTGCCCGGCGACGATCCGGCCACCATCGCCTCCGGCCCCACCGTGGCCGATCCCGGCACCTGCGAAGAGGCGCTGGCCATCCTGGAACGCTACCGCATCGGGATGCCGGGCGCCGTCCGCGCGGTGCTCGAATCGGGCGTCAGCGAGACGCCCAAGCCCGGCGACCTGCGCCTGGCGCACAGCGAGACGCGCCTCATCGCCACGGCGCAGGATGCGCTCGCCGCCGCCGCCGGGGTGGCGCGCGCGGCGGGGGTGGCGCCGCTCGTCCTCGGCGACGCCATCGAGGGCGAGGCGCGCGAGGCGGCGAAGGTGATGGCCGGCATCGCGCTCGCCTGCCGCCGCCACGGCGCGCCGCTCGCCCCGCCCTGCGTGCTGCTCTCCGGCGGCGAGACCACCGTGACGGTGAAGGGCAGGGGGCGCGGCGGGCGCAACGCCGAGTTCCTGCTGGCACTGGCCCTCGCGCTCGACGGGGCGGCAGGCATCCATGCCATCGCTTGCGACACCGACGGCATCGACGGTTCGGAAGACAACGCCGGCGCAGTCGTCGCGCCCGACACCCTGGCCCGCGCCCGCGCCGCCGGCCTCGATGCCCGCGCCCGCCTCGCCGACAACGACGGCTACGGCTTCTTTGCCGCGCTCGGCGATCTTGTCGTCACCGGCCCGACGCGCACCAACGTCAACGACTTCCGCGCGATTCTTGTGCTTGAGCCGTGAGGCCGGTCTCCCCCTTTTTCAAAGGGGGGAACAAGGGCGGGGTTTGCTCCCTACCCTGCCAGCCGCGCCGCCACCTCCAGCACCAGCTTGTAGCTCACCGGCTTGGCGATGTAGTCGTCGCAGCCGGCGGCGAGGATGCGTTCGCGGTCGCCCTTCATGGCGTAGGCGGTGACGGCGACGACCGGTATGGCGCGGGTCGATGCATCCGCCTTGAGCAGGCGGGTCGCCTCCAGGCCGTCCATGCGCGGCAGCTGGATGTCCATGAAGACCAGCGCCGGCCGCTCGCGCCGCGCCGCCTCCAGGCCGTCCTCGGCGTTGTCGGCCTGCAGCACGGCGTAGCCGGCGCTGTCCAGAATGGCCGCCATCAGCTGCATGTTGAGGGGATTGTCCTCGACGACGAGGACGCGCCGGCCGCTCATGGCGCGTCCTGCGCGCGCTCACGATGCCGCGACGCCAGGGCGCGGCGCGCTTCGCTCACCAGCATGCGGCTGTCGAGGCCGGCCTTCTCGACGATGCTGCGCACGCGGCCGTTGAACGCCGCACGGTCGGCGGCTTCGAGCAGCTTCGCCGTCACCACGACGATCGGGATGGTGGCGGTCTCGCTCCAGCCGTCGAGTTCCCTCACCACGTCGAAGCCGGACACTTCCGGCATCAGCAGGTCGAGCAGGATCAGGTCGGGTTTTTCGCGGCGGGCGAGATCGATCGCCTCGCGGCCGCCATGGGCGCGCAGCACCTCGTAGTCCTTCGCCGGCAGATAGGCGGCGAGGATGTCCACGGCGCGCGGGTCGTCGTCGGCGATCAGCACGCGCGCCCTGCCGCTGGCGCGGCGAATGCCGACCTTCTCCAGCGCTTCCAGCAGCTCCTCGCGCCCGACCGGCTTCTGCAGCACGTCGGCGGCGCCCAGGGCGAAGCCGCGCGTGGCGTCGGCGACGATGGACAGCACGATCACCGGCACGTCGCGCAGCTGCGGCGAGCGCTTCATGCGCCCGAGGAAGGCCCAGCCGTCGGTGCCGGGCAGCAGGATGTCGAGCGTCACCAGCGCCGGCCTGTGCGCGTCGAGCAGGTCGAGCGCCCGCTCCGCCGTGCCCACGACACTGACTTCCAGGCCTTCGCCCTCCAGCACGCGCCGGATGAATTCCGCAGCGGCGGGGTCGTCCTCGACGACGAGGGCGAAGGGCGCCTTACTCATCAAGGGGGCGGGGGTGAGGGGGGCTGCGGCCCGGATGCCGCTCGTTTCGCCATTCCCGCGAAGCTTGTCCCCGTATGCTTGAAGCGGGGAGCGGGAATCCACGGGCGTGCGTTGCAGGTCGCTGGACTCCCGCTTTAGCGGGAATGACGGATGTTCTTCCGTCGGCACGGCACGGGCCTCGACTCCTCCCACCGGCAGCCACACCGCAAACGTGCTGCCTTCTCCCAATGCGCTCCTCACCGCCACCGTGCCGCCGTGCAGTTCGGCCAGGCGCCGCACCATGGCCAGGCCGAGGCCGGTGCCCTCGACTCGCCTGGCCGGACCCGCGTCGAGCTGCACGAAGGGCTCGAACAGGCGCTGCAGGTCTTCCGCCGTCATGCCGGGGCCGGTGTCCGTCACCGCCACTTCCAGGTAGTGCCCTGCCGGCACGCCGGCGGGCGCCAGCGTGCGTCCCCAGGCACCGGCGCGCGCCACCTCGTCGCCGGACACCCGGCGCGCCGCCAGCGTCACGCTGCCCCCGTCGGGGGTGAACTTCACCGCGTTGGAGAGCAGGTTGAAGAGGATCTGCTTGGCCTTGCGCGGATCGGCGAGGATCGAGCCGATGTCGTCCGGCGCTTCGAGCTTCAGGCGGATGCCATGCACGGCCGCCTTCTCCCTGACGATGAACTGCGAGCCGTCGAGCAGCTCGCGCACATCCACTTCGTCCGGTTCCAGCCGCATGTACCCGGCCTCGATCTTCGAGAGGTCGAGCACGTCGTTGATGAGCGAGAGCAGGTGCCGGCCGGCGTTGTGGATGTCGCCGACGGCGCTTTTCTGCGCCGCCGACAGATGCCCCACCAGGCCGTCGCGCAGCAGCTCGGAGAAGCCGATGATGGCGTTCAGCGGCGTCCGCAGCTCGTGGCTCATGCTGGCAAGGAACTCGCTCTTCAGGCGGCTGGCCTGATCGAGCTGGGCGTTCTTGCGCATGATTTCGGCGGATCTTTCCTCGACCATCGCCGTGCGCTCGGCGACGCGGCTCTCCAGCGTGGCGTTGAGCGCGCGGATTTCCTTCTGCTGCGACTCGATCTCGCCGGCGGTGCCGTCGAGGGCGCGCATCAGGGTGCCGATTTCGCCTTGCGGGTAGGGTTCGCCGATGCGGGCGGCAAGGTCGCCGGCGCGCAAGCGCGCCGTGGCCGCCATGATGCGCGCCGCCGGCCGGCCGATGGTCGCCTCGCCCAGCAGCCAAGCGGCGGCGAGCAGCAGCAGGGTCAGGCCGCCGAGGCCGGCGAAGGCCTCGGCCAGGCCGCGGTCGGCGGCCGCGAGCAGGGCGGTGCGCGTATAGCCGATGCCGACGCTCAGGCCGGTGCCGCGCGATTGCGGCAGGCCGGCGACCGCCCAGATGCGCGGCACGCCGTCGGCGCCGGCCGCCTCCGTCGTGCCGCCGTTGCGCGCTGCGGCGACGAAGCGGTCCACCGGGCTGTCGGGGAAGGACTTGCCGACCAGCATCGTGTCGTGCGGGTGGCGCGCCATGATGGTGCCGTGGCGGTCCCACAGCACGAACGCCGCCTCGTGCGCATGCCGGGCTTCGGCGAACTTCTGCGCGAAGCGCGCCAGATCGAGGGAGACGAGCAGGAAGGATTGCGGCCGGCCGCCGGCGTCGCGCACCGGATACAGCACCGGGACGATGCCGGTGCCGGTGACGCGACCGAAGACCGGTTCGCCCACCACGGCGCTGCCCGTCTCGCGCGCGCGACGGAAATAGGCGCGGTCGGCAATGTTGATCCGCCTGCCGCTCTGCAGCCCGTCGCACTGGACGTCGCCGTCGGCCGTATATGTGGACAGCGTGGTGTACTGGGGGAATTCCATGCGCACGCCGGCGAGGAAGGCCGAGCACGCCGCCGGCTCGGGCCGCTGCAGCTCGCGCGTGCGCGCAACGCCGGCGGCAAGCTGCAGGGCGCCGCCGATCGCCTCGTCGAGGTCCTGCGCGGCATAGCCGGCCAGCGCGGCAAGTTCCTGCTTCGCCTCGGCGATCTCGTCGGCGCGGTGACTGAAGACATGCAGCACGAGAAGGCCCAGGGCCGGCAGGCTGGCCAGCAGAACGAGCAGAGAGACGCGCAGGCGGATGCTCACGGGCGGCGCTCGGATTCTTGTTGTTGAGGGCTTACCATACACTCGTCATATGTCGTTGCTTTGACAAGGATCAAGCTGTTCCCCCGCTCCCCCGGCCCCTCTCCCACGAGGGGGGGAGGGAGAAAACCGGGAGGGCCGGGGAGAGGGGGGAGTGTTCCGCGGATTACCGGGGACGAAAAGCAATGGGCGGACCTGGTGAGTGACAAACCTCAGCTTCGTCATTCCGGGCAACCCCCGCGAAAGCGGGGGGCGACCCGGAATCCAGAGCTGCCGTTGAAAAGCCCTGGATTCCGGGTTCCACCTTCGGGCGGCCCCGGAATGACGGAGCGCTCGTCGCCCCGGCGCAGGCCGGGGCCCAGGGTTTGCGGCCGTTCTGGATTCCGGCGCCTGCCCCGTACCACGATACGGGGTTCGCCGGAATGACGGCTTCGGTGGGACGTTCGGTCATGTGCCGAGGTTTGTCACAATCGGGAAGCGGCGTGATGCGCGATCGGGTGCGCTCCCCGCCGTATTGCGCAGACTGACTTTTGCGGCTGTCCCCCCTCTCCCGCGAGGGGAGAGGGGGAAATCGCAGCCCGCGCTCATGCCTTTCCGTCCCCCAGCGTGAAGAAGAACGCCGCGCCCTTGCCCTTCAGCGATTCGGCGCGGATGCGGCCGCCGTGGCGGGCGACGATGCGGGCGACGATGGCCAGGCCGATGCCGGTGCCGGCGTATTCCTCGGCGTTGTGGAAGCGCTGGAAGGGCTTGAAGATCTTGTCCGCCGCCTGCGCCGCGTCGAAGCCGGCGCCGTTGTCGCGCACGACGAAAGTCAGCTCCGGCGATACGGCGGCGACGGCCAGCTCGATGCGCGGTCTTTTCGTCTTTGCCGTGTATTTCCAGGCGTTGCCGAGCAGGTTGCCGAGGACGATGCGCAGCAGCGCCGGATCGGCCCGCGCCGCCATGCCTTCGGCGATGTGCCACCCGACCCTGCGCCCGGGGTTGCCCGCCTGCAGTTCGGCGGCCGCCTCGCGCGCCAGGGCGGTGAGGTCGACCTGGCTGCGCCGCAGCGGGCTGCGCGTGATCCTGGAGAGCTCCAGCAGGTCGTCGATGAGCGTGCCCATGCGCTCGGCGGCGACGGCGATGCGGTCGAGGTGCTGCCGGCTCTCCGCGTCGATCGCCGCGGCGCAGTCCTCCCGCACCATCTCGGCGTAGCCGTTGATGGCGCGCAGCGGCGCGCGCAGGTCGTGGGCGGCGGCATAGCTGAAGGATTCCAGCTCGTCGTAGGCCGCGCGCAGCTCGCGGTTCTGCCGTTCCATCAGGCGGCCGAAATCGTCGCGCTGGCGCAGCGCCTCATGGAGCCGGATGAAGACGCGCACCTTGGCGCGCAGGAATTCGGGCACCACCGGCACGGTGAGGTAATCCACCGCGCCGCTCTCGAAGCCCCGCAGGCGGTGCGAGTCGCCGGTAAACACCGCCGAGACGAAGACGATCGGCGTGGCGCCCGCGCCCGGCAGCGCGCGCAGACGCTCGGCGGTGGCGAAGCCGTCCAGGCCCGGCAGCGAGACGTCGAGCAGGATCATGGCGAAATCCTGCGCGGCGGCGAGGGCGAGCGCCTCCTCGCCGCTGGCCGCCGCGACCGGCTCCGCCCCGGCATCGGCCACGATGAGGCCGTACAGCCGGCGGTTGCTGGGGGTGTCGTCGACGATGAGGACTTTGGGTTTGTCGGTCATGGAACCCTCGTCCCCCCCCTTTGCAAAAGGGGGGCCGGGGGGGATTTGGCAGCAGCCGATGCACTGACCACCGCAAAAAATCCCCCTTGTTCCCCCTTTTTCAAAGAGGGAGACCTGCTAATCACTCCTCCTCCTTCTTCTTCCCCATCGCCCGCTTCACCTCGCGCAGGAAGTCTTCCGTGTTGAATTTGCCCTTCTGCACGATCTTCTCCACGTAGCCGTTGAGCCGCCTGCGGTCTGTCGCCGTGATCTCCTTGGCGGTGAGGATCAGGATCGGCACGCCGGCGGTTTCCGGCCGCGATTTCAGCGCCTCGACCACGTCGAAACCATTCACATTGGGCATCATCAGGTCGAGCACCACCAGGTCGGGCAGCATCTGCAGCGCCGTGGCGATGGCCTCGCGCCCGCCGTAGGCGCGCACCACCTCGGCGCCGCTGCCGGAGAGGTTCTTCGCCACCAGATCGACGGCCTGCGGATTGTCGTCGACCACCAGCACGGTGAACTCTTTCCTTCCGTTGCAGCCGAAGCCGAGCCCGGTGAGCGCGTCGATCAGCGTGGCGCGCGAAACCGGCTTCTGCAGCACGCGGGCGGCGCCGAGGGCATAGCCGCGCTCCTGGTCGGCAACCACCGAGCAGATCACCACCGGCACGCCGGCCAGGCGCGGCTCGGTCCTGATGCGCTGCAGGGCCTCCCAGCCGCCCAGGCCGGGCAACAGGAGGTCGAGGCTGATCAACGCGGGTCTCTCGGCGGCGGCCAGCGCCAGACCGCGCTCGCCGTCGGCCGCCCAGGCGACGCGAAAGCCCTGGTTCTCCAGGATGAGGCGCAGGATCTGCGCGGCCTTTTCGTCGTCCTCGATGACCAGGGCGAGGGGCTGCTTTTCTCCCTCTCCCTCGATGGGAGAGGGCGCATCTTCTCCCCTCCCCCCTCGTGGGGGAGGGGCAGGGGGAGAGGGGGCGGGGGCCTGTTCCCCCTCTCCCCCGACCCCTCTCCCACTGGGGGAGAGGGGAGAGGACACTCCCTCTTCCTCGAGGGGAGAGGGGAGTGAAGCGGCCCGCCACGGCAGCCAGACGATGAAGCAGGCGCCCTTGCCCGGGGCGCTGACCACGCCGACGGTGCCACCGTGCAGGGCGCACAGTTTGCGCACCAGGGCGAGGCCGAGGCCGGTGCCCTCGTAGCGGCGGGCCAGCGAGGAATCGAGCTGCAGGAAGGCCTGGAACAGGCGGCCCAGGTCGGCCTCCCCGATGCCGATGCCGTTGTCGCAGACGGCGATCTCGAGGAATTCCGCGTAGCCGCCAGGCGGCAGCGGCAGCGCGCGCGCCGCCATGCCTTCCGGCGGCTCGATCTTCACCGCCTCGCGGCCGACGCGGCGCGCGACGAGGCGCACCTTGCCGCCGTCGGGGGTGAACTTCACCGCGTTGGAGAGCAGGTTGTAGAGGATCTGCTTGGCCTTGCGGATGTCCGCGACGATGTCGCCGAGGCGCTGGTCCGCTTCCAGTTCGAGGACGATGCCGTGCCGGAGCGCCCTTTCCCTGACGATGCTGAGGCAGGCGTCGAGCATGTCCTTCACGCAGAAGGGCTCCGGATCGAGCACCATCTGGCCGGCCTCGACCTTCGACAGGTCGAGGATGTCGTTGATGAGCGAGAGCAGGTGCTGGCCGGAGTTGCGGATGTCGCCGACGGATTCCTTCTGCTCCGCCGTGAGCGGACCCAGCAGGCCGTCGTGCAGCAGCTCGGAGAAGCCGATGATGGCGTTCAGCGGCGTCCTCAGCTCGTGGCTCATGCTGGCGAGAAAATCGGACTTCATGCGCGAGGCCTCCTCGAGCTGCGCGTTCTGGCGCAGGATTTCCGCGCCCTGCCGCTGCAGCGCCTCGGCCTGGCGGCGGGCGATGCGGGCGAGGTAGAACAGGTTGGCGAACACGCGCACCTTGGCCTGCAGGATTTCCGGCACGATGGGCGAGTAGATCCAGTCCACTGCGCCGTGGGCGTAGGCCTTGTAGCGGTCGGTCTCGCTGTGCGCCTCGGCGGTGATGAAGATGATCGGCGTCCAGGCCGAGCGCGGCCGGCTGTGGATGAGCTGCGCCGTTTCGTAGCCGTCGAGCGTGGGCATCATCACGTCGAGCAGGATCAGGGCGAAGTCGCGCACAAGCAGCTGGCGCAGCGCCTCGCGGCCGGAGGACGCCGCCACCACTTCCAGCCCCATCTCGGCGACGATGGCGGCGAGCGAGGCCAGCTTCGCCGGATTGTCATCCACCACCAGCACCGAGGCGCGCTCGCCCTCCGGCACCTCCAGAACCGGCGCGCCGTCCGCACCGGCCAGCGCCGGGATTTCGATGATCGGCAGTTCCATGTCCGGTTTCCTTTCTACTTCACTTCCCCAGCCCCGCCAGATGCGGCCCGATCTTCTCCAGCGGCAATTGCATCGCGTTGCTCGTCGCATCGAGGGCGCCCTGCGGCATTTCGCCTTCCTGCGCGGTGGCCGGCGATTCGACCACCACCCTGCCGCCGGCGCGCTGGATCGCCGCCGCGCCGGCGGCGCCGTCGCGGCCGGTGCCGGTCAGCACCACGCCGACCGCGCGCGCTCCCCAGCTTTCGGCCGCCGACTCGAACAGCACGTCGATGGAGGGCTGGGCAAAGAGCACCGGCTCCTCGGTCGACAGCGCGAAATGGTCGCCTTCCACCAGCAGGTGGTAGCCGGAAGGCGCCAGGTACACGTTTCCGGCCTCGACCGGCAGTTTGTCCGCCGCCTCCCGCACCGTCAGCGGGGTGGATTCCTGCAGCACCACCGCCAGCGAGTCGCCCGCCTCCGGCGTGCGGTGCTGCACTACGGCTACCGGCAGCCGGTAGCCCTTCGGCAGCGCCGCCAGCACCGCCCGCAGGGCCTGCAGGCCGCCGAGCGAGGCGCCGATGACGACGAGGGCGGGGGTCATGATTTATGTATAGCCCCTAAAACACCCCCCTTTGCAAAAGGGGGGCCGGGGGGGATTTAACGGACGCCGGCAAACTGCCCACCGCTTTAAATCCCATTTTTTCAAATGGGGAGACCTTCCGATCGACATATCACTTCACCTTCCTGTACAGCCGCTCATCCCGGTCCGTCGCCTCGTAATACGCCTCGTACGGCGTGAACTGCAGCGACTCGCCGCGGCCCAGGCCGAGCGTGCCGCCGCTCATCAGGCTGTCGTAGAGCAGCTTGTGCACGCGCGCCTGCAGCTTGCGGTTGAAATAGATCATCACGTTGCGGCAAAGCACGATCTGGAATTCGTTGAAGGAACTGTCAGACACCAGGCTGTGCTCGGCCCAGACGATGTTGCGTCGCAGCGGCTCGGCGAGGATGACGCTCTCGTGCTTGGCGGTGTAATAGTCGGAGAAGGCCCGCTTGCCGCCGGCCTTCAGGTAGTTGGCCGTGTACTCCTGCATGTGGCGGATGGGGAAAATGGCTTCCTTGCCGCGCGCCAGCATGCGCGGGTTGATGTCGGTGGCGTAGAGCTGGGCGCGCGCCAGCAGGCCTTCCTCGTGCAGTAGGATGGCCATCGAATAGACCTCCTCGCCGCCGGCGCAGCCGGCGTGCCAGATGCGCAGGTGCGGCAGGGCGGCGAGCCCCGGCAGCACTTTCTCGCGCAGCGCCCGGTAGAAGCCGGGGTCGCGGAACATCGCGGTGACATCGACCGAGACGCTGTCGAGGAAGTCGGCCATGCAGGCCGCATCGTGCAGGATGCGGTCCTGGAAGGCCGACATGGTCGGCGCGCCGCATTCCTTCATGGCGCGGTGGATGCGCCGCCTGAGCGAGGCCGGCGCGTAATCGCGGAAGTCGTAGCCATAGCGCTGAGCCATGGCCTCGAGCAGCAGCGGCATCTCGATGGCCTCAATGTGCTCGGTGTCGTCCGGCTTGCCGTTGCGGGCGGGGGACGGCATGGCTTATTGCCGCCCCTCGTCGCCCCGGCGAACGCCGGGGCCCAGGGTTTGCGGCCGCTCTGGATTCCGGCTTGCGCCGGAATGACGAGTCAATTCACGGTTTGCGCCGGAATCCGGTAATCTGCGCCGATGAAACAGCCCTGCGTCTACATCCTCGCCAGTCGCAGAAATGGCACGCTCTACACGGGCGTGACCTCCAACCTTGTCCAGCGCGTCTGGCAGCACAAGGAGAACCTGGCGGACGGGTTTACGAAGAAATATGCCGTTCATGACCTGGTCTGGTTCGAGCTGCATGCGACGATGGAGTCGGCCATCGGCCGCGAAAAGGCCGTCAAGGAATGGCGCCGAGCCTGGAAGATCGACCTGATCGAGTCTGCGAACCCGCTGTGGCGGGATTTGTACGACGACATCGTCCGATGCGCTGCGCCGGAATGACGAGCCAATGGGCCCGCGCCGGAATGACGTGGTCGCGCGGATGACATTGCTTCACCTGTACAGCCACACCCGCATCAGCGACAGCAGCTGCTCGACGTCCACCGGCTTGGAGACGTAGTCCGAGGCGCCCGCCTCGATGCATTTCTCGCGGTCGCCCTTCATCGCCTTGGCGGTCAGCGCGATCATCGGCAGGGACTCGAATTTCTTGCTGGCGCGAATGCGGCGCATCGTCTCGTAGCCGTCCATTTCCGGCATCATGATGTCCATCAGGACGATGTCGGTGTCCGGGTTCTTCTTCAGCGCCTCGATGGCGGCCTTGCCGTTTTCGGCCGAGACCACCGACATGCCGTTCCGCTCCAGCGCGGCGGTCAGCGCGAAAATGTTGCGCACATCGTCGTCGACCACCAGCACCTTCCTGCCGGCCAGCGAGTCGCCGCCGCTGTAGAGCTGCTCGATCATCTTGCGCCGGTCGGGCGGCAGTTTTGAGACGACGCGGTGCAGGAACAGCGCCGTCTCGTCGAGCAGCCGCTCCGGCGTGCCGACCTCCTTGACGATGCCCTTCATGGCCAGCGCCTTGACGCGCTCTTGCTCCTTCTTCGGCAGCTCGTCGAGGCCGTAGACGATCACCGGCACGTCGCGCGTGAGCTCGCCGGCCTGGATCGCCTGGATCAGCTCGGCGGCGCCCATGTCGGGCAGCTTGAGGTCGAGCACCATGCAGTCGTAGCGCTTCTTCTTCAGCGCCGCCAGGGCGTCCTTGCCGGTGGCGGCGGTCTTCACGCGCACGTCGCCGTTGCCGATCAGGCCCACCACGTTCTTGCGGTGCGCCTCGTCGCCGTCGGCCACCAGCAGGTCCTTCACCTCCAGCTCGGCGAACTTGCGCACGTCGGCCAGGGCTTTCTGGATCGCCTCGGCGGTGACCGGCTTGACCAGGTACTCGAAGGCGCCGAAGCGCAGCCCGCGCGGCCGGTTGTCCTCGACGGTGATGATCTCCACCGGGATGTGGCGCGTCTCGGGATTGCGCTTCAACTTCTCCAGCACCACCCAGCCGTCCATGTCGGGCAGCTTGATGTCTAGGGTGATGGCGGTCGGCCTGAATTCCGCGGCGAGCTGGAGCGCCTCGCCGCCGCGCTCCGCGACGATGCCCTTGAAGCCCTTGTCGCGCGCCGCCTGCAGGAGGATGGCGGCGAACTTGAGGTCGTCCTCGACGATCAGCAGCACGCGGTCGCCGGCCTTGGCCTCGGCCCGGTCATCGGCGACCGCGGCGGTTTTTGGGTCGGGTTTTCCTCCGCTGTCGGGGGGCGCCTCGCTCTGCTTCGGCGTCTGCGCCAGCGCCTCGGCGATGCGGTCGGCGCGGCGCAGCCCGCCGGCGGCCTCGCCGCCGCCTTTCGGCGCGCCGCCCTCTGACGGATTGCCGCGCGGCGCCGTGCCGCCGCCACTGACTTTCCGCTCGGGCGCGGCGACCGGCAGGAAGAAGACGAAGGTCGAGCCCTTGCCCGGTTCGCTGGAAATCAGGCGCAGCTCGCCGCCCAGGAGCCGCGCGATTTCGCGGCTGATCGACAGCCCGAGGCCGGTGCCGCCATACTTGCGCGCGGTGCCGGTGTCGGCCTGCTGGAAGGCCTCGAAGATGATCTTCTGCTTGTCCGCCGCCACGCCGATGCCGGTGTCGGTGACATAGAAGCCGACCACCGATGCGGCCTGGTTGAGCGCGGCGTGGTCGATGCTCCAGCCCGACTCGACCGGTGCGATGCGCACGCCGACGCGGCCCTTCTCGGTGAACTTGAAGGAGTTGGAGAGCAGGTTCTTCAGCACCTGCATCAGGCGCTTCTCGTCGGTGGCGATGCTGTCGGGCAGGCTCGGCGACAGCTCGACGGCGAAATTCAGGCCGCGGTTCTCGGCGACATGGCGGAAGGTGCGGTCGAGCTGGTCGCGCACGCCGGCGAACGAGACGTCCTCGATGTCCAGGGTGACGGTGCCCGACTCGATCTTCGACAGGTCGAGGATCTCGTTGATCAGGGCCAGCAGGTCCTTGCCCGAGCCCTGGATGGTCCTGGCGTAATCCACCTGCTTGGGATCGAGGTTGCCGGCCGGGTTCTCGGCGAGCTGCTGGGCGAGGATCAGCAGGCTGTTCAAGGGCGTCCTCAGCTCGTGGCTCATGTTGGAGAGGAACTCGGACTTGTATTTCGAGGTGAGGGCGAGCTGTTCGGCCTTTTCCTCCAGCGCGCCCTTGGCGGTCTCGACCTCGCGGTTCTTGCGCTCGACCTCGACCTTCTGCTCTTCGAGCAGGCGCGCCTTCTCTTCCAGCTCCTCGTTGGTCTGGCGCAGCTCCTCCTGCTGGCTGCCCAGCTCCTGCGCCAGGGACTGCGACTGCTTGAGCAGCTCCTCGGTGCGCATGTTGGCCTCGATGGTGTTGAGCACGATGCCGATGGATTCGGAGAGCTGGTCGAGGAAGGTCTGGTTGACCTGGCTGAACAGGATGAACGAGGCGATCTCGATGACGGCCTTGACCTTGCCCTCGAAGATGATCGGCAGGACGATGATGTTGAGCGGCTTGGCCGCGCCCAGGCCGGAGGTGATCTCGATGTAGTCGGAGGGCACGTTGGTGAGCATGATGCGCTGCTTCTCGAAGGCGCACTGGCCGACGATGCCTTCGCCGATCTTCCACTCGTTGGCGAGGTTCTTGCGCTCGGCATAGGCGTAGGCGGAGAGCAGCTTCAGGTGCGGGTTGTCCGGCTGCGTCTCGTCCATCATGTAGAACACGCCGTGCTGGCCGTTGATGAGCGGGGCGAGTTCCGAGAGCACCATCTTGGCCACCGCCACCAGGTCGCGCTGGCCCTGCAGCAGCCGGGTGAACTTGGCAACGTTGGTCTTCAGCCAGTCCTGCTCGGAGTTCTGCCGCGTCGTCTCGCGCAGGTTGCGGATCATCTCGTTGACGTTGTCCTTGAGTTCCGCCACCTCGCCCTTGGCCTCCACCTGGACGTTGCGCGTGAGGTCGCCCTTGGTCACCGCCGTGGCGACCTCGGCAATGGCGCGCACCTGGTTGGTGAGGTTGGCGGCCAGGCCGTTGACGTTGTCGGTGAGGTCCTTCCAGGTGCCGGCAGCGCCCGGCACGTTGGCCTGACCGCCGAGCTTGCCCTCGACGCCGACTTCGCGCGCCACGCTGGTGACCTGGTCGGCGAACAGCGCCAGGGTGTCGGTCATGTTGTTGATGGTGTCGGCCAGCTCGGCGATTTCGCCCTTGGCCTCCACGGTGAGCTTCTTCTTCAGGTCGCCGTTGGCCACCGCCGTCACCACCTTGGCGATGCCGCGCACCTGGTTGGTGAGGTTGGCGGCCATGAAGTTGACGTTGTCGGTGAGGTCCTTCCAGGTGCCGGAGACGCCGCGCACCGCGCCCTGGCCGCCGAGCTTGCCCTCGGTGCCGACCTCGCGCGCCACCCGCGTGACTTCCGCGGCGAAGCTGTTGAGCTGGTCGACCATGACGTTGACGGTGTTCTTCAGTTCGAGGATCTCGCCGCGCACATCCACCGTGATCTTCTTCGACAGGTCGCCGTTGGCCACCGCGGTGGTGACCTGGGCGATGTTGCGCACCTGGCTGGTGAGGTTGGAGGCCATCATGTTCACGCTGTCGGTGAGGTCCTTCCAGGTGCCGGCCACGCCGGTGACGTAGGCCTGGCCGCCCAGCTTGCCCTCGACGCCGACTTCGCGCGCCACCCGCGTCACTTCGGAAGCAAAGGAGCGCAGCTGCTCCACCATGGTGTTCATGGTGTCCTTGAGCTGCAGGAACTCGCCGCGCACGTCGACCGTGATCTTGCGGCCGAGGTCGCCGTTGGCCACGGCGATGGTCACTTCGGCGATGTTGCGCACTTGGCTGGTGAGGTTGGCCGCCATGCCGTTCACGGAATCGGTGAGATCCTTCCAGGTGCCGGAGACGCCCGCCACCGTGGCCTGTCCACCCAGTTTGCCCTCGGTGCCGACCTCGCGCGCCACCCTTGTGACCTCGTCGGCGAAGGTGGAGAGCTGGTCGACCATGATGTTGATGGTGTCCTTGATTTGCAGGATCTCGCCCTTCACATCGACCGTGATCTTCTGGCTCAGGTCGCCCTTGGCGATGGCGGTGGCCACCTTCGACACGTCGCGCAACTGGACGGTAAGGTTGCCGGCCATGGCATTGACGTTGTCGGTGAGGTCCTTCCAGGTGCCGGAGACGCCCGCCACCGTGGCCTGTCCGCCCAGTTTGCCCTCGGTGCCGACCTCGCGCGCCACCCGCGTGACTTCGTCGGCGAAGGTGGAGAGCTGGTCGACCATGATGTTGATGGTGTTCTTGAGTTCCAGGATCTCGCCCTTGGCCTCCGCCGTGATCTTGCGCGTGAGGTCGCCCCTCGCCACCGCGGTGGTGACGTCGGCGATGTTCCTCACCTGTCCGGTGAGGTTGGCCGCCATGCCGTTCACGGAATCGGTGAGGTCCTTCCAGGTGCCGGAGACGCCGGCCACTGTGGCCTGTCCGCCCAGTTTGCCCTCAGTGCCGACCTCGCGTGCCACCCGCGTGA
>CAYYXS010000011.1:0-108063 GCA_964475635.1 uncultured Rhodocyclaceae bacterium
CGGCGTGGTCGGCTGGGGCGTCGGCGGCATCGAGGCCGAGGCCGGCATGCTCGGCCAGCCGGTATATTTCCTCACGCCCGACGTCGTCGGCGTGGAGCTGACGGGCAGGCTGCGCGAGGGCGTCACCGCCACCGACCTGGTGCTGACGCTGACCGAGCTGCTGCGCCGCGAGAAGGTGGTGGGCAAGTTCGTCGAGTTCTTCGGCGCGGGTGCCGCCAGCCTGACGCTCACCGACCGCGCCACCATCGCCAACATGGCGCCCGAGTACGGCGCCACCATGGGCTTCTTCCCGGTGGATGGGCAGACCGTCGCCTACCTGCGCGGCACCGGCCGCAGCGAGGAGGAGATCGGCGCCTTCGAATACTATTTCCGCGCCCAGGGCCTGTTCGGCATGCCCGGCCGCGGCGAGATCGACTACAGCCGCACGCTGGCGCTCGATCTCGCCACGGTCGCGCCCTCGCTGGCCGGGCCGAAGCGACCGCAGGATCGCATCGAGATCGGCGCCGTCAGACAGTCCTTCTCGACGCTCTTCAGCCAGCCGGTCGAGCAGAACGGTTTCGGCAGAAAGTCAGCCGCCCTGGCACGGCGATTCAGGACGCGCGAGGGGCAGGACATCGGCCACGGCGACGTGCTGATCGCCGCCATCACCTCCTGCACCAACACCTCCAACCCGAACGTGATGATCGCTGCCGGCCTGCTGGCGAAGAAGGCGGTCGAGCACGGCCTCAAGGTGGCCCCGCACATCAAGACTTCGCTGGCCCCCGGCTCGCGCGTCGTCACCGAGTACCTGACGCGCGCCGGCCTGCTGCCGTATCTGGAAAAGCTCGGCTTCAGCCTGGCCGCCTACGGCTGCACCACCTGCATCGGCAACTCCGGCCCGCTGGCGCCGGCCATCGAGGAGGCGATCGGCGAGCACGACCTCGTCTGCGCTGCGGTGCTCTCCGGCAACCGCAACTTCGAGGCGCGCATCCACCCCCTGCTGCACGCCAACTACCTGGCCTCGCCGCCGCTGGTGGTGGCCTATGCCCTGGCCGGCAGCATGCTGAAGGACCTCATGAGCGAGCCGGTCGGCAGGAACGCGCGCGGCGAGGACATCTGGATCGGCGACATCTGGCCCTCGGGCGCCGAAATCGAGTCCTGCATGAGCCTGGCGCTCGACGCGAAGACCTACCGCCAGCTCTACGCCGACCTGACGCGCGACCAGGATCTGTGGAACGCCATCCCCGCGCCGGCCGGCCGCGTCTATGCCTGGCCGGAGTCGACCTACATCGCGCGGCCGCCCTTCTTCGACCATGTGCACCACATGGACGACCTCGGCGCGCGGCCGCTCTCCGACATCCGCGGCGCGCGGCCGCTGCTGCTGCTGGGCGACTCGGTGACGACCGACCACATCTCCCCGGCCGGCTCCTTCAAGGCCTCGACGCCGGCGGGGCAGTGGCTCGCCGGGCACGGCGTGGCGCCGGCCGACTTCAACTCCTACGGCTCGCGCCGCGGCAATCACGAGGTGATGGTGCGCGGCACCTTCGCCAATGTGCGTGTGCGCAACCTCATGCTCGCGCCGCGCGAGGACGGCACGCGCATCGAAGGCGGCTACACCCTGCTCGACGGCCGCCAGGCGACGGTGTTCGAGGCCGGCATGGAATATCAGCGCCGCGGCTTGCCCTCGATCATCCTCGCCGGCGAGGAATACGGCACCGGTTCCTCGCGCGACTGGGCCGCCAAGGGCACCCAGCTGCTCGGCGTCCGGGCCGTGGTGGCGAGGAGCTTCGAGCGCATCCACCGCGCCAACCTGGTCGGCATGGGCGTGCTGCCGCTGCAGTTCCTGGCGCGCGACAGCATCGACACGCTGCACCTGAAGGGCGACGAGACCTTCGACGTGAGCGGCATCGGCGAAGACCTCCGGCCGCAGCAGACGCTGAAACTGACGATCCACCGCGCAGACGGCCGCAGCGAGGAAGTCGCGCTGCTCGCCCGCATCGACACGCCGATCGAGATCGAGTACTACCGCTACGGCGGCATCCTGCCCTACGTGCTGAAGGAATTACTGGGCGCGTAGGCGCAGGCCGTCGCGCAAATTGAGGCCCAGCAGCGACAGGTTGACGGCACCGGCCAGCAGCTCGATCGCCTGCACGGCGTAAAAGACAGCGTCGAACGCGCCGTCCGCCGCGCGGCCCTGCAGGAAAATGGCCGCCGGCAGCAGGACCAGCAGACCGTTGGCGGCGATGAAGGGCATGCGCTGCTTCTTCGCCGCCAGCAGCGCGCCGCTGCGCCCGCTCGCCAGAGAAAAGCCGCTGCCTCCCGCCACGATGAGCGCCGGGACGAGCAGAAGCATGCCGTACAGGATGCCGGCCTTGACGCGCGCCACCGCGGCGCCGGAGAGGAACAGCTCGGCCACCAGGGTCGAGGTCCAGAACGTGGCGACGGCCAGCAGCGCGAGTGCGCCGGCCAGGGCGTGGGTGCGGGTTTTCATGACTGCACGCCCTTCCCGCTTTCCAGCCTTTGGATCAGGGTCTCCATCGCTTCGGCCGCGGCCTGCCAGTTCCGCGCCGCCACGCCCGCGCCAAGCGAGGCCGCCCAGCCCGACCAGATCGCATCGGCGCGGGCATAGGCCCGGCGGCCGGCGGCCGTCAGCGCATGCAGCGGCGCGCGCAGGTGGGCCGGGTTGTCGCGCCGCTGCACCAGCCCCTCGGCGGTGAGGGCATCGAGCTGCTTCTGGGCGCCCTGCCGCGACAGGCCCATGCGCCGGCCGATCTCCGGCGCGGTGAGCGGCTCGCCGGCAAGCTCAATCGCGCCCAGCACCTTCCAGCGCGCGCTGTTCAGGCCGATCCGCGCCACGCGCCGGTCGCCCTCGCTCACCAGCGCCTGGTGGGCACGGAACACCGCCAGCACCAGTCGCGTCACGCCCTCCTGCACTCCGCCTTCCGCCATAGGATGCTCCTTTTTGACAACCAGTTGTCGTTAACATAGCAACCGGTTGTCAATGAGTCAACCCCTCGCCGGCGGCGCGGTATCATGCGGACATCGCCTCTTCCCGACCGATCATGAACGCCAGGCGCTTCGGCCCCGTCCATTTCGTCCCCGGTGCCAACCGGGGCCGCTATCCGCACTCGAACTCGGTGTATGTCGAGGGCGCCGGCGTGCTGGTCGATGCCGGCGCGGACGAAGCCCGCTACCGGGAACTCATCGCCGGACCCGGCGTGAAGGAGGTCTGGCTGTCGCACTGGCACGAGGACCATGTGACCCATCTCGACCTGTTCGAGGGCCTGCCGCTGCGGCACATGGCCGTCGAGGCCGGCGCGCTCGACGGCATCGAGGCCATCCTCGACTGGTATGGCTACGAGAAGGAGGAATACCGCGACTACTGGCGCACAGTCCTGAAGCGGGACTTCCGCATCAGGCCGCGCCGGGCGACGCACACTTTCGCCCCGGGGGAGATCATCGACCTGGGCAGCTGCACGGCGGAGGTCCTCCACGCGCCGGGCCACACGCCGGGTTCCGTCGCCTTCTTCTTCCGCGAGCCGGCGGTGCTGTTCATGGGCGACTACGACCTCACCGCCTTCGGCCCCTGGTACGGCGACCGCGCCGGCTCCATCGACGAGACCATCGCCTCGGTGCGCCGCCTGCAGCAGGTGCCGGCGAAGGTGTGGCTGACCAGCCACGAGGACGGCTGCTTCGAGGGGAGCGTGGCGCAGGCGTTTGACGACTATCTGGCGGTGATCGAGGCGCGCGAGGCGAAGCTGCTGGAGCTGCTCGCCGAGCCGCGCACGATGGAAGAGGTCGTCGCCGCCTGCATCGTTTACCGCAAGCCGCGCGAGCCGAGGGCCTTCTTCGGGTGGGGCGAGGGCGCCATCATGGGCAAGCACCTGGAGCGCCTGCTCGGGAGCGGCGCCATCGTTCGCGAGGACGGCCGCTACCGAAGAACGTAGAAAAAGTCAGCCGCCGCAGCACGGCGGGCGGCGGGGGTCAGACCTTGTCCGATATCCGCCGGGCCTGGTCGTTGTCGGCGCCGGCATTCGAACCGCCGACAATGCCGTAGGACTGCATCAGCCGCACCACCTGCAGCATCATCTCGACGCTCCGGCCGTCCGCGCCGGCCGAAGGCGCCGACGTGGCGGAGGCGAGCGTGTTGCTCCTCTCGAAAGCGCGCGCCTCCCCGATGCTTACCCGGCCGTCGCCGTTGGCATCGGCACGCTCGAAGTTGCTTGCGATGTTCGATACCAGGCCGGTCAGATCCTCGCGGGTAAAGCCCGCTTCGGCCGCAGGCGGCGGCGCGGCATTCCCCCCGTGCAGGCGCTGGCGCATGTATTGGCTGTCGAGCTGGTCGGCAAGCCGGCTGATCGAGCCGGAGAATTCGTTCCGCGTGATCGCGCCGTCGCCGTCGGCATCCAGCCTGGCGAACAGTGCGTCGGCATTGGAAGACGTCGTCGTGGCGATCCTGTCGAAGGCCGTCTGCAGGTCAGACCGCTGGATGAACCCCTGCTGCATGGCGTCGAGCTCCTCGAACAGCCTGTCGGCCTTCTGCTGGGGCTGCTGCGTCTGCTGCGGCGCCTCCGGGGGGCTGAAGGCCCGCACCGCCTGTATCACCGATGAAACGATGCCGATAATCGCGGCTATTCCCATGTCTGTCCTCCTGCCTGTCTGTCTGCGCCCGCCCGGGGCACACAGCGACATCAGTGCAAGATTCCGGCCAGGAATGCCGGACTCGTTGATTTTCAAGAGGATTGAACAGAGACGGGGCGGAGACCCTGCAAGGCTTGCCGCCCGCCGGAACGGGCGGGCGGCAAAAATTACCGGTCAGGCGCACCGACGGGAGCATTTCCTCGGGCGGGGCAAGCTCCGCTCTCAAGCGTATTCGAGCAGCAGATCCTTGGCGTTCACTGCCTCGCCCGGCCTGACGTGGATGGCGGCAACCACCCCCTCGCGCTCGGCGGCGAGCATGGACTCCATCTTCATCGCCTCGATCGATACCAGCGGATCGCCCTTGCCGACCTTCTGCCCTGGCTGCACCGCCACCGTCACCACACTGCCCGGCATCGGCGCACCGACATGCTTCGGGTTGCCCTCCTCGGCGCGCGGGTGGCGCTTCAACACCGCCATGCCGGCCTTGGCGATGCGCGCCATGCGCGGCTGGCCGTTCAGCTCGAAGGCGACCTTGACGTGGCCCTCCTCGTCCGGCCCGCTGGCGCCCTGCATGCTGACGATGAGCGTCTTGCCGCGGTCGATCTCGACGGCAATCTCCTCCCGCTCGCGCAGGCCGTAGAAGAAGGCCGGCGTCGGCAGCACCGAGACGTCGCCGTAGTGGCTGCGGTGGGCGGCGTAGTCCTTGAACACCTTCGGGTACATCAGGTAGGAGGCGAGATCCGTATCGCTTACCTTGCGATTGACGGCGGCCTCGGCTTCGGCGCGCTTCGCCTCCAGGTCCACCGCCGGCAGGAAGTCGCCGGCGCGGCCGGGCAGCGGCTTCTCGCCTCTCAGCACCTTGGCCTGGAGTTCCTTCGGGAAGCCGTCGGGCGGATAGCCCAGCTCGCCCTTCATGAGCGAGATCACGGATTCAGGGAAGGCTATCTCGCGGCCCGGATCGCGCACCTGCTCCGGCGTCAGATCGTTGGCGACCATGAACAGCGCCATGTCGCCGACCACCTTGGAGGTCGGCGTCACCTTGACGATGTCGCCGAACAGCAGGTTCACCTCGGCATAGGCCTTCGACACCTCGGCCCAGCGGTGCGCCAGGCCCATGGCGCGGGCCTGCTCGCGCAGGTTGGTGTACTGGCCGCCGGGCATCTCGTGGCGGTAGACGTCGGCTGTGCCGGAGCGGATGTCGGCCTCGAACGGTTCGTAGCCGCGGCGCACGCCCTCCCAGTAGAAGGACAGCGCCTGCATGGCCTCGAGGTCGACGCCGGGGTCGCGCGGCGCGCCCTGCAAGGCCGCGGCGATCGAGCCGAGGTTGGGCTGCGCGGTAAGGCCGCTCATGGCGTCCAGCGCGCCGTCGACCGCATCCACGCCCGCCTCGACGGCGGCCAGCACGCTGGCTGCTGCGATGCCGCTGGTGTCGTGGGTGTGGAAGTGGATCGGCAGGCCGACCTCCTGCTTGAGGGCATGCACCAGCTCGCGCGCCGCGCGCGGGCGGCAGACGCCGGCCATGTCCTTGATGCCGAGGATGTGGGCGCCGGCGCACTCCAATTGCTTGGCGAGGTCGACGTAATATTTCAGGTTGTACTTCGGCCGCGCCGGATCGAACAGGTCGCCGGTGTAGCAGATCGCCGCCTCGCACAGCGCGCCTTCCTCGCGCACCGCGTCCATCGCCACGCGCATGTTGTCCACCCAGTTGAGCGAGTCGAAGACGCGGAAGACATCGATGCCCTCCTTGGCCGCCTGCCGGACGAAGTAGCGCACGATGTTGTCGGCGTAGTTGGTGTAGCCGACCGCGTTGGAAGCGCGCAGCAGCATCTGGAACAGCACGTTGGGAATGGCCTGACGCAAGGCGGCCAGGCGCTCCCAGGGGTCCTCCTTGAGGAAGCGCAGCGCCACGTCGAAGGTCGCCCCGCCCCAGCATTCCAGCGAAAACAGCTCCGGCAGCATCCGCGAATAGTGCGGCGCGATCTCCAGCATGTCGTGCGTGCGCATGCGCGTGGCGAAGAGCGACTGGTGGGCGTCGCGCATCGTCGTGTCGGTGAGCAGCACGCGCGGCTCGGCCTTCATCCACTCGGCGAACTTCTCCGCACCCATTTCCTTCAGGCGGTCGCGCGAGCCGGGCGGCGGCGCCTGCAGCAGGTCGCAGCGCGGCTTGACCGGTTTGGAAAGCGGCAGCTGCGGCAGCGTCCGGCCCTTCATCTCCGGGTTGCCGTTCACCGCCACCTCGCCGAGGAACTTCAAGAGCTTGCTGCCGCGGTCGCGCCGGCGCTGGAAGGTGAACAGCTCCGGCGTGGTATCGATGAAGCGCGTGGTGCATTCGCCCGAGCGGAACAGCGGATGGTCGATGACGTTCTCGAGGAACTGCAGGTTGCTCGCCACGCCGCGGATGCGGAACTCGCGCAGCGCGCGGTCCATGCGGGCGATGGCCTCGTCCGGCGTGTGGCCCCAGGCCGTCACCTTCACCAGCAGCGAATCGTAGTAAGGCGTGATCACCGCCCCGCCGTAGGCCGTGCCGCCGTCCAGGCGCAGGCCGAAGCCGGCCGCGCTGCGGTACACGCTGAGGCGGCCGTAATCGGGCGTGAAGCCGTTCTCCGGATCCTCGCTGGTGACGCGGCACTGCAGGGCGTGGCCGTGCAACCTGATGTCTTCCTGGCGCGGCACGAAGGCGTCGGCGTCGCCGATCCTGGCGCCCTCCGAGATGCGGATCTGCGCCTTGACGATGTCGACGCCGGTCACCTCCTCGGTGACGGTGTGCTCGACCTGGATGCGCGGGTTCACCTCGATGAAGTAGAACGCATCGGTGTCGGCGTCCATGAGGAACTCGACCGTGCCGGCGTGGGTGTAGTTCGCCGCGCGGGCGAGCTGGAGGGCGGCGGCGCACAGCTCGGCGCGGCGCGATTCGGCCAGGTAGGGCGCCGGCGCGCGCTCGACGACCTTCTGGTTGCGCCGCTGCACCGAGCAGTCGCGCTCGTAGGCGTGCACCAGGTTGCCGTGCGTGTCGCCGATCACCTGCACCTCGAGGTGGCGCGCGCGGCGCACCAGCTTCTCCAGGTACACCTCGTCGTTGCCGAAGGCGGCCTTGGCTTCGCGCCGCCCCATCTCCATGGCCGGGGCAAGGTCGGCCTCGGTCTCCACCACGCGCATGCCGCGCCCGCCGCCGCCCCAGCTCGCCTTGAGCATGAGCGGGTAGCCGACCTGCGCCGCCTGCCGCTTCGCCGCCTCGATGTCCATCGGCAGGGCGCCGGTCGCCGGCACCACCGGCACGCCGGCCTGCTCCGCCAGCGCCCGCGCCGCCACCTTATTGCCCAGTGTGCGCATCACCGCCGGCTGCGGCCCGATGAAGACGATGCCGGCCGCGGCACAGGCCTCGGCGAAGTCCGGGTTCTCGGAGAGGAAGCCGTAGCCGGGGTGGATGGCGTCGACCTGGGCTTCCTTCGCCACGCGGATGATGTCGTCGATGTCGAGATAGGCCTGGATCGGCTTCTTGCCGGCGCCGACCAGGTAGGACTCGTCCGCCTTGAAGCGATGCAGGGCGAAGCGGTCCTCGTTGGAGTAGATGGCCACCGTGCGGATGCCCATTTCGGAGGCCGCGCGCATGACGCGGATGGCGATTTCGCTGCGGTTGGCGACGAGCAGGCTGCGGATCTTTTTCATGACAGGCGCGCGAAAAAAACGGGCCGGCGGCCCGAATTGGTCGAAGTTTACCCTATCAAGGCACGCCGCAGCATTTGGGGGTTTTATGTATTCACAAAGGCGAGAATGACGGGCTAGAGCGTCGCAGCAAATTCACTGAAGGCCGAACGGTACGCGGCAACGACATCGCATTCGCGCCAGGTGTCGCGATAGGCAGCCACTTTCTCCCCGGCCGGCACGATGCCCTCGACCACCGGCACGCCGAAGGCCTGCGCGACGATGCGCCCGTGCAGGCTGCTGCCGGCGAAACCTGCGGCCGAGGCGATGAGGGCGCAGATGTCCCAGATGTCCAGCGAGGCGAAGACGCGCGCGCCGGGCAGGCGCGCCGCCAGCCGGCGATAGGCATCGAGGTCGTCGTGCCAGGGCGCCGCGCCGGCGCGGAAGAGGACCATGCCGCGGCCGGCCGCTTCCCGCAGCAGTCCTGCGGCGATGCGCGCCAGCGTCGCGTCGTCGCCGAGGGCGGCGGCGAACTGCACGGCGACGAAGCCCCGCGGGAAGGCAGCGCACGCGGCGGCCACCTCGCCGCCCTCGGCGCGTGAACGGATGCGTTCGCCGAAGAGTTCCGCCGTCAGCACCGCCGCATCGGGCATGAGGGTCGCCGGAATGCCGGCGGCAGACAGATGCGCAAAAGTCAGGCTGTCGCGCGCACCGATCCAGTCTGCCGTGCGCAGCTTGGCCAGCACTTCCTCGCGCAGGGCCGCACCCCGTCGATCGAGATCGACGCCGCCGACGCCGAGGAAGACCACCTCGCCGTGCTGCGGAAACTGACTTTTTCCCAGGCAGTAGGGCGCGCGGTCATCGCAGCCGAGAAACTGCCGCGCCCACTCGAAGCGCTCCGGCCGGCCGTCGTAGCGCGCGATCACGCCCGGCGCCTGCTCCGGCGGCAGCAGCATCACGGCCGCCTCCCAGGCATCGCAGGCGAGCAGTTCGCCGCCGGCGTGGATCACCGGCGCGCCGGGGCATTCCCGCAGCAGCTCGCCGATGGCGCGCACGCGATGCCCGCCGAAGGGCGTCAGGTCGCGCGCCAGCAGCCCGGCGACGACGACCGCGCGCGGCGCCAGCAACTCGGCCAGGATGTGCGGAAAGAGCAGATCACCGAGGTTGTGGCGGTCGCAGGCGCCGAAGAGGACGAGTGCCGTTTCCTTGCGATCCGCCGGAACGGCTGGTATCTTACGATTCATGTATCGATACGTATGGAGTAAGAAATGAGCACAACCACCCTGTCCAGCAAGTTCCAGATTTCCATTCCGAAGGAAATCCGCGAGGAGATGCACCTCAAGCCGGGACAGAAATTCACTTTCCTGCGCAAGGGCAATTCCCTGCAAATCGTTCCGCTCCGGACTATCGACGAGTTTTTCGGCATCGCACGCGGAGCCGACACCTCGAATTACCGGGATCGAACCGACAGGCTGGATCGCTATCCGCGCCTGACTCCCAAGCGTCGCAAGGCCAAATGATCGTCGTCGACAGCTGCGGCTGGATCGAGGCGCTGGCCGACACGCCGACCGGGCGACTCTACCAGCCGCTGATCGGCCGTCCCGATGAGCTGATCGTACCCACCCTGGTGCAGTTCGAATTCTACAAGTGGCTCGCGCGCACCCTCGACGAAGCGGCAGCCAACGAAATCATCGCCACCACCCAGGCCAGCCGGGTCGTTCCGCTGACGAGCGAAATCGCCCTCTACGCCGCGGACTTGTCCCGCGATCATCGCCTCGCCACCGCCGATGCCATCATCTATGCGACCGCCCGCATGCTTCAGGCAGAACTGGTGACCAGCGATGCGCACTTCAAAGACCTGCAAGGCGTGCGCTTCGTGGAAAAGAAATCCGGCTGATACCATCAGCGGCACGCAAGCCAGGCCTGACGCCGGCTAACGAATGGCGCCGAGCGCCCGTTCCATCCGGCTTTCGAAAGCGCGCACCGCCTCAGGGGCGAGCTTCTCGCACTTGTAAAGGGAGATCATCTCGAAGCGGCAGGCCGGCGCGCAGGTGCCGAGCAGCGCCGTCTTCAGCACCCGCCGCACCGGCCGGCGCAGGATGAACCGATCGACCCACCAGGGCGAGCCGAGGGTGGTCACCGCCAGGGCATGGCGCAGGCGGTCGAGGCGCGGGCGGATGGCGCCGAGGTCGTCGGCGTGGTCGTAGGCGATGCCCGGCCCCCAGACGCGGTCGAACCAGCCCTTGAGGATGGCCGGAAAGCCGAACCACCAAGTGGGGAACACCAGGACGAGCGCCTCGGCCTCGATGAGCCGCGCGGCCTGCTGCGCGACGGCCGCGCTGTCGTAATGCGGCGCGTAATAGCTGCGCCGCTCGTCGATGGTGAGCGCCGGGGCGAAGCCCTCGGCGTAGAGATCTTCACGAATCACCTCATGGCCGGCGGCGGCGAGCGCCAGCGCCGCGCGCCCGGCAAGATGGGCGCACAGGCTGTCCTCGAGGGGATGGGCGGTGACGAGCAGGCATTTCATGGTGGATCAAGGATAGCAGTCATTGCATGCCGGCGCCGCAGGCGGTGCAGGGATTCACCGCGTCGCCAAGGCGGCGCCGATGTCGCCCGCCTCGCTCAGCCCGCGCACGCGGCGCCAGAGCGCCTCCGCGCCGGCATAGTTCCGCCGCAGCAGGCCGAGCCACTGCTTGAGCCGTCCCGGCGCATGGCGCGGCGCCACCTTCTCCTGCACCTGCGTCCAGAAATCGGCGAGGAGCGGCTGCAGTTCGCGCCAGTCGGCAGCGTCCGCCCGTTCCGGCCGCGCGCCGCGGATGCGCCCGGCGAGGAAGGGATCGGCCACCGCGCCGCGGCCGAGCATGACGTCCGCGCAGCCGGTCGCCGCGCGGATGGCGCGCCAGCCGGCGACGTCCCACACCTCGCCGTTGGCGATCACCGGCACGGCCACCGCCTCGCGCACGCGCGCCACCCACTCCCAGCGCACTTGCGGCCGGTAGCCGTCGGCTTTGGTGCGCGCGTGCACCACCAGCTCCTGCGCGCCGCCGGCCGCCAGCGCCCGCGCGCAGTCGAGGGCGCGTGCCGTGTCGTCGATGCCGAGGCGCATCTTGGCGCTGAGAGTCAGTCCCGGCGGTACGGCGGCACGCACCGCGGCGGCGATGTCGTGCAGCAGTTCCGGCTCGCCGAGCAGCGCCGCACCGCCGCGGTGGCGGTTCACCAGCGGCGCCGGGCAGCCGAAGTTGAGGTCGATGCCGGCCGGCGCGAGTTCGGCGAGGCGCGCGGCATTCCCGGCGAGGCAGGCCGGATCGGAGCCCATCAGCTGCACGCGCACCGGCGTGCCGGCTTCGGTGCGCGCCTGGCGCAGCAGCTCGGGACTGACGCGGGTGAAGCTCTTTCTCGGCAGCAGCGTGCCGGTGACGCGCACGAATTCGGTGACGCACCAGTCGTAACGCCCGGCGCGCGTCAGCACGCCGCGCAGGATGTCGTCGGCGAGGCCCTCCATGGGGGCGAGGATGAGGCGGGACATTTTGGGATTTCCCCTCTCCCCCGGTCCCTCTCCCGCAGGCGGGAGAAGGGAGCAAAGCCACACCCTCTCCCCGCCTGCAGGGAGAGGGCCGGGGTGAGGGGCAGGCTTACGAGTAGGTAAAGAACCCCCGCCCCGTCTTGCGCCCGAGATAGCCCGCCTCGACCATCTCGACCAGCAGCGGCGCCGGCCGGTATTTCGGGTCCTTGAAGCCCTCGAACAGCACGTTCATCACCGCCAGCTCGACGTCGAGGCCGATCATGTCGCACAGGGCCAGCGGGCCGATCGGGTGGTTGGCGCCGAGCTTCATCGCCTCGTCGATCTGCGCCGCCGTGGCCAGCCCCTCGCCGAGAGCGAAGATGGCCTCGTTGATCATCGGGCAGAGCATGCGGTTCACGACGAAGCCGGGGCTGTTCCTCACCTGCACCGGCGCCTTGCCGACGGCTTTCGAGGCCTCCTCGACGGCCGCGTAGGTGGCGTCGGAGGTCTGCAGGCCGCGGATCAGCTCCACCAGCGCCATCACCGGCACCGGATTGAAGAAGTGCATGCCGATCACCTTGTCCGGGCGCCTGGTCGCCGCCGCCAGTTTCGTGATGGAGATCGACGAGGTGTTGCTGGCGAGGACGGCATCGGCCTTGGCCAGTTCGTCGAGCTGCCTGAAGATCTTCAGCTTCAGATCGAGGTTCTCGGTGGCGGCCTCGATGACGAGATCCGCATCCTTCAGCGCGGCGAGCTCGGTGGCGGTCCCGATGCGCGAAAGCGCGGCGGCCTTCTGCTCCGCCGTCATCTTCTCCTTCTTGATGAGGCGGTCGAAACTGCCGGAGATGGTGTTCACGGCGCGCTCGAGCGCGGCCTGCGCCACGTCGCTCATCACCACCTCGAAGCCCGCCTGGGCGAAGGCCTGGGCAATGCCGTTGCCCATGGTGCCGGCGCCGACGACGCCGATTTTCTGGAAAGCCATGTTCGTTCCTTTCGAAGTCCGCGGCGGCGTCTCCCGCGCCCCGCACAGCCCGTTAGTGTACCGGAGTCGGGCGGCGATTTTGTCGTCGCGATTACACCAGACGGCGCCCCCTCGCGTAAAATCGCGATTCACTCCGGGCATTTCCCATGAACAACGACTCCCTCCTCCGCCGCAGCCTGGCCGCCGTCTGGCATCCGTGCACGCAGATGAAGCTGCACGAGACCCTGCCGCTGGTGCCGATCCGCCGCGCGCAGGGCCCCTGGCTGGAGGATTTCGACGGCCGCCGCTATCTGGATGCCATCGGCTCCTGGTGGGTGAGCCTGTTCGGCCACAACCACCCGCGCATCGTCGCCGCGCTGCGCGAGCAGCTCGATACGCTCGACCACGTCATGCTGGCCGGCTTCACCCACGAGCCGGTGGTGGCGCTCTCGGAGCGGCTCGCGGCGCTCAGCGGCCATCGGCTCGGCCACTGCTTCTACGCCTCCGACGGCGCCTCGGCGGTGGAGATCGCGCTGAAGATGAGCTTCCACTACTGGCGCAACACGGGCCGGCCGCGCAAGACGCGCTTCGTCAGCCTCGCCGGCAGCTACCACGGCGAGACCCTCGGCGCGCTGGCCGTGACCGACGTCGCCCTGTTCCGCGACGCCTACGCGCCGCTGCTCCATGCCGGCGCCACCGTGGCCAGCCCCGACTGGCGCCAGGCCGGCGCCGGACAGAGCGCGCGCGACGTGGCGATGACTGCCGCGGCGGCGCTGGAGCACTACCTCGCCGAACACCACGAAGAAACCGCCGCGCTGATCGTCGAGCCGCTGGTGCAATGCGCCACCGGCATGGCCATGCACGATGCGGAATACCTGCGCCGCGCGCGCGCCCTGTGCACGCACTACGGCGTGCATCTCATCGCCGACGAGATCGCCGTCGGCTGCGGCCGCACGGGCAGCTTCTTCGCCTTCGATCAGGCGCAGATCGTGCCGGACTTCCTGTGCCTCTCGAAGGGCATCAGCGGCGGCACCCTGCCGCTCTCGCTGGTGATGACGACGGATGCCGTGTACGCCGCCTTCTGGGACGACAGCACGGCGCGCGGCTTCCTGCATTCGCACTCCTACACCGGCAACCCGCTCGCCTGCCGCGCCGCGCTCGCCACCCTCGATCTCTTCGAGGAAAACGACACCATCGAAGCCAACCGCCGGCTGGCGGCGCAGATCGACGCCGCCGCCGCACCGCTCGCCGCCCACCCGCGCGTCGCGCACCTGCGCAACACCGGCATGATCTGGGCCTTCGACGCCGTCACCGACGATCCGCTCTTCGCGCGCCGCTTCCACCAGGCGGCACTGGCACGCGGCCTGCTGCTGCGCCCGCTCGGCAACACGGTGTACTTCATGCCGCCCTACATCCTCGGCGGCGAAGAGATCGCGCTGCTCATCGAGGGCACGCTGGCGGCGCTCGACGCCGTATTGCCATGACTGACTTTAGCGAAGAACTCGCCGCGCTCGATGCGCAGGCGCTGCGGCGCCGGCGGCGCGTCGTCGATTCGCCCTGCGCGCCGGAGATGGTGGTCGACGGCCGCCCCATGCTGGCCTTCTGCAGCAACGACTACCTCGGCCTGGCCAATCATCCGGCGCTCGTCGCCGCGGCTTCGGCCGGCGCGCGCCGCTACGGCCTCGGCTCGGGCGCTTCCCCGCTCATCAACGGCCACATGGCGCCGCACGCCGCACTCGAACGCCGCCTGGCCGAATTCACCGGCTTCGAGCGCGCCCTGCTCTTCTCCACCGGCTATCTCGCCAATCTCGGCGCGGTGACGGCCCTGGTCGGGCGCGGCGACGCGATCTTCTCCGACCGGCTCAACCACGCCTCGCTCATCGACGCGGCGCGCCTGGCGCGCGCCGAACTGCATGTCTATCCGCATCTCGACGCCGCAGCACTGGAGGCCGCGCTCGCCGCCTCGCAGGCGAAGCGCAAGCTGGTCGTCACCGATGCCGTGTTCAGCATGGACGGCGACCTCGCGCCGCTGCCGGACATCCTCGCCGCGGCCGAGCGCCATGGCGCCTGGCTGCTGGTCGACGACGCCCACGGCTTCGGCCTGCTCGGGCCGCAGGGGCGCGGCTCGCTGGCCCATTTCGGCCTCGCCGCCCCACGCCTTCTGGTCATGGGCACGCTGGGCAAGGCGGCCGGCGTGGCCGGCGCCTTCGTCGCCGGCGCCGGGAACGCCGTCGAGTGGGTGCTGCAGAAGGCGCGCACCTACATCTTCAGCACCGCCGAGCCGCCGCTGATCGCCCACACCCTGCTCGCCAGCCTCGATCTCATCGAGCAGGGCGAGGCGCGCCGGCAGCACCTGGCGCAACTGATCGCGCAGCTGCGCGACACGCTCCGGCCGAAGCGCTGGCATCTGCTGCCCTCGCAGACGGCCATCCAGCCGCTGGTGATCGGCGACAACGCCGAGACCATGGACGTCGCCGCCCGCCTCTTCGAGCGCGGCCTCTGGGTGCCCGGCATCCGCCCGCCCACCGTGCCGGCCGGCTCGTCGCGGCTGCGCATCACCCTCTCGGCCGCGCACAGCGAGGAACAGCTGGCGCGGCTGGTCGACGCACTGCGGGAACTGGAACAATGAACCGTGCCTACTTCCTCACCGGCACCGACACCGGCGCCGGCAAGACGCTGATCGCCGCGGCGCTGCTGCGCGCTGCCGCCGGGCGGGGCTTGTCGACGCTGGGCATGAAGCCGGTGGCGGCAGGCGGTGCCGAGGACGTCGAAGCGCTGATCGCGGCAAGCACGGTCGCCGCGCCGCGCGAACTCGTCAATCCCTATGCGCTCGCCGAGCCGCTCTCGCCCCACCTCGCGGCGCGGCGCGAAGGCGTGAGCATCGACCTCGAACGCATCGCGCGCAGCTGCGAATCGCTGCGGCAGCGGGCCGACTTCCTGATCGTGGAAGGCGCCGGCGGCTTGCGCGTGCCGCTCACCGACCGCCTGGACGGCGGCGACCTCGCGGCGCGGCTCGGCCTGCCGCTGATCCTGGTGGTGGGCCTGCGCCTGGGCTGCCTCAGCCACGCCCTGCTGACGGCGGAAGCCATCGGCGCGCGCGGCCTGGCGCTCGCCGGCTGGGTCGCCAGCCAGGTCGATGCGCGGATGGCCTGCGTGGAAGAAAATGTCGCCACGCTGCGCGCGCGCCTCGCTGCGCCGCTGCTCGGTTTCGTGCCGCATCAGGCGCATCCCGACCCGGCGCGCGTCGCCGCGCTGCTGGCGTTGCCGGCATGACGGAAAAGGTCGGCGCGGTCGTCGTCGGCGCGGGCGTGGTCGGCCTTGCCTGCGCCAGGGCGCTGGCGCTCTCCGGCATCGAGACGATCATCCTCGAAGCCAACCCGGCCATCGGCCTGGAAACCAGCTCGCGCAACAGCGAGGTGATCCACGCCGGCCTCTACTACCCGGCCGGCTCGCTCAAGGCGCGCCTGTGCGTCGAGGGCAACCGGCAGCTCTACGATTTCTGCGCCACGCGCAACGTCGCCCACCGCCGCAGCGGCAAGCTGATCGTCGCCACCGCCCGGGAACAGGAAGAGAAACTCGCCGCGCTGAAAAGTCAGTCTGCGCAGAACGGCGTCGACGATCTGCAGCCGCTCACCGCCGCACAGGCGAAATCCCTGGAGCCGCAGCTCGAAGCCGCCGCCGCCCTGCTCTCGCCCTCGACCGGCATCGTCGACAGCCACGGCCTGATGCTGGCCCTGCTGGGTGAGGCCGAGGCGCACGGCGCGGTGCTGGCCCTGAAGAGCCCGCTCCTGCGCGGCGAGGCGCGCCGCCCGGGCTTTCTGCTGGAAGTCGGCGGCGCCGAGCCGATGCGGCTGGCCTGCGACATTCTGATCAACGCCGCCGGCCTGCAGGCGATGCGGGTCGCCGCCGCCATCGAGGGGCTGGACGCCCGCCACGTGCCGGCGCTGCATCTGGCCAAGGGCAACTATTTCTCGCTCGCCGGCCGCGCGCCCTTCTCGCGCCTCGTCTATCCCCTGCCCGAACCGGGCGGGCTGGGCGTGCACCTGACGCTGGACCTCGCCGGTCAGGCGCGCTTCGGCCCCGACGTGGAATGGGTGGACGCCGTCGATTACGCCGTCGATCCGCGCCGCGGCGAACGCTTCTATGCCGAAATCCGCAAGTACTGGCCGGGCCTGGCCGACGGCAGCCTCGCACCGGCCTATTGCGGCATCCGGCCGAAGCTCGCCGGGCCGGGCGAGCCGGCGGCGGATTTCCTGATCCAGCCGACGCGGACGCACGGCCTGCCGGGGCTGGTCAACCTGTTCGGCATCGAATCGCCCGGCCTGACCGCCAGCCTGGCACTGGCCAAGCAGGTTTGCCGGGCGCTGGAACTCTGATGCTGCGCCTGGTGCTCGACACCAACGTGGTGCTCGACCTGCTCCATTTTCGCGACCCGTCCATTGCGCCGATCCGGCTGGCGCTGTCCGAGGGCCGCGCCGCCTGCTTCGGCAATGCCGCCTGCCGCGGCGAACTGGCTCACGTGCTGAGCTATCCGCAGTTCAAAATCCCGGACCATGAAGCCCTTCGCATCCTCGGCGAGTACGACGCGCTGGCGCAGCCCTGCGAGGACAGGCACGACGGCACGCTGCCCTGCTGCCGCGACCCGCACGACCAGAAGTTTCTCGAGCTGGCGCGCGCGGCGCAGGCCGACCTTCTCGTCACCAAGGACAAGGCCCTGCTGGCCCTCTCGCGCCACAGGGCCCGGCTCGGGTTCCGCATCGTCAGCCCGGCGGGCGCCGGGGAGGAGATTCTGGATCAGGCTGCCGCCAGATCGGCCTCGCGGCCCTCCAGGTTGGCGAGGGCGACGATCACCGAATGCGACAGGGGCATCCACCTGCCCGCCACGAGGACATCCACCTTGCCGTAGGGGAGGAAAAGGTTCGCGCTCTGCCTGTCGGTCTGGCTTGCTGCATGATCCACACCGAAGTAGACGGCGCGCTGCAGGGGCAGGCGCTCGTCCGGCACGCGCGTCATCCCGGCAAACAGTTCGTTGCGCTGCGGAATGCGCAGGAGCACCGTGCCGGCGCGCGTCAAGTCGGCCGAGAGCGGCCTGCTCCAGCATTCGAACCGGTATACGGCACGGCTTGTCGGCAGCTGCCTGCGCACCGTTTCCAGCACCGGGTGGGGATAGTCCGCCGGCGGGCCGAAATACCGGTCGAAGCGCAATGCGGAATCGCGCTGCGCGAGCAGCCGTCCGATTCTTTCCGGCTTATAGACGTAAGCCATGTGTATGCATCCAGTCTTTGTTTAAGTTTGAAATATTATGCCTGTGCTGATGCGCCGCAACAAGGAATTTTTTCACACTGCATCGGAATGCCATGACCTCACCCCTCGCCATCCTTAACGATACCTTCGGCTACCCGGCCTTCCGCGGACAGCAGGCGGAGATCGTCGATCATGTCGCCGCCGGCGGGGATGCGCTGGTGCTGATGCCCACCGGCGGCGGCAAGTCGCTCTGCTACCAGATCCCGGCCCTGCTGCGCCCGGGCACCGCGCTGGTCGTCTCCCCCCTCATCGCGCTGATGCACGACCAGGTCGCGGCGCTGCGCGAGTCCGGCGTGCGCGCCGCCTGCATCCACTCCGGACAGGCGGCAGACGAGGCCGACCGCGCCGAGCGCGCCTTCACCGAGGGCGGGCTCGACCTGCTGTATGTCTCGCCCGAACGGCTGCTCTCGCCCTACTTCGCCCACCTGCTGGGCAAGGCCGAGCGCAAAGGCCTTGCCCTCTTCGCCATCGACGAGGCGCACTGCGTCTCGCAATGGGGCCACGACTTCCGCCCGGAATACCTCAAGCTCAACTTCCTGCACGAACGCTATCCGGGCGTGCCGCGCATCGCGCTGACCGCCACCGCAGACGAGACGACCCGCCAGGAGATCCTCGCCAACCTCGGCCTCGACAGGGCGCGTGTTTTCCTCTCCAGCTTCGACCGCCCCAACATCCGCTACCGCATCGTCGAGAAGGCCAACGCGCGCGCCCAGTTGCTGGCCTTCCTGCGCGCCGAGCACGCAGGCGAGTCCGGCATCGTCTACTGCCTCTCCAGGCGCAGGGTGGAGGAGACGGCGGCCTTCCTCGCGGCCTCCGGCATCCGCGCTCTGGCCTACCACGCCGGCATGGATTCGCCCGAGCGAGCGCGCAACCAGGACGCCTTCCTGCGCGAGGACGGCGTGACGATGGTGGCGACCATCGCCTTCGGCATGGGCATCGACAAGCCCGACGTGCGCTTCGTCGCCCACCTCGACCTGCCGAAGAGCATCGAGGGCTACTACCAGGAGACCGGCCGCGCCGGCCGCGACGGGCTGCCGGCCGACGCCTGGATGGCCTACGGCCTCGCCGACGTCGTGCAGCAGCGGCGCATGATCGTCGAGTCGCCGGCCGAGGAGCGCCACAAGCGCATTGCGTCGGCAAAGCTCGACGCCCTGCTCGGCCTGTGCGAGACCACCGCCTGCCGCCGCCAGCGCCTGCTCGCCTATTTCGGCGAGGACAGCGGCCCCTGCGGCAACTGCGACACCTGCCTCGAGCCGCCGCAGACCTGGGACGGCAGCGAGGCCGTGCGCAAGGCGCTGTCCTGCGTCTACCGCACCGGCCAGCGCTTCGGCGCCGGCCACGTCATCGGCGTGCTGATGGGCCGCGACGACGAGCGCGTCAGGCAGTGGGGCCACGACAGGCTGTCGACCTACGGCATCGGCGCCGATATCGCCGAGAAGGAATGGCGCGGCATCTTCCGCCAGATGGTGGCGCTCGGCCTGCTCGCCGTCGACCACAGCCACGGTTCACTGGTCCTCACCGCCGCCAGCCGGCCGGTGCTGAAGGGCGAGCAGGCCGTGCCGCTGCGGCGCGCGCCGGAGAAGCGGAAGGCCGCCACGGCGAAGAGCCGCCGCATCGACGCCGAACTGTCCGCCGAGGAGCATGCCCTGTTCGAGCGCCTGCGCGCCTGGCGCGCGGAAACCGCCAGGGCCCACGGCGTGCCCGCCTATGTCATCCTGCACGACGCCACGCTGCTGGAACTCGTGCGCCAGCGGCCGCAAAGCCTGGACGAAATGCGCCACGTCAGCGGCATCGGGGCGCGCAAGCTGGAGAATTTCGGCGCGGCGCTGCTCGGGCTGCTGGCGGAATGCCCGGGGGGGCCTGGGGCCTGAAAATCGTCCAGCCGGCCTCCTGTCGCCAAGGGCCGGTTCACGCCGTGCTGCGGAGGCTGACTTTTCCGCTCTGACGCAGTCCGATGGCGCGGTCGTCCGCCGCCCAGGCAAGACCCCGGCTGCCCCAGTCCTGCGCCGCAACCTCCCGCACGATGACGTAGCTTGCCTTGTCCAGCCTGCCCAGGACGGCTTCCGCTGCGCAGAAGGCGGCGGCAACGAAGGCCGCCCTCTCCGCAGCAGTATTCGCACCCTCCGGGACACTGGCCTCCACAAAGAAGCCGGCGCTGCCGGAAGCCTGCAGCGACTCGCCGCCGACCGTCCAGTGGCCCGGTGCGACGCACTGCACCACCGCCACCGTCTCTTCCAGCCGCTGTCCGAGCACCTCGGCGGCGAGCCGGGTCATGCGCCGGGCGATCTTCGCCACGTTTTCCGGCAGGCAGGGCGCCGCGAGCCGGATGTCGAGAAACGGCATGGCGGCCTCTCAACGCAGCAGTGTTGCGGGATAGGCCGCCAGCGGCGCATGCCGCCAGCGCAGCAGCCGCGCCAGCAGCGTCTCGGCGCAGGCGCCCGTGGCAAACATCGGCATGCGGCGGCGCGGGTGAATGACGGTGAAGGCCGAGGACTTCAGGGCCGACACCACCAGCGGCGCATCGTGCGGCACCTGCCAGCGCTGGCCCGGCCCCAGGATGATGTCCTCGCGATGGCCGTCGAGGGTGATCCACAGCTCGCCCGCCGCGCAGGCCAGCACCTGGCCCCTGACGCCGTCCAGGGCCAGCAATTCGCCCTTGTCGAGTTCGCCGCGGGTCTCTTGCACTAATTTCGCCATGATTCTATCCTCCATGCTTGGCATGCATCGATGAATGTCCTGCATGCGCCCCAAGGTTAGGCATTCACGCATTGAGAAGCAAACGAGTAATCCGAATCTTATGCATGAGAATAAATCATGAATGGACATCGCCTGCCGTCCCTCGATCCGCTCAAGGGCTTCGAGGCCGCCGCGCGCCACCTGAGCTTCACCCGGGCCGCCGCGGAACTCTTCCTCACCCAGTCCGCCATCAGCCGCCAGATCCAGACGCTGGAGGAGCAACTCGGCGTCAGGCTCTTCCGCCGCGAGGCGCGCCGGCTCAGCCTCACCCCCGAAGGCGAGGTGCTGCAGCATGCCGTCGGCGAGGTGCTGGACCGGCTCGCCGAGGTCTGCGCCGGGCTGAAGGCGGCGCAGCGGCGGCCGCGCGTGAATGTCTCCGCCGCCGTCGGCATCGCCTCACTCTGGCTGGTGCCGCGGCTTGACGCCTTCCAGGCGCGGGAGCCGGATGTGGACGTGCGCCTCTCGGCCGACAACCGCATGGTCGATCTGGAACGCGAGGACATCGATCTCGCCCTGCGCTACATCGCACCCGACGCGGCGCCACCCGGCGCCAGCCTGCTGTTCGAGGAGGAGGTCTTTCCAGTCGCCGCACCCAGGCTGGCGGCAAGGCTGCCTGCCGTGCTGCGGGCGGAGGACCTGTCGAAGCTGACCCTGCTGGCCTTCGACAACGGCCGGCTGACGCCCTGGCTCTCGTGGGAGCCCTGGCTGGTCGGCCTCGGCCTGGCCCATGCCCGGCCCAAGGCCATCCTGCAGTTCAACCAGTACGACCAGCTCATCCGCGCCGCCGAGGACGGCCGCGGCATCGCACTCGGGCGCGGCCCGCTGGTGGCCAGGCTGATCGCCGAGAAGAAACTGCTGCCTCTGCGCGGGCCGCGCCGGCGCATCGGCGCCCGCGCCTACTACCTGGTGCGGGCCAGGCGTGCGCAGCGGCCCGAGGTGGCGCACTTTGCCGACTGGCTGCTGGCCGAGGCAAAAAAAACCCGGCGCGAGGCCAAGGTTTAGAGTTTTATCTGTATAATGCGCGCCGTGCAATGCAGCAGACAGTAGTTCCTTCGGCCCGCCAGTTTCCGATTCTGATCCGGGCTCACGTGACTGTATTCCACACACAGTCTCCGTCCTCGCCTCTCCCGCCTTTCCTTTCCGATCGGCCTGAGCTGTTGCCGGCGATATTGCGTCGCCCGAATGCGGCGCCCACTTCTCTCGAAAAAGGAAAGAGCCATGGCCTTCGCCCAGCTCGGTTTGAACCCGTTTGTCGTCAAGGCCGTCGAGGCCAGCGGCTACACTGAACCCACCGCCGTCCAGAAGCAGGCGATTCCCGCCACCCTGGAAGGCGCAGACCTCCTCGTCTCCTCGCAGACGGGCAGCGGCAAGACGGCGGCCTTCATGCTGCCCTGCCTGCACCGCCTCGACCAGCCCTCGGCGCTGCCCGGCCGCGGCCCGCGCATCCTGGTGCTGACACCGACGCGCGAACTCGCGCAGCAGGTGACCCGCGCCGCCGACACCTACGGCAAGTTCCTCAAGCGCCTGCGCACCGTCGCCGTCGTCGGCGGCGCCCCCTTCCACGTCCAGGCCAAGCTGCTCTCGCAGCCGGTCGACGTCGTCGTCGCCACGCCGGGCCGCCTGATCGACCACCTCGAGCGCGGCCGCATTGATTTCTCGCGCCTGGAGACGCTGATCCTCGACGAGGCCGACCGCATGCTCGACATGGGCTTCATCGACGACATCGAGGCCATCATCGCGCGCACGCCGGCGACGCGCCAGACGCTGCTGTTCTCGGCCACGCTGGAAGGCGTCGTCGGCCGCCTGGCGAGCCGCGTGACGAAGAACGCCCGCCGTATCGAGATCGAGACGGCGCCGGAACTCAAGGGGAAGATCGAGCAGCGCATCCATTTCGCCGACGACTTCTCGCACAAGTCGCGCCTGCTCGACCATCTGCTGCGCGACGTCGAGCTCTCCCAGGCGGTGGTGTTCACCTCGACCAAGAAATCCGCCGACGACCTCGCCGTGCAGCTGCGCGGCGAAGGCTTCGCCGCCGAGGCGCTGCACGGCGACATGAGCCAGCGCGACCGCAACCGCACCCTGCAGGCGCTGCGCCAGGGCCGCACCCGCGTGCTGGTGGCCACCGATGTCGCCGCACGCGGCCTCGACGTGCCGGGCATCAGCCACGTCATCAACTTCGACCTGCCGCGCCAGGCCGAGGACTACGTGCACCGCATCGGCCGCACCGGCCGCGCCGGCCGCGAGGGCATCGCCATCAGCCTGGCGGCGCACTTCGAGAAGCGGCAGATCCGCGACATCGAGCGCTACACGGCGCAGTCGATCCGCATCGGCGTGATTCCCGGCCTCGAACCCCGTGCACGGCCGGCGCGCCCGTCGTTCGGCGACAAGCGCAGCGCCCCCCCGCGCAAGTCCGGTGGCTACGACAAGCCTGGATTCGGCGGCGACCGCAGGCCTGGCTACGGGGAAAAATCTGGGGGATTCCGCGCCGGAGCCCGTGCCGGCACGGGCGGGCGCCGCGGCTAGCCGCTGGACGGACGGGGGAAAAATCCCCGCCTCTCGCGAGGCGGGGTAAGGGCTACGCTACCCCCGCCAAAAAATGAAATGCCGCCAGCGGCCGCGATGACGGCTCAGGCGCATCAGCCCGGCCGAAACGGCACCGAGCAGCAGAAGGCCGAGCACTTGCCTGAACGGTACCGGCCCGAGGCCGAACAGGTTCGGGATCGACCAGTGCCATGCCAGCCTGACCAGCAGCGCCAGACCGAGCAAAACAGCCAGTCCCGACAGGAGCATTCCGAACATATTGCCGTAACGTCGCATCTTTCCCTCCTTCCGACTTGCCGCCACAACCCGCCGCACCCGCAGGAGCGCTTCACTCCCGCCGGCTCAGCCCCACCTCCAGCGCATTCAGCGTTTTCACCGTCACCTTCAGGTCGCTTCCCGAAATGCGCCTTTCCAGTTCCGCCAGCAGGCGGGCCTCGCGCCGCCGCATCGCCTCGCAGGCCTTCGCGCCCTCCCCGCTCAGGCCCACCAGCGGCGAGCGCAGATGGTCGGGGTTGTCCAGGCACTCGACCAGGCCGGCCGCAAGCAGGCCGTTGACGACAACCTGGACGTGCTGGCGGCTGACGCCCTGCTCGCGCGCGACCTGCGGCACCGTGCGCTGGCCGCGGCTCAGCAGGATATCCAGCACCGCGCGCTGGCCGGCCGTAATGCCCAGCTCCGCCTGGCTGCGGCCGGCCGCGCCGGCCAGGGCGTGGCACAGGCGGCGCACCGCCAGGATCGCCTGGTGCAGCGGCGGCCCGGTGCCCGCCGCCGCGGAAGCCTTCTCCTTCATGCCCGGATTTGACAATATTATTGTCTTGTTGTCAACTTGCTTGTCAATTTACCGATTCGCGCGCCGGCGCTGTGAGGAGTAGAATTCGCTTACCGCTAACGTCCGCCGACGCCCGCCGCCCGGGCGACCTCCGCCCCGGCGGCGAGCGCCGCAGGCCCCTTGGAGACTCCCGCCATGAAACGAAGCCGCTTCGCCCGCCGGGGCGCACTCAACCGCGAGGCCGAGCAGCTCGCCCGCCTGGCCGCCGGCCTGGCCGTATCGAGCAGCCGCATCGAGGACGCGTTCTGGGAGGATCGCCTCGCCGCGGCGGTCGATCGCCAGCTGCGCACCGGCAACGAGGAGACGCTCAACCTGGCGCTGGACCACCTCTTCGGCGCCAACGGGCGCGCCTACGACGCCCTGGCCGACCTCATCGAGTCGCGCGCCGAGAGCGGCGTGCTCGGCACCGGTGGCGGCGAATTCGACGTGGCTCTGTTCGCCGCGCCGCTGCTGGCCTGGTCGCGCTTCACGATCCCTTCCGGCAGCCTGACCGCCGGCACGCTCGCTGTCGCGCGCACCCAGCTGCAGGCCCATGTGCTGGCGTCCGGCGCGAAGTTCGCGCTGGCGGATTTCCTCTTCAGCCCGGACCAGCTGCCGCGCGGATTTGTCGAAACCTATCGCCTGGCCAATCAGCTCGCCAAGGCGGCCTCCGAGGGCCGGGACGCGCACATCGATCCTCGCCAGCTGCCGGAGACGACGCGCTTCATTTCCGACACGCGCTACCTGATCGGCGCCGTCGCCACCCCGCGCGGGCAGGCGCTCTTCCGCTGGCAGGAGGAAGACGGCTCGCGGGAACAAGCGGCAACGCAATGGGCCGCCCAGGGTGGCGCCGCCCTGCAGCCGCTGTTCACCGGCTGCGCGTTGGAGCCGCTCCTGCCCGACGCCTTCCACGCCGCCTGTCGCAACGCCGACCAGGGACTGCGGATCTACGCCCTGCGCGCGGCGGTCGCCTTCCTGCAGACGGTGCTGAATGTCCGGCCGCAGCAGCTGCGCGCCGTGGTGGCGCCCTTCCACGAGGAAAGACTGGAGGAGTACCGCATCGGCTTCACCCAAGCCGACGCAAGCCAGGTGGTGCACGGCGTGGTGTGGCCCCTGCTCGGGGCCGAGGACGAGACGAGCGACTGCGTGAACCAGATCGAGGCCGTCCTGGAGGAGGCCGGCGTCGGTAGCGTGATCACGCTGGAGCACCGCTTTCCGCTGGAGTTCTGCGACGACTGCGGCATGCCGATGTACCCGACGCCGGAGGGCGAGACCTCCCACGCCGAGCTGCCCGAGGACCTGCCCCAGGCGCCGGCGCACCTGCACTGACTTCTCGTCATTCCCGCGAAAACGAAGTTTCAGTGCAGGCCAACCTTCAGGTTATGCCGTAACTAAGGCGGAAATCCATGGGTCCCCGCGTCCGCGGGGACGACGGGCGCTACTCTCCGCCCTTCATCTCTTTCCCGAGCTTGCTGACCATCTGCCACTCGTAGAAGCGCGGGGCCAGGCGCGACACCCACCACGACAGCCGCGAAACGCGGTCGGGCAGCAGCAGGCGCCGCTCGGCTTGCGCCGCGCGAATGATCCGCTCCGCTATCGCCTCTGGCGTCGAGCGGCCGCCGACAATGGCCTGCGCATGCCGCACCGGCCCGCCGTCGCCGGCCAGTGCGTTCTTCTCGATGCCGGTGCCGATGAAGGACGGGCAGACCAGCAGCACTTTCACGCCCAGCGGCTCGATCTCCGCACGCAGGCTGTCGAAGAAGCCGTGCAGGGCGTGCTTGCTCGCCGCATAGCCGGTGCGCGCGATGAGCGGCGCGAAGCCGGCAACGCTGGAGACGGCGATCACCATGCCGCGCCGGATGAGCAGGTCTTCCAGCGCGGCATGCGTGCAGTGCAGCGCGCCGAAGTAGTTCACCTCCATGACGCGGCGGAGCACCTCCGTCCGGGTGTGTGCGAAGGCGCTGCGGTGGGTGATGCCGGCATTGTTGACGAGCACGTCGACGCCGCCGAACGCGCGCCGCGCCTCGGCCATTGCCCGGATGCAATCCGCCTCGTTCGATACGTCGCAGCCAAGACGGAGCGCGACGACTCCTGCCGGAAAAGTCAGTCCCTGCAATACGGCGGGATCGCGGTCCAGCGCGACGATGTTGGCGCCTGCGGCGGCGAAGCGCAGGCAGAGCGCCCGTCCCAGGCCGCCGCCGGCGCCGGTGACCACCACCGTCCTGCCGGCGAAATCACGCGCCATGCCGGTGCGACTGCAGATACAGATCGAAAACCTGCGCCGAAGTCAGCTGCGGCACATAGCCGAATTCATTCTTCAGCCGGGTGTTGTCGAGCACCGGACGGTAGCGCAGGAAATCGAGCTGCTCGGGGCCGTACTGCGTCAGGCCCAATGACTTCAGCAGGCGCAGGGCGAAACGCAGCAGGCCGGGCGGCAGCACCAGGCAGCGCTTGCCCTGCTTCGCGGCGATCTCGTGGATGGTCATCGCTCCGTCGCCCGCGACGTTGTAGATGCCGGCCTTGTCGGAAACGATTGCCTGCAGCAGGCAGCCGACCACATCCTGGTCCCAGATGAAGACGAAGGGGCTGTCCGAGCCGCGGATGGCGAGCGGGCGCGGCTTCTCGAACAGGTCGGTGATCTGGTTCTTCACCGTCTCGCCGAGGATGGTGCCGATGCGGAAGACGACCTGCTTCAGTTCGGGATGCTCGACGCGCCAGCGCGCCAGCATTTCCTCCACCAGGCGCTTGTGGTGGGCATAGGCGAAGGCCTGGTTGCCGCGCAGCGGGCAGTCCTCGGTCAGCCAGGCCGGGTTGTCGGCGTGGTAACCGTAGGCGGCGCCGCTGGAGCTGACGACGATCTTCTTCACCCCGGTGGTGGTGCAGGCGATGAGTACGTTCTCGGTGCCCTGCACGTCGACGGAATACTCGAACTGGCGGTTGCTGTCCCTGCCCGGCGTGACGATGGAGGCGAGGTGCACGACGACGTCCACCTTCCACCGGTCGAAGAGCTGGATCAACGCCGGCGAGCGCACGTCGGCCTGAACGTACTCGATGCCGGCCAGGCGCCGTTCGGAAGGCGCCTCGCGCACGTCCGCCGCCACGACGCGACTGACTTTTATCCTTTCGGCCGCCAGGGCGGCGACGAGCTGGGAACCGAGGTAGCCGCCGGCCCCGGTGACGAGGACGCTCGGCGCGGTCATGCCGGCGACCGCCGGGACCAGAGCGTCGCCACCGTGAGGCCCGAGATGATGTGCCAGATGCCCCACCAGGCGGTGACGATGGCCATGCCGCCGAGGCCGTCGAAGAAGTTGAAGATCAGGATCAGGCCGAGCGCCGAGTTCTGGATGCCGACCTCGATGGAGACCGCGCGGCGGTCGCGCTCGGGCAGGCCGGCAACCTTCGCAGCAAAATAGCCGGTGAGCAGCGCCAGGCCGTTGTGCAGGAACACCGCGAACACCACGAAGCCGACGTACTTCAGGAAATACTGCCAGTTGGCCGCCAGCGCACCCAGCACGAACAGGCCGAACACCGCCAGCGAGAATAGCTTCACCGGCTTGTGTGCCCGCTCGACGAAGCGCGGAAAGCGGTAGCCGACGCCCATGCCGGCCGCCATCGGCAGGCCGAGCAGCAGGAACACCGCCAGCAGCATCTCCAGCGGGTCGAGCGCCACCGCCTTGAGGATCTGGCTCGCCTCGGGATGAAGGCCGCCCCACAGCGACAGATTGAACGGCGTCATGACGATCGCCACCGCCGTCGAGATCGCCGTCATGGTGATCGACAGGGCCGTGTTGCCGCGGGCGTAGTGGGTGAGGAAGTTGGAGATGTTGCCGCCCGGGCAGGCCGCCACCAGCATCATGCCCATGGCGATGCTGGGCGAGGGCCGGATCGCCAGCACCAGCAGGAAGCTGAAGGCCGGCAGCAGGACGAACTGGCCGAGCAAGCCGATCAGCACCGGCTTCGGCGAAGTCAGCACCGCCTTGAAATCATCCACCTTGAGGTCGAGGGCAACGCCGAACATCACCAGGCCGATGATGAAGTTCAGCACCCACAGCGATTGCGGATTGAAGTTCAGCCGGACCAGATCCATTTCGTTCATGCAACCTCCGAATCAGCTTCTATCGCAGCCTTGGTCGCCCCGGCGCAGGCCGGGGCCCAGAAGCAGCGTCCGCGCATCCCGCAGCGGCTGTTCTGGATTCCGGCCTTCGCCGGAATGACGATTACCCCTTCGGCTCCTCGTGCATCTTCTTGAAGTGAATCAGTCCCGGCGCCCACATGTGCTTGACCGGGTCGACGTCCACATGCACCACGGCGCAGCGGCCCGACTGAATCGCCCGCTGCAGCGCCGGCTTGAGTTCCTTCGGATCGGAGACGCGCTCGCCGTGGGCGCCCATCGCCTGGCCCAGCTTGTCGAATTCGATCTCGCCGAGGTCGGCCTTGATCGTCTCGTCCGGGTCGAGGTGCTTGAACAGCATGGTCTTGAACGGCCGCAGCATGAACTGCTGGTTCATCTTGACCATGCCCCACTGGCGGTCGGCGAGCACGATGTAGATTACCTGCGCCTTGTTGCGCACCGCGGTTTCGACTTCCTGCGAATGGAAGCCCATGGCGCCGTCGCCGATGATGCAGCACACCGGCTTGCCCGGCCGCGCCAGCGCCGCCGCCACCGCCTGCGAGGTGCCGGCGCCGAGCATGCCGAACTTGAAGGTCGAGATCACCGTGTTCGGCACCGTCACCCGGTGGTAGAACATCGCCCAGATGGTGGCGTTGCCGCCGTCGGCCACCAGCACCGAATCCTCGGGGAACACCTCGCGGCAGGCCGCGCCGATGTGGGCCGGATGCATCGGCACCGCCATGTCGGCGAGCGCCTTGTCCCAGCCGGCGCGCTCCTCCTGCATCGTCCGGCCGTAGCCGGCGACGCGGGCGCGGCGGCCGTCGAGCCGCATCTCGCCCTTGCGCCGCTCCAGCTCGTCGCCGAGCAGTTCGAGGAAACGCTTCGCATCGGCGAGGATGGCGAGGTCGGCCGGCTTGTTCAGGCCAAGCATGTCGCCGTCGAGGTCGACCTGGATGGTCTTCTGCTCCGACGGACGGCGCCAGTAGGGCGGCTTGCCCCACCAGTCGGTCTCGCCGAGGCGCGTGCCGACGATCAGCGCCGCGTCGGCCTCGTTGCGCACGGTATGGTTGAGCTTGACGTGCGGCATGGTGATGGCCAGCGGCGAGGTCTCGTCCAGCAGGCCGCGCGCCGCCCAGCTCGTCGTCAGCGGCGCATGCAGCAGCTCCGCCACGCGGCGCAGCGCGTCATAGGCGCCGGCATGGATGATGCCGCTGCCGGCATGGATCATCGGCGCCTCGGCGGCGATGAGCATCTGCGCCGCGCGCGCCACCTGCTCCGCCGTCGGCGTCACCGGATCGGTGTGGCGGTACTGGTGCGGCGCCCAGAAGGCGACGTCGGCTTTCACCTTGCCGTTCATGATGGTCTCAGGCACGTCGACGTGCACCACGCCGGGCCGTCCTTCATAACTCTTGCGCAGCGCCTTCCGCACCAGCTCCGGCACGCGGTCGAAGGAGGACGCCACCGCGCTCCACTTGGCGATCCTGCCGATGACGCCGCTCTGGTCGAAGCATTGGTAGGCGCCGCCGCGGTCCGGATACATGATGCTCGGCCGGCGCGCGCTGGTGATCGCCAGCACGCGGTTGCCGTCGGCCTGCTCGACCACCAGCCCCGGCAGGAGGTTGGCCACGCCCGGCCCATTGCTGGCCATGCAGACGCCGAGCTTGCCGGTCAGCCGCGCGTAGGTGCCGGCCATGTGCGCGGCGCAGGTCTCGTGGCGCGGCGTGACGATCTCGATGCCAAGCCGGTGCAGCGCCGAATAGAAACCGAAATAGGTGCCGTCGATGATGCCGAACACCTTCTCGACGCCTTCCTTCTGCAACATCCGGGCGATCACCTCGCCGCCGCTGATTTCTGCCATCGCCCTCTCCTCACATGCAGTTCTTGTATTTCTCGAGCAGCCGCACCGGCTTCCGCAGCGCGTCGCGGCGGAACGGGTCGCCCAGCTCGCGCGTCACCATCATTTCCAGCACGGTGGTCTTCCCTTCCCGCTGCGCGGCGCAGGCGGCGGCCAGCGCCGGACCGGCGTCGGCCAGCCTGTCCACGACGATGCCCTCCGCGCCCATGGCGCGGGCGATGGCGGCGAAGCTCGGGTTCTCCAGGTTGGAGCCGACGAAGCGGTTGCCGTAGAAGTCCACCTGGTTCTTCTTCTCGGCGCCCCACTGCTTGTTGTGGAACACCACCGCCGTGACGGGAATCCGCTCGCGCACGCAGGTGAGGATCTCGCCGAAGCTCATGCCCCAGGCGCCGTCGCCGACATAGGCGACGGCCGGCCGCTCGGGCGCGGCCTGCTTGGCGCCGATGATGGCCGGGAAGGCGTAGCCGCAGTTGCCGAAGCTCATCGCCGCGAAGCAGCTGCGCGGCTTGGCGAAGCGCAGGTAGCTGTTGGCCACCGAGCAGATGTTGCCGATGTCGGTGGCCACCATGGCGTCGGCTGGCATCGCCCGCTCAAGTTCGCGCAGCATCTGGCGCGGGTGCATGGCCGGGCTGTCTTTCGTCGCTTCCAGGCTCCATGGATCGCGCTCCTGAGGCCAGGCGTCCAGCTCGGCTTCCCATTCGGACTTCTCTTGCGCGATGTCGGAGCGGCGCTGCTTGCTGTTGGCGCTGCAGGACAGCTCGCGCGACGCAAGGCGCATGTGCAGCGCCTCGGCCGCAGCCCTGGCGTCGGCGCACAGGCCGACCGAAATCTTCTTCACCAGGCCGAGCATCCTGGCATCGGCATCGACCTGGATGATCCTCGCGTCCTTCGGCCAGTAGTCGAGGCCGTGCTGCGGCAGCGTGCCAAAGGGACCGAGGCGCGTGCCCAGCGCCAGCACCACGTCGGCCTGCGCGATCAGCTTCATGGCGGCCTTCGAGCCCTGGTAGCCGAGCGGGCCGCAGCACAGAGGATGCGCGGCCGGGAAGGCGTCGTTGTGCAGGTAGCTCGTCACCACCGGCGCGTCGAGCAGCTCGGCCAGTCGTACGCAGGCATGCACGCCGTCGGCCAGCACCACACCGCCGCCGGAGACAATGACCGGGAATTTCGCCGCGGCCAGCAGCTCGGCCGCTTCGTTCAGGCTCTTCTCTCCGCCGGCGCCGCGCTCGATGCGGATCGGCGCGGCGATGTCGTAGTCGGCCTCGCCGTAGAAATGGTCGCGCGGAATGTTGAGCTGGGTCGGTCCCATCTCCAGCATGGCGCGGTCGAAGCAGCGCGCGGCCAGCTCGGCCATGCGCTGCGGCCCGCTGACATGGGCCTGGAACTTGGTGATCTTCGAGAAGAGCGGCAACTGGTCGGTCTCCTGGAAGCCGCCCAGGCCCATCGTCGTGCTGCCGGTCTCCGGCGTGATCACTACCACCGGGCTGTGCGCCCAGTAGGCGGCGGCCACCGCGGTGACGAAGTTGGTGACGCCCGGCCCGTTCTGCGCGATGCACACGCCGTGGCGGCCGGAGACGCGCGCGTAGCCGTCGGCCATGTGCGCGGCGCCCTGCTCGTGCACCGTCGGGATGAAGCGGATGCCGGCCGCGGGGAAAAGGTCCAGGGCGTCCATGTAGGCCGAGCCGACGATGCCGAAGACGTCTCGCACGCCCTGCGCAACGAGCGTCTCGACCAGCGCCTCGCTCGGCGTCATGCGCCGGCGGACTGCCGTGTCATGACCGCCTGCCATGTCTCCTCCTTGTTGGTATTTTGATTTCAGAGAATCATTGCATATTGTCGTTTTTATGGCAATAATGAGACTTTACATTTCATTTAATACGATTATGTCGGATATTGAAGAAGACGAAATTCATGGCTCCGCCACCTTGCGCGCAATCTCCATCATGGAAACCATCGCAGGGGCCGACAGCCCGCTCGGGCTGGTGGAACTCATGAATGCAACCGGACTGCCCAAGCCGACCGTGTACCGCATCTCATCCCACTTGATCGAGGCCGGCATGCTGGTGCGGGAAGCCGAGGGCAAGCGCTATGCCCCCGGTCCCCGTCTTGCCTCGCTCGCGCTGGCCGCGCTCACCCATCACAGCTGGCGGGCGCCGCGCCATGTCATCCTGAAGTCCCTGGTGGCCGAGATCGGCGAGTCCTGCAACCTGACCATGCTGGATGGCACCGACGTGGTCTATCTCGACCGCGTCGAGGCCGACTGGCCGCTGCGGCTGCACTTCAAGACCGGTTCGCGCGTGCCCATCCACTGCAGCGCCAGCGGCAAGCTGCTGCTGGCCCTCATGCCTGCGCGCGAACGGCGGCGGCTGCTCGAAGTGATGCCGTTTTCCTACCATACCGCGAACACCATCCTGAACCGGCAGGACCTGGAGGCCGCCTTCAGGCAGATCAGGCGCGAGCGGCTCAGCATGGACAACGAGGAATTCCTCGACGGCACGGTGTGCGTTGCCGTGCCGGTCGAAAATGACCGCCGCCAGATTCCGGCGGCGCTCGCCGTGCATGCGCCGAAGACGCGCATGAGCCTGGAACAGGCGCTGCAATGCGTGCCGGCCCTGCGCAAGGCGGCGGCAAGACTGGCAGACGTATTCCCGGATTAGGGCCTGCCGGCATTCATCTGTCCTGAAGGGTTGCGACCCTTGAAACCTTGCGTTCGGTCAAACCCGGCTTGCTCCGGCCGGGCCTAAAATGAGCGCAGGGTCTTCAATGGGGGACAAAAGAAATGACACGTGTACAGGGCAAGGTCGCCATTGTCACTGGCGCGGCGCGGGGCATCGGCCGCGCCACCGCGCTGATACTGGCGCGCGAGGGCGCGACGGTGGCGGTGACCGACGTGAATGGCAGCGAGGCCGAGGCGGTCGCCGAAGGGATCCGCGCCGCGGGCGGCAAGGCGCGCGCATGGTCGCTCGACGTCTCCCGGGAAGCCGAGGTCGCCGCAACCTTCGCCGAGGTGGGAAAGGAATTCGGCCGCCTCGACATCCTGGTGAACAACGCCGGCATCTCCGGCGCCAACGGCACCGCGGAGGAGATCAGCGAGGCGGAATGGGACAAGGTGATGAACACCAACGCCAAGGGCGTTTTCCTGTGCACCAAGCATGCCGTGCCGCTGATGCGCCGCGCGGGCGGCGGCAGCATCGTCAACCTCTCTTCGGTGTACGGCATCGTCGGCTCGCACAATGTCGCCGCCTATCACGCCTCGAAAGGCGCCATCCGCATCATGAGCAAGACCGACGCGCTGGCCTTCGCCGAGGACCGCATCCGCGTAAACTCCGTGCACCCGGGTTTCATCTGGACGCCCATGCTCGAAGCCGGCGCCCAAGTGCCCGGCGTCGCACCGGAAGCCGTGCATAGCGCGATGGCCAAGCTGCATCCGCTCGGCACCTTGGGCGACCCCGAGGACGTCGCCTACGGCATTCTCTATCTGGTTTCCGACGAGGCCAGGTTCGTCACCGGCAGCGAGCTGGTGATCGACGGCGGCTATACGGCGCGCTAGCGGGCGGCCGGTTCCTTCTTCGCGCCGGGTTTCGGCCCGCGCGCCGGGGTGGGCAGCTTGCCGGCAGGGCGGCAACTGATGCCCTCGACCTTTTTCCCGTCGACGTAGCGCGTCACCTCGCAGCAGATCACCTCTCCGGCCGACGACAGTTGCAGAACGCGCTCCCTCACCTGCGAAACCGGCAGGCGCAGGGCCTTGGCGATTTCGGCATCCAGCCCCTCGCCGTGGACCTTGAGGAATTCCATGATCGAAGCTTTCATCCGGGTACCCCCGATGCCTTCCGGCCTGCCGCGTCAGCTGCGCTCAGCGCCTGCGCCGCTGGGGGCCGGCCGGGGCGCGTCCCTCGATGTGGCGAAAGCAGATGCGCCCCTTGCTCAGGTCGTAGGGCGATATTTCCAGCGAAACCTTGTCGCCGGCGATGATGCGAATGTGATGCTTGCGCATCTTCCCGGCGGTATAGGCCACCAGATCGTGGCCGTTGTCCAGCGTGACGCGAAAACGCGAGTCGGGCAGCACTTCCATCACCACGCCGTCCATCTCGATCAGTTCTTCCTTGGCCATGCGCGCATCTCCCGGACTGTTTGACTAGCCCGGCTGATGGCCGGGCCCTGCGGTGGTGCGGCGGTAGGCGCAAGCGCCTTCCCGCCTTGCCGCCCGCTCAGTCGGCCGCGCGGATGTTCGACGCCTGCTGGCCCTTGGGGCCGGTGGTAACGTCGTAGCTGACCTTCTGGCCTTCCTTCAGGGTCTTGAAGCCCTGGCCCTGGATCGCGGAGAAATGGGCAAAGAGATCCTCGCCGCCCGCTTCCGGGGTGATGAAGCCGAAGCCCTTCGAATCGTTGAACCACTTCACGGTGCCTGTTGCCATAATCTTGATTTCCTTAAAAGACAGAATTGGGGTTTCCCCCGGGGAACGAAGGTCAAGACGGCAGGGTGGTGAAGGGAGAAATACCGCGGAACCGCGGGTACTGAACCAGACAACAACGGCGCTACTTGAAGATCGCTGGCGCGCACTATGCACCGATTCGCATGGAATAGCAAATAAATCTTTCGCCTGCCCGGGCCGGAAGCCGACCGTTCAGCGTCCCGCCCGGCCTGCCAGCCTCTCCTGCGCGATCCGCTCGGCGCGGTCGCCGCTGCCGTCGCGCAGCCGCAGCAGCACAGGCTCGCTGGCGCGCGGATGCCCGGCGACGAGCAGACGGATCTGCGCCGAATTCGACGAAGCCAGCCCATCGAGTGCCGTCGGCGGGGCGCTGCGGTTGCGTGCGACGGCCAGACGCACGTTCTCCTCCCGGTCGAAGGCAAGACGGGTAAGCGCCTCGTCGGACAGGCGCGGCGATTCGGCCACAGCCTCGCGTACGACGGCATGCTTGTCGCCCGCGAGGCGTTCCAGCAATTCCTCCGGCAGGTCGGCACGGCGCGCCAGCGTCGCGCGCACGCCCGCATCGGCATCGCGCAGGAGCAGGGCGAACAAGCCGGCATCGAGCCGTGCGCGCCCGGCGGCGGCGCGGCGCGCTTCGGCATCGGCCTGCCTCAGATCATCGGCCGCGGGCAGCGGGGAGCAGTCCAGCCCCCGCGGACAACTGCCGCCGGCGGGCAAGGCCGCCTGTTCCTGCAGCAGGCGCTGCACGCCCGTGCTCTCGGCATAATGCAGCAGTCCGGCCAGCAGAAAGGTCAGTCCCGTCAATACGGCGTGGCCTCGCATGTCGAGGCGCATGACGGCGCCCAGGGCGGCGCGCAGCAGCCAGAAGGCGAACTGGGCGGCGGCGAAGGCGGCGATGAAGTAGATCGGCAGCACGGCGAACAGGCGCGCGCCGGGATCGCCGCCCGCCACGCTCAGCACATAGATCACATCGGCCAGCCCGATGGTGGCGGCGACGGCCAGCGAGACGACGATGCTGGCCGAGAGCGGCAGGGTGTCAGGGGCACGATCTGGCGGAGTGGCCATAGGTCGAGACATTATACTTATGCCATGAGTGCATCATCCGGCAATTCCGGCCTGCGCATCGTCGCCCTGCTCTGTTTTGCGGAGGTGCTCAGCATGGCCGGCTTCTCCACCTATCCGGCGCTGCTGGGGCCGCTGCGGGAGGCCTGGAGCCTGAGCGGGACGGAGGCGGGACTGATCGGCGGCGTGTTCTTCGCCGGTTACATCGCGGCGGTGCCGCTGCTCTCGGCGCTCACCGACCGCATCGACGCGCGCCGCGTGTACGTCGGCGCAACGCTGCTCTCGGCCGCCGGCACGCTGGGCTTTGGCCTGTTCGCCGAAGGCGTCTGGAGCGCCTGCCTGTTCCAGGCGGTTGCGGGGGCGGGGCTCGCCGGCACCTACATGCCGGGCCTGAAGGCCCTTACCGACCGCGTCGACGGGCCGCTGCAGAACCGTTTCATCGCCTTCTATACGTCGAGCTTCGGCATCGGCGCCAGCGCCTCGCTGCTCGCTGGCGGCTGGCTCGCCGGCGGGGCCGGCTGGGAATCGGCTTTCATGCTCTGCGGCATCGGGCCGCTCGCCGCTGCCGCGCTGGTGCTGCGCGCGCTGGCACCGGTCGCTCCGGCGCCGCAGCCCCGGCCGCGGCCGCCGCTGCTCGACCTGCGCCAGGTGCTGCGCGAACGCGCCACGCTGGGCTATGTGCTCGGCTATGCCGCGCATTCCTGGGAACTGTTCGGCCTGCGCGCCTGGATGGTGGCTTTCATCGCCTTCGCCTACACCCTCGCGCCGGAGGCGGCCATCCCCTGGGCGCCGGCAACGGCCGCCGCGCTGATCAACCTGCTCGGCATTCCGTCCAGCATTCTCGGCAACGAACTGGCCGGGCGTCTCGGCCGGCGCCGCTACATTCTCGGCGCGATGTCTGCCTCGGCGCTGCTCGCCGGTCTGGCCGGCTTTGCCGGTCCGCTGGCCTGGTGGCTGGCGCTCGCCCTGGTGGCCCTGCATTTCGTCGCCGTGATGGCCGACTCGGCGGCGCTCACCGCCGGACTGGTGGCGGCAACGCCGCCGGCGAAACGCGGCGCGACTTTGGCGGTCTATTCGTTTTTCGGCTTCGGCGGCGGCTTCCTCGGGCCCCTGGCCTTCGGCCTGGTGTTCGACCTGGCCGGCGGCAACGGCCGGCTGGCCTGGGGACTGGCCTTCGCCAGCCTTGGCGCGGCCTGCGCCTGCGGGCCGCTGGCCATCTGGCTCACCCGACAGAAGGAGACACCATGAAGAAGACCGACCGGGAATGGCGCGCAGAACTCACCCCCGAGCAATACCGCGTCGCCCGCACGAAAGGCACCGAGCCCGCCTTTACCGGCGAGTACTGGGACTGCCACGAGAAGGGCGTGTACCGCTGCGTCTGCTGCAGCGCCGAGCTGTTCGATTCGGCGCACAAGTTCGATTCCGGCACCGGCTGGCCCAGCTTCTGGCGGCCGGCCGAGCCGGCCAACGTCGCCACCGCCGAAGACAGCAGCCACTTCATGCACCGCACCGAAGCCCTATGCCGCCAGTGCGGCGCCCACCTCGGTCATGTCTTCCCCGACGGGCCGGCGCCCAGCGGGCTGCGCTATTGCATCAACTCGGCCTCGCTCAGGCTGGAGAAGAAGGAATAGAGAGCCCCTCTCCTCCTGCCCCCGCTTCGTGCCCACGGCAGTCTTTGCGCAGCCGGCCGGCTGCAGCAGCGTTGCGCCAAACCCCGCCTTCGCCCCCGCAAGCGAGGCGAGGGGCGATGGGGCAAGGTATAATCCCGGCGCATGAAATTCCTGTTCGACCTGTTCCCGGTCATCCTGTTTTTCGCTGCCTTCAAGGCCTTCGACATCTATGTCGCCACCGGGGTAGCCATCGCCGCCACCTTTGCCCAGATCGGCTGGCTGCTGGCGCGCGGGCGCAAGGTCGACGCCATGCTGTGGGTGAGCCTCGCCATCATCGTTCTCTTCGGCGGCGCCACGCTGCTGCTGCGCGACGAGACCTTCATCAAGTGGAAGCCGACGGTGCTCTACTGGCTGTTCGGCGCCGTGCTGGCCGGCGCCTCCCTGCTCTTCCGCAAGAACCTGATCCGCAGGCTGATGGAAGAACAGATCCGCCTGCCCGAACGCGTCTGGACCCGGCTGAACGCCAGCTGGATCGGCTTTTTCGCCTTCATGGGCGCGGCCAACCTGTTCGTTGCCTACCGCTTCCCGACCGACGCCTGGGTGAACTTCAAGCTCTTCGGCGGCATGGGACTGATGCTGGCCTTCATCGTCGCGCAGAGCCTTTTGCTGGCGAAATACGTCCAGGAGGACAAGTGATGCTCTACGCCATCCTCGGCGAGGACGCCCCGGGCAGCCTCGAGAAGCGCCTCGCCGCGCGCCCGGCCCATCTCGATCGCCTGAAGGTCTTGCAGGATGCGGGCCGGCTGATCCTCGCCGGCCCCTGCCCTGCCATCGACTCCCCCGATCCCGGCCCGGCCGGCTTCGCCGGCAGTCTGATCGTGGCCGAGTTCGAATCGCTCGCCGAGGCGAAGGCCTGGACGGCGGCCGACCCCTACGTCACCGAAGGCGTCTTCGCCAACACCCGCGTCCTGCCCTTCAGGAAGGCGCTGCCGGCATGAACACCCTCGACGCCATGCGCAAGCGGCTCGCCGCGCTGGCGCCGCTGCGCCTGGATATCCTCGACGAGAGCGCGAAGCATGCCGGCCACGCCGGTGCAGCGGGCGGCGGCCACTTCCGCCTGACCATCGTCTCGCAGCGCTTTTCCGGCTGCGGCACGATGCAGCGCCACCGCTTGATTTACGAAGCCCTCGGGCCCATGATGCGCGGGGAAATCCATGCCCTCAGCATCGAGGCCCTATCACCCGACGAAACCGACCAACCCCCACTCAAGGAAAACACATGAAGAATGCCCTGCCCAGACTGGCCGCCCTGCTTGCCGCGGGAGCCCTGCTCAACTCGCCGCTCCTTGCCGAGGAAGCCAAGCCCGCCGCCAAAGCCGTCAAGCCGGCCGTCGTCGCCACTGTCAACGGCATCGCCATCCCCGCCGTTCGCGCCGACGCCCTGCTCAGGTCGCAGCTCGCCCAGGGTCAGCAGGATACCGAGCAACTGCGCACCGCAGTGCGCAACGATCTGATCAACCGCGAGATGCTCTCGCAGGCGGCGAAGAAGAAGGGCTTCGACAAGAAGCCCGAGGTGAATGCCCAGTTCGAGCTGGCGCGCCAGGGCATCCTGGTGAACGCCTACCTGCAGGAGTTCGTCGCCGCCAACCCGGTCAGGGACGAGGCGGTCAGGAACGAGTACGACAACATCGTCAAGGCGATGGGAAGCAAGGAATACAAGTCGCGCCACGTCCTGGTGGAAAAGGAGGAAGAGGCGAAGGACATCGTCGCCCGTCTGCAGAAGGGCGAGAAATTCGAGGAGCTGGCCAAGCAGTCGAAGGATCCGGGCAGCAAGGACCGCGGCGGCGACCTGGGCTGGAGCCATCCGGCCGGCTACGTCAGGCCCTTCGCCGACGCGCTCGTCGCACTCGAGAAGGGCAAGTTCTCCGCCTCGCCGGTGAAATCGGAATTCGGCTGGCATGTCATCCTGCTCGAGGACATCCGCGATCTGAAGCACCCCGCTTTCGACGAGGTGAAGCCGCAGATCCAGCAGCGCCTGCAGCAGCAGATTCTGGAGAAGCACATCGCCGAACTGCGCGCCAGGACCAAGGTCGAATAGGCAGCCCGACGTTCAGATCATCGGCGCCTCGGCGCCGATTTTTTTTCGCCGGCGGCCGTGCTAGCATCGCATCGATACAGCAAGCCGCCTCCGGCCCCGGCACCATGCAGAAGCCCTCCGAAGATCCGCCCCTGCCGCAGGGTTTCCTGCTGGACAGCTACCGCATCGAGCGGAAACTCTCCCAGGGGGGGTTCTCCATCGTCTATCTCGCCCAGGACGAGGCGGGAACGCCGGTAGCGATCAAGGAATACCTGCCTGCCGGGCTGGCCCATCGCTCCGCGTCCGGGCAAACCGTGGAAGTCGCCTCCGCGCACCGCGCCGCCTTCAACGCCGGCCTCAAGTGTTTTTTCGAGGAAGGGCGCATCCTCGCCGGGATCGACCATCCCAACGTGGTGCGCGTGAAGAACTTCTTCCGCGCCAACGACACCGCCTACCTGGTCATGCGCTATGAAATCGGCAGCAACCTGAAGGAACACGTGCGCCGTCTGACGGATAGCGGGGCGCCCGTCGGCGAGGAATTCCTGCGCAACGTCTTTGCGCGGCTGCTCTCCGGCCTGCGCGAAGTGCACACGCGCAAGCTGCTGCATCTCGACATCAAGCCGGCGAACATTTACGTGCATGACGACGGACATCCGGTGCTGCTCGATTTCGGCGCGGCACGGCTCGGGCTCGGTCCCAAAGACACCGTGAATGCCGTACTGACGCCCGGCTTCGCCGCGCCCGAGCAGCAGGGCTCTGGCGAGCCGCTGGGCCCCTGGACGGACATCTACTCGGTCGGCGCCTCGCTCTACGACTGCCTGGCGGGAAGCGCGCCGCAGCCGGCAGACGAGCGCCTGGTCAAGGACGAACTGGAGACGGCCCAGCGGCGCTGGGGCAGGCGCTATTCCCCCCAACTGCTCGAACTGATCGACTGGTGCCTGATGCTGCCCGCGGCGCGGCGCCCGCAGAGCGTGTTTGCCCTGCAGAAGGTGCTGAACGGCGAGCAACTGGACCTGATCGACCCGTCCTGGTTCGAAACACCCTCGAAAAACCAGTAACCATCTCAGCCGAGCCACTGCCTGGCGTTGCGGAACATGCGCAGCCAGGGGCCGTCCTCGCCCCACGCCTCCGGATGCCAGGACATCTGCAGCGTGCGAAAGACGCGCTCGGGGTGCGGCATCATGATGGTGAAGCGGCCGTCGGTCGTGGTGAGGCCGGCAATGCCGTCCGGCGAGCCGTTCGGGTTGAAGGGGTAGGTCGCCGCGACGCGGCCGTGATTGTCGACGTAGCGCAGCGCGACGACGGCCCGCTCCTGCCTGCCCTGCGCGGAGAAGTCGGCGCGGCCCTCCCCATGGGAGACGACAATGGGCAGACGGCTGCCGGCCATGCCGTCGAGAAACAGCGAGGGGCTCCGCGGCACCTCGACCATGACGAAGCGCGCCTCGAACCGCTCGCTGCGGTTTCTCGCGAAGCGCGGCCAGTGCTCGGCGCCGGGGACGATCTCGGCGAGATTGCTCATCATCTGGCAGCCGTTGCAGACGCCCAGCGCGAAGGTGCCGCTGCGCGCGAAGAAAGCCTCGAACTCGGCGCGCAGCGCATCGTTGAAGAGGATGGATTTCGCCCAGCCCTGGCCGGCGCCGAGCACGTCGCCGTAGGAGAAGCCGCCGCAGGCGACCAGTCCGGAAAAGTCAGTCAGCGCGACACGGCGCGACTGCAGGTCGCTCATGTGCACGTCGAAAGCGGCGAAGCCGGCGCGGTCGAAGGCGGCGGCCATCTCCACCTGGCCGTTCACGCCCTGCTCCCTCAGTATCGCGATCTTCGGCCGCGCGCCTTTCGCGATCATCGGCTGTGACATCCCCCCCCCGCCCCCCTTTTGCAAAGGGGGGGGCTCGGCCGGATCGAAGGAAAGCGTTGCGGAAAGGCCGGGATTTGCGGTGTCTAGCAGCGCATCGAACTCTTCCTGCGCGCATTGCGCGTCGTCGCGCAGGCGGGCAACCCGGTAGCTCGTCTCGGCCCAGGCGCGCTGCAGGTCGACGCGCTTCTCCTTCAGCAGCGGCTTCGCATTGCGCCAAACGCGGATCTCGTCGAAAGTGTTGAGCTCGCCGACTGTGTGGCTGCAGGCGGCAAGGCCGTTGGCGCGCAGCACCCGCATCACCTTGGCGCGGTCGTCGCGGCGGATCTGCACGAGCGCGCCGAGCTCCTCGGCGAACAGCGCGCCCATGACCCGGTCGCGGAAACGCCCGCCGATCAACTCCGGCTTGCGCTCAAGCCCGTCGGCGTCGTTCATCAGCGGGTCGTAGCACAGCGTGTCGAGGTTGAGCGAGACGCCGCAGTGCCCGGCGAAGGCCATCTCGCAGGCGGCGGCGAACAGGCCGCCGTCGGAGCGATCGTGGTAGGCGAGCAGCAGGTTCGCCGCGTTGAGTTCCTGGATGGCGGAGAAGAAGCCCTTGAGCAGCGCGGCGTCGGCATCCGGCGCGTGCTCGCCGGTCGCGTTGTAGGCCTGGGCGAAGGCCGAGCCGCCGAGGCGGTGCCTGCCCTGGCCGAGGTCGACCAGCACGAGATCGGTGTCGCCGGCATCGCTGCGCAGCTGCGGCGTCAGCGTCTTGCGCACGTCAGAACAAGTGGCGAAGGCCGAGATGATCAGCGACAGCGGCGCGGTGACCTGCTTATTCTCGCACTTCTTCGCGCCGTTCTCCTCCCACGCCGTCTTCATGGAAAGGGAATCCTTGCCGACGGGAATGCTGATGCCGAGCCGCGGGCAAAACTCCAGGCCGACCGCCTTGACGGTGTCGAACAGCGCGGCGTCCTCGCCCGGGTGTCCCGCGGCGGCCATCCAGTTGGCGGAGAGCTTGATCCTGCCGATGTCGCCGATCAATGCGGCGGCAAGGTTGGTCACCGCTTCGCCCACCGCCATGCGGCCCGAGGCCGGCGCGTCGATCAGCGCCAGCGGCGTCTTCTCGCCCATGGCGAAGGCTTCGCCGAGATACCCCGTGTAGGACAGTGCGGTAACGGCGCAGTCGGCCACCGGCACCTGCCACGGCCCGACCATCTGGTCGCGCGCGGTCAGGCCGCCGACCGTGCGGTCGCCGATGGTGATGAGGAAGCTCTTCGAGGCGACGGACGGCATGCGCAGCACGCGCCAGGCGGCTTCCTTGAGGTCGATTTCCGCGACATCGAAGGGCGGCAGGTGGCGCGCCTTGCGCACGACATCGCGCGTCATCTTCGGCGGCTTGCCGAGCAGGACTTCCATGTCCATGTCGACCGCGTTGTTGGCGAAGTGGCTGTCGCTCACCACCAGCCGGCCGTCGGCGGTGGCCTCGCCCAGCACGGCGAAGGGGCAGCGCTCGCGCTCGCAGATCGAGCGGAACGCGTCGAGGCGGTCCGGCGCGATCGCCAGCACGTAGCGCTCCTGCGCCTCGTTGCACCAGATCTCGCGCGGCGACATGCCGGGCTCCTCGGTCTGCACGCGGCGCAGCTCGAAGCGGGCGCCGCAGCCGGCGCCGTGCGCCAGTTCCGGCAGGGCATTCGAGAGGCCGCCGGCGCCGACGTCGTGGATGGAGAGGATCGGGTTGGCTTCCTTCAGCTGCCAGCAGCGGTCGATGACTTCCTGGGCGCGGCGCTGGATCTCCGGGTTGCCGCGCTGCACCGAGGCGAAGTCGAGGTCGGCGGTGTTGGCCCCCGTGGTCATCGAGGACGCCGCGCCGCCGCCGAGGCCGATCAGCATGCCGGGACCGCCGAGCTGGATGAGCAGCGCGCCGGCCTGGAATTCGACCTTGTGCGCATCGCGCGCGGCGATGTTGCCGACGCCGCCGGCGATCATGATCGGCTTGTGGTAGCCGCGCACTTCGCCCGCCACCTCCTGTTCGAACGTCCTGAAATAGCCGGCGAGATTGGGCCGGCCGAATTCGTTGTTGAAGGCGGCGGCGCCGATCGGCCCCTCGATCATGATGTCGAGCGCCGAGGCGATGCGATCGGGCTTGCCGTAGCTGCCCTCCCACGGCTGCGCGAAGCCGGGAATGTTCAGGTTGGAGACGGAGAAGCCGCACAGCCCGGCCTTCGGCTTGGAGCCGCGGCCGGTGGCGCCCTCGTCGCGGATCTCGCCGCCCGAGCCGGTCGCCGCGCCCGGGAAGGGCGAGATGGCGGTCGGGTGGTTGTGCGTCTCGACCTTGGCGAGATAGTGCGTCAGCTCTTCCGAGTAGACATAGGCGCCGCCGGCGCCGGGATGGAAGCGTTGCGCCATCGCGCCCTCGAGCACGGCGGCATTGTCGGAGTACGCCACCACCGTGCCGCCGGGACTGACTTTGTGCGACTCGCGAATCATGCCGAAGAGGGAGTGCGCCTGGCGCTCGCCGTCGATGATCCAGTCGGCGTTGAAGATCTTGTGGCGGCAGTGCTCGGAGTTGGCCTGGGCGAACATCATCAGTTCGACGTCGGTCGGGTTGCGCCCCACCTTCGTGAAAGCATCGGCCAGGTAGTCGATCTCGTCCTCGGACAGCGCCAGGCCCATCTCGCCGTTGGCGGCAACGAGTGCGACACGTCCCTGGCCGATCACACCCACCGTCGCCAGCGGCTGCGGCGCGTAGTGGCGGAACAGGGCCTCGGCGGCATCCACCGATTCGAGCACCGATTCGGTCATGCGGTCGTGAATGAGCGGCAGCACCGCGGCCGTGTCGCCCTTGGCGTCAACGTGGTAAGCGGTACCGCGCTCGATGCGCGCGACTGAAGCGAAACCGCATTGCCGCGCGATCTCGGTCGCCTTCGACGACCAGGGCGAGATGGTGCCCAGGCGCGGCGTCACCAGCTTCAGCGTGCCGGCCGGCGCCTTGTCCGCCGGGTGCGCCCCGAGCAACTGCTGCAGCCGTTGCAGATCGGCCGCCGCCAGCGGCGTATTCAGCTCGACGAAATACCAGTGCTCGGCGGCGAGGGCCTCGAGCTTGGGCAGGACGGCCTGGACGTTCTGGGTGAGGCGGGCAAGGCGATTGGCGGAGAAGGCGGCGGCGCCGCGCAGCTTGAGGACTTCGGGCATGGCAGAAGGGCAGTCCGGTAAAGCGCGATTATACCCGAGCCCCCGCCTTGATTTTGCCCCGCTGCGCCCCCAGAATCATCGAAACCCCTCTGGAAAAACAGCCATGTCCGCCCATTGCATCGACGTCAACGAAGCCAATTTCATGCAGGAGGTCGTCGAGGCTTCCCGCCATGTCCCGGTCCTGGTCGACTTCTGGGCGCCCTGGTGCGGCCCCTGCCGCAGCCTCGGTCCGATCCTGGAGAAGCTCGCCGCCGAATACCAGGGCCGCTTCCGCCTGGCGAAGGTGAATTCCGACGAGAACCAGGCGCTCGCCGGGCAGTTCGGCGTGCGCGGCATTCCCGCCGTGAAGGCCGTCGTCAACGGCGAACTGGTGAACGAATTCACCGGCGCCCTGCCCGAATCCGCCGTGCGCGAGTTCATCGACGCCCTGCTGCCCTCGCCCGCCGAGCCGCTGCGCCAGGAGGCGCTGGCGGCACAGGCGCGCGGCGAGACGGACGCCACGCGCAAGCTGCTGCTGCAGGCTATCCGCCTCGACCCGGAGCACGAGCAGGCCCGCCTCGACCTCGTGGACGTGCTGCTCGACGCGGGCGACCTCGCCGAGGCGCAACGCCTGCTCGACGAGGTCGCCGAAGTCGCCAAGGACCGCGGCCGCATCGACAGCCTTGCCGCGCGCCTGGCGCTGGCGCAGGGCGCATCGGACGGCGCCGACGAAGCGGCGCTGCGCGCGCGGCTCGCCGCCGATGCCGCGGACCTGACGGCGCGGCTGGAGCTGGCGAAGCTGCTGGCGCTGAAACAGGACCACCGCGGTGCGCTCGATAATCTGCTGGAAATCGTGCGGCGCGACCGCGCCTTCGGCGAGGACATCGGCCGCAAGACCATGCTGCAGATATTCAGCCTGCTCGGCCCGGACAGCGACCTCACGCGCAAATATCGCAGCGAGCTGTCGGCCTGCCTCAACCGCTGATGGATTCGGCAAGGCTGCGACAGGCCTTCGCCCTGCACCGGGAAGGACGGCTCGACGAAGCGGCGATTCTCTACAAAGCCAGGATGCGGAAATCGCTCGGAGACGGCTTGCGCTGAAAAGTCAGCCTGCGCAGCACGGCGGCTTGCCTTTCGCCGCGCATTTCTGCATAGTGCGCGGCTCGTTTTGTCCCTGGAAAAACATGCTGCCCGCCATCGAACACCGCATCGCCGGGGAACTCGGCGCCCGCCCGCAACAGGTCCTGGCCGCCGTCGCCCTGCTCGACGAGGGCGCCACCGTCCCCTTCATTGCCCGCTACCGCAAGGAGGCCACCGGCGGCCTCGACGACACCCAGCTGCGCACGCTGGACGAGCGCCTCGTTTATCTGCGCGAGCTGGAGGATCGCCGCGCGGCGATCCTCGCTTCCGTCGAAGAACAGGGCAAGCTCACGCCGGGGCTGAAGCACGACCTCGACCACGCCGACACCAAGCAGCGCCTGGAAGACCTCTACCTGCCCTACAAGCCGAAGCGCCGCACCAAGGCGCAGATCGCGCGCGAAGCCGGTCTCGGCCCGCTTGCCGAGGCCCTGCTGGCGGATCCCATGCTGACGCCTGAGGCTGAGGCCCTGAAGTACGTCGACGCCGGGAAGGAGGTGGCGGATGCCAGGGCCGCCCTCGAAGGCGCGCGGCACATCATCATGGAGCAGTTCGCCGAGGACGCCGAGCTGCTGGCGGCGCTGCGCGAGCATGTCTCCGCGCACGGCGTGCTGGTGTCGGCCGTCGTCGAGGGCAAGGCGGAGGAAGGCGCCAAGTTCCGCGACTGGTTCGATTTCCGCGAGCCGATCGCCGCCATCCCTTCGCACCGCGCGCTGGCCCTGCTGCGCGGCCGCAACGAAGGCGTGCTGCGCCTCGCCCTCAAACTGGACGAGGAACTCGACGAGCACCGCGCGCCCGGGCCGAACGCCTGCGAGCGGCGCATCGCCGCGCGCTTCGGCCTGCGCGACGAAGCGCGCCCCGCCGACAAGTGGCTGCTGGAGACGGCGCGCTGGACCTGGGCGGTGAAGCTCTCGCTGCACCTGGAGATCGAGCTGATGACGGCCTTGCGCGAGCGCGCCGAGGAGGAGGCGATCCGCGTTTTCGCCCGCAACCTGCACGACCTGCTGCTCGCCGCGCCGGCCGGGCCGCGCGCCGTGATCGGCCTCGACCCGGGCCTGCGCACCGGCGTCAAGGCGGCGGTGGTCGACCGCACCGGCAAGCTGCTCGACACCGCCACGATCTACCCGCATGCGCCGCGCAACGACTGGGACGGATCGCTGCACGCCCTGGCGCTGCTGGCGCGCAAGCACCGCGCCGAGCTGGTCAGCATCGGCAACGGCACCGCATCGCGCGAGACCGACAAGCTGGCGGCCGACCTGATCGGCCGCCATCCCGAGCTGAAGCTGACCAAGGTCGTCGTCTCGGAAGCCGGCGCCTCGGTGTATTCCGCCTCCGAGCTGGCGGCGCGGGAATTCCCGCAGCTCGACGTCTCGCTGCGCGGCGCCGTGTCCATCGCGCGCCGACTGCAGGACCCGCTCGCCGAGCTGGTCAAGATCGACCCGAAATCCATCGGCGTCGGCCAGTACCAGCACGACGTCAACCAGGCCAGGCTGGCGCGCAGCCTCGATGCCGTGGTGGAGGACTGCGTGAACAGCGTCGGCGTCGACGTGAACACCGCCTCGGCGCCGCTGCTCGCGCGCATCTCAGGCCTGAATGCGACGCTCGCCGCCAACATCGTCGCCCACCGCGACGCCCATGGCGCCTTCAGGAGCCGCGCCGCGCTGAAGGAGGTGCCGCGCCTGGGCGAGAAGACCTTCGAGCAGGCCGCCGGCTTCCTGCGCATCATGGACGGCGACAACCCGCTGGACGCCTCGGCGGTGCATCCCGAGGCCTATGCGGTGGTGGAGCGCATCCTCGCCGACGTAAAGAAGAACGTTAAGGAGCTGATCGGCGACAGCCGTTTCCTCAAGAGCCTGCAGCCTGAAAAATACACCGACGGGAAATTCGGCCTGCCGACACTGCGCGACATCCTGCGCGAACTGGAGAAGCCCGGCCGCGACCCTCGCCCGGAATTCCGCACCGCCGCCTTCCGCGAGGGCGTGGAAGAGCTCAAGGACCTGCAGCCGGGCATGCTGCTGGAAGGCGTCGTCACGAACGTCACCAACTTCGGCGCCTTCGTGGACGTCGGCGTGCACCAGGACGGCCTGGTGCACATCTCGGCGCTGTCGAACAAGTTCGTCAAGGACCCGCGCGAGGTGGTCAGGGCCGGCGACGTGGTGAAGGTCAAGGTGCTGGAAGTCGACGAGAAGCGCAAGCGCATCGCCCTGACCATGCGCCTTGCCGACGAGGCGCCGCACGGAGGCGCAAACAAGGCGGAACGCGCCGCACCGGCGCGGCCGCACAGGCCCGCCCACGCGCCGCAGGCGGGCGGCGCGATGGCGGACGCGCTGGCGCGGGCCATGAAGCGCTGATGGCCACGCCCATCGAGATCAGCGAGGAGGCCGGCGTGCGCTACCTGCACTTCGGCTCGGACTGGATCCAGGGCGCCATGCGCATCGCCCGGCCCTGGGCGCTGGAACTCGACTACACGCGCGAGATGATGGCCGCGCTGCTGCTGCGGCCGGAACCGGCCTGGCCGTGCCGCGCGCTGCTGGTCGGCCTGGGCGCCGCCTCGCTGACCAAGTTCCTCTACCGCCACCGCCCGCGGGCGAAACTGACGGTGGTGGAAATCGAGCCGGCGGTGCTGGCGGCGGCACGACAGTTCTTCAAGCTGCCGGAGGACCCGAAACGGCTGAAGATCGAGATTGCCGACGGCGTCGAATGGCTCGCCGCCAGCGGCGAGACTTTCGACCTGATCCTGGTCGACGGCTTCGACGCCGACGCCCGCGCCGGCGCACTCGACAGCCTGCCCTTCTACCGCGCCTGCCGCGCCCACCTGAACGACACAGGGCTGCTGGCGGTGAACCTGCTCGGCCGCAACCGCGGCTTCAAGGCCAGCGTCGAGCGCATCGCGCGCGCCTTCGAGAAACGCGCCCTGGTGTTCCCGTCCTGCGACCACGGCAATGCCGTCGCCTTCGCCGCCACGGGCGAGCCGATCCGCATCCCGCTGGGGGAATTGAGCCTGCAGGCGGTCGCGCTGCGCAAGGCGACCGGGCTCAACCTGCTGCCGACGCTGGCGCGCCTGACGCAGTGGCAGTCTTGCGCCGGGGGCGAGCTGAACCTTTGACGCGACGGGCGATTCGCTCGCCCGTCGCGTCCGATGCGGCCAGCTGCGCTTATTTCGCCTTGCCTTTGGCCTTGCCCTTGCTCTTGCCCTTGCCCTTCGCCTTGGCTTTGGCTTTGGCCTGGCCCTTCGGCGCCTCGGCCGTCGAGCCGGCCTGGGCGCTGGCGGGCGTTGCCGGCGTTGCGGCTGTCGCGGGAGTGGCAGGAGTGGCGGGGGTGGCCTGGGCGAATGCCAGGGTGGTGGCGGCGGCAAAAGCGGCCGCAACGGCCAGGGAAGTCAGCTTGTGCATGTCGTTTCCTTTCCATGAGTGGGTTTTGTACCCGGGACAGCGGAGGTTTCCCTGTCTCAACCCATAACGCCCTGGCTGCGCGGCAGGTTTACCGGCACATGCAGTATCATTGGATCAGGCTGGAGACAGGCACATGACGAAGATATACGGCATCCGGAATTGCGACCCCATGAAAAAGGCCCTCGCCTGGCTCGACGGTCGCGGCATCGCCTACGATTTCCACGACTACAAGAAGCTCGGCATCGACGAATACGGCAAGAAGCTGAAGTGAATCGCCAGCAACTGGCTCAGGGCACCCTGCTGATGTGCGCGGTGGTGCTGATCTGGGGCGCTTTCCTGCCGGTCAGCAAGGTCGCGCTTGCCGTCATCGACCCCTACTGGCTCACCTTGCTGCGCTACGGCATCGCCGCCGTCTGCTTTCTTGCCGCGCTCGCGCTGATCGAGGGGCGTGCCGCGCTCTCGCCAGACGGACAGGCGGCCAAGGCCTGGGCCTACGGCAGCGCCGGCTTCGCCGGGTTCAGCCTGTTCGTCTACGAAGGCCTGAAGCTCACCCGGCCGGAGCACGGCGCCATGATCCTTGCCCTTGGCCCGGTAAACATCGTGTTCTGGCAGTGGCTGCGTTCGCGGCATCGCCCGCCCGGCCCCATCCTGGCCTGCATCGCCGTCGCCATCGCCGGCCTCGGACTGGTGGTGAGCCAGGGCGAATTCGCCCGCCTGTACTCGGGCGGCAGCGCGCTGGGCAACGGCCTGATCTATGTCGCCTCGTGGTGCTGGATTGCCTTCACGCTGGGCGCGCAGCAGTTCACCGGCTGGTCGCCGTTGCGCTACACGGCGCTTTCCGCGGCGCTCGGCTGGCTGACCATTCTCGTCATCGCCGCTCTTGCCACCGGCGGCGGCCGCAGCCGGCCGCCCGAGGCCGAGGGGCTGCGCGAGCTGCTGTGGGCCCTGCTGTTCATCGTCTTCGTCGTCTCCTTCTTTGCGGTGCTGATGTGGAACATGGCGGTGGCGAAGCTGGGCGCCCTCAACGCCTCGCTGTTCGCCAACTTCGCGCCGGTGGTCACCTTCCTGATCGCCGTCTGGCAGGGCCGCACGCTGCTGCCCGTGGAAATCGCCGGGGCGGCGCTGGTGATCGGGGCATTGATCGCCAACAACCTGGTGAACCGGCGCATGGCCAGGGCGGCATTGCGGTAGGATGCACCGATGCACTTTGCGCATTCCCAGCCCATCTACGACGAGGCGGCCATCCGTGCCATCGAGGAGCGCCACGCCGGCGAAGAGCCGCCGCTGATGGAGCGCGCCGGCGCGGCGGCGACGAGGGCCGTGCTCGCCCACAGCCGCGGCACGCGACCGACGCCGCTGGTCGTCTGCGGTCCGGGCAACAACGGCGGCGACGGCTTCGTCGTCGCCCGGCTTCTGCGCAGTCGCGGCATCAACCCCGCCGTCGTCTTCGCCGGCGACGAGGCGCGCCTGCCGGAAGACGCGCGCGCGGCGCTGGCCAGCTATCGCAGCTTCGGCGGCGAGGTCGGGCGCGAGATACCCAGGCGGCCGTTCTCCCTTGTCGTGGACGCTCTCTTCGGCATCGGCCTGCAGCGCCCCGTCGAAGGCGCCTTCGCCGATCTGGTCGATCGCATCAATGGCCTCGGCTGCCCGATCCTCGCCCTCGACGTGCCGAGCGGGTTGTGTGCAAACACCGGACGGGTGATGGGACGCGCGGTGAAGGCGGACTACACGGCCACCTTCATCGCGCTGAAGCCGGGCCTGCTCACGCTGGACGGACCGGACCATTGCGGCGAGGTCAGCGTCTACGACCTCGACATCGCGCCGGAGAGCGACCTGCCGGCGCGCGGCCGCGTGGTGACGCCGGCGCTGTTCGGGCGGCGGCTGAGGCCGCGGCCGAGGAACAGCCACAAGGGCATGATGGGCGGGGTCGGCATCCTCGGCGGCGCGCCCGGCATGACCGGCGCGGCGCTCCTCGCCGGCCGCGCCGCGCTGAAACTGGGCGCCGGCCGCGTGTATGTCGGGCTGCTCGACAACACGGCCCTGGCGGTCGACACCGGCCAGCCCGAGCTGATGCTGCGCAAGCCGGACGACGTGCTCGCCTCGGGCTTTGCCACGGCGCTGGCGGTGGGCCCCGGCCTCGGCCAGGGGGCGGCGGCGCTGGTCCTGCTCAAGCAGGCGCTGGACAGCGAGCTCCCGCTGGTGCTGGACGCCGATGCGCTGAACCTGCTGGCAGCACACCCCGTGCTGGCGGGACGCCTGGCGCGACGCCGCGCGCCGGCCCTGCTCACGCCGCACCCCCTGGAGGCGGCGCGGCTGCTGGAAGTCGACATGGACGCCGTGCGGGCCGACCGCCTCGGCGCCGCCCTCTCCCTGGCAGGCAGGCTGAACGCCATGACGGTGCTGAAGGGCTGCGGCAGCGTGATTGCCGCGCCAGCCGGGCACTGGTACCTCAACACCAGCGGCAATCCGGGCATGGCCAGCGCCGGCATGGGCGACGTCCTCGCCGGCCTGGCGGTCGCCCTGATGGCGCAGGGCTGGGAAGCCGAACCGGCATTGCTCTGCGCCGTGCACCTCCATGGCGCAGCCGCGGACCGCATGGTGGAAGAAGGCTGCGGCCCGGCGGGCCTCACGGCCGGCGAGACCATCGACGCGGCCAGGCGCATCTTCAACGCCTGGTGCCTTCCCCGCTCGCCTGGGGACAACTGAGATGGCGCCGCCCCCTCCCGCGCAGAGGCCGCTGCGCGGCATCCTGCTGTTCATGCTGGCGGTGATGCTGTTCGCACTGCTCGACGCCACCTCCAAGCATCTCACCGCCACCTTCGCCGTGCCGCTGCTGGTATGGGCGCGTTACACCCTGCATTTCCTGGCCATGCTGCTGTTCATCGCCCCTTCGATGCGCAGCCGCCTGGTACGCACCGATCACCTGGCGCTGCAGATCGTCCGCGCGCTGGCGCTGATGGCCACCACCGGCTGCGCCATGGCGGCTTTCCGCACCATGCCGCTGGCCGAGGCGACGGCGATGGTCTTCCTCGCCCCCATCCTGGTCGCGCTGCTGGCCGGGCCCGTTCTCGGCGAGCGCATCGGCGCCGGTCGCTGGACGGCGATCATCGTCGGCTTCTGCGGCGTGCTGCTGATCGCCCGGCCGGGCGGCGCGCTCAACCCGGGCGGCATCGCCTGGGCTCTCGCCGCCGCGGCAAGCTATGCCGCCTACCTGCTCCTGACGCGGCGCCTGAGCCAGGTCGAGCATCCCATGACCCTGCTCTTTTACACCGCGCTGGTCGGCACGGCGGCAACCAGCCTCACCCTGCCCTGGTTCTGGACGGAAACCGATCCCAGCCCGCTGCAGTGGCTGCAGATTGCCTCGCTGGGGGTGTATGGCGGCGTCGGGCATTTCCTGCTCATCCGCGCCTTCCGCCTGGCGCCGGCCTCGACGCTGTCGCCCTTCACCTACAGCCAGCTGATCTGGGCGGCGGCTCTCGGCTGGCTGGTGTTCGGCCACCTTCCGGACGCTCTCTCCGCGCTCGGCATGGCGATCATCGCCGCCAGCGGCCTCTGGCTGGCCTTGAAGGAGCGTCAGTCCGGGGCAGCCGGATAGGGATACAGCATGTTGAAGGCGATGCTCTGGCCGAAGCCCTGCACGATGCGCACATGCTCGCGGCGAAACTCGCGCGCCTGGCGCAGGCCGCAGGAGTGGGCGATCATGTCGATCTCCTTGTTCATGTTGCGGCAGTAGCTGGCGACGCGCTCGGCCTTGTCGGCCACCACCAGGCCGCGCTGCAGCCGCGGGTTGTGGGTGGTAACGCCGGCCGGGCAGGTGTTGGTATGGCAGCGCAGCGCCTGGATGCAGCCCAGCGCGAACATGAAGCCGCGCGCCGTGTTCACGAAATCCGCTCCCGCCGCCAGCGCCCAGGCGGCGCGCGCCGAGTTCACCAGCTTGCCGGCGGCGATGACCCGCACGCGGCTGCGCAGGCCGGTCTCGATCAGGGCATCGACCACCCGCGGCAACGCCTCGTCGATGGACAGCGCCATGTGGTCGGCCAGCGCCTGGGGCGCCGCGCCCGAGCCGCCCTCGCCGCCGTCGACGGCGATGAAGTCGGGCGCGCAGTCCAAGCCGCGCCGCGCCACCACCTCGGTGAGCTCGTGCATGAACTGCCAGCCGCCGATGGCCGTCTTGATGCCGACCGGCTTGCCGGTCGCCTCGCGCACCCGCGCCACCATGTCGAGCAGTTCGTCGGCATTGGCCACGTCGCGATGGCGGTTCGGGCTGATCGAGTCCCGGCCTGCGGGGATGCCGCGGATCGCGGCGATTTCCTCCGTCACCTTGGCGCCGAGCAGCACCCCGCCCTTGCCTGGCTTGGCGCCCTGCGAGAGCTTGATCTCGAAGGCGCGCACGTTCTCGTGCGCCGCCAGCTCGCGCAGGCGCTCGAGCGACAACCGGCCGTCGGCGTCGCGCACGCCGTACTTGGCGGTGCCGATCTGCATGATCAGGTCGCAGCCGCCCTCGAGGTGGTAGGGGCTGAGCCCCCCCTCGCCGGTGTCCATCCAGCAGCCGGCCGCGGCGGCGCCGCGCGAGAGCGACCGCACCGCCGGCTTCGATATGGCGCCGTAGCTCATGCCGCTGACGTTTACGATGGAGCGCGCCGTGAACGGCCGCTCGCACCAGCCCTCGCCGACGACGAGCGGCGGCGTCGGCAGCTGCTCTTCCTCGATCACCGGGTATGGGGCATTGACAAAGACCAGCGAGCCAGGCTCGTGCAGGTTGTAGGTCGAGCCGAAGCCGATGATGCCGCCCTCGTTCTTGGCCAGGCGATAGACCCAGGCGCGCGTGGCGCGGTTGAAAGGCATCTCGTCGCGCTCGCCGGTGAAGAAGTACTGGCGGAAGTATTCCCCCATCTGTTCGAAGAAATAGCGCAGGCGGCCGATGATCGGGTAGTTGCGCAGGACGGTGTGCTTCTTCTGGGTGATGTCCTTGATGTACCAGAACACCAGGACGACGAACAGGGCGATCGCCAGCAGCGTGCCGGCGCTGACGGAGAGTACGCTGACGAGACCGGACATATCGCCCCCTGATCTGTTAAATTGTCCTGCCAAGAATAACGTTGACGGCCACCATCATGATAACTTCAGGGCCACTTGAGGCGGAAATCCGGCGCAACGTCGCCACCGCCCTGGCCGAGGACATCGGCAGCGGCGACCTGACCGCCCAGCTCACCCCCGCGGGCCAGCCGGCCCGCGGCATCGTCGTCAGCCGCGAAGAGGCCGTGCTCTGCGGCGCCGCCTGGTTCGAGGCCTGCTTCCGCCAGCTCGATGCCGGGGTGCGCATCAGCTGGCATGCCGCCGACGGCACGCGCATCCATGCCGGACAGATGCTCTGCGAGATCGAGGCCGACACCCGGGCACTGCTCAGCGCCGAGCGCCCGGCGCTGAATTTCCTGCAGCTGCTCTCCGGCACCGCCACCGTCACGCGAAAATATGTCGATGCGGTGGCCGGCACCCGGGCGAAGATCGTCGACACCCGCAAGACCCTTCCCGGCCTGCGCCTGGCGCAGAAGTACGCCGTGCGCTGCGGCGGCGGCACCAACCACCGGCTCGGCCTCTACGACGGCATCCTCATCAAGGAAAACCACATCATGGCCGCCGGCGGCGTCGCGCCGGCGCTGGCCCAGGCCGGCAAGCTGGCGCCGGCGGGGGTGTTCATCCAGATCGAGGTGGAAAACCTGGGGCAGCTCGAAGAGGCGCTCGCCGCGGGCGCGACGATGATCCTGCTCGACAACATGAACCTGGCGCAGATGCGCCAGGCGGTCGCCCAGGCGGCAGGGCGCGCCGTGCTGGAAGCCTCTGGCGGAGTGGACCTGTCGAAAGTGCGCGCGATCGCCGAAACGGGGGTGGATCGCATTTCCATCGGCAGCCTGACCAAGGATGTCAGGGCCATCGATCTCTCGCTGCGCCATGTCGAGAAATAGCCCGGGGCCTTCCTTGCCTTCGCCAACCGAAACGGGTATAAAAACGCCTGCACCGCATGCCGGGAAGGCTGCCGGCCAATCAGAAGAAAACCGGGGACCCTTGATATGCTATTCATCCTCTATTACGTCGTGGCCATCGCCGTGCTGATCCTTCATTTCACGGGCTTCCTGGCCCGGCACAACCTCGAATGGCTGATCCTGGTTCTCGCCGTGACGGTATTCCCGGCCGTCATCTACTTGTAATGCCCCTCAGGCCCGGGCGGCGATAAACGCCTTCACCGCCGCGACATCCGCCGCCATCACCTCGACCCGTTGCGGCAGGGCCTCGATGCCCTCCAGTTCCCGCGGCCGCCCCGGCTCGCGGCCGAGCGCCTCGCGGATCGTCTCGGCGAACTTCACCGGCTGCGCCGTCTCCAGCACCACCATCGGCAGGCCCGCCCCGCCGGACTCGCGATAGGCCAGCGCCACCTTGAGACCGTCGGCGGTGTGCGGATCGATCAGCGTGCCGTACTGCTCCCAGGTACTGCGGATCGTCGCCAGGCGCTCGGCATGGCTGCTGGTGCCGGAGACGAAGCGGAATTCCGGCAGGCGCGCAAGATAAGGCGTGCCGGCGAGGTCGAAGCTGCCGCCCGCGTCGACCTCGGCCCACCATTCCCGCACCACCGCGGCGTCGCGTCCGGCCAGGTCGAAGGCGAAGCGCTCGAAGTTGGAGGCCTTCGAGATATCCATCGAGGGGCTGGAGGTGACGCGCGTCTCGGCAGTGCCGCGCGGGCGATAGACGCCCGTGCGGAAGAACTCGTCGAGCACGTCGTTCTCGTTGGTGGCCAGCACCAGCCTGGCGATGGGCAGTCCCATCATGCGCGCGACGTGGCCGGCGCAGATGTTGCCGAAGTTGCCCGAGGGCACGGCGAAGGCGACGGCTTCGTCGTTCGAGCGCGTGGCCGCGAAGTAGCCCTTGAAGTAATACACGATCTGCGCCGCGACGCGCGCCCAGTTGATCGAATTCACCGCGCCGATTTTGTGCTGCGCCTTGAAGGCGGCGTCGTTGGAAACCGCCTTCACGATGTCCTGACAGTCGTCGAACATGCCGCGGATGGCGATGTTGAAAATGTTGGCGTCCGCCAGCGAATACATCTGCGCGCGCTGGAAGTCGCTCATCAGGCCGTGCGGCGAGAGCATGAACACGCGCACGCCGCGCTTGCCGCGCATGGCGTACTCGGCCGCCGAGCCGGTGTCGCCCGAAGTGGCGCCGAGAATGTTGATCGACTCGCCGCGCTTTGCCAGCACATACTCGAACAGGTTGCCGAGCAACTGCATGGCCATGTCCTTGAAGGCCAGCGTCGGCCCGTTCGACAGCTCCAGCAGGTGCAGCCCCGGCGCCAGGGTGGTGAGCGGCGTGATGTCCGAGGCATCGCGTCCGGGCCGGCAGTGGCGGTAGGTCTGCGCCGTATAGGTGCGATCCACGATGCCCTTCAGATCGCAGGCCGGGATGTCGGTGATGAACTTCGAGAGCACGGCAAGCGCGAGGGCGTGATACGGCAGCGCGCGCCACTCGTCCAGTTCGGCCCGCGTGACCTGCGGATAGGCCTCGGGCAGGTAGAGGCCGCCGTCGGGGGCGAGCCCGCCGAGCAGGATGTCGCAGAAGGATTGGGCGGGGGATTGGCCGCGGGTGGAGATGTAGTTCATTTCGGTTTCGGATCAGTGGAAACTGTTGTTATGGTAGACGGTCATCGTCGAGCTTGCGAAAGCGACTGACTGGGGGGAGTCCCGTCATTCCGGGGCCACGAAGTGGAACCCGGAATCCAGTGTTCTGGGCAGGGGCGGAAAGAAAGCCACGTTATCAGGGCCTGAAAGGGAATCCTTCAAGGACATGGCGCAAGTCCTCCGAGAATCGCGAGAACTCGTCATCGGTGAGCAGGCCATGCGAGCGGAAGAGCCCGATCTGCATGATCGCCGTCGACCGGCGCAGGTCGTTAAATGCCCGGGCCAATTCCTTGTCTCTTTTCTGGATCAGCTTGTAGATATCCAGATACCGTTCATGGTGGCTTTTGCCCAAGTCGCCGCCGATGCGCCCGATCTCCAGAAGCACCCTCTCGCTGAAGCGCTCCAGGGCCAACTCGCGGAGCGCCTTGAATCGCTTCCAGTCGGATTCCTTGATCTCGCGCGATAAGCCGGTCGGAGGGGGCACGGGCTACTCCTCGAAGTAGTCCGAATCGAGTTTCTTGACCTTGTAAGCGCGGTCGGGCGCGACACCCACGTTGAAGTCGATCATGAACTGTGCCAGTTGCGCTCCGTCGATGAGAGCGACGCGTGGATCGATGGAGTGCACATAGTTAGCCGCCTCGGATGAGAAAGAACCTGTCGTGATGAATACGCCCTTCCTTGCGCGCTGGCCATGGAGCGCCCCTACGAATTTCTGTATCTCGGGGCGACCCACCGTGCCCTCCCAACGTTTGGCTTGAAGATAGACCATCTCAAGCCCAAGCCTATCCTCTGCAATGACTCCGTCTATACCCTCGTCGCCGGACCTGCCGATTGCCTCGCCGTTGCCCCCAGCGCGGCCGTACCCCATCTTAAGGAGCAGCTCTACGACAAGCTGCTCGAAGAAACGTGGCGACACGGACTTGACCCGCTCCAGAATCTGGGATGCAAGTCCCGCACGGATATTCTGGTATGCGGCTTCCAGGGTCTCCTCGGGGGTGCCGGCTTCTACAGCTTCTGCCGGAGGAGTTAAGGACTCCAGAGGTTTAGCGCGGAACTCCAGGAATTCGGGGAAAGCTTCAAGATACTTGATATCAATGACCGGAGGCGGATTTTCGAGGACGGTTCGACCCCGTTCCGTAATCTGGAACTGCCCACGACCTGGAGAAGAGAGCAACCCGGCCCGTTCAAGATAAACCTTTGCCCACGCCACGCGATTTGCGAAGCGGCTTTGTCTGCCACTTGGCAGAAGTTCTTCCTCCTCGGCGACGGTGAGCGCAAAATGCTGTGCAAGTTGCTTTCGCACAGCGGCAAGCGCACGAACCTGACCATCGTTGGCGAGCTGCAAAAGCGGCAGCGTGATCTTCTGGAAGGTGGGAATCGTCATAAGTCTGCCCTTGATGGCTAAACATAGCGTCCTAAGTGATGCCGCATAATCTTCGCGAGTAAGTAGGGGTCCCCAATTACTCCAATTACTAAAAAGTCAGTCTCTGCAAGACGGCGGCAGCAGCAGGAAAATCAGGGATCAAGGCGCAGACACATTAACCAGCAACGCGCTTGCGCGGTGGCCACGTTCGAGAGCCGGTGTGTATGTTTGCCTGGCAAGCGCCAGCAGACCCGAAAGCGCCTCATTGACTGCCGCAGCGGTCGGAAAGGCCCTGGCAACCTCGTCATTCAGCAGAACCAGGTTGGTCCCCTTTTCGTAGTGCGCGAAGTATTTGCCGCGCGTTCCCTTGCCCAGGTCCTCGCGCCGGTATTCGGCACGCATGTCACCCTTAGCTTTGTTCATAAATGTCACTTTGCCTTATCGACGAAGAAGCGTAAATCGCCCCCTCACCCAGCCGACTGCAGTTCAGCCAGCAACTCCGGATGCTTGTCCAGCAAGCGAAACAGATTGACGACCGCCGCAACGGGTCGCGCCTTGCCGCGCTCGTAGCGCGAGAAAGCGTTGGGGCCGCCACCGGTGATCGCCGCCGCCTGCGCCTGGGTCAGCTTGAGGCGCTTGCGGATGCGCGCCAGTTCCTCCCGCTGCTGCGCGTCCCGCTCGGCGGCAAGCTCATCGAGCGCCGCCGCGTAGCGCTTGGCGCTGCCGTCGTCGACGAACTCGATTTCGCCGCATGCCGGACAGTGCCAGCCCTTCACCCCCGGTACGACGCGCGTGAGGCCATCCAGTTCGATGGTCACGTCTTTCGTCCGCAGTTCCATGTCCGACTGCTCGCAGTTCAAGCAGGGATGGGGTTTCGCTTTGCTCATGCTCATAGCCTCTTGAACGAAATCACGATGGAACCGTCGGCTCGCAAGGTGAATTTGACGTAGGCCGGGCCTGCCGGTGTTTCCGCGTGGTACACGTCCTGCGTGCGGCTTGCGTTTCTCCATGGAATGGAATTTAACCTATTAGGTTAGTTTTGACAAGGAGGCCAATTTTTGGCCAATCGCAAAGCCGGGACGGTTCTACCCTCACCCCAACCCTCTCCCGCTTGCGGGAGAAGGGGGAAACCGGCTTAGTTCAACTCTTCCAACCGCAGCCGTACCACCCTGCCCTTCACCACCGGCAGCGCCTCGATGCGGCCGATGGCAGCGTCGGCGTTCTTCTCCAGGGTCTGGTGCGTGAGCATGATGATGTCGGTCTGCTCCTCGCCCTCGGCGGGCTCCCTCTGGATCATGGCGTCGATGGAGATCTGCTGGTCGGCGAGGATGCGCGTGATGTCGGCGAGCACGCCGGGACGGTCCTCGACGCGCATGCGGAAATAGTAGGCGGTCTCCACCTTGCCCATCGCCAGCACCGGAATGTCCTTGACGGCATCCGGCTGGAAGGCGAGGTGCGGCACGCGGTGCTCCGGGTCGGCGGTGTGCATGCGCGTGACGTCGACCAGGTCGGCGATGACGGCGCTGGCGGTCGGCTCGGCGCCGGCGCCCTTGCCGTAGTAGAGGGTGGCGCCGACGGCGTCGCCCTTCACCAGCACGGCGTTCATGGCGCCCTCGACGTTGGCGATCAGGCGTTTCGCCGGAATCAGCGTCGGATGCACGCGCAGTTCGACGCCATGGGCGGTGCGCCGGGTGATGCCCAGCAGCTTGATGCGGTAGCCGAGCTGCTCGGCGTACTTGATGTCTTCCGCCTGCAGCCTGGAGATGCCCTCGACGTAAGCCTTGTCGAACTGCATCGGGATGCCGAAGGCAATGGCCGACATGATGGTGAGCTTGTGCGCGGCGTCGACGCCCTCGACGTCGAAGGTCGGGTCGGCCTCGGCGTAGCCCAGACGCTGCGCCTCCTTCAGCACCGTCTCGAAGGCGAGACCCTTGTCGCGCATCTCGGAGAGGATGAAGTTGGTGGTGCCGTTGATGATGCCGGCGATCCACTCGATGCGGTTGGCGGTGAGGCCCTCGCGCAGCGCCTTGATGATGGGGATGCCGCCGGCCACCGCCGCCTCGAAGGCGACCATCACGCCCATCTTCTGCGCGGCGGCGAAGATCTCGTTGCCGTGGAGCGCGAGCAGCGCCTTGTTGGCGGTGACGACGTGCTTGCCGTTGTCGATGGCCTTGAGCACCAGTTCCTTCGCCACGCCGCAGCCGCCGATCAGCTCGACGACGATGTCGACTTCCGGGTCGGCCACGACGGCGAAGGCATCGTCGGTGAGGCGGCAGGCGCCGCCGGTGATCTGCCGCGCCAGTTCCAGGTTCTTGTCGGCAACGACGGAAATGCGGATGGGGCGGCCGGCGCGGCGGGTGATCTCCTCTTCGTTGCGCTTGAGGACGGTGAAGGTGCCGCCGCCGACGGTGCCGATGCCGAGGAGGCCTACGTTGATGGGTTTCATTTGAGATTTTTCCTGAAGCAGAAGCCGGGGATGTGCATCCCCTCGCGAAAATAGAACTTGTGGGCGGCCGCGCGCTGCGCGCCGGAGTCCAGCGCCAGCACGTCGCAGCCGAGCTGCCGCGCCTTGTTTTCCAGATGGCCGAGCAGGGCCTTGCCGACGCCGCGCGAGCGTCGCGCCTCGTCGGTGACCAGGTCGTCCACGTAGAGCCGCCGGCCTTCGTAGGTGTTCTCGACCAGGCGCCACAGGGCGACGCCCAGTACCGTCTCGCCCTCCGCCGCGACGGCCAGCCGGCCGCCATTGGCGAACACCTGCGACAGGCGGCCGGCGTAATCGGCCGGCAGCGCGGCGCGCAACTGGCGATGCACACCCTCGGCGCGGCCGAGCCAGAGCGGCTCGGCGACGCCGCCGTCCGCGTCGGTGACGTCGACGATTCGAGGAAACTGCGTCATGCGCCGTGCCGCTTGCGGTAATGCTCGAGGAAGTGCGCGATGCGGCCGATGGCCTCGCGCAGGTCGTCGACGTTGGGCAGGAAGACGACGCGGAAATGGTCCGGGCTGGGCCAGTTGAAGCCGCTGCCCTGCACCAGCAGCACTTTTTCTTCGAGCAGCAGCTCGAGGATGAACTGCTGGTCGTCGGCGATCGGATACACCTTGGGGTCGAGCCGCGGGAAGAGGTAAAGCGCCGACTTCGGCTTGACGCAGCTCACGCCGGGGATCTGCGTCAGCAGTTCCCAGGCGAGATCGCGCTGGCGCGTCAGCCGTCCCGCCGGCGCAACGAGGTCGACGATGCTCTGGTGGCCGCCGAGCGCGGTCTGGATGGCGTACTGGCCGGGCACGTTCGAGCACAGCCGCATCGAGGCCAGCATGTCGAGCCCTTCTATGTAGTCGCGCGCATGGCGCTTCTCGCCGGAAACCACCATCCAGCCGGCGCGGTAGCCGCAGGCGCGGTAGTTCTTCGACAGGCCGTTGAAAGTGACGAACAGCACATCGTCGGCGAGCGAGGCGACCGAGGTATGGGAGGCGCCGTCGTAGAGCACCTTGTCGTAGATCTCGTCGGCGAAGACGATGAGCTGGTGCTGGCGGGCGACCTCGACGATCTCGCGCAACAGATCGTCGGGATACAGGGCGCCGGTCGGGTTGTTCGGGTTGATCAGCACGATGGCGCGCGTCTCCGGGCCGATCTTGCCGCGGATGTCGGCCAGATCCGGCAGCCAGCCGGCGCCCTCGTCGCAGAGGTAGTGACGCGGCGTGCCGCCGGACAGGCTCACCGCCGCCGTCCACAGCGGATAGTCGGGCGCCGGCACCAGCACCTCGTCGCCGTTGTTGAGCAGCGCCTGCATGGACATCACGATCAGCTCTGAGGCGCCGTTGCCGAGGTAGATGTCCTCGATGCCGACGCCGGAAATCTTCTTCTGCTGGCAGTAGTGCATCACCGCCTTGCGCGCGGCGAAAAGGCCCTTCGAATCGGAGTAGCCGGAGGCGTCGCGCAGGTTGTGGATGACGTCCACGACGATTTCTTCCGGCGCCTCGAAGCCGAACGGCGCCGGGTTGCCGATGTTCAGCTTGATGATGCGGTGGCCTTCCTCCTCCATCTGCCGGGCGCGGCCGAGCACCGGGCCGCGGATGTCGTAGCAGACGTTGGCGAGCTTGCTCGATTTCAATACCGGTTGCATTACAGCAGCCCATCCTTTCGAAACATGTCCTTGATGCCGCGCACGGCTTGCCGCGTGCGCTCCTCGTTCTCGATCAGCGCGAAGCGCACGTAATCGTCGCCGTAGTCGCCGAAGCCGATGCCGGGCGACACCGCCACCTTCGCATCCGCCAGCAGCTTCTTGGCGAACTCCAGCGACCCCAGTTTCTCATGGGCCGGCGGAATCCTCGCCCAGATGTACATCGAGGCCTTCGGCACCTCGACCGGCCAGCCCGCCTCGTGCAGCCCCCTGGCCAGCACGTTGCGGCGGTTCTGGTACTTCAGGCGCACCTCCTCGACGCAGTCCTGCGGGCCGTCGAGGGCGACGATCGAGGCGACCTGGATCGGCGTGAAGGTGCCGTAGTCGTGGTAGCTCTTGATGCGCGCCAGGGCGTTGCACAGGTCGCGGTTGCCGACCATGAAGCCGATGCGCCAGCCGGCCATGTTGTAGCTCTTCGAGAGGGTAAAGAACTCGACGGCGACATCGCGCGCGCCGGGCACCTGCATGATCGATGGAGCCTTGTAGCCGTCGAAGACGATGTCGGCGTAGGCGAGGTCGTGCACCACCAGGATGTCGTGCTGCTTCGCCAGCGCCACCACGCGCTCGAAGAAATCCAGCTCGACGCAGCGCGCCGTCGGGTTGCTCGGAAAGCCGAGGATCATCATCTTCGGCTTCGGCGTGCATTCGCGGATGGCGCGCTGCAGTTCCTCGAAGAAGTCGGCGTCCGGCGTCATGCGCACCGAGCGGATGTCGGCGCCGGCAATGATGGCGCCGTAGATGTGGATCGGATACGAGGGATTCGGCACCAGCACCGTGTCGCCGCGATCCAGCGTGGCGAGCATCAGGTGGGCGAGGCCTTCCTTCGAGCCGATGGTCACCACCGCCTCGGCTTCCGGGTCGAAATCGACGGCGTAACGGCGCCGGTACCAATCGCAGATCGCCTTGCGCAGGCGCGGAATGCCCTTCGACACCGAGTAGCCGTGGGTGTCGCCGCGGCTCGCCGCCTCGACCAGCTTGTCGACGATGTGCCTGGGCGTAGCCCCGTCCGGGTTGCCCATGCTCATGTCGATGATGTCCTCGCCGCGGCGGCGGGCGGCCATCTTCAGCTCGCCCGTGATGTTGAAGACGTAGGGCGGCAGGCGCTGGATTCTCGGGAATTCCTTCATTTCGGCGGTGCAGCAACAAAGTTATAATGTTACCCGACTTCCTGACAAATCAGGCTGCTAGCAACACTTCATGAAACTGCATCTGGACAACCCGGCAAGCCGCTACCTGGTCACTGGCTACGGCGACGGCTATGTCGCCATCAACCACCGCCAGCACCAAACCAGCCTGATCCTCCTGCCCGACCGCGTCGTCGAGCCTTGGGCGGCAGGCGGCTTCGAGGCGCTGGCCGAAAGCGACTTCGAGGCCATCATCGCCCTGAGGCCGGAAATCCTCCTGCTCGGCACCGGCAGCCGCCAGCGCTTTCCGGCACCGGCGCTTCTGCGCCCGCTCATCGAGGCCCGCATCGGCTGCGAGGTGATGGACCTGCCCGCCGCCTGCCGCACCTTCAACATCCTCATGGCAGAAGGCCGCCTGGTCGCCGCCGCCCTGCTTCTGGATTCCGCCGAAGCATGAAACTCGCCCTGAAAATCGATGCCGCCACCTTCCGCGGCACGCTGGTCGGCGTGCCGCGCCTGGTCGAGGCCCTGCGCCAGGCGCAGGCTCAGGCGAGCTTCTGCTTCAATCTCGGCCCGGACTGCAGCGGACGCCTGCTCCCCTCCCTGCTCGCTGCCTCCCGAGCCGGTGTATCGGCGCCGGGCCGCTACGGCTTTTCCACACTGTTCTATGGGACGCTCCTGCCCGCGCCCGACCTCGGCCGGCGCTGCGCGGACATCCTGCGCGGGGTGCGCAATGCGGGCTTCGACACCGGCGTACAGGGATGGGACGGCGCCGCCTGGCAGCGCGGCGCGGAGAAGGCCGCCCCTGCCTGGAGCGAGCGCCAGATGCATTACGCCGCCGCCCGCTACGAAGACCTTTTCGGCGAGGCGCCGAGACTGCATGCCGCCGCCGGCTGGCAGCTGAATCCGCATGCCCTGCGCCTGACCCAGCGCCTGGGCTACGGCTTCGCATCGGATACGCGCGGCTCGCGGCCTTTCATCCCGGTGTGGAACGCCGAGGTCGTCCTCTGCCCGCAGCTGCCCACCACCCTGCCGACGCTGGATGAACTGCTGGGCCGCGACGGTTGCGGCGTCGACAACGTCCACGAACGCCTGCTGGAGCTCACCGCGCAGGCGCCGCCGACCGGCCATGTCTTTACCGTCCGGGCGGAGCTGGAAGGCCAGAAGCTGCTGCCGGCCTTCGCCAAGCTGCTGGAAGGCTGGCGGGTACAGGGCTACGAACTGGTTTCACTGGGCGGCCTGCTCGATTCGATCGATGCCAGCCGCCTGCCGCGCCACGAGCTGGTACGCGGCACGGTAACCGGTCGCCGCGGTTCGCTCATGCTGCAGGGGCCGGAGTTCCTGGCTGGCGCGTAGTCCGGCGCGCTTGCGCTGCCGGCCGATTTCATCAACAATTCAAGCGCTCATGATGGTCGACCAGCCCGTACCCGATTTCGCCCTGCCGGCGACAGGCAACCAGACGTTCTCCCTGTTCCAGGCGCGCGGCACCCCCCTCGTCCTCTACTTCTACCCGAAAGACAACACGCCCGGCTGCACCACCGAGGCCGGCGAGTTCCGCGACCTGCATGTCCTGTTCCGTCAGGCCGGCTGCGTCGTCTGCGGCATCTCGCGCGACAGCCTCAAATCGCACGAAAACTTCAAGGCGAAACTGCAGCTGCCCTTCGAACTGCTATCCGACACCGCGGAAACCGCCTGCGCCCTGTTCGGCGTCATCAGGCAGAAGGTGCTCTACGGCAAGCCGGTGCGGGGGCTGGAACGCAGCACCTTCGTCATCGACGGCGGCGGCGTGCTGCGGCGCGAGTGGCGCGGCGTCAAGGCGCCGGGGCATGCCGCCGAGGTCCTCGAATTCGTGAAATCCTTAAAGAGAGCTAAATGAACGCCAGGAAGCACCCCCCCAAGCTGTTCGTCCTCGACACCAACGTTCTCATGCACGACCCGACCAGCCTGTTCCGCTTCGAGGAACACGACGTCTTCGTGCCGATGATGACGCTCGAGGAACTCGACAACAACAAGAAGGGCATGTCGGAAGTGGCGCGCAACGCCCGCCAGGCCAGCCGCACGCTGGACGGCGTCGTCGGCGGCTTCGAGGACCGCATCGAGAAGGGCATCCCGCTGGAAGGGCCCTCCGCCGGCCTCGCCACCGGCCGCCTGTTCATGCAGACAGAGCCGATCAATGGCGCCCTGCCCGCCACCCTGCCCACCGCCAAGGCCGACAACCAGATCATCGGCGTGATGATGCATCTCATCGACAGGCATCCGAAGCGCGCGGTGATCCTGGTCTCCAAGGACATCAACATGCGCATCAAGGCGCGCGCCCTCGGCCTGGATGCGCAGGACTACTACAACGACAAGGTGCTGGAGGACACCGACCTCCTGTACACCGGCACGCGCGAGATGACGGCGGATTTCTGGGAGGCCAACGGCAAGGACATGGAATCCTGGAAGCAGGACGGCCGCGCGCTCTACCGCATCAAGGGGCCGCTGTGCCCGGATCTGCTCATCAACGAATTCCTCTGGCAGGACGGCGACCGGCCCTTTCAGGCCATCGTGCGCGAGAAGAGCGGCCGGACCGCCGTGCTGGAGACGCTGAAGGACTACAGCCACCAGAAAAACAATGTCTGGGGCATCACGGCGCGCAACCGCGAGCAGAACTTCGCCCTCAACCTGCTGATGGACCCGGAGGTCGACTTCATCACCCTGCTCGGCCAGGCCGGTACCGGCAAGACGCTGCTGACCCTGGCGGCGGGGCTGACGCAGACACTGGAAGCGAAGCACTACAGCGAGATCATCATCACCCGCGTCACCGTGCCGGTGGGCGAGGACATCGGCTTCCTGCCCGGCACCGAGGAGGAAAAGATGACGCCATGGATGGGCGCCCTGGAGGACAACCTCGACGTGCTCAACAAGCCGACCGAGGAAGGCGGCGAGTGGGGGCGTGCGGCCACGCGCGACCTGATCCGCTCGCGCATCAAGGTGAAGTCGCTCAACTTCATGCGCGGCCGCACCTTCATCAACAAGTACCTGATCATCGACGAGGCGCAGAACCTGACGCCGAAGCAGATGAAGACCCTGATCACCCGCGCCGGCCCCGGCACCAAGGTGGTGTGCCTGGGCAACATCGCCCAGATCGACACGCCCTACCTCACCGAGGGCAGCTCGGGCCTGACCTATGTGGTGGACCGCTTCAAGGGCTGGCCGCACAGCGGCCACGTCACGCTGATGCGCGGCGAGCGCTCCAGGCTGGCGGATCACGCTGCGGAAGTCCTGTGACGGCCGGGCCGCCGTCCTGCGGCGGCTGACTTTTCCGCGCGCTCAGTACGTTCCCTGGGGGGCGAAGTTCTCGAATCTCGTATACTCGCCGAGGAAGGTCACGCGCACCGTGCCGATGGGGCCGTTCCTCTGCTTGAGGATGTTGATCTCGGCCGAACCCTTGTCGGGCGAATCGGGGTTGTACACCTCGTCGCGGTAGATGGCGACGATGACGTCGGCGTCCTGCTCGATGGCGCCGGATTCGCGCAGGTCGGACATGACGGGCCGCTTGTTCGGCCGCGACTCCACGTTGCGCGAGAGCTGCGAGAGCGCCACCACCGGCACGTGCAGTTCCTTGGCCAGCGCCTTCACCGAGCGCGAGATCTCCGAGATTTCCGTGGCACGGTTTTCGCCGTCGCGCACGGAGGACATCAGCTGCAGGTAGTCGATGACGATCAGGCCGAGCTTGCCGCACTGGCGGTAGAGCCGCCGGGCGCGGGCGCGCAGCTCGGTGGAATTGAGCGCCGGCGTCTCGTCGATGTGGATCGGCGCCTCGTGCAGCTTGCCCAGGGCGAAGGTCATGCGCTGCCACTCGTCGTCGTTCAGGCGCCCGGTGCGCACGCGGTGCTGGTCGAGGCGGCCGACCGAGGAGAGGAAGCGCATGGCGAGCTGGGTGCCCGGCATCTCCATCGAGAAGATCGCCACCGGCAGCTTCGACTCCAGCGCCACGTGCTCGGCGATGTTCAATGCAAATGCGGTCTTGCCCATACTCGGTCTGCCGGCCACGATCACCATGTCGCCCGGCTGCAGGCCGGAGGTCTTCATGTCGAGGTCGTGGAAGCCCGTCGGGATGCCGGTGATGTCCGAGGGATGCTCGCGGTCGTAGAGTTCCTGGATGCGGTCCACCACCTGTCCCAGCAGCGGCTGGATGGCGGTGAAGCCTTCCGTGGTGCGCGATCCGGCGTCCTTGATCTCGAAGACCTTCGACTCGGCCTCGTCGAGCAGGGCCTTGGCTTCCCGGCCGGCGGGATTGAGGGCGCTGGCGGCGATCTCGTCGCCCACCGTCACCAGCTTGCGCAGGATCGCCCGCTCGCGCACGATCTCGGCGTAGCGCTTGATGTTGGCCGCCGAGGGCGTGTTGTTGGCGATCTCGCCAAGGTAGGCCATGCCGCCCGACTGTTCGGCCTCGGCGGATTTCTCGAGCGACTCGAACACCGTCACCACGTCGGCCGGCCGGCCGGCTTCGATCAGGCGCGCGATGTGGCGGAAGATGCGGCGGTGGTCGTCGCGGTAGAAATCCGCCTCGGAAACCTGGTCGGCAATACGGTCCCAGGCCGCGTTGTCGAGCATCAGGCCGCCGAGCAGCGACTGCTCGGCCTCGATCGAGTGGGGCGGCAGCTTCAGCGCCGCCAGTTGCGGGTCGCCGGGTTGCGTGGACGAAAATGCGCGGGCCTGGGCCATGGGTTCGATTTGCGGTGGATGACGCAGTTTACCCGCGCCCGTCTTCCATTGCGAGTGGATAAGCCGTGGATAAGCTGTGCAAAGCCGCTGTAAAAGCTGTGGGAAAGTGCCTGCTCACGGCACCCGCCGCCGCAGCTCCGCCGCCAGCAGGATTTCCTCGATGCCGACCAGGCACTCCTCGCAGGGGCAACGCCGCACGCCGGGCGCAGCGCAAGAGTTGTTCAGCAGGTGCGGATTATCGCCCCCTGGGGGAGCGGAGGCTATGCGCGCGTCGGTTCGCGGGCGAGCCTGAGCGCCAGCAGGAAGCTGAGGGCGACGAGCGTCACGAAACACAGCCCGAAGGCAAGTTCCTTGCCGTCGGACCAGGCATTCAGCGCCGGCGAAGCGTATTTCGCCATTCCGTAGCCAGCCACCAGGAGCGAGAGGCCGCCCACCGCCAGGCCCATGACGCGCGAGGCGATGCAGGCGAGGCGGTCGGCGCGGCGGATCAGACGCGCGATCCACAGGCCGTTCAAGCCGTCCATCAGCAGCATGCCGAGCATGAAGAGCAGTCCCAGGGTGAGCGAGTGCGCCACGCCGCCGAACTGCGTGCCGGTCAGGGCGAACAACGCCGCCTGGCTCAGGGTGTCGAAGGAGAGCGCGAAGAACGCGCCGACGGCGGCGATCAGCAGCGGATGCCCGGTGCGCTGCAGGCGGCCGAGGAAGCGGCCCTTCAGGCCCACCGGCTGCACCACCTGGTCCGGCTGCGCCGCGAAAACGGCCGCCAGGTTCAGGCAGCCGAGCAATGCGAGAAAGGTGATGGAAATCCAGGCACCGAGATCCTCCATCCATTCCGGCACGGCCCAGCGCTGCGCCAGCGCACCGACCAGCAGTGCCATGGCGATCACGACGGCGCCATGGCCGAGGGAGAACAGGACGCCGCAGTAGCGCGCCAGGCGCGGATTGCTGCGGGCATTGAAGCGCGTCAGGCCGTCGATGGCGGCCAGGTGGTCGGCATCCAGGCCATGCTTCATGCCCAGCGCGAAGACCAGGAACATCAGGGCCAGCCAGTCGTTCGGAAGAGTGTCCATCGCCCCGATCCTGCCATCCGGTATGAAGAAATAATAGTTCTTCCTAACAGGATTCGTGCCAGCGCGCCGCCTGCACATTGCCTTGTTTGGCAAGGAGTTTTAGGGCCGCTCCCGGGATTGCCGAAAAGGTCCCTGCCAGTATGGCGCCTATTGGCAAAGCGCCTAACCGGCCAGCGGCAGGGTCAGCGTCAGCACGGCGCCGCCTTCAGGATGGTTGGCGGCGGCAAGGCGGCCGCGGTGCCGCTCGACGATGCCGTAGCTGATGGACAGCCCCAGCCCGGTGCCTTTGCCGACCGGCTTGGTGGTGAAGAAGGGATCGAAGGCCTTGTCCAGGTTGCACTCGCCGAAGCCGGGGCCGTTGTCGCGAAAGCTCACCACCACACTGCGGTTGCGCCGCTCGGCGCGGATCTCCAGGCGGGCGTCGGTTTGCCGGTCGGTGCTGTCGATGGCGTTCTGCACCAGGTTCACCAGCACCTGTTGCATCTGGCCGGCCGAGCCGGAGACGGGAATCTCCTGCGGCACCTCCAGCGCCACCTTGATCTTCGAACCGGAGGCCTTCACCACCCAGTGCACCGAGCGCTCCAGCACTTCGGCCAGATTGAAGACTTCCTCCTCGCCGCGGTCCTGCGCCGAGAAACGCTTGAGGCCGGCGACGATGTCGCGCGTGCGCTCGGCGCCCTCGATGGTACCGTCGATGAGCGGCTGCATGTCCTCCATCAGGCGGTCGATGCGCAGCCGCTGACGCAGCTCGTCCAGTTCCGCCGCCGGCTTGCCGGCGTGGATGGCCTCGAGATATTCGCGCATGCGGCTGCCGTAGCGCTGCAGGGCATAGACGTTGCCGAGGACGAAGCTGATCGGGTTGTTCAGCTCGTGCGCCACGCCGGCCACCAGGCGGCCGAGGGAAGCCATCTTCTCGGAGTGGATCAACTGCTGCTGGGCAAGCTTGAGGTCTTCGTGCGCCTGGCGCAGCTGCTCGTAGGCGCGGCGCAGGTCGCCCACCGGGCGGCCGGTCATCACCATGCCGACGAACTTGCCGACCGGCGACAGGCGCGGCGTGCAATTCACCGCCACCGGCATCTCGGGCGCGTAGCGGCACTTGAAATGCAGTTCGCAGTCCTGGATGCGCTCGCTGTGCAGGTCGCGCAGGAAGCGGCGCGCCTGCTCGCAGGAGGCCTCATCGGCAAAAAGGTCGACAAGATGCGTCCCGCGCAGTTCGGCCTCGCTCTTGCCGACCAGGTCGGCCAGCGCCTGGTTCGCCTCCTGGATGACGCCATGGCGGTCGCACACCACCAGCACGTCGGACATCGAGGTGAGCACGCTGAAGATGAACTTCTGCGTCTCCTCGAGCTTGGCGTTCTTCTCCTCCAGCGCCACCTCGTACTGCAGGAGATCCGAGTAGACCTCGTCCATCTTGCGGATGACGTCGATCCAGACGTCCTCGCCGACGCCCTCGGGGGGATGCTCGAGGGCGCGCGGCGGCAGGATCGGCAGGTGCACCTGTGTTTCTTGCGCCGGCTTGGGATCGGGCCGCTTCGTCATCGTCAGCTCTTCGGGCGACTGTGCACGTGATAGGGGTGGTCCGGCCCGTGGTGATGGCCGTGATGATGCTTGCGGCCGGCATTCAGGTCGGCCGGCACCAGGTTCAGCGCGCCGTGCCGCACGCCGCGCTCCGCCATCATGGCATGGGCAAATTCGCGCACGTCCCTGGTCGGCCCGCGCAGGATCACCGTCTCCATGCAGTTCTCGTGGTCCAGGTGGGCGTGCAGGGTCGACACGGTCAGGTCGTGATGCGCATGCTGGGCGGCGGTGAGCCGCTCGGCCAGATCGCGCTCGTGGTGGTTGTAGATATAGGACAGCGCGGCGATGCAGTCGGGCGCCTCCTCGCGGTCGAGCCGGCTCGCTTCCAGCTTCTCGCGCAGGATGTCGCGCACCGCCTCGGAGCGGTTGTCGTAGCCGCGCTCGCGGATCAGGCGGTCGAATTCTTTCGCCAGCTTCTCGTCGAGCGAAATGGTAAAGCGTTCCATGTCGTTACCTCAATGCATCGTGCAGACCATGCAAAACACAACGATTCAGCATAGCACGCACCCTATGAATCAAATACCCGCGAACGGGTCATACCAGTCTCATTTCGCGTAACGAGAAGGTTCTAGCTTGCCGGCCACCGCGATCAGCAGATTGCGGTCGCAGACGCCTTGATGGACTGCCAACCAGGCCGCGTTCCGCCCACTCCAGCGCCTTGTCCGGCTACCTGGCCTTGGCCCAGATTTCGGCGATGTCGAGATAGCGATAGCCGGACGAAATATCCCGCAACTTGATCGCCGCGAGTTCATCCACGTCACCGTTCGCCTCGGCCAGCCCTGACGGATCGGCCTTACCCAAGTTGCCCCCCTGGCCCACGTCCTTGGCACTCCACAGAACCTGCCGCCTGCTGCTCGCGCAAGACGCGTCGCACCATATCGCGGCCGACGCAAGGGCAAGTCTGCTCCAGTTCGCTGATTGTAAATCCGCCCACCCTGCCCGCCAGTCGCTCAATACCGGTCAGCAATTGATCGCGCTTGGCCGCCGCTGGGTCCCTTGAGCTCGAAAACGACAAGATCATCGAATCCGCCCCTCTCGATGATCACGCTTTTAAGCAGGAGTAGTTCGCCACCGCCACGAGAAACTTGGCAAAGCCGCGCTTGAGCGGTCCGCCAATGGGCAGTGGAGACTCCAGGCAGTATCGAACACCCGCGACAATCAGCGGCGATCGAACTTCACAGACAGAACGATCGAGCTTTGCGTGCGGTCCACGCCGGGAATCGTGCCGATGGCGTCGAGAACGCTGTCGATTTCGCTGGTCGTCTCCGCATCCACCAAAGCCATATAGTCAAAGGTGCCGCTGATGGCGAAGACCGCCCGCACCTGGGTAATCTTTCGCAGCGCCTGCACCACCGCATCGGTCTTCTTGGCATCGACGCTCAGCAGGGCATGCACGCGCATGCTGCCCCGCTGCGCCTCTTCGGAGAGGCGCACCGTGTAGCCGGCAACGATGCCGCCTTTCTCCAGGCGTTTCAACCGTTCAACGACTGTGGTCCGCGCCACGCCGAGCACCCGCGCGAGCGCAGCGGTGGGTATGCGCGCGTCCTCCCGCAGCAAACCGATCAGTTGCTTGTCCTTTTCATCCAGTTCAATGCTTCGCCGCATGGGGTCCTCGCCAGTGTCGGGGCGGGCTGATTCTAGTAGCGCCAGCGAAGCAGGACAAGTGCCGCCTTTCGCCTGAAATGTATTATTTCGTCAAACTAAATAATCGTTCTGTCGTAATATTATTGTTATCTCGTCATTTTGCTTGCTTTACTCTGACATGACAGATCTCTAGAGTTCATCCCATGCGTAAGCGAACACGGGAAGCCGAATCATGCGGAACATACAGAAATCCAGCGGCGAGTTGATCGAGGGAACTGCCCGCGTCGTCCGGGTGGAGGGCAACGTCGTATGGCTGGAGCCCGAGCAGGGCGCCAGCTGCGGCAGTTGCACGTCCGCCTCGACCTGCGTGTCCAAGGGCATCGGCAGCCTCGCCCAGCGCCTCGATATGCGCCGCTTCCCCCTGGACAACGCGGCCGGTCTCGAACGGGGCGAGCGCGTCATCATGGCCATCCACGAGGCAGCGCTGGTGAACGCCGCTCTCCTGGCCTATGGCGTGCCCCTCGCGACCATGCTGGCTGCGGCCGCCGTAGCGCAATGGGTCGCGACCACCCAAACCCTGGTGCCCCTGGCCGCCGGCGTCGGCCTGGCCGCGGGCCTCGGCCTCGCCCACCTGGGCGCGTGCCGTCTCGACGCCTGGGGGCTGTTTGCGCCTCGCCTCGTGAAGCGCGCCGGCGAGCGCCCAGGCTGCGGAACCTCGGACGAAAGCCTGCCCCAGTGAAGGAGTACCTCCTCCTCATGGTGAGCGCCGCCCTGGTAAACAACGTCATCCTGGCGCGCTTTCTCGGCCTGTGCTCCTTCATGGGCGTCACCACCCGCATCGACACGGCCCTGGGCATGGGCATGGCGACCACCTTCGTCATCACCATATCGTCCATGGTCGACTGGCTGGTGGAAGTGCATCTGCTGCAGCCGTTCGGCCTGGGCTATCTGCGCACGGTCACCTTCATCCTGGTCATTGCCGGCGCCGTGCAATTCACCGAAATGACGGTGCGCAAGGTCTCTCCGGCCCTGTTCCAGATGCTGGGCATCTACCTTCCCCTCATCACGACCAACTGTGCCGTGCTGGGCGTGGCCCTGCTGCTGGTGGAGGTAAGGATGGGCTTCCTCGCCAGCACGCTGTTCGCCTTCGCCTCCTCGGTGGGCTACAGCCTGGTGATGGCGATCTTCGCGGGCCTGCGCGAGCGTCTGGCCCTGGCCGATGTACCGCGCTTGCTCGCCGGGCCGCCCATCGGCTTCTTCGTCGCCAGCCTACTGGCGCTGGCCTTCATGGGTTTTTCCGGCATGGGCTCGAACTAGGAGAACGTCATGTTGATGGCAGTGGGCAGTCTGACGGCGATGGGCCTTGCCCTGGGCGGCTTGCTGGGCCTGGCGGCGCGGTATCTCGCCGTGGAGGAAAACCCGCTCGAGGCCGAGCTGCAGGCGATGTTGCCCGGTTCCCAGTGCGGCCAGTGCGGCTACGTGGGCTGCGCCCAGGCGGCGGCGGCCCTGGCGCGGGGCGAAGCGCCCGTGACCCTGTGCCCGCCCGGGGGCAAGGCCGTGGCCGAACAGCTGGCGAAGAAGCTCGGCGTCGCCGCGAATCTTTCCGGGCACGAGGACAAGAAGTCCGTGTACGCCTTCGTGCATGAGCATCTGTGCATCGGCTGCACCCGCTGCATCAAGGAATGCTCGGTGGATGCCATCCTCGGCGCCAACAAGCTGATGCACACCATCATCGCCGACACCTGCCATGGCTGCGCCAAGTGCGTGCCGGTGTGCCCCACCGAGGCCATCGCCATGCGCCCCGTGACGATCAGCATCGCCACCTGGCACTGGGACAAGCCCCGCGAGGGGCTCCGGGCCGCCTAGACCGGGCAAGGCGCGATGAAGCTCTTCCGTCTGCGCGGCGGCATCCATCCCGAATACCGCAAGGAGTTGTCCAGCGGCGCGGCCATCGTGCCCCTGCCCCTGCCCGCTGCCTTCTACATCCCGCTGCAGCAGCATGTGGGCGAAGCGGCCGAGGTGGTGATCAAGGCGGGCGATTGGGTCGGCAAGGGCCAGCTCCTGGCCCGCGCCCCGGGGCCCGTGTCGGCTTCGCAACACGCGCCCACCTCGGGGCGCATCGCCGCCGTCACGGAGATCGTCGCGCCTCACGCCTCGGGCCTAGCGCAGACGACGATCGTGATCGAGCCCGACGGCAGGGACGCCTGGGCGCCCCTCCCCGCGCCGATAGCCGATCCCTTCGCCGCGCCGCCCTCGGCCATCAAGCAGCGCGTCGCCCAGTGCGGAATCGTGGGCCTGGGCGGCGCCGTGTTCCCCTCCGCAGTCAAGCTCGACCTGGGCCTGCGCCACCCCCTCGACACCCTGCTCATCAACGGCGCAGAGTGCGAGCCCTACCTCACCTGTGACGACCGCATCATGCGCGAGCACGCGGGGGAAGTGATCGACGGGGCCCGCCTCATGGCCCATGCCCTGGGCGCGCCCCGCATCATCGTCGCCATCGAGAAGAACAAGCCCCAGGCCCTGGAGACCATGGCCGGCGCGGCCGCCGGCCACTCCGAGGTGCGCATCGTCGGCGTGCCCGTGCGCTATCCCATGGGCTCAGCGCAGCACCTGGTGCAGGTGGTGACCGGCCGCGAAACGCCGGCGGATCGGCGCACGGCCGAGACGGGGGTGGTCGTGCATAACGTCGCCACCGCCCGCGCAGTGCATGAGGCTGTGCGCTTCGGCCGGCCCCTCATCGCGCGCGTGGTGACCGTGAGCGGGGCTGCCGTGCGCCAGCCGAAGAACATCCTCTCGCCCATCGGTGCCCGCATGGCGGACCTGGTGGCCTTCTGCAGCGGCTTCGCCGCGCCGCCAGCGCGTCTGGTGAACGGGGGGGCCCTCATGGGGCAGCCTCTGCCCAGCCTGGAGGCGCCGGTGGTGAAGGGCACCTCGGGCATCCTAGCCCTCACCGCCGCGGAGGTCGATGAGCGGCCCGCCAGCCCCTGCATCCGCTGCGGCAACTGCGTCACCGTCTGCCCCTGCGGCCTGGTGCCGGTGGAGATGGCGGCGCTGATCCGCAAGGACAACCTAGAGGGCGCCACCCGTCTGCGCGTGGCCGATTGCATCTCCTGCGGCAGCTGCTCCTGGGTTTGCCCCTCCCACATCCAGCTGGTGCACTACTTCAACTATGCCAAAGGAATGCTCGATGCGCAGGCCCGCGAGCGGCGCAAGAACGAGCAGACCCGTGTCCTCGCCGAAGCGCGTCTGGCCCGCCTGGAGAAGCTCGCCGCGGCAAAGCGCGCCGCGGCCGGCGCGAAGAAAGCCGAAGCGGGCGCAGCCAAGCCGGAGATGACGGCATGATCCCGAATCCCGCCGACAAGGCCGGCCCCTTCACCCACGCGCACAACGGTGTCAGCCGAACCATGCTCCTGGTGCTTCTGGCGCTGGCACCGGCCACCGCCCTGGATCTCTATCTCTTCGGCTGGCCGGCCATCCTGCTCTTCGCCGTCACCGTCGGCGCCTGCGTGGCGGCCGAGGCCCTCTGCCTCGCGGCGGGCGGCCGGCCCGTGCGGGCAACGCTGGCCGACGGCTCGGCCGCGCTCACCGGCTGGCTGCTGGCCATGAGCCTGCCGCCCTGGGCGCCCTGGTGGATCGGAGCCCTGGGCGCGATCTTTGCCATCGGGCTCGCCAAGCACGCCTTCGGCGGCCTGGGGCAGAACCTGTTCAATCCCGCCATGGCGGCCCGCGTGGCCCTGCTCGTTTCCTTCCCGGTGGCCATGACCGCCTGGGTGGCGCCCCAGCCCCTATTCTCCGCGGGCGCGCCGGGCCTGACCGATGCCCTGGCCATCACCTTCGGCGGCAAGAGCTTCGACGCCGTCAGCTCCGCCACCCCCCTGGGCTTCGTCAAGACCGAACTGTCCCGAGGCATCGCCGCCAGTCAGTCCGTGGCAAAGACACCTGAGGCGCTCGACATGGCGCTGGGCTCCCGTGCCGGCAGTCTGGGCGAGACCCCAGCCTTGCTGATCCTCGCCGGCGGCCTGTTCCTGATGATGATGCGCATCATCACTTGGCATATCCCGGTGGCCGTCCTGGCCGCCCTGTTCCTGCTGGGCAGCGCGGGCCATGCGGCGAATCCGGCCCGCTTCGCGGACGGGACCTTCCACCTCCTGTCGGGCGCGAGCCTGCTCGGCGCCTTCTTCATCGCCACGGACTATGTCACGTCGCCGGTGTCCAAACGGGGCCAGCTCGTCTTCGGCTTCGGCGTCGGCCTGCTCACCTGGCTCATCCGCAACTTTGCCGGCTATCCCGAGGGCATGGCCTTCGCCGTGCTGCTCATGAACAGCCTCACCCCCATCATCGACCGCTATACCCGGCCGCGCGTGTTCGGCCGCAAACCTTCGGGCGAGCCGCTGGAACTACAGGTGCGGCCATGAAGCGCCGGGCATGGATCCACGGGGCCATCCTAGGCGCCTTCTGCCTGGGCTTCGGCACCGTGCTGGCCCTGACCGACCACATCACCGCGGAGGAGATCGCCCAGCGCGCCTTGGAGGACAAGACCAACTCGCTGGCCCAAGTGCTGCCCGCCGAGTTGCACGACAACGACCTCATTACCGACGCCATCCCCATGCGCGATGGGGCCGGTCGGGAGATCACCGTGTACCGCGCCATCAAGGGCGGCAAGCTCACCGGCGTTGCTTTCGAGATCTTCGGCAGCGGCTACGCCGGCGAGATCAGGCTAATGCTGGGGGTCGACGCCGAGGGCCGCGTGCTGGGGGTGCGCCCCCTGGCCCACAAGGAGACGCCCGGCCTGGGCGACAAGATCGAAACGAAGAAGGGAGACTGGATCCTGCGCTTTGCCGGCCTCTTCCTCGGCCGGCCGCCCATCGAGAAATGGAAGGTGAAGAAGGACGGCGGCGAGTTCGACCAGTTCGCCGGGGCCACCATCACGCCGCGCGGCGTGGTCGCGGCCGTCCGGGGCGGGCTGGAGTTCTTCGCCGCCAACAAGGACAAGATGTCGGAGGTGAAGCATGGCGGCTGAGTACGGCCGGATCGCCAAGGACGGGCTGTGGGAGAACAACGGCGTCCTGTGCATGTTGCTGGGCATGTGCCCTACCATGGCCATGACCACCAGCGCCACCAATGGGCTAGGCATGGGGCTCGCCACCGCCGCAGTCATGGCCGCCTCGAACCTGCTGGTGGCTATCTTCCGCAAGCGCATCACCCAGGAAGTGCGCATCCCCGTCTACATCCTGATCGTTGCCGCCATGGTGACGCTGGTGGATCTGGGCATGAACGCCTGGCTGCACGAGCTCTACAAGGTGCTGGGCCTGTTCATCCCCTTGATCGTCTCCAACTGCCTGCCCTTGGCGCGCCTCGAAGCCTTCGCCTCCAAGGAGCCGGCGCTCCCGGCGCTGCTCGATGGCATCTTCATGGGCCTGGGCTTCACCCTGGCGCTTACCGTGATCGGCGCGGTGCGCGAGATCATCGGCGCCGGCACCCTGTTCGCCGATGCTTCGCTCCTTTTCGGCCCGGCCTTCAAATTCATGGAGCTGCGACTCATGGGCGGGGACATGGCCGTGCTCATGATGATCCTGCCCCCCGGCGGCTTCCTTGTGACGGGGCTCATGGTCGTGTGCAAGCGCCTGCTCGACCTGCGCGCCGGCAAGGACATCCAGATGGCCGGCGCCCACAGCGTGGGATGAAGACATGAAAGTCGCCGTCGCCTACGCCCTGCCGCACCGCCAGGTCTGGCTGCGCGTCGAGCTGGCCGAGGGGGCCACCGTGCTCGACGCCATCGTGGGCTCCGGCATCCTCGATCGTTTTCCCGGGCTGGATCCGGCCCAGCACAAAGTCGGCGTGTTCGGCAAAGTCAGTCCCCTCGATACGCCGGTGCACGACGGCGACCGGGTCGAAATCTATCGCGCCCTCGTCGCCGACCCGAAGACCGTACCCAAGAAGACCAAGGCCGAGCGCGGGGCCGCGGAGCCGGCCCAAGAGGCGGCGCCATGACGCCGCAGCGCCCCGACGGGCCTGAGTCCCCCCTGTGCCTGGCCATCAACGGCTACGGCCGCATCGGCCGCTGCGTGCTCAGGGCGCTGCACGAGTCGCCCCTGCGCGAGGCGCTGCGCATCGTGGCGATCAACGAGCAGGCCGAGCTGGACAGCATGGTTTACCTGACCCGCTTCGATTCCACGCACGGCCGCTTCCCCGCCCGGGTCGAGGCGCGCGGCAGCGCCCTGTGCGTCGGCGGGACGGCGATCCCGGTGAGCCACGCCGTGCAGCCCCAAGGCGTGGACTGGGCCAGCCTGGGCGCGGACCTGGTGCTCGAGTGCTCGGGGCAATACGGCCGGCGCCCCGAACTGGAGCAGTTCCTGGCTGCCGGCTGCCCCCGTCTGCTGCTCTCCTATCCGGGCCATTCGGCCGCCGACGTGGACCGCACCGTGGTACTGGGCTTCAACCAGAACGCGATCACCGGCCGTGAGCGTATCGTCTCCGGAGCTTCGTGCACTACCAACGCCATCGTGCCCATCCTCGCGCTGCTCGATCAGGCCTATGCCGTGGAGCAGGCCTTCGTCACCACCCTGCATTCGGTCATGAACGACCAGCCCAGCATCGACGGCTATCACCACGCCGACCTGCGCCGCACGCGCTCGGCCATGCAATCCATGGTTCCCGTCGCGACCGGGCTCGCCAAGGGCATCGAACGCCTGCTGCCTGCCCTCGCCGGGCGCGTCCAGGCCAAGTCGATCCGCGTGCCCGTGGCCAACGTTTCGGCACTGGATGTGGTGGTGGAACTCGGCCGCGACACCGACGCCGCGGAACTCAACGACCTGCTCGCGGTAGCGGCGCAACAACGCTACGCCGGCATCATGTCCTGGGCCGATCAGCCCAACGCCTCCATCGACTTCAACCACAGTCCCCACTCGGCCATCGTCGATGGCAGCCAGACCCGGGTCTCCTCGAAGCGCCTAGCCAGCCTGCTGGTCTGGTTCGACAACGAATGGGGCTTCGCCAACCGCATGATCGAGCTCGCTGCCTTCTGGCGCCTCCGCTGGGACGTGGGCCGCGCGCGGGCGCATGCGAGAGAACCCATCCCCGTCCCCTGACCGGGCGCCGGACTACTAGTGCAATGGAACACACGAGACAAGGAGCTGCTGCAATGAACAAGCTGATCGATCACGCCGTAGTGGCGGAAGGCCAGGCCGCGGAGCAGGGCGGCCTCACGGGGGCTCAGGCCCTGGTAAAGATGCTGCTCGAATACGAGGTCGAGGTGATCTTCGGCGTGCCCGGGGACACCAGCCTCGCCTTCTACGAGGCGCTCTACGACGCCAAGGGCAAGATCCGCCACGTGATGACCCGGGACGAGCGCTCGGCCACCTTTATGGCCGACGCCTACGCGCGCCTGTCCCACCGCCCCGGCTTCTGCGAGTGCCCGAGCGGCGCCGGCGCCCTCTATTCCGTGCCCGGCGTGGCGGAAGCCAACGCCTCCTCGGTCCCCGTGGTGCTGTTCACCTCGGGTATCTCGCTCGCCGGTGAAGGCAAGGGCACCATCACCGAGATGGCTCACCACACCCTGTTCGAGCCCATCACCAAGCACTCTTCGGTGGTAAACAGCGCCGACAAAGTGCCCGAGAGCCTGCGCAAGGCCCTGCGCATCGCCACGACCGGCCGCCCCGGCGCCGTGCATCTGGTGTTCCCCACGGAGACCATGACCAAGCCGGTGTCCGCCCGTGCCAGCCTCCACAGCGAAGTCGAGTGCCACGGCTACCCGGCTTACCGCACCCGCGGCGCCGCCGCGGTGATCGAGGCCCTGGCAGCCGCCCTGGCGACGGCCCAGCGGCCAGTGATCGTCGCCGGCGGCGGCGTCAACCACTCCCAGGCCAACGCCGAGGTGCGCATCCTGGCCGAGTGCCTGGGCGCCCCGGTGGTGACCACCATCTCCGGCCAGGGCACCATGCCCGACGAGCACCCGCTGGCCCTCGGCGTAGTGGGAGACAACGGTTTCCATCCCCATGCCCACCGCACTGTCGAGGAGGCCGACGTGCTGCTCTACGTGGGCTGCAAGATGGGCTCCGTGTCCACCATTAGCTGGACCCTGCCCTCGCGCCAGCCCGAACGCAAGATCCTCCAGATCGACCTGGATCCCACGCTGCTCGCCAACAACTACGAGAACGCGGTGTCCGTGGCCGGCGACGCCAAGCTGGTGCTCGAGGACCTGCTCGCGTTGGTGCCCCAGGAGACCAAGCCGCCCTCGGCCTGGGTCGAGGACCTCAACCGCCAGCGCGCCCGCTTCTGGCAGGAGGCCGAGGCCCCGCTCCATTCCGAGGCCGTGCCCCTCAAGGCCCAGCGAGTGATCCACGAACTGAACCGGCGCCTCCCCTCGCCCTCCATCGTCGTCTCCGATGCCGGCACGCCGACGCCCTACATTACGCGCTTCCTGAAGCTGGGGAGCGACGGCTCGCGCGTGCTGATCCCGCGCTCCTTCGGCGGCCTGGGCTACGCCATTCCCGCCGTCGTGGGCGCCTGGTTCGCGCGGCCCGACGCGCGGCCCGTGGGCCTCTTCGGCGACGGCTCGCTCGGCATGTCCACCGGCGAGCTGGAAACCCTGGCGCGGCTCCACGTGCCCGCTGTGCTGATCCACTTCAACAACGGCTGCTTCGGCTGGATCAAGACCCTGCAGAAGCTGCACAGCCATAGCAAGTTCATATCGGTAGACTTCACCCCTGGCGACATGAGCAAGGTAGCCGCGGCTTACGGCCTCGCCGCCTGGCGCGTGGAGACGCCGGAGCAGCTGGAGCGGGCGCTCGACGAAGCCTTCGCCCACGACGGCCCCTGCTTCCTCGACGTGGTGACCGAGCCGCTGGTGAGCGACATCCCGCCCGTGTATTCCTGGCTCAAGGCCGCAGGCAAGGATCCTCTGCACGGCTAGCACGCAGCGAACTACCCCAAGGAAAGGAGACCAAGCAATGAAGATCGTAGTCATAGGCGGCGGCTGGTCCGGTTGCGCCGCGGCGGCGGCCGCCGCCAAGCGAGGCGCCCAAGTGACGCTGCTCGAGCGCACCGACAATCTGCTGGGCACCGGCCTGGTGGGCGGCATCTTCCGCAACAACGGCCGCTTCACCGCCACCGAGGAGATGATTGCCATGGGCGGGGGCGACATGTTCCACGCCATGGATGCCCGCATCACCCACCGGGACATCGAGTTCCCCGGTCACCAGCACGCTTCCATCTACAACGTTGCCACCATCGAGTCGGAGGTGCAGCGGGTGCTGGACAAGGCCGGCGTCGAGGTGCGCTACATGACCCGGATCCACGACGTGGAGATGGACGGCGCCCGCATCCGGGCGGTGGCGACCAAGAAGAACGAGGGCGGCGCGCGCTTCGAGGCCGACGCCTTCGTCGAGACCACGGGCACGGCGGGCATCGTCAACGTATGCAACAAACACGGCAACGGCTGCAGCATGTGCGTGCTGCGCTGCCACACCTTCGGCATCCGCGTGAGCGTCGCCGGGCGCGCCGGGGTGAAGGAGATCGACGGGCGCAGGCTCGATCAGGTGGGCGCCATGAGCGGCTCCTGCAAGCTGCTCAAGGAGTCCCTCGCCCCCCACATCGTCGAGGAGCTCAACCGCAAGGGTGTCGTGGTGGTGCCGATCCCGGGCGCCGGTGAAGAGGGAGGGGACAAGCTCTCCATCAAGGCCTGCCAGCAGTACGCTCTGCCCGAATACCAGCGGAACATCGTGCTGCTGGACTCGGGCCACGCCAAGCTGATGACGCCCTACTTCCCCCAGGCGGAGCTGCGCAAGGTCCCCGGCTTCGAGAACGCCCGCTTCGAGGATCCCTACTCCGGCGGCGTGGGCAACTCGGTGCGCTTCGTGGACATGGCTCCGCGCAACGACGCGCTCAGGGTGGAGGGCGTCGACAACCTGTACTGCGGCGGCGAGAAGGCGGGCCTCCTGGTGGGGCACACGGAGGCCGTGGTCACGGGTGTGCTCGCCGGCCACAACGCCGCGCGCTCGCTGCGCGGCGAGGAACCGCTGGTGCTGCCCGACGGCCTCGCCATCGGCGACGCCATCCGCCACGTGCGCGAGCAGATGCAGACCGAAGCGGGCCTGGGGCAGAAATTCACCTTCTCGGGCTCGGTGTATTTCAAGCGCATGCAGGAACGGGGCTTGTATGTCACCGATGTGGCTGAGATCCGGCGTCGAGTGGCTGCCGCTGGCCTGACCGACGTGTTCAGCGGGGCGGCAAGCGCGCGCCTGGCCTGCGCCGCCTAGACCCGCGCATGGATGTGGGCAGCATGCTGGCCGTGGGCGCGATCGTCACTACGGCCGCCGCCTTGCAGGCCGCGACGGGCATCGGCTTCGCTGTGCTGGGCGCGCCGCTCCTCGCCATCGTCCGGCCCGAGCTCGTGCCCGGGCCGATCCTGCTCCTGTCGGTCTTCCTGACGGCCATGACCCTGGCCCGAGAATTCCACGCCATCGATCTGAGCGGCCTCTCCGTGGCCATAGCCGGGCGCATCGCCGGCACGGCGGCCGCCGGCGTGGCCCTAGCCCTGCTACCGGCGGCCGCCTTCGCCCCCATCTTCTCCCTGATGATCCTGACCGCGGTCGCGCTGTCTCTCGCGCGCTGGCAGCTGCTGCCCACGCGCATCAACCTGATCACCGCCGGCCTGCTATCGGGCCTCATGGGTACCATCACCTCCGTCGGCGCCCCGCCCATGGCCCTCGTCTATCAGAACATGCCTGGCCCCCGGGTGCGCGCCACCATGGGCGCCTTCCTGTTGATTGGCGCCAGCTTCTCCCTGGCGACCCTGGCGCTGATCGGCCGCTTCACCGCTGCCCACGCCCTGTCCTCCCTCTGGATGACGGCACCGGTGCTGCTCGGCTTCCTGCTGTCCCAGCGCTTTTTGAGCCACGTGGACAGGAAGGGCGTCAAGCCCTTCGTCCTGGGGGTCTCCGCCATCGCCGCGCTGGTTTCGCTGCTGAGAGCGCTGCTCTGATGCCGAATGCGAGGCGGCGCCGGCGCTCGGTTAATATCCCGACTCGCCTGGCGCACGAGGATACTGCCCTGTCATGAACCATTTTCTGCACCAGTTCACCCTGGCCACACCCCTCTTCGCCCTCGTCGCGCTCGGCTATGGGCTGATCCGCTGGGGCAAGTGGCGCCAGGCCGTCACCGACGGCCTGACGCGTTTCGTGTTCGCCGTCGCTCTGCCGGCCATGCTGTTCCGCATGATGAGCGACTTCTCGCGCCTGCCCCCGGTCGATCCACGCCTGTTGTTCGCCTTCTTCGGTAGCTGCCTGATCGTCTTTGTGGTCGGGCGCTTGGTCGGCTGGCAACTGTTCCGTTTCGATGGCGTCACCCAATCGGTGTTCGCGCTCGGCGGCATATTCTCCAACACCGTGTTCCTCGGCATCCCCCTCGCCAAGGTGGCCTTGGGCGACGAGGCGTTGCCCGCGGTAGCGCTGGTGCTGGTGTTCAATGCGCTCATCCTGTGGACCCTGGTGACCGTTTCCGTCGAGTGGGCGCGCCACGGCTCGTTCTCGTTGCGCGGCTTCGGCAAGACGATCAAGGGCGTCGCCACGAACCCGATCATCGCGGCCATCGTCTCCGGCACCCTGTTCGGCATGGCTGGCCTGAAGCTCCCCGAACTGATCGGCACCGCCTTGGCCATGCTGGGACAGGTGGCCGCGCCCATGTCCCTCATTGCCCTGGGAATGGGGCTGGCCGCCTATGGCATCCGGCCCGGCTGGCAGCACAGCGCCGCCATCTGCGCGCTGAAACTGCTGCTGCAACCGCTGGTGGTTTGGGGACTGGCCCGCGCGCTGGACTTGCCACCGCTGGAAACCCAGGTGGTGGTCTTGCTCGCCTGCCTGCCGGTGGGTGCCAACGTCTTTCTCATGTCGCGCCAGTTCAAGACGCTGGAGGGCCCGGTCGCCGCCAGTCTGCTGCTGTCCACAGTCATTGGCGCGGTGACGGTCCCGCTGATCCTGACCCTGCTCGGCGGCACAGCAGGCGCCCATTGACGACGCGGCGCTAGCCCGCGTCGAAGAGAAAAATCGGGTCGACCGGACGGACGCCCGGCCGACCCCAACTCGGGCAAGCGCTCGGGAAGGATCAGAAGCTGTACTGTGCCGAGGCCAGGATGCGGTTGAACGAACACTTCAGGCCGCCATTGACGTTCGCCACGGCAGTGGAGCGGAACTTGGCGTCCCGCCAGTGCTGGTAGTGCCGGCGAGATAGCCGCCGTAGGCCTATCGGCCACGCGTTCGCGCCCGCTGCCTACGCGCCGCAACCTGGTTACCGTCTGGCTGCTGCCAGTTCCGGCGACACGCGTAGCCGCTCAAACCAGCGTCAGCAGCGCTTCCACCATCTCCTTGGGCCGGGTCACCATGACGTCGTGGCCCGCACCGGGGACGTGAAGCAAGCGGAACCCCTTGGCCTGCGCACGCCGAGATGCCTCGATGTAGTGCTTGCGATCCGACGAGAGCAGATAAACGTGGCGCAGGTTGCTTGCGATACCGGATGGAATGTGAACAGGCTGGGTAAAGGTCTTGTAGGGCTGGTCGACCATGCGTGGCGCCATCCAGGCGACATCGGCCGGGTCAGTGATGCCGAGCATTTGCAGGGTCAGCGTGCCGGCAAGGGGAAGGCGCCAGCCGTCTCCGTTCTTGCGCACGTTCTCCTCGTACCCTGCCGCGCCGATGGAATAATCGTTCAGCGACCTGCCGTCCTCAGGCAGGAAGGCGTCGAGATAGACAACCTGCGCCAGCCGTTCTGGGGCCTTCGCAGCGACGCCGGCGATCACCATTCCCGCATAGCTGTGTCCGACCAGGATGACTTCGCGCAGGTCCTCGTATTCGATGGCCTTGATCACGTCCTGTATGTGCGTGTCCAGATCGATCTCGGGCCGACTCAGGTGGGCACGCTCGCCGAGGCCGGTCAGCGTCGGCGTATGGACCACGTGCCCGGCCGCTTGCAGGAGCGGGCGAACTTTCTTCCAGCACCAGCCGCCATGCCAGGCACCATGGACCAGCACGAAGGTTGTCTGCTTGGACGGCTGGGCCGCAGCGCTCGCGCCGCCAAAGACAGCCGCAGCGGAAACAGTGCCTATCGTCGCGAGCATCGTTCGCCGGTTGATCGTGCGTTGTTCCATGGAAATCCTCTCCTGTTGTAATGAAAGTAGCCGCGCTTCGGAGCGCGCCGAAAATTGATGACCAAGGGGTCACCACCGTTCCTCACATCGTGCCAATTCATTTGCCGAGCACTTTCCCATTCTTTACTCGCATCCGGATTCGCTTCACGTTTTCGAAATCGATAATGGGATCGGCCTCGAGCACCAGAAAGCTTGCCTCAAAGCCCTCCTCGATGCGGCCGATCTTGCGCTCGGGGAAGATCGATTGCGGCGTGGATTCACACCACATTCTGAGCAGCTCGAGATTCGAAAAGACGTTCATGCTCCGCAGGTTCATCGCCTCGATTAATGGTGTGTCCCCGTGATCGGTTCCGATGACGATGCGAGCGCCGTGACTGTGCAGCAGCTTCAAGTTGGATATCTGGATCTCGCGCTCCAATCGCTCTATTTCGCTCAACGATACTGGAGTGGCGTCGTGCGCACCGTCGTGCCCATCGTGGCCTGATCCCTGGCTATGACCCGCATCATGCCCATGCCCATGCCCGTGACCGTGACCGTGACCATGGCCTCCGGCACCATGCATCGCGCGCATTCCTCCCATGGTTCTGCTCGCGACGGTGGTGGTGTGGATCACGACGCGCTTTTCTGCGGCAAGCCGGGCGTCGTCCTCGGTCAGGCGAGTACTCTCCGCTGCAGCTTCATTCACAAGAAACCACCCCGGCAAATGCGTGATTTCGTCGACACCGGCCCTGATCGCCGTACGGAAATCCGCCGCGGTCTCAACGTGTGCTGCGGTTCGCAGTCCCTCCCGCCCCGCCATCGCAACGATTGACGGCACGAGTTCAGGGGCGACGCCGGAATGAGTTCGGCAGAAGTTTCCTGGCCTGCCGTGCACCTCCGAGCAAACGAGATAGAGCTTGACGAAGCCAGGTTTCGCTTTCAGGAGGGTCGGCCACGCTTTTCGAAGATCCGACTCGGAATCGATCGCAAAGTAAGCGCGGTTGTCGAACCACTCCGGGGGCAGGTCTCCAGACACGGCTTTGTAGCGGTACTCCCGAAGCAGATTGCGATAGAGCTGCTCAGGATGCCCTCCCGACCCGGTAATTCCGCCCGCCGAGAAAGACACATCGATGCTGTCGGCCTTGTTGAGGCGATTCAGGATTCGGTCGGAGTAATACGGAATTTGCCCCGGAATCTTGACGTAGAACACTCCGTGCTCGATGTACCTGCGGATGACATGGTCGACGTTCCATTCGCCCTCGACGTTATGGTTGTGTGCCTCACCGAACGGTGGCACCACGAACTTCCCCTGCAAGTCGATGGCCAAGGAGGCGGGGCGAGACGGCTTCCTCGTGAGGATCCCGTCAGCGCTGTAGAACGTACCCGCCTGAAATGACTTGCCGTCAAACCACTGCCCGTTCCTGAACTCGATGACTTGGGCTTCGCCGCCGGAATGAGCCCAGACCCCACCCGTCAGCAAGACAGCAAATGCAACGCAAGTGCGCGCTATACCCATCAGCATATCGTTTCCCCGTGCCATAAATTATCGATGAAGATTCCGTTTGCACGCGCAGGGAACTAGAAGTGCGCTTCGAATCGGATCTGCGGAACACTGTACTTGGTACCGACCGGCACGAACGCGGAGTCAACGCCAAAGGAATTCCGCCGGTATACGTATCCCAGACCCGCATAGAACGTACCCTTCCTGCCAGACGCAGCCCCCACATCGAACATGAGTGCTGCATCCAGAAGAGTCTCGGGGGCAGTCGGGTTGTTAAAGCCGTCACGGCCCTTCTCGCCGACGTAGTCAAGATACCCTTTGAACACGGCCGGCAGGCCGAGGCTGAATGGTATGCCCCAGGACGTGCTGAGACCCCAGTGGTTATCAAACCGGACCTCCGACCGTGGAGCGCCCGGTATCCCGTTGTGATTGCGTTCCGTGCGCCACAGGAGGCTGACGTTCCAGAAACCTGGCACGTCGAAATCGAGGGAGGGTCCGAGCACCGTTCGTACTGGGCGGGCTGCGAATTGATCGTTTTTCGTTCCCAAGTCAATGCCAGCCGTCACGCCCAAATCGCGAATCGGTCCGAATTTGAAGTTGCGTCCCGTGACTCTCCCCAGGCTGAGTTGGTGTCGATACACAGCGTAGATTTCGACCGCCCCGCCTCCGCCGTTGACCGCCGGATTGTTGTTGTCGTCCTTGATGATGTCGACGTTAAAGAAGTTGTGGCCGTACTTGTAGCCGCTCGCGTGCTGGAGTTGAACGGTGCGCTGCATGATCTCGTTGGGATTGCCGGGTATGCGCACTCCCTTCCCGTACTTGAACCCGATGAACGTATCGCTCCAGTCTGCCGCTCCTGCCACCGTGGCAACCAACGCCAGAACCATTGCGGCGACCGCCTGAAACACCTTCAAAACTTCCATTTGCATGTCCTCCCCTTATTTGTTGACGCTAATCGATTCGCGCCATAGACTTTTTACGCGATGCCGTGGGGTGCAGGGCCGCGATTTCGTATGAGGAACTGGATTTTTCGTATGGAGAACGCCTGCCGCCGCGCGACGAGGACGTAACAGTTTTTGGAGAAAGCCGTGACTGCGTATCGTAAAGGAACAGAGCGCCACTTGTATCTCGTACGACAAGCGGATTTGGCGCCGTTGACATTTCTCTCGACGACGCGAGACCAGTTCCCGCTGCTCCGCGAACTGGGAGACGGCTACACGCGCCTGCAGGCGATAGAGGCTGGCTTAGGCCTCGTGGAAACCTGCTACACGCCGAAGCGCGACTTCGCATACGACAGCGTCATGGAGAGCGAGCAAGGCGCCTTGGTGGTGACTATTTCGCTGGACGGATGCTCCACGCTCACTACCGAGCGCGGACAGGAACTGCAGTTCCGGCGTGGATATTCGACAGTCGCAAGCATTCGATCTAGCGCAGGTCAACGCCGCTATTCGGCGGCCTGCACTGCACGCCAAATCCGATTGATCGCCAGTGCGCAATGGCTCGAGCAAAATCTTGGAGAAGCCGACGCGAGCAGATTGATCAGAAAGGAAGGAATGGCAGTCCTGACGCATTCGCCGACCGTCCCGATGGCGGATTTGTCGGCGCGGCTCATTCCGAATCTCCGATTCCGACGCGCACACGATCAAGTGCTTCTGCGGGGAGCTGCGCTCACAATTCTAGCCGTAGAACTCACGAGGGTCCTCGATGCGTCGACGTTGCATCGCACCGCTTCCCTTCCCCAGAGAGATGTTGAACGCCTCCACGCGGCGCGCGATTTGATTCAATCCCAGCTAGAGATACCGTTTACCTTGTGTCAGATCTCGAAATCGGTAGGTCTTAGCGAAACGAGGCTCAAGGACGGTTTCAAGACGCTTTTCGGTGTCACGCCCTTCCAGTTCTTGCTGGAACTTCGTATGAGAAAGGCGTGGGATCTTCTGATTGAATCGGGCTGCAATGTGGGCGTTGCTGGTTATCGCGTTGGCTACGAGCACCCGACGAATTTCGCGACCGCGTTCAAGCGCTATTTCGGGATATCGCCGAAGGAACTGAAACGAAGGGGTTACCGGTCACCGTCGCAGACAAATTAAAGATAGCTGTACGCGTGACTTCTGAGCTTTTGATTGCGACAAAGCTCATTTCCGAGCGCATCTTCCCACGTACTGGTAGCGATCCTTGCCGACGGTCTTGAGGCTGCCGAAGGCGCAGATGCCCCAACCGGTCGCAATCTGGTAGCAGCCGCCAGCGGCGTTGTCCCGTGTATCCCGGTTGAACTGCCTGAGCACGCCCTGGAAGGACGCCGTGCCCCGGTCCCGCTTGAACAGGGCCTTGGCGGTCAAGTCCGGCCAGTGGTTGCTGCTGCTTACGCCGGGAAGGCGGAACGGCCGGGTCGCTAACCCCCGGCCGGCCCGCGTTCGCTCAGAAGAACAGCACGGCGAAGACGGTGGCCGCCGCCAGTCCGGAGAGGACCGGCAGCATCAGCACCCGCACGGTATCGAGCACCGGCACGCGGGCAAATCCGGCCACGGCGATGAGCGACGACCAGGCGATCAGAGTGCCGCCGCCGGTCCAGATCGCGCCCATCTGGCCGAGCGCGGCCAGCGTGCCCACATCGACGCCCGAAGCGGGGGCCAGGGCGCCGGCGAGGGCGCCGGTGAGCGGCAGGCCGGAAAAGCCGGAGCCGTCGATACCCGTAATCATGCCGACGATCATCACGCCGAACCCGACCAGCAACTGGTTGTTCGGGATCCACTGCTGTGCGTTCTGCACCAGCTCGAACAGCAGGCTGGGCGTCTTGGCCGCTGCGAGGCCGAAGATGCTGGCCGCGGTCTCGCTGGCCCCAAGGAAGAAGAAGCCGGCGATAGGCAGCACGGACCCCATGGCGCGGAAGGCGAACACGAAGCCCTCGGTGATGTGGTCGGCCGTAGCCTCGAGCATATTGCGTGGGCCGTGCATGGCCAGCGTCGCCAGAATGAGCAGCACGGCGGCCATGCCGCCGACCAGCGAGGCGGCGTCGCCGCCCTTGATGGTCGGCAGGCCGCCCACGAACTTCGGCAACACCATCAGCGCCACCACGCCCAGGAAGGCCAGCGGCGTGACAACGGCAAAAAGCCTGGACCACTTCACGCGCTTGCGCTCTATCTCATGCAACTCGCGGTCAATGTCGCCCTCGGTAAAGAGCGGCTCTTTGCGGCTGGTGCCGCGGGCGATCTCGGCCTTGTGTGCGGTGCCATCGTGAGCCGGCACCAGGCCATTCGTCGCCTGAGCATGCCAGGCATGGAGCAGGGACTCGGAGGGCGCCTTGAAGTGCCTGCGCAGCATGAAGTAGACCATGACCAGAGCGATCACGCCGACGATAATCGACAGGATCAGCGCCCGGTCTGCGATCACCGAAGCGACCGCGCCCGCCGACTTTGCGCTGATGCCGGGTGCCACGCCGATCACGTAGTCCGACGACAGAGCCATGCCTTGCCCGGCGATCGCGATCGCTGCCGCGCCAGCCAAGGGCGGCAGGCCGGCGGCGATGGCTGCGGGAAGCAGCACGGCGGATACCAGAGGTACCGCCGGAGTCGGCCAGAAGAACAGCGAGACGAAGTAGGTGATAAGCGCCAGGACGACGTACGACACGTGGCCGTTCTTCATGACGGCACGGAACGGCTCGACCATGCGGATGTCTGACTTCAGGTCCTTCAGCGCATTGAGCAAGGACGTCATCAACGCGATCACGAGGAAGATGTTGAACAGCTCCTTGGCAGCGACGAAGCTCGCATTGAAGATGCTGCCAACCGCAGCGACCGGACTACCCGACCACGCGTAGGCGACGCAGAACGTCGCGACGATGGATGGCACCACCACGTTGGCGCGAAAGATCATCGTGGCAACGACGACGGCGACCCCAAGCAGATAGGCCCAGTGCGCCGCCCCGATTGCAAAACTTGCCTCCATAATATCCTCCTCCTTAGAAACTACCGCTTGAAATGTTTCTTCGTCGCCCTACCTTATAAATCGAACCTGATCCCCTGGGCCAAGGGCAGGCTTGTGCCGTAGTTGATGGTGTTTGTCGCGCGGCGCATGTAGCTCTTCCACGCGTCCGAGCCCGCCTCGCGGCCGCCGCCCGTCTCCTTTTCACCGCCGAAGGCACCGCCAATCTCGGCGCCGCTGGTGCCGATGTTCACGTTGACGATGCCGCAGTCCGATCCCCGCGCCGAGGTGAAGGTCTCCGCCTCCTGCAGGTCGCGTGTAAAGATCGAAGAGGACAGTCCGTGGGAGACAGCGTTATTCCACTCGATGGCCTCCTCCAGTCGCTCGTAGGGCAGCACGTAGAGGATGGGGGCGAAGGTCTCCTCGCCCATCGGCCCGGTCTGGGCCGGCATTTCGACCAGGGCCGGGCGCACGTAGCAACCGCCGTTGCCAAACTCGGCTACACGCCGACCGAAGTGCACCCTGCCACCCGCCGCCTCGGCCGCCTGCAGGGCGGCCTGCATGCGCTCGAAGCTCGCCTCGTCGATCAACGGCCCGATTAGCGTGCCTTCGGCGAGGGGGTTGCCGATGGGCAGCCCCTCGTAGGCGTGGCGCAGCTGCTTGACCAGTTCCTCATGGATCGAGCGATGCACGAACAGCCGCCGCAGGGTGGTGCAGCGCTGCCCAGCCGTGCCCACGGCGGCGAAGGTGACGGCACACACCGCCAGCTTGAGGTCCGCGCTCGGGCAGACGATGGCCGCGTTGTTGCCACCCAGCTCGAGCAGCGAGCGCTTGAAGTGCCGGGCGCAGGCCTCGCCAACGGCGCGACCCATGCCGGTGGAACCGGTGGCGCTTACCAAGCGCACCTTCGGGTTCGCCACCAGCGCCTCTCCCTGCTCCCGGCCGCCGATGACCACCTCGGAGAGGCCTTCGGATTCCACGCCGGCCTCGTGCGCCGCGGCCAGCAGCAGGCCGTTGATCGCCAGCGCCGACAGCGGCGTCTTCTCCGAAGGCTTCCAGATCAGGGTATTGCCGCAGACCAGGGCCAGGGCCGCATTCCACGCCCACACAGCCATGGGGAAATTGAAGGCGCTGATGATGCCCACGACGCCCAGGGGATGCCAGGTTTCCAGCAGCTTGTGGTCGGGCCGCTCCGTGGCGATGGAAAGGCCGTAGAGCTGCCGCGACAGGCCGACGGCGAATTCGCAGATGTCGATGACTTCCTGAACCTCGCCCAGGCCTTCCTGATGGATCTTGCCGGTCTCGATAGTGACCAGGCGCCCCAGGGTCTCCTTGTGGTGGCGAACCTTTTCGCCGAAGGCGCGCACCAGAGCGCCTCGGCGCGGCGCCGGCACGTTGCGCCATTCGAGGAAGCGCGCCTGGGCGCGGGCAACGACGCGGCCCAGATCGTCGGCACTCTCCGCCGGAACGCTCAGAATGGCATGGCCGTCGATGGGCGAGCGGACCTCTATGCCCTGTGGTGACGAAGCAGGCAATTCCAACCCCAGCTTGCCGAAGATTCCCGATACTTGCGATGCGTAGCTCATGATTCACCTGTCAAATTGCTTCCACGACCATGGCGATGCCCTGGCCGACGCCAATACACATACTGCAAAGGGCGCGCCTGCCGCCGCCGCGGCGCAACTGCCGCGCGGCCGTGGCCACCAGACGTGCGCCGCTCATGCCCAGGGGATGACCCAGAGCGATGGCACCGCCCTGGGGATTGATGCGCGGATCGTCGTCGCACAACCCAAGCTGCCGAGTGCAGGCCAGGGCCTGGGCGGCGAAGGCCTCGTTCAGCTCGATGATGTCCATGTCCTCAAGGGACAGGTTGAGGCGGGCGAGCAGCTTGGCCGCGGCCGGCACCGGGCCCATGCCCATGGTGCGCGGCGCCACCCCGGCGACGGCCGTTCCGGCAAAGCGCGCCAGCGGCTCCAGGCCGTTACGCTTAGCAACATCCTCCGAGGCCAGCAACAAGGCCGCGGCACCATCGTTGACGCCGGACGCATTGCCGGCCGTCACCGATCCCGCGTCGAACAGGGGCTTCAGTTGGGACAGCTTGTCGAACGAGGTCACACGGGGATGCTCGTCCTTGGCCACGACCACCGGATCCCCTTTGCGCTCGTGGATGCTCACCGGAACGATCTCCTCGCTCAGCCGGCCGTCCGCCTGGGCCGCCGCCGCCTTGGTTTGGCTCCAAACGGCAAAGCGGTCCTGATCCTCGCGGCTGATGCCAAAGTTCTGGGCCACGTTCTCCGCGGTCTGGGGCAGCGAATCGGTGCCGTAGCGCTCGTCCATGAGCCGGTTCACGAAGCGCCAGCCGATGGTGGTGTCGAAGATCTCGGCGGAGCGCGAGAACGCGGCTGTCGCCTTGCCCATCACGAAAGGCGCCCGCGACATGCTCTCCACCCCCCCGGCGATCATGAGGTCAGTCTCGCCCAACCTGATGGCCCGCGCCGCCACGCCCACGGCATCCATGCCGGAGCCGCACAGGCGGTTGATCGTGCTGCCGGGAACCGTCATCGGCAGGCCGGCGAGCAGCGCCGCCATGCGGGCGACGTTGCGGTTGTCCTCGCCCGCCTGGTTGGCGCAACCCAGGATGACATCATCCACCTGCGCCCAGTCCAGCTGCGGGTGGCGCGCCATCAGGGCCTTGAGGGGAATGGCGGCCAGATCGTCGGCGCGCACGGAAGACAGCGCACCGCTGTAGCGCCCGATGGGCGTGCGCGCCGAATCACAAATGAAGACTTCGTTCATGGCCTGGGGCTCACACGAGTGCAGATGTGGTCGTGCCGAGCTGGGCCTTGACCTTGCGCAGCCCGTCGAGCATGGCCTCGCTCAGGATGTCGATCTCCTTCCCGGTCATGGGCGTGGACAGCGCCCCCGAGCCGGTGCCGATCATGAGGACACCGTTCGCCGCAAGATGATCGAGCAGCACCTTGAGCAGCCGGGTCTCCTCGTCCGTCGGAAAGCCGGAGCGGTAGTCGTGCGGCGGCTGCGGCTTCAGGTGCACACGGAACATGGAGCCAGCGCCCGTTACGCAGGCGGGCACGTCGGCGATGCGAATCGCTTCGGCGATGCGGCTGCGCACCAGATCCGCCAGGCCGTTCAGACGCAGCACGGCGTCCCTGTTGTAGAGCTCCATAGCCGCCAGGCCCGCCACCATGGTGACCGGATTGGCGGAATAGGTGCCGGACAGGGGGAAGAGCACCTTGGCCGTCCACGGGTCCATGACGTCCATCACGTCCACGCGCCCCGCCACCGCGCCCACGGGGAATCCCCCGCCGATCATCTTGCCCATGGCGGTCAGGTCCGGCCGGATGTCGTACCACTCCTGGGCGCCGCCGTAATTGGAGCGGAATGTGATGACCTCGTCGCACACGAAGAGGGCGCCGTTATCCTGCGCCCAGTTGTACACCGCCCGCACAAACTCCCGCGAGGCAGGCATCAGGCCGACGCGGTGTGGAAGTAGGTCCACCAGCACGCAGGCGATCTTGTCTGCGTGCCGGTTCAGGATGGTGACGGCACGCTCCGCGTCGTTGAAGGGAATGACCACCACGTCGTTGAGAGCCGCCGACGGCGTGCCCCGTGCGACCGGGTTGCTGGCCGGCCGGTCGATGTCGCCCCAATTGGACGGACGGGAGGTCTGGCTCACCTCCGCGTAGTCATAGAGCCCATGGTAAGCGCCTTCCACCTTGGCGATCTTCGCGCGTCCCGTGAAGGCGCGCGCCGCCTTCAGCGCGCTCATCACACCCTCGGTGCCGGAGTTGACGAAGCGTATCTTCTCGAAGGATTGAGAACGTCGGCACATGTGCTCGGCGAACACCACCTCGGCCTCGGTCGCCATGGAGAAGGCGGTGCCGCGCGCGAGTTGCTCCGTGGTCGCCGCGATGATGGCCGGATGGGCATGGCCGTGGATCTGCGACGTCATGTTGTTGGAAAAGTCGATGCGACGCGCCCCTTCCAGATCGGTGACGTAGCAGCCCTCTCCCCTCACGACGTAGAACGGGTGCGGCCGGCGCAGCACCGCGTTGCGGCTGACTCCGCCGGGCAGCACCTTGCGGGCGCGGGCAAAGAGCGCCTCGCTGGCGGTGAGCCCCGGTTTCATTGCAACCTGATCCTGATTCATCCGACCACCTCTTCCACTGATTGCGCGAGATCCACAGCTGCCGTCAGGGCTGCCCCGGTTCGCTGTTGCACGTAATCGAAACTGACTCCAGGCGCCAGTTCGCGCACCACCAGTCCCGCGGGCGTGACGTCGACCACGGCGAGATCGGTGTAGATGCGATCCACCACGGCCTTCCCGGTCAGCGGGTAGCTGCAGACATCCACGATCTTGGGTTCCCCCTCCTTAGTGGTGTGCTGGGTGATAACGAAGATGGTCTTGACGCCCGCCACCAGGTCCATGGCTCCGCCGACGGCGGGAATGGCATCGGCGGAGCCGGTGGACCAGTTGGCCAGATCGCCATTCGCCGCGACCTGCATGGCGCCCAGCACACAGACATCGATGTGCCGACCGCGAATCATGGCGAAGCTGTCTGCGTGGTGGAAATAGGCCGCACCCGGGACCGCGCTCACCGGCTTCTTGCCGGCGTTGATGAGCTCCGCATCCACGTCCTCCGCCCCGGGCGCGGGGCCCATACCGAGCAGGCCATTCTCCGTGTGGTAGATGATCTCCCGGTCGGCGGGCACATATTGGGCGACCAACTCCGGAATGCCGATGCCCAGATTGACATAGGCGCCATCCGGAATATCCATGGCCACGCGCCGGGCCATGGCTTCGCGAGTCCAGCCTAGGCTGCGCATGGGTAGTACGCTCCTTCATTGACGAGCCGGGATTCCTGGGCGGGATCCGCCACAGTAACGATTCGCTTCACGAAAATGCCCGGCGTGACGATCGTTTCCGGATCGATCCCACCAACATCGACCGTCTCCACCACCTGCACGATGGCGGTGCGGGCGGCCATGCACATGACCGGGCCGAAGTTGCGCGCAGTCTTGTTGTAGACCAGGTTGCCGTAGCGGTCCGCCGTGCGCGCCTTCACGAGCGCGAAGTCGCCCTTGATCGCCGTTTCCATGACGTAGTCTTCGCCGCCGAAGCGCCGCAGTTCCTTGCCTTCCGCCAGGGGTGTGCCCACAGAGGTGGACGTGAAGAAGGCGGGGACGCCGGCGCCACCGGCGCGGATGCGCTCGGCCAGCGTGCCTTGCGGCACCAGCTCCAGCTCGATCCTCCCGGCGCGATACAGCTCGGGGAAGACCGTGGAATTGGCCGTGCGCGGAAAGGAGCAGATCATCTTCGCCACCTGCCCGTTCTCGATCAGGGCAGCCAGGCCCACGTGGCCGCTGCCCGTGTTGTTGCTCACCACGGTCAGGTTGCGCGCACCGTGATCGATCAGCGCATGGATCAGCTCGATCGGGCTGCCCGCCTCGCCGAATCCGCCGATCAGCACGGTGGCACCGTCGCGGATGTCGGCGACGGCGGCCGCCGCCGAGGGGACGCGCTTGTCGATCATTTGCCCAGCGACTCCTTCAGGGCCGACTCGATCTGCGCCAGCTCGTCGCGGAAGAAGAACTTCGGGGTGTCCAGGGGATCGAGCAGATCGACGGTGTTCTGCTTCTCGTCGTACTTGGCGAGGAACACCTTATCGAGCCACTCCATGTTGCGGCCCTCGGTGAACTTCAGCGCGAAGGCCTTCTCGCCGCCCACCTCGGCCGTGCCTATGACGGATATCTTGCCCGCCGAGGAGGTCATGGAGATGTGGCGCGAAGGCCGGTTTATCGAGGAGAGCGAGCGGTAGACCTTGTTGAACACCTTCTCGATGCCGGCGAGGGGCGCAGTAAAGTAGTGGTGCTCGCCCGTGGGCCGCGCGCAGTACATGGAGTGGAAACCGATCTTCAGGGTCGCCAGGATGTGGGCGAGGTCGATCCAGTTCTGGGCCGAGCGATCCACGTCCACTTCGCCCTTCTCGTCCATGAACAGGCTGATGTGGTTCATGATCGGGCTTTGGCTGCGGATCACGACGCCGTGGGCCTGCAGCCGGCGGATGGCGGCTACGGTGCTGATGTTGAGCAGCTCCTTGGGCGTCGAGAAGTGAGCCATCCAGGCAAGCTGGATGCCGGCCTCGGCGCAACGGTCGAACAGCTCCAGCGTGCGGTCGTACTTCGCGCTGAGGATCATCTCCGGCTGGAAGGTGAGCGAGCGGCTTGCCAAGCGGATGGTGCGCACATGCAGCAGGGCCGGATCCTCGATGATCGGCCGGATGTACTGCTCAAGGCGGTTGGCCGGCATGTAGCCGCCGTCGCCGCCGGTGATGAGCAGGTCCGTGACCTCCGTGTGCATGCACAGGTAGTCGTGGATCTGGCGGATGTCCTCCTGGATGAACATGTCCTCGCCGCCGCGCACCTGGGCATGGCGGAAGCAGTAGGTGCAGAAAGAGAAGCAGGTCTGGGTGGTCTTGTCGAAGACCAGCTGGCACTGGGGATACTTGTGCTGGCTGCCCCCGAGGATCTCGATGCCGCCGTCCGCGTTCTCGAACCAGGGTTTGTTCAGGTGCTGGTTGCCGTCGTGAGGATTGGTGCGATGCAGATAGGCCTCGACCACCCCGGTGCGCGCCGCCTCGCCGTAGGCCGCCTTGTAGTCCGCGATCACCTCGGCGTCGTTGATCATGCCCGGCTGGGGGAAGACGAGCTGGTAGATGGAGTCGCCCTCGTAGTTGTCCCAGTCGATGCTGTTCAGGGTGTGCCGGGTGGCGAGGAAGCGGTACACCTCCACGAAGAGCTCGCGCTCGTCCATGAAGCCGATGTCGATGCCGTTCTTCCTGAGCACATCCACCACCGCCCGAAAGCCCTTGAGGCCCGTGTAGTGGTCGCGGTCGGTGAACAGGAAGGGCCGCGTCTTCAGGAAGCGGGAATGCTGGGGATAGAGGGCCTGCAGCCGGTTGAGCAGGCCCAGTGGCAGCAGGCGCTCGCGCTCGACGACGCCACGGATGTCGTCTGTATAGAGCTGGCGCGTGATCATGCGCTCCAGGTCGGCGTCCTTGATGACGGACAGGGCGCCGTCGGGCTTGATACTGGTGGGGCGGAACAGGTTCACGGGGGCGGTCGCTGCGCCGGCGCCCAAGCTGGAGCCGCAGGAAACTGCCATGTCCAGGATTGTCGATTCCATGATTTCTATGTCTCTCTTCATGACTGGATGCCAGCCTCGATGCTAGTTGGCGCCTCAACGGCGCACAAACGATGAAAATTGCTGGTGACAGTACGGTTGTTCATGGTTCGCATCACGGATACAGGCCGCGCATCTCTCGTGCCTTTAGGATGCGGCTGCCGCCGGTGATGAAGGCCGCCGTGCGCAGCGTCACCGCGTGCTCCTGCGACACCGCCCAGGTGGAGCGAAAGGCGTCGCGCATGATCTTCTCCAGGCGCTGATTAATCTCCTCCTCCGTCCAGAAGAAGCTGGTGAAGTCCTGCACCCATTCGAAGTAGGAGACCGTCACGCCGCCCGCGTTGGCGATCACGTCGGGCACGACGAGGATGCCGTGCTCGGCGAGCAGGTCGTCGGCTTCGGGCGTGGTGGGGCCGTTGGCGCCCTCCACCACCAGCCGCGCCCTGACGCGGGCCGCGCGCGGCGCATCGAGCTGGCCCTCGATGGCGGCCGGTATCAGGATCTCGCAGTCGAGGTCCCAGAAGTCCTCGTCATCAATCGCTTCGGCCGCGAAGCCAGCGATGGAGCCGTGCCTGGCGGCATGTTTGATGAGACGCGGGATATCCAGCCCGCCCGGAGCGTAGAGTGTGGCCTCGTGATCCTGCACGGCGACCACCTTGGCGCCGCTTTGGGCGAAGAGCTGCGCCGCCACGCCGCCAACGTTGCCAAAACCCTGCATGATGACGCGCGCGCCGGCGACGGGCAAGCCAATGTTCCTCGCCGCCTCCAGTGCCACCACATACACGCCGCGCCCCGTCGCCTCGCGCCGGCCGAGGCTGCCGCCCAGGGAGATGGGCTTGCCGGTCACCACGCCCGTCTCCGTATGGCCGTTGTTCATGGAATAGGTATCCATCATCCAGGCCATGGTTTGCTCGTTGGTATTCACGTCGGGCGCCGGGATGTCCTTGCTGTGGCCGATCATCTGGTTGATCTCGCTGGTGTAGCGCCGCGTGAGGCGTTCCAGCTCTGCACGGGACAGAGTTCTCGGGTCGACGCGGATGCCGCCCTTGGCGCCGCCGTAGGGCACGTTCACCGAAGCATTCTTGATGGACATCCACCCGGCTAGCGCCATCACCTCCGAGAGGGTGACGTCCTGATGGAAGCGCACGCCCCCTTTGCCCGGCCCGCGGGAAAGATTGTGGTGAACCCGGTAGCCTTCGAAGTGGGCAATCTGTCCGTTATCCAGTTCGATCGGCACATCAACAATGAGGATGCGCTTGGGCCGCTTCAGGGTCTCCACCCAGCGCACCAAGCTGCCCAGGTAAGGGGTGACGCGCTCCACCTGCTCGAGAAACATGCCCCAGTGGCCGAGGTGCGCCCCGTCCAGATAGGAGGGCAGGCGGTGCGGGGGGGCGAGACTTGCCGCGGTGTGTTCCATACGCGGATCCCGCACCTCAGGCCGCCAGCCGCTGGAACTTGGCCAGCAGCTGGACCCTGTCCTCGCTTCGGCCCGGATCGGGCACGATACAATCCACCGGGCACACGGCGATGCATTGGGATTCATCGTGGTGTCCGACGCACTCGGTGCACTTGTCCGGGTCGATGACGTAGATTTCCACCCCCTGCGAGATGGCCTCGTTCGGGCATTCCGCCGGGCAGGCGTCGCAGTTGATGCAGTTTTCATTGATCAGCAGTGCCATGTGCAGTTCCTCCGCAAACTTGTCGATTCGGCTTTTCGGCCGTGCACGCCATCACTTGCATGCTGGAAAAGTATCGGCGCGGAGTCGCGGGCGATCAAACGATACGTTGTCGCGAACTCATGAAGGCGGCTCATAGGTGCGAGCGTGCGGCGAGGATGATCAGGCCTGGGCCTGCCCGGCCGCACCGAGCAGCCAAGAGCGAAAGCGCTGAAGCGAGGACAACCCCGACTTGCGTTCCGGGTACACCAGATAATAGGCTTGGTCGCTGGTGACCGTGGGCCCGAAGGGGATGACCAGCCGGCCCGAGGCCAGCTCGTCGAGGATGAGGAACTTGGGCAGCACCGCAGCGCCCAGCCCCGCCACCGCGGCCTGGGTCACCATGGAGAAGTGGTCGAACTGGGGCCCGCTCCCCGCGTCCAGTCCGTCGGCCTGGGCCGTGCGCGCCCACTCCTTCCAGGCGTGCGGGCGCGTGGTCTGGTGCAGCAGGGGAACCTGCCTGAGGTCCGCCGGAGCCTGGAGCGCGGTGGCGGCAAGCTCCTCGTTGCACACGACCACCATCTCCTCACTCATCAGGTAGTCGCAGGTGGCATCGGGCCAGTCCGGATCGCCGAAATGGATCGCCGCATCGAGCATGGTTTCGCTGAAATCGAAGGGCACCATGCGCGTGGCCAGATTGACGGTGATGCCTGGATGGTGCTTGCCGAACTGGCACATGCGCGGAATCAACCATTTGGTGGCGAAGGTGGGCACCACGCCCAGATGGAGCGTGCTGCGCTCGCCATGGCAGGACATCAACTCGATCACCGCCCCTTCCAGGGTGTTCAGGGCAGGTGTGATGCGCGCCTGGAAGACCCTGCCCGCCGCGGTCAACTCGAGGCGCTTCTTGACCCGCTTGAACAGCTCTGTGCGCAGCATCTCCTCGAGGGCGATCACTTGATGGCTGACCGCGCTCTGGGTCAGGCAGAGGTCCTCGGCGGCCCGCGTGAAGCTGAGCCGCCTGGCGGCGGCCTCGAAGGCCTGCAGCATCATCGTCGAAGGGATATAGCGTCGCACCATGTCGTTTGTCTCGTCACCGTACGAGCGGCTTCAGCACCCAAGGTGGCGCGCCGCGGGCGGCCAGGCTGCGGATGCGCTCCACATACGTCACGCGCCGCGATACGCAGGCGCCCACGGGGCACACGGCCTTGCAGCGGGGCACGGGGAAATAGCCGTCGCATTCGACGCAGACCCGCGCATCGATGAGAAACTGGTGCGGCCCAGGGCGGATGGCGCGCACCGGGCACTCGTATTCGCAGGCGCTGCAGTTGATGCACTCGGCGCCGATCATGTACGCCATCAGATCACCCGCTGGCGATAGACGCCCGTGAGGCCGACGGCAGCGACGCGCGCAGCGATGGCGCCGCAATCGGTGGAATACAGGCCGCGGGCTTTCATGCGCTCGAAATAGACGGAGCCGGAGAAGGTGTACTTGCGGCCCATGCCCTCCTCCGTCGCCATCTCGCGGCGCACGTGGGCGATGGCATCGCCGATAGCCAGGGTTTCAGGCAGCACCAGAGGCTCCTTCCTGGCCGCATGGCGGACGGCGTTGTGCCCGGCCAGCGCGCCGGTGACGATGGCCTCCGTGTGCCCCACCAGGAGTCCCGCCTTCTCGCCGGCGCAGAACAGGTTGGCGACGCCCGTGACCTGCATCGCATCGTCGCGCGGCGAGAGGGCGCCGAAGCGCATGGAGTTGCCCAGGGTGCCGGCGTAGGGGTCCTCGTAGCGCGCGTTCTCGAAGCCGGGCACCTGGCGCAGCTGGTCCAGGGGCATGAAGGTAGACATCAGCTTGGCATGGCCGTTGTGCAGCAGGATCAGGTTGTCGGCGAACTCGGGCAGCGCGTACTGCTGGCAGGCCTTGCCGCCCAGCTTCTCCGCGTGAACCAGGTGGCGCGGCAGCGGCACCATGGCGCAGCCCTTCTCCTCCAGCTCGCGCACCAGTGCTGGCGCCATGGTGTCCTTGGCGATGACGAAAGAACCGCTCATGGCGCCGATCGAGCCGTCCGCCTTGCGGCCCTGCCGTTCTTCGATGCCGGCCAGGGCCGCGAGGCTCGCGCGCGGGCCGAAAGTGGGACAGCGCATGATGCACATGACGCAGCCGTTGCCGTGCTCGGTGCAGAAGCTCTGGGGCCCGAAGGAGCCGGTGGCCTCCACGAAGGCGTCCGCCTCGATGCTCGTGCCGTTCTCCAGACTCACCGCGGCGAGGCCGCCGTCGCGCCGGGCGACGCCGCTCACGCGGGAGAGCAGCCAGATCTCCACCCCCCGTTCGAGCAGGGCGCGGCGCACCGCCGGCTCGATCCTGACGATGTCGTAGATACTCGCGTGTTTGTGGCCGGGGAATTCGAAGTTGCGGTGGGCGGCATGAGTGTCGCACAACTCGAACAGGGTGCCCGCGCCGAGGGCGATGGACTCCTCAGCCGCCGTGTGGCGGCCGTTGTTGCGCATGATACCGCCCACCATGCCGGTGCCGAGCAGGCAGTCGGAGCGCTCGAGCACGATCACTTCGTCCGCCCCCGCCTGACGCGCGGTGAGCGCTGCCGCGCAGCCGGCCCAACCGCCACCTACGATCACGATTCTAGACATGCACTCCTCCCTTCATGGCGGCGCGGGTGGCAGCATGACCCGCCTTGCAGGCCGCACGGTTCCTTTCCACCGCTAAGCCGGGCACCAGTTCGCCTATGCTCTGCTGGATGGCCTCCAGGGTCACGACATCGGATACCGCCGCAATGCAGCCCAGGGCCACCACACCGGCGGCGATGGCCTTGCCCGCGTGCTCCCGCGCCAGCGCCGTAATCGGCACGCTGATGGCACCGGGCGGCTGTGATTTCACCTCGGCAGCGTCGGCGATCAGGATGGCGCCACGCTTCACGCTCGCGGCATGTCTGTCCGCAGCCGTCTGGGAGAGCAGCACCAGCACATCGGGGTGATCGGCGCCCGGGTAGGTAATAGGCTCCGATCCCAGCACCACGTCCACCATGCTCGGCCCGCCGCGGGTGGCCGAACCGTATTCGCCGCGCTGGGTTGCCCACAGCCCCCCATACAAACCCGCCGCCTCGGCGAGTACGGTGCCCGCGAGCTTGATGCCGTGGCCACCCAGGCCGGCAATACGCAATTCGCAGCGCGGCACCATGCTGCCGCCGCTGACTTTGGCCGGAGGCTCGGCGGCGGCCCCCGTCGTATCGCGCCGCAGCGGCTCAGCCCAACGGCGGTAGGCGTCGAAATACTCCGGCCATTCGTTGCGGCTCAGGGCACCCGTGGGCAGTTGCTCCTCGGCGGTCACCCCCACTACGGAGAAGCCGCGCACCGCCATGGCCTCGCGCAGGATCGCGGCAAGTTCTTCGCGCCGGGTAACGCAAGCGCGGCCCACGTAAGCCGCATCGAGGGCCGATACCCATTCCAGTGGCGTGGGCACCGTCTCAAGGCGCCGCTGCCATTCGGGCAGCTCCCAACTGACGCGGGTCGGCGCCTCTCCCCGCCCGGCCGTCAGCTCTGCACGTAAGAGCAGCAGCGTCAGGCCCACATTGCGGCGTGCCGCGTGGATCAGGTGATTGGTGCCCAGGGTAATGCCGTCGGCATTCATGATGATCAGCAGGGATAAGTCCGGCCGCGCCGCGCGCAGGCCGATGGCCATGGCGATGGCGCGCCCGGGCGGACACTGGATGAAGGAGAGGGGAAACGCCTCCACCTCGTCAGCGGTGGGCGCCAGGGCCGGCAGACTCGATAGGACGGCCGGCGCCGCGCCGCAGGTGGCGCCGACGATGGCCTCGAGCATCTGGCGGCGCAGGACGGCGCCACTCATAGCGTCGCCTCGACGCGCCCGCCCAGGGCGGCGAGGATTTGCTCCGGGGTGATGACCAACCCGTCGGCCCGGTGGACGCCGGCCACCGCCGCGCGGCCCGCGGCGAGCCGCTCCACCTCCAGGCGAATCTGGCCCAGGTTCATCTCCGGCACCACGATGCGCCCCACGCGCCGGGCGAGCGCGGTCACGGCCTGCTCGGGGAAGGGCCACAGGGTGAGGACTTTGAACAGCCCGGCCTTGATGCCCTGGGCACGCGCCAAGCTCACCGCATGGGCAGCCGAGCGGGCCGTGGCGCCGTAGGCGAGCACCGCCACCTCGGCATCGTCGAGCTGCGCCTCCTCCCACTGCAGGATGTCGTCGTGATGGGCCTCGATCTTGCCACTCATGTGCTGCCACCAAAGGCTCACAACTTCGGGACTCTCCGTGGGAAAGCCGAGCTCGTCGTGCAGAAGACCGGTGACATGGTAGCGATAGCCGGTGCCAAAGGGAGCGAGCGGCGTGACGGTGCTCGGCTCGAAGCCGAAGGGCTTGTAATCGGCGGCCACCACCTCTGGCAGCGGCCGCGCAAGGACCTTGACGACTGGAAGCTGCACCTTCTCCTTGAGCTGGGCGACGATAGCGTCCATCAGCAGGATCACCGGCGTGCGGTACTTCTCCGACAGATCGAAGGCGCGCACCGTGAGCGCGTAGGCCTCCTGCACGCTGCTCGGGGTGAGCGCGATTATTGGGTGGTCGCCGTGGGTGCCCCAGCGCGCCTGCATCACGTCACCCTGGGCCGCCTTGGTCGGCAGCCCCGTGCTGGGGCCCACGCGCTGGACATTGACGATGACACAGGGAATCTCGGCAGCCACGGCAAAACCCAGGTTCTCCTGCATCAGGGAGAAGCCGGGGCCGCTCGTCGCGGTGGCGCTCTTCATGCCGCCCAGGGAGGCGCCGATCACGGCTGCCATGCTGGCGATCTCGTCCTCCATCTGGAGGAATACGCCGCCCACTTCAGGCAGGCGCACCGAAAGAATCTCGGCGATCTCGGTGGACGGGGTGATGGGGTAGCCGGCGTAGAAGCGGCAGCCGGCGGCGATGGCGCCTTCGGCCACCGCCTCGTTACCGTGCATGAAGGAGGCTCTGGACATCGGCAAGCTCACTTTCGGGTGTAGGGGGGATCACTTCGATCGCGAAATCGGGACAGTGGCGTTCGCAGGCCTTGCAGTTCACGCATTTGTCGAGACCCGGCGCGAAAGGATAGCCGGCGACATCGGCGGCCAACACGCCCTGGGGGCACCAGGCGATGCACAGGCCGCAGGCCTTGCACAGCTCGCGGTAAAGCTGGATGCGGTAGATGCCACGCGGGACGACGAGGGCGGCATCGGCAAGCGTGCTCATGGCGTCTCCACCGCGCGGCCGAGCATGGCGTAGTAGCGGCTGCTGAAGTCGCGCGAACCCGGGCGCTCGAAAATCACGCCGCGGGCAAGGCGCGGGTCCTCGGCTACACCGGCCAGCGGCGCCGCCGCCACGGGTGTCGAGGGCGAGCCCGCGGAAGTCAGCCGTAGCGGGGCGGCGCCGCGCTTGAGCAGCACGGGGTTCGTGCGCCGCGTGGCCGGGTCCATCTCCTTCTGCATCTGGGCGGCGTCGCCCAGGTTGTTCATGTGGCCGTAGTGCACGTGGCAGTTGCTGATGACCTCCACCAGGGCGAAGCCGGAGACGCCCATGGCACGCTCGATCAGTTTGGTCAGCGCCGCCGTGTGATGCACGGTGGCGCGGGCGTAGAAGGCGGCCCCGGCTTTGCGCGCCAGGGATTCCAGGTTCATGGGCCGCTCGAAGGAGCCCGGGCGCGCCGTGGTGGTGACGCCGCCGATGGGCGTCGTGGGCGAGAGCTGGCCCCCGGTGAGGCCATACACGGCGTTATTCACCACCACTGCCGTAAGGCCGATGTTGCGGCGCATGGCGTGCATGAGGTGGTTGCCGCCGATGGACATGGCGTCGCCGTCGCCCATGACCACGATCACGGCCATGTCGGGGCGCGCGAGCTTCAAGCCCGTGGCGAAGGCCGGCGCCCGGCCGTGGGTCGTGTGCAGGGTGTTGAAATCCACGTAGCCCGACATGCGGCCGGTGCAGCCGATGCCGGAGACCATGGCCACCTGGTCCTTGTCAAGGCCGCGGAAATGAGCCGCCTGGGCGATCGAGCTCATGATGACGCCGAGGCCGCAGCCAGGGCACCAGGTGGTCGGCATCACCTGAGGGCGCAGGTACTGGCGCAGGATGAAGGAGTTCTGCAGTTTCACGCCGCCAGATCCCCGGACCGTCCCGCCGCCAGGGCCGAGACGCTGTGTTCGGCGGCATCCTCCACGGCGTAGTAGCGGCCAAAGCGATTGGCGAGGAAGGTGTTCAGGGACACTTCCTCCTGTCGCACGAAACCCTGCCTTGGCAACCTCCCCTCCACCATCAGGTCCACCATGGCGCACACGCCAGCCGCTGTGGTGAGCTGGATGGCCGAGAGATAACTGCCGCCCACGTCCCGCCCGTATACCTTGCGCACGAAGGTTTCCTGGGTGAGCCGCCCGCCCTTCTGCCCCGTCACGGTGACGAAGATCAGCACCAGATCCTGGGTGGTCATGGGGATGGCCGCCTCGAACACGTCCTTGAGAAGGTCGCGGCGCATCCCGAGGCGCAGATCGCGGATCAGCATCTTGACGATGTCCCGGTGGCCCGGATAACGCACGGTCTTGTAGTTGAGGTTTTCCACCCGGCCGGCCAGGGTCTCGCATAAGGTGCCCAAGCCGCCCGAGGTGTTGAAGGCCTCGTAGTTGAGCCCGTCCAGGCTGAACTCCTCGATCTCTTCCAGGGCAGGCACTTCGCGCAGCTGCCCGTCAACGATGGCTCCGCAGGGATTGCAGTACTCGTTGATTAGACCGTCCGTGCTCCAGGTCAGGTTGTACTTGAGGGCATTGCTGGGGAAGATCGGCAAGGCTCCCACGCGCATGCGCACATCGCGCAGGGATGCAAATTCGCGCGTCGCGCTGTGGGCGGCAATGGAGATAAAGCCCGGCGCCAGGCCGCACTGGGGCACGAAGGCGGTCTCCGCGGACTCGGCCAAGCGCTTCACGGCGCGCGTGCTCTCCACATCCTCGGTGAGATCGAAATAGTGAGCCCCTGCCGCCTTAGCCGCCGTGGCGACGGCCGACGTCAAGTGATAGGGACATGCCGAAATGACGATGCCCTGACTGGCCAGGATGGATGTCAACCCATCGGCCGCCTCCAGGTCGCAGAGCTTCACCTCGAAACCGGCCGCACGAAAAGCCCCGAGCCGCGCTTCATCCCGGTCGATGACCGTCAGGCGGTAGTCGCCTGTCTCTCCCAGCAGCAGGGCAATCGCTTCGCCGATCTTCCCCGCGCCCACCAACGTCAGTTGCGTGCTTGCCATGGTTCGCTCTCCCGTCAAGTTGTCGGCCGATGCGGTCAATGTAGGAGCGAGCTTTGTCAAAGTAAAGCATTCAATACGACACTATATCTGACATATAATGGCGTAATGACGTACAATTCAGACGATATGTAGCTGAAGAAAGGGAATACAGGCCATTTGAGGTAACCGGATCGGCGACGTGCCATATCTCGGCATCAAGGCGGCAGCACCACCATCAATGTTTCGCGCATGTTCTCGGCACGACGCCCCCCCGCTCGGTCCATTATTGGATCGAGCGGCACTATACCATCGCTAAAGAATATTTTGCATATTTTATACACTATTGAAATATCTGGTGAGATCAAAGGCGGTTAGACTGGGGAAGATATGGGTAAATGAGAGTGCGTCACTGTATTTAATGTACAATACGTGTTCGATAGGCATAGGCGATCCCACTGGAGCCCTGCACCTTGGAAGACGAGAAAGCCGTTCAGGAGAACGCCTCCCGCAAGCCTGCCCCGACGACTTACGCAGACGCAGCCGCTCCCTTCGCACAACTCCAGCCTCCACTCCGAAACCTCGCCACCGACGTGCTGCGGGAAGCGATCCTCACCGGGCGCTACAAGCCGGGGGAGCGCCTTGTTGAAGACCGCATCGCCCGGGACTTCGACATTTCGCGCATTCCGGTGCGCGAAGCCCTACGAGCGCTCGCCACGGAAGGTCTGGTGGAACTGCGGCCACGTCGCGGCGCAGTGGTGGCAGTCCTATCCCACGCCGCGGCCTGCGACCTCATCGAGGTACGGGCAACCCTGGAAGGGCTCAATGCCCGACTTGCCGCGCGTCGGCGCGATGAGGCCCTGATCGGCGAAATCGGACAGGTACTGCAGGTGGGTCGAGCAGCGGTCGCCGTCGGTCGGCTCGCGGAAATACCAGTCCTGAACGCGCGCTTCCATGACCTGCTCGCGGCCGCAGGAAGCAACAGCATCCTGGACGAGATGATGCGCTCCCTCCGCAATCGCACCAGTCAGATCTTCAGTGCGTTCACTGACGAACAGGCGAAGCAGAGTTGGGACGAGCATGAGCAGATCATGCAGGCGGTCATTGCCGGCGACGAAGAGATGGCCGAAATGCTCGCGTTCCGTCACGTAGCCCGCGCCGGCAAGGACTATCTGCGTCTGAACAACTGCGCCGAATGCCCTCGTGGCTTTCCGACAGGACAGCGGCCCAAGGGGTGCCCCAACGTAGTCAGCAGCACGGACGAGTCGGCACGCGACCAGTCCGATATTGATGGAAAGCGATCTGAGCTTCCCCCGAAATTTCGTCTTCCAAGAGATGGGGTATAAAGCCCCTGGAAA
>CAYYXS010000012.1:0-106215 GCA_964475635.1 uncultured Rhodocyclaceae bacterium
ATTACTCGATCACTTTCGCCACGACGCCGGCGCCGACAGTGCGGCCGCCTTCGCGGATGGCAAAGCGCAGCCCCTCTTCCATGGCGATCGGGGCAATCAGCTTCACCGTGATCGTGATGTTGTCGCCCGGCATCACCATCTCGGTGCCCGCCGGCAGCTCTATAGCCCCCGTCACGTCGGTGGTGCGGAAGTAGAACTGCGGACGGTAGCCGTTGAAAAACGGGGTGTGCCGGCCGCCTTCGTCCTTGCCCAGCACGTAGATCTCGGCCGTAAAGTGGGTGTGCGGGGTGATGCTGCCCGGCTTGGCCAGTACCTGGCCGCGCTCGACTTCCTCGCGCTTGGTGCCGCGCAGCAGCACGCCAACGTTGTCCCCCGCCTGACCCTGGTCCAGCAGCTTCCTGAACATCTCAACGCCCGTGCAGGTGGTCTTCACCGTCGGGCGCAGGCCGACAATCTCGATTTCCTCGCCCACCTTGACGATGCCCCGCTCAACCCGTCCGGTCACCACAGTGCCGCGCCCGGAAATCGAAAAAACGTCTTCGATCGGCATCAGGAAGGGGCCGTCAATGGCGCGCTTGGGCTCAGGAATGTAGGAATCCAGCGCTTCGGCCAGCTTGAGAATCGAGCCTTCGCCCAGCTCGCCCTTGTCGCCTTCGAGCGCCTTCAGGGCAGAACCCTTAACAATGGGGATGTCGTCGCCGGGAAATTCGTACTTGCTGAGCAGCTCGCGCACTTCCATTTCCACCAGCTCGAGCAGCTCGGCATCGTCCACCATGTCGCACTTGTTCATGTAGACAATGATGTAGGGCACCCCCACCTGGCGGGCCAGCAGGATGTGCTCGCGCGTCTGCGGCATCGGGCCGTCGGCGGCCGAAACCACCAGAATCGCGCCGTCCATCTGCGCCGCACCGGTGATCATGTTCTTCACGTAGTCGGCATGGCCCGGGCAATCCACGTGGGCATAGTGCCGGTTCTTCGTCTCGTATTCGACGTGCGCCGTGTTGATGGTGATGCCGCGCGCCTTCTCCTCCGGCGCCGCGTCAATCTGGTCGTAGGCCTTCGCCTCCCCACCAAACTTGGTCGACAGCACCGTCGTGATCGCCGCCGTCAACGTGGTCTTGCCATGATCTACGTGACCAATCGTCCCTACGTTCACATGCGGCTTCGTACGTTCGAATTTGCCTTTGGCCATGTCGTTACCCGTAAAAAAAGTAAAACAAATTATGCATGGTGCCCATGGCGTGGATTGAACACGCGACCTCTCCCTTACCAAGGGAGTGCTCTGCCACTGAGCTACATGGGCAGTCAAACTGCTGCTGGAGCGGCGAACGGGAATCGAACCCGTGTCATCAGCTTGGAAGGCTGAGGTTCTACCATTGAACTACCGCCGCCCGTCGTCACTCCAGGGGCCGCCACTGCCATGCGACCCAGATTCTGCTGGTGGAGGGGGAAGGATTCGAACCTTCGAAGGCAGAGCCGACAGATTTACAGTCTGTTCCCTTTGACCGCTCGGGAACCCCTCCAGCGAAACAGCGAATTTTGCTTGTTTTCGTCAAAAAAGTCAAACAACTGTCGAACCAGGCAAGATAATCGCTTGTGTTGCCATACTCCATGGCCAGTAAGCCCTAATGGCGTCGTTTTCCAGCGAGGGCGTAGAATCTTAATTCCATTCAACCGAGGCCGAAATGAACAATCCTATCGATTCCCGGACACTGGATGTGTTGTTCCTTCAAGCCAGAACCCACAATGCCTGGTACGACAAGCCGGTCGATAACGCCTTGCTGCAACGGATCTGGGGCCTCGCCCGCATGGGGCCCACCTCCGCCAACTGCAGTCCAATGCGGGTGGTGTTCGTCAAATCGCCCGAAGCCAAAGCCCGCCTCCTTCCCGCACTGATGGAAAGCAACTGCGCAAAGACGCGGGCGGCGCCGGTCACCGCCATTTTCGGCAATGACAGCCAGTTCTACGATCTGCTGCCCAAACTGTTCCCGCATACCGACGCCCGTGCCTGGTTCACCGGGCCGGGCAAAGAGAGGGTTGCCGATACCACAGCCTTCCGTAACGGAACGTTGCAGGCCGCCTATTTCATGCTCGCCGCCCGCGCCCTCGGCCTCGACTGCGGCCCCATGTCCGGCTTCGACAACGCCCTGGTGGATATGGAATTCTTTCCCGGCGGCAGGATCAAATCGAACTTCATCTGCAATCTCGGCTACGGCGATCCGAAGGGAGTATTCCCGCGCAGCCCAAGACTTGAGTTCGATGAGGCATGCAGCATTGTGTAAAAGTAACCACTAACACATGAGTAATAGCTACAAGCACCATCCCCCGCTAACGGCGGCACTGAGAGAGTGTCTTGCACACCGCTTTGCCGATCGCTTTTCGATCAGCCAGGCCGTGCGCGACCAGCATGGCAGGGATGAATCCGTGCACCCGGCCGCCCCCCCCGATGCCGTGGTGTTCGTCGAATCCACCGACGAAGTCGCTGAAACGGTACGCTTGTGTCGCGAACACCGGGTGCCGGTCATCCCCTTTGGCGCCGGCAGTTCGGTCGAGGGCCACTTCCTGGCCATCCACGGCGGCGTCTGCATCGACCTGACGCGCATGAACCGGATCATCGCTGTGCATGCCGAGGATCTCGACGCAACCGTCCAGCCCGGCGTCACGCGCAAGCAGCTCAACGCCGAGTTGCACGGCAGCGGCCTGTTCTTTCCCATCGATCCGGGCGCCGACGCCTCGCTCGGCGGCATGGCGGCGACCCGCGCCTCCGGCACCAATGCCGTGCGCTACGGCACCATGCGCGAGAACGTGCTGGGCATGACGGTGGTGCTGGCCGACGGCCGCATCATCCGCAGCGGCGGCCGGGCGAAGAAGTCCTCTGCCGGCTATGATCTGACCCGCCTGTTCATCGGATCGGAAGGCACGCTGGGCATCATCACCGAGCTGACCGTCAGGCTCTATCCGGTGCCGGAAGCGATCTCCAGTGCGGTCTGCGCCTTCCCCAGCGTGGACGCCGCCGTCGGCACGGTCATCCAGACCATCCAGCTCGGCGTGCCGGTAGCGCGCATCGAATTGCTCGACGCCCTTACCATTTCGGCCGTGAACCGCTACAGCAAGACGACGCTAACGGAAGCGCCCACCCTGTTCTTCGAGTTCCATGGTTCGCCCGCTGGCGTCGAGGAGCAGGCCGCACAGGTGCAGGAACTCGCCGCCGGCCACGGCGGCATGAACTTCGAGTGGGCCACCCGCCCGGAAGACCGCTCCCGGCTCTGGCAGGCGCGTCACGACGCCTACTTCGCCTGCCTGCAACTGAAGCCCGGCGCGCGCGCCTTCCCCACCGATGTCTGCGTGCCGATCTCGCGCCTGGCCGAGTGCATCCACGCCACCAATGAGGACATCGTCCGCAGCACCATCCCGATCCCTCTCTTCGGCCATGTCGGCGACGGCAACTTCCACTTGGTGGTGCTGATCGATCCGGCCAACCCGCAGGAGGTGGCCGAAGCGGAGCGAATCAACCAGGCCGTAGTCTCCCGGGCCCTGGCCATGGAAGGCACCTGTACCGGCGAGCATGGCGTGGGCATCGGCAAGCAGAAATTTCTCATTGCCGAACATGGCGAAGGGGCGGTCGAGGCGATGCGCGCGATCAAGCAGGCCCTCGATCCGGACAACCTGCTCAACCCCGGCAAGATCCTGCCCTGACGCCTCCGCGCAGCGTGTAAAATGACTTTGCGGGCGGTGCTCACGAGGCGCCGTGCCGAGCGGGGTCATACCCGGGACCCCACGCCGAAACACGATTTTTGCGTAAGGAGAATGCCCATGGCGGAAACCGCCGTGCCGGTTCGTTCCGAATCGGCAATCGATCTCGACACCAAGTACACCCTCCCGTCCGGCCGCGTTTATCTGACCGGCACCCAGGCGCTGGCCCGCCTGCCGATGATGCAGCGCGAACGCGACCTGGCCGCCGGCTTGAACACCGCCGGCTTCATCTCCGGCTATCGCGGCTCGCCGCTGGGCGGCCTCGACCTGACTCTCTGGAAAGCCCAGCAGCATCTCGCAGCGCACCACATCCGGTTCCAGCCGGGCATCAACGAGGATCTCGCCGCCACCGCCCTGTGGGGCACGCAGCAGGTGAATCTTTTTCCCGGCGCCAAATATGACGGCGTGTTCGGCATGTGGTACGGCAAGGGGCCGGGCGTCGACCGCTGCGGCGATGTCTTCCGCCACGCCAATGCCGCCGGCACCTCGCCCCACGGCGGCGTGCTGGTGGTGGCCGGCGACGACCACGCCGCACGCTCCTCCACCCTGGCGCACCAGACCGAGCATCTCTTCAAGGCCGTCATGATGCCGGTGCTGGCGCCCTCCGGCGTGCAGGACTATCTCGACCTCGGCCTGCACGGCTGGGCCATGTCGCGCTACTCCGGCTGCTGGGTGGCCTTCAAGGCAGTGGCCGACACGATCGAATCGTCCGCCTCGGTCTATGTCGACCCGCAGCGCGTCGAGATCGTGACGCCCGACTACCCGCTGCCGCCGGGCGGGCTCAACATCCGCTGGCCGGACGACCGCCTGGTGCAGGAGGAGCGCCTGCTGCACCACAAGCTGTACGCCGCCCTCGCCTATGCCCGCTGCAACGGGCTGAACCGGATCGTCATCGACAGCCCGAGCCCGCGGCTGGGCATCATCACCTGCGGCAAGTCCTATCTCGACGTGCGCCAGGCCTTCGACGATCTCGGCATCGACGAAGGCCTCGCCGCCGAGATCGGCATCCGCCTGTGCAAGATCGGCATGGTCTGGCCGCTGGAATCCGATGTCGTGCGCCATTTCGCCGAGGGGCTGGAAGAGATTCTCGTCGTCGAGGAAAAGCGCCAGCTGCTCGAATACCAGCTGAAGGAGGAGCTCTACAACTGGCGCGAGGACGTGCGCCCGCGCGTCATCGGCAAGTTCGACGAGAAGGGCGAATGGGCGCAGCCGCACGGCGACTGGCTGCTGCCGGCCTGCGGCGAGCTGACGCCGGCGATGATCGCCCGCGTCATTGCCGCGCGCATCGGCCGCTATGTCACTTCCGACCGCATCCAGGCACGCCTCGCTTTTCTCGAGGCCAAGGAACAGGCGCTGGCAAGATCGGTCATCCCGATCCAGCGCATTCCGCATTTCTGCTCCGGCTGCCCGCACAACACCTCGACGCGTGTGCCGGAGGGCAGCCGCGCGCTGGGCGGCATCGGCTGCCACTTCATGGCAACCTGGATGAACCGCTCCACCGCCACGTTCTCCCACATGGGCGGCGAGGGGGTGGCCTGGGTCGGCCAGGCGCCGTTCACCGAGACGCGGCATGTTTTCGCCAACCTCGGCGACGGCACGTATTTCCATTCCGGCCTGCTCGCCGTCCGCCAGGCCGTCTCCGCCGGCTATCCCATCACCTACAAGATCCTCTACAACGACGCCGTGGCGATGACCGGCGGCCAGCCGGTGGACGGCAGCCTGAGCGTGCCGCAGGTCGCTCGCCAGCTGGTGGCCGAGGGCGTGCAGAAGATCGTCGTCGTCACCGACGGCACGCAGCGCGCGTATGCCGCCAGCGATCTGCCGCAGGGCGTGCCGCTGCGCCACCGCGACGAACTGGAACTCGTCCAGCGCGAGCTGCGCGACTACCCCGGCGTTTCGGCGCTGATCTATGACCAGACCTGCGCGGCGGAAAAGCGCCGCCGCAGGAAGCGCGGCAAGCTCCCCGATCCGGCGCGGCGCGTCTTCATCAACGAAATGGTGTGCGAAGGCTGCGGCGACTGTTCGGAGAAGTCCAACTGCCTCGCCGTGGTGCCGGTCGAAACCGAGTTCGGCCGGAAGCGCGCTATCGACCAGTCGGCCTGCAACAAGGATTACACCTGCCTCAACGGCTTCTGCCCCAGCTTCGTCACGATCGAAGGGGGCCGGCTGCGGAAGGGAAGAGCACTCGCGGCCGATGAGGGCGGCTTAGCCGCCCTGCCCGAGCCGCAGCTGCCGCAGGTGCAGGTGCCGTGGGGCATCCTCATCACCGGCGTCGGCGGCACCGGCGTGATCACCATCGGCGCGCTGATCGGCATGGCGGCGCATCTGGACGGCCGCGGCGTCACGGCATTGGACATGACCGGGCTGGCGCAGAAATTCGGCGCCGTCTATTCGCACGTGCGCATTGCCGAGCGGCCGGAGGACATCCACGCCGTGCGCATCGCCGCCGGCGAAGCCAACGCCGTCATCGGCGGCGACATCGTCGTCACCGCCAATGGCGAGGCACTGGCCAAGATGCAGGCCGGCGTCACGCGCACCGTGGTGAACTGCGCGGAAACGCCGACGGCAGAGTTCATCCACAATCCAGACTGGCAGTTCCCGCTGGAGAAGATGCAGCAGATCCTCCTCGACGCCACCGGCGCCGGCCGCGCCGATTTCATCGATGCCGTCGGCCTCGCCAACGCGCTGATGGGCGACGCCCTCTTCGGCAACCTGATCCTGCTCGGCCATGCCTGGCAGAAGGGACTGGTGCCGGTTTCGCTGGCTTCGCTCAAGCGGGCGATCGAGCTGAACGGCGTGGCAGTGGAGGCCAACCTGAAGGCTTTCCTCTGGGGACGCCGCCTGGCCCACGACCGCGCCGCGGTGGAGCGCTTCGCCCGGCCGGCCGAGGTGGTCGAACTGAACCGCCCGCAGACACTGGACGACCTCGTCGCCCGCCGCGCCGCCTTCCTGACCGACTATCAGGACGCCGCCTACGCCGGCCGCTACCGGGCGCTGGTGGACAAGGTGCGCGCGGTCGAGGCGCCGCTCGGCTCGGCACGGCTCGCCGAGGCGGTGGCGAAGTACTACTTCAAGCTGCTGGCGGTGAAGGACGAGTACGAGGTGGCGCGGCTGCACGCCGACCCGGCTTTCCATGCCCGCATCGCCGCCACCTTCGAAGGCGATTACCGGCTCAACTTCCATCTGGCGCCGCCGCTGCTGGCGAAAACCGATCCCGCCACCGGCCTGCCGAAGAAGCGCGCCTACGGGCCGTGGATGCTCTCCGTCTTCCGCTGGCTGGCGAAGCTGAAATGCCTCCGCGGCGGCGCGCTCGACCTCTTCGGCAGGTCGGCCGAGCGCCGCCTGGAGCGGCGCCTCATCGCCGAATACGAGCAGGACATCGCCATGCTGCTCGGCCGGCTGGATGTCTCGACGCTGGATGTCGCCGTCGAACTGGCCGGCCTGCCCGAGCACATCCGCGGCTACGGCCACATCAAGCTGCGCAGCGCCGCAGCGGCGCAGCAGCAGCGGCTGGCCCTGCTGGAGCAGTGGCGTCAGGCCGGCGCCCCCGTGGCCAAGGCGGCCTGAGAGGCAGGATTGGCGGCACTCAAGGCGCTGGCTGCCCAACTCCTGGCCTGGGTTCTGGCCGCGGGCGGCTGGCTCGTCCTCGGCCAGCCCCTCACGGCCACCCTGGCGCTGGCCATCCTGCAAGGCATTCTCGCCGCGGGCGTCGGCGCAGCGCTCGGGTCGGAGCGCTGGTGGCTCGCCATCCACCTGCTGTTCTCGCCGGCGCTGGTGCTGGCCTTGCGGCTGGAACTGCCGCCCGGTGTCCCCCTCGCCGTGCTGGCGGGACTGACTTTTGTTTTCTGGACCACCTTTCGCGGCGAGGTGCCGCTGTTCCTCAGCAGCCGCGCCACGGCGGAAGCTCTGCAGGGCCTGCTGCCGCTGAAAGCCGGACTGCAGGCGATCGATCTCGGCGCGGGCACCGGCGGGCTGTTGCGTCGGCTGGCGCAGGCGCGGCCGGACGCCCGCTTCACCGGCGTCGAGCATGCGCCGTTGCCCTGGCTGATCGCCCGCGCCAATGCCCGCGGCCTGGTCAACCTGGCCATCGAGCGCGGCGACCTGTGGCGCCGGCCGCTCGGCGGATTCGACGTCGTCTTCGTCTTCCTCTCGCCGCGGGTAATGCCGCGCCTGTGGGACAAGGCGCGGGACGAAATGCGCCCCGGCAGCCTGCTGGTCAGCAGCAGCTTTCCCGTGCCGGGAGCCGCGCCGGAGCGAGTGGTCGAAGTGGGCGGCCGGCGCGGCGCGCGGCTGTATTGCTACCGCATGTAGCGAAATTGCTGGCAATTTCCCCTTCAATTCGCCATATTGGAAACTTCTCCCGGCGGAAATAATCCGGTCAGGAGGAGATCAAATGGCTGAAATCGTCTGCATCATCGGCAACAAGGGCGGCACGGGCAAGACCACGCTTTCGCACATGCTGTGCCAGGGCCTGGGCCTGCTCGGCCAGCGTTCCGTCTGCGTGCTGACCGACACCCACCGCGAGCCGCTCGATCCCGACGGCCGCCGCTACCTGATCGCCGATGCGCGCACGCGCGAGGCGCTGGGCAAGGTGGTCGACAAGGTCCGCACGCTGCCGGGCTGGCTTGGCGTCATCGACGGCGGCGGCAATCGCACCGAGATGGATCGCAAGCTCTACAGCCTGGCGTCCGTCGTGCTGCTGCCCTTCCGCGATTCGCACGAGGACATCCGCACCGTTGTCAAGGACCTGGAGGCATTCCCGAGCGCCTGGGCCATCCCCTCGCAGTGGCCAACCAACCCCTGGCAGCAGGAGGCGGCGGAGAAGACCCTCCGCGATCATCTGGGCGATTACGCCGACCGCATCCTGCAGCCGATCAACGCGCTGTCTGCCAGCAAGCTGCTTATGCAACGGAAGATTCCGCCCAAATTGCCGACGCCGCTCGGCAATGCCTGCCGCACGCTTGCCTACCAGGTATTGGAACTGATGGAAATCAACTGCGACCCCCCGTTGGCGGAAGCGGCGGAAGACGAGATCGATGAAGCGGGCGGGGAAACCGTTCCGGCATCGCCCGCGGATGCCTTCGATCCCGCCCGGGAGATACCGACAAGCGGCATTGCCCGGCACTGAGCGCGGGCCGGCACCCTTAAATCTTTCCGCGCTGGCGCTGGAAGAAGGCGATCGCCTCGGCCCGGCTGGCCACACCCAGCTTGCGGAGGATTTTCGATACGTGGATCTTCACCGTGCCTTCGGTCAGGCCAAGCAGCTCACCGATTTCGCGGTTGGATTTGCCTTCCCTCAGGAGTTCGGTCACGCGCCGCTGACCCTCCGTCAATCCGTAGTGATCGGCCAGGGAGCGACGGCCGCCGAGGCTGCCGCTAAGACTCACGGACAGCTTGTCGAGCAGATGCGCAGGCACGTAGATTTCCCCCTCCAGCACGCGCCTGAGCGCTTCGAGAAGGATGTCGCCGCTTCCGGACTTGGTGACGTAGCCTGCCGCGCCCAGCCGCATGGCGCGGTTGACCGTATCGAGATCCTCCAGTGCGGAGAGCACGACAACCGGCAGAACCGGAAAGCGCTTGCGCAGAATGCCCAGCAGCGCCAGGCCATTGGTGCCGGGCAACATGATGTCGAGCAGCACCAGATCAAATTCTTTCTCGGTTTCCAGCAGCAGCAGCGCGCTCTCGGCATCCCGCGCCTCATACTGGACGATGTCGGTGCCTAGCTTGCGCAATATCTGCTGCAGGCCCTCGCGAACCATCGCATGATCGTCAATAACCAGCAGCTTGAGCACCCATGCCTCCCTTTGCGTCGATTCTTCTTTTCCGCGGAATGATACGGGATCATGGCAGCAACGCCAACCTGAGCGGCCATGCTTGCCGACTATCCTGCCTGCGTGGAAAATGATGCTTGACTAGAGCCGGTCTCGGAAGAACGGGACGGGCGCAGATCTTAACGGGGGAGGTCGCTTGAACCTGCTGGGCTTCAGAGAACGCATGATCGCCGTGACGGTCCTTCCCGCCGCGCTTATCGCCACGGTACTTGCCACCTATTTCCTTCTGCTGCGCTATGGCGATGCCGAGCGGGATTTCGTCCGGAGCGGCACGGCTCTGATCAAGTTGTTCACGCCGGCCACCGAGTATGGGATTTTCTCGGGAAACACCGAGGAACTCCTGCGACTGGCCACGGCGCTGTCCAGAGAGCCCGATGTCAGCGGAGTGGCCATTTACGGCGGCAGCGGCATGCCGCTCGTCAGCATCGGTCGGATCCGCCTGACCAGACAGCCGCAGGACCTGCCGGACGGAGAAACCGGGACGAGCGACGATGGCGCGACACAGTGGTTCCATGCCAAGCTCTGGCGCACCGAAATCCGCCTTGACGATCCCCTCGGCGACCGTGGCAGGCGCATCGCGGTCGGCAGCGTGACAATGGAGCTGTCCCGCGTAAACATGCTGATACACAAGCGGGAGATGATGGTCGTCACCTTGATCGTCGCTTTTGTCACGCTGGCCCTGGGCATCCTGCTGGCCCTGCGCCTGTCCTCTTCCCTGATGATGCCTGTGCTTTCGCTGCAAAAGGTGGTAGGACGCATCCGCGGGGGCGATCTTGAGGCACGTGTCGTACCGCACCCAGACGGCGTCCTGGGCAGCCTGGAAATCGGGGTCAATGACATGGCGGACGCATTGAAGGCTGGCCGCGACAGGATGGAAGACCGGATTGCCGCCGCCACGGCGGAACTGCACAGGAAGCGGGACGAGGCCGAGCGCGCCAGCCTCGCCAAATCGAGATTTCTGGCCGCCGCAAGCCATGACCTTCGCCAGCCGCTGCATGCGCTGACCCTTTTCGTGGAGGAGTTGCAGCGCGACTCGCGCAACGGAGAACAGGAACGGCTGGCCCGTCGGATCGGCGCCGCCGTCGGCTCCATCGATGAGCTGCTCGGCAGCCTGCTCGACGTGTCGCGCGCCGATCTTGGCACCATCCGGCCCGACATCCAGCCCGTCCGTCTGGACGGCATGCTCGGCCGCGTCGTATCGACCCACCTCGGCAGTGCCAGGGAGCGGGGGCTGCGCCTGCGCCTGCGACAAACCAGTCTTTGGGGCCTGAGCGACCCCGCATTGCTCTATCGCATGGTCAGCAACCTGCTCTCCAATGCAATCCGCTACACCGAGCGCGGCGGCGTTCTGGTTGGCATGCGCCGCGCCGGCGAAAACATCCGCATCGAAGTCTGGGATACCGGCATCGGCATTCCGTTCGAGCACCAGTCTCTCGTCTTCGATGAGTTCTTCCAGGTAGCCAACTCGGAACGGGATCCCAACAAGGGTCTCGGCCTGGGGCTCTCGCTGGTAGAGCGCCTTTCACGCCTGCTGGGCCATCCCGTCGCAATGCGCTCGGTAGCGGGACAAGGATCGGTTTTCAGCATCACCCTGCCACGTTGCCCCGCCACGGCTACGGAAAACGGCCCGGGCCTTTCGACGCCTGCAGGTGGCCTGCAGGCGAGAGTGCTGGTATTGAGCGCCGATCTGAAGCTGCAGGAAACCCTGGGCAGGCTGCTGGAAGGCTGGGGCTGCGAGGTCGTCGGCCCCGCATCATACGAAGCGGACAGGCCGGCGACACTCCCGCCCGACCTGGCGATATGCGAAGATAATACCTATAATGAATCGTTACCCCTGTTGCGCGATCTGGCGCGGGATGGACGGCTATCCTTGGTGCTGGTCGGCACACCGCCACCCACGACCGGGGAATGCCGGTTCCTGGCGGCTACCGTGCTGGCCAGGCCTCTTCAGCCAGCCAAGTTGCGGGCGCTCATCAAGCATCTGCTCGACGATGCGGAAGCCCTTACAATTGACTGAATCACGGACCAGCCAAGCAGCAGACAATCGACATGTGCAGAACAACCTTGCTGTTGCGCATTCTTGCGGCGGCGGCACTGCCGGCTGCCGGGTCGGCGGCATGGTCGGCGGAAGATTCCGCCGCGGCTGGCGAACGCTCGTTCTTCGAGGATTTGCCGCTTGTCCTGTCGGCCTCCCGACTGGTGCAACCGCTGGCCGACGCCCCCGGCGCGATGACGATCATCGACCGCGACCTGATCAAGACGTCCGGCGCGCGCGAAATCGTCGACCTGCTCCGCCTCGTGCCCGGCTTCCAGGTCGGCATGTCCTATAATTCCAGGCCTGCGGCGGCCTATCACGGACTGGCCGACGAGTTCTCCCGCCACATGCAGGTGCTCGTCGATGGCCGGTCCGCCTATTCCCCCTATTTTCTGGGCAGCATCGACTGGAACAACCTGCGTCTTTCCCTCGATGACATCGAGCGCATCGAGGTCCTGCGCGGTTCGAACTCGGCCGCCTTCGGCGCGAATGCCTTCCTCGGCGTCATCAACATCATTACGCGACATCCCAGCCAGAGCCAGGGCGCCTATTTGTCGACGACTCACGGCAACGACGGCATCAGCGACCAGGTACTGCGCTACGGCGGCCGCCTGGAGGGCATGCACTTTCGCTTCACCGCCGGGCGACGCAGCGACAGCGGCTTCAGCGACTTCCACGACAGCCGCCGCACCGAGTACGCGGCATTCCGCGGCGACGTGCATCTGACGCCGCGCGACGAGTTGCAGGTCCAGCTCGGCGCCAACCGCAGCGCCAACGGCGCCGGCTTCGCCAACAGCCAGGGCGACCCGCTCCGCACGCCCCAGGAAAACGGACACCACCTGCAGGCCGTCTGGAAGCGGGCGCTGGGGCCCGACGAGGAAGTGTCCCTCAATGTCTACCACATGCGCGATTCCGGCCAGGAGAAATACCTCGTCAGGGCCGGGCGCCTCATCGCCCCGGTCGACGCCGACCGTCAAACCCGGCGCAGCCACCTGGAGTTCCAGCACATCTTCCGCGTAAACCCGGCGGCGCGCATCGTCTGGGGCCTTGAGCAAAGACGCGAATCGGTCGCTTCCCTGTTTATGTTCGACACCTACAGGCCGCAAACAACGAACCTGAGCCGACTGTTCGGCAACGTCGAGTGGCGCCTCGCGCCGCAATGGCTGCTGAACGCCGGCGCACTCGCGGAAAGGCACAGCATGGCCGGCGCGGACGTCGCGCCGCGCCTGATGCTGAACTATCAGCCCCTGCCCGGGCAGACAGTGCGCATGGGAAGCACCACTGCCTACCGGACGCCGTCGCTGGCCGAGGAGCGCGCCAACGTCGTCTATCACGTCAGCAACGCCCCCTTGCTCGTGCAGGCCTACCGCGCCCTGGGCGGCCTGCAGCCGGAAAAGGTCCGCGCGAGCGAATTGTCCTATCTGGGCGAATTTCCGGCTGGCGGCCTGACCCTTGACGCACGCGCCTTCCACGAGAACGTCACGCGCATCATCGACAAGACGGGCAACCCGGCCAACTTCGTCAACCGCTGGGATGCGCAGGTGCGCGGAATCGAGTACCAGCTGCGCTGGGCACCCGTCCGGGACACGCTGCTGCTCCTGAACCAGGCCCGAATACGTATCGATTCTGCTGACGGGCGGCTGGCCGGATCGGCTCCGCGGCTGTCGACGACCCTGTTCCTGTCGCACAGGCTGCCCATGGGTTTGCAGTTGAGCCTGGCCCATCACCACGTCGGCGGCTACCGCTGGCTGGGCTGGAGCGATCCCCTGCCGCCGCAGCGACGGCTGGACATCCGCATGGGTTATCCCTTCCGCAGCGGCCCCGTCAAAGGCGAGCTGGCTTTCGTCGTACAGAACCTTCGCCACCCCCACAGCGAGTTTCGCACGGACTACGTCTTCGAGCGGCGCAGCTTCGCCACGCTCAGCCTGGAGTATTAGCCGTCCCCTGCCATGCGTCCAGCCTTTCGCCCACGCTCGCTTTCGTCATATGCCCTAGCCATAATGGCCCTGGTGTGGGCGGCGCTGACGGGAGCCACCGAGGTGGCCGTGGTCATCAGCGAAGACACGGCCATTTACCGGGAAGTGGCGCAGACGGTGCGCAGCCGGCTGGACAATGCGGCCAACGTCAGCATCCTGCCGGCCCACTCGCTCGACGGACTGAAGCGCAAGGAGTACCGCTACCTGGTGGCGGTCGGCGGCCAGGCCGCCCAGGCCGCGCTGGCAAGCGAACTTGACGTGCAGATCCTGTTTACCCTCCTGCCCCGGAACGCCATCGACCGGTTGATTGCGGACCGACGCCGCGGCAACGATTACCGAACTCTTTCCGCCGTCTATCTGGATCAGCCATTCGGCCGCCAGCTGAACCTCATCCGGCTGGCGTTGCCCGAAGCCGCCCGTATCGGCGTGTTGCTGGGACCCGATTCGGGCAATCAGCATGCCGCCCTTCAATCGGCTGCGCTGGAAAGGCGGATGCGGCTGGTCGTCCAGAAAGTGGGGCGCGAGGACGATCTTGCATCCGCTCTGCAGAAGCTGCTGCCGGAAGCCGATGTTCTGCTGGCTCTGCCGGATCCGGCGGTCTTCAACCCGGGCTCGATCCAGCTCATCCTGCTGGGTGCTTACCGCCAACAACGCCCGCTTGTCGGGTTCTCGCCGAATTACGTCCGCGCCGGTGCCATCCTGTCCCTGCACTCGACACCGGAACAAGTCGGCCGCCAGGCGGCAGAAATGTTGCTCGCAGCCTTTTCCAGGGGGGGGCTGCCCGCTCCCCAGTACCCGCATCAATTCGCCATTGCAACAAACCCGCATGTCGCACGCTCTCTCGGAATTGCCATACAGGGGGAGGACATCCTGTCGCAGCGCTTGAGGGCCATGGATCCGCCTTGATGTCCGCCATCCTTCGGCCAGGCTGCCGTTCGCCCAATTGCGCTCCGGAGGGGTAAGATTTGCCCAGGGCACCGAACTCTCCGGAGAACATCATGACCACTGAAAATCCGAACGCCGACCCGCTCGAATTCCTGAAGGGCATGTGGGGCAGCATGGGTTTCGCCGTGCCCGGCATGGTGACCCCGACCCTGGACGTGGGCGAACTCGACAAGCGCATCACCGACCTGAAGACCGTCGAGGGCTGGCTGCGCATGAACCTCAACATGCTGCAGATGAGCATCCAGGGGCTGGAAATGCAGCGCGCCACGCTGGCCGCCATGCAGGCCATCAGCCAGTCGGCCGGCTCGGCAGAGGCCAATGCCAACCCCTTCGCCAACCCGGCGCTGTGGCCCTGGAACATGATGCAGGCCGGCGCCACACCGAGCGCCGCGGAGCCGGAAGGCAGGCCGGAGAAGAAGTAGCAGCCCACCTCAGACGAGCCACAGCGGCATCGTCAGCATCGCCCCCAGCTCGTCGCCGAGATCAGCCAGGCAACACCCGCGCCGTCCCCGCCCATGCGCATGGCCAGGATGTAGGCCGAGCTGGCGGTGGGCAAGGCACCGAACATCACCACCACGTCGAAATAGACCCCCTTCAGTTCCATCGCCCAGGCCGCGCCCCAGGCGATGGCCGGCACCGCCAGCAACTTTACGGCAAGCAGGCTGGAGGAGGGCAGGTGCGCGGCGGGTTCGCCACGCAGTCTCAATGCCGCCCCCACTGCCAGCAGGCCAAGCACAATGGAAGCCTCGGACAAGCGGGCGAGGAACTGCCCCGCCACTTCCGGCAAGGCTGCGCCGCTGAGGTTGAACAGCAGGCCGGCCAGCGTTCCCAGGATCAGCGGATTGCGCGCGATCTCGCGCAGCACGCCAGACTGGCCGTGGCGCGCCAGCATCCAGACCGAAGCCAGGTTTGCCAGCGGCACCATGGCGCCGATGAGGATGCCCATCGCCGCGATGCCGGCCTCGCCATGGAGCTTGGCCGCAACCACCAGGCCGATGTAGGAATTGAAGCGGAAGGCGCACTGGAACTGCGAGGCAAAAACCATCGGCCGCGGCCCGAACAGGGGCCGGGCGAACACCCTCAGATGATACCCTGCTTCCTTAGTGAGGCGATCTCCTCGGCCGCATACCCCGCCTCGCGCAGGATCTCCTCGCTGTGCTGGCCCGGCGCCGGCGCGCTGCGCTCGATGGCGAAGGCGTAATCGGAGAGCTTCCAGGGCGGGGCCAGGTGCGGCATGCCCTCGGCCTCGACCACCATGCGACGTGCCTGCAGTTGTTCGTTGTCGAGCGCCTCGGCGACGGTCAGCACCGGCGTCACGCAGCAATCGACATGGTCGAAGATGCCGACCCAGTGGCTTTGCGGCTGCGAGGCGAAGACGGCGGCCAGCTCCCGCTTCGCCTGCTCCCCCTGGGCGCCGAAGGCGAGGTGGAAGGGCTTCAGGTCGGGCCGCCCGAGTTTGTCACAGAGCAGCTCCCAGAATTTTTTCTCCAGCGCGCCGACCGCCAGATGGCGGCCGTCGGCCGTGGCGTATACGCCGTAGCAGGGCACCCCGCCGGAGAGGAGATCGGCGCCGCGCGGCGGCGGCTTCAGGCGCGCCAGCAGGCCGGCCAGCGGGAACACGGCATGGGCGAACACCGCGTCGGTCATCGCAACGTCGACGCGGCGCCCGCGGCCGGTGGCACGCGCATCGATGACCGAAGCGAGCAGACCCACCAGTGGCGTCAGCGCGCCGCCGAGCAGGTCGCCGATCTGGAAGTTCGGCACCGCGGGCGGGCCGTCGGCGGTGCCGATCTGGTCGAGCACGCCGGCATAGCCGATATAGTTGATGTCGTGGCCGGCGCGCAGGGCGTAGGGGCCGTCCTGGCCGTAGCCGCTGATGGAACAGAAGACGAGACGCGGGTTGAGTTCGGCAAGCCGCTCGTAGTCGATGCCGAGCTTGTCCATCACGCCGGGGCGGAAGCCCTCGACGACGACGTCTGCCGACAAAGTCAGCCGCCGGAACACGGCGACGCCCTCGGCCTGCTTCAGGTCGAGGCGCAGCGCGCGCTTGTTGCGGTTGACCAGCCTGAAGAAGGTGCTGGTCTCGCCCGGCCGTGCGCCCATGCTGCGGGCGTAATCGCCCTCGCCGGTGTCTTCGATCTTGACGACGTCGGCGCCGAGGTCAGCGAGGTGCTGGGTGGCGACGGGGCCCGGCAGCAGGCGGGTGAGGTCGAGCACGCGCAGGCCGGCGAGCGGCTTGGCGCGAGGCGTGTTTGCTTCACCGCTCACCGCTTACCGCTCCCCGCTCACGTGTAGTTGCGCGCGTCGTCGATGATCTTGCCGTCGTTGGGCAGTTCGCCCGGGCGGCAGAGCGCGACTTCGCCGCGCAGTTTGGTGATGTCGCGGATGCTGGCGGCGAGCGCCTCGGCGAGACCGTCCGGCGCGCCGGCCGCCTCGCAGCGCAGGGTCATGCGGTCCTGGCCGGTTGCGTTGTCCACCACCAGCCGCGCCTTGCCCACCTGCGGATGGCGCTTGACGATCTCCGCCACCTGGCCCGGATGCACGAACATGCCCTTCACCTTGGCAGTCTGGTCGGCGCGTCCCATCCAGCCCTTGATGCGCACGTTGCTGCGGCCGCAAGGGCTGATGCCGGGCAGCACGACGGAGAGATCGCCGGTGCCGAAACGGATCAGCGGATAGTCCGGGTTGAAGCTGGTGACCACCACCTCGCCGACTTCGCCCGACGCCACCGGATCGCCGGTGCCGGGGCGCACGATTTCGAGGATCAGCGACTCCTCCAGCACCAGGCCCTCGCGCGCCTCGGTCTCATAGGCGACGAGGCCGAGATCGGCCGTGCCGTAGGCCTGCAGGGCGTCGATGCCGCGCTCCGCGCACAAGGCCTTCTGATTGGGAAAGAAGGCCTCGCCCGAAACCACCGCCTTCTTCAGGCTGGAAACGTCCATCTTCAACTCGTCGGCCTTCTCTATGATGATCTTGAGGAAGGACGGCGTGCCGATGTAACCCGCCGGCTTCAGTGCGGAGATGGCCCTCACCTGCATCTCGGTCTGGCCGACGCCGGCGGGAAATACCGCGCAGCCCAGCTTGCGCGCCGCGCCGTCGGTCATGAAACCGGCCGGCGTGAAGTGGTAGGAGAAGGTGTTGTGCACCAGATCGCCGGCGCGGAAACCGGCGGCGTAGAGCGAACGGGCAAAACGCCACCAGTCCTCGCCAGAACCTTCCGGATCGTAGATGGGGCCGGGAGACTTGAAGACGCGGCCGAGCCGGCCCACCGGCGTGGCGTTCAGTCCGCCGAAGGGCAGCAGGGCCTTCTGCCGCGCGATCAGCTCGTGCTTGCGGATGACCGGCAGCGTCGCCAGCGCCGCGCGGCTGCTCACGGCGGTGACATCGATGTCGCGGTAAAGCTCGGCGAAGGCCGGCGCGTGTGCCTTGGCGTACGCCAGCTGCTTGGGCAGCGTCGCAAACAGGTCCTGCTCGCGCTGCCCGGGGTCGCGGGTTTCGAGGGCGTCGAAGAATTTCATCGGGGGATCTTCAGGCCAGCCAGCGCTTTCTGCGGCGGTAGTGCTTGACGTCGCGGAAGCTCTTGCGCCCGCCCGACGACAGGCCGAGGTAGAACTCCTTGACGTCCTCGTTCGAGGCCAGCTCCCTGGCGTCGCCTTCCATGACGACGCGGCCGTTCTCCAGGATGTAGCCGAAGTCGGCAAAGCGCAGTGCGACCATGGTGTTCTGCTCGGCCAGCAGGAAGCTTACCTTCTCGCGCTGGTTGAGGTCGCGCACGATCTCGAAGATTTCCTCGACGATCTGCGGCGCCAGGCCCATCGACGGCTCGTCGAGCAGGATCATCTGCGGGTTGGCCATCAGGGCGCGGCCGATGGCGCACATCTGCTGCTCGCCGCCCGAGGTATAGCCTGCCTGGGAGGTGCGGCGCTCCCTCAGGCGCGGGAAATAGGCATAGACCTTGTCCAGGCTGTTCTTCAGCTCGGCGCGGCCGATCGATCTGGTGTAGGCGCCCGTGAGCAGGTTCTCCTCGATCGTCAGGTGGGCGAAGCAGTGGCGGCCCTCCATCACCTGGATCACACCGCGCTTGACGAGGTCCGAGGGGGTCATGCGATCGATGCGCGCGCCCTGGAATTCGATACTGCCCTTGGTGATATCGCCGCGCTCGGCCCGCAGCAGGTTGGAAACGGCCTTCAAGGTCGTCGTCTTGCCGGCGCCGTTGGCGCCGAGCAGGGCGACGATCTTGCCCTGCTCGACCTGCAGCGAAACGCCCTTCAGCACCAGAATGACATGGTCGTAGATGACCTCGATGTTGTTGACATTGAGGTAGGGCTTGCCGGCGGCGGGTGCGGTCTGTGCTTGTTGCATGGCGGTTCCGGATTGGTGAGCGGTAAGCGGTGAGCGGTGAGCGGATTCGGGCAGCAGGCCTTTACGGCTCGCCGCTCGCCGCTCACCGCTCACGCGGAGGGCGTCAGCCCTCCTTCGCGCAGTCGCGCGGCGTAATGCCTTTTTCCTTGGCGTACTTCGCCGCGGATTCTTCGATCATGCCGCGCACCAGCTTCTGGTCGGACTCGATCCAGTCGGTGATGACCTTCCAGGCCTTGCCGTCCCACTGCTGGAACTTCACCAGGCCGGAACCCTCGTGGTTGGCGCAGCTCATCTTCAGCGGCGGCATGAAGCCCTCGGCGCCGAGCTTCTTCAGCATGGCAGCGTCGATGTTCAGGTTCTCGATGCCCCAGCGCATCTGCTCGCCGGTGATCGACTTGCCCTTGCCGTACTTCTCCTGCGCCTTGCGGATGGCTTCCACGGTGATGATGCCGTGCACCACGCCGCGGTTGTAGTACACGCTGCCGATCCTGGACTTGTCCTCCATGTTGGTCTTGCCCTTGGCCACCACGTATTTCTGGATGTCCTTGATCACCGGGTAGTTGGTGCCGGAGACGTTGAAGCCGGCCGAGATGTAGCCCTTGGCGGCGGCGCCGGCCGGGATGGTGTCTTCTTCCGCGCCGGACCACCACACGCCGACGATCTTCTCGCGCGGGAAGCCGATCTTGGCGGCGGCCTTCAGCGCCGTCGGGTTCATCACGCCCCAGCCGCGCAGGATGACCCAGTCGGGCTTCTCCTGGCGCACCTGCAGCCACTGCGACTGCTGCTCGTTGCCGGGGTGGGCGACCGGAATATGCCTGACACTGAAGCCGTACATCTTGGCCTGGGCGTCCAGCACCGGGATGGTCTCCTTGCCGTAGGCCGAGTCGTGATAGATGTTCACGATCTTCTTGCCCTTCAGCTTGTCCATGCCGCCTTCCTTGGCGCCGATGAACTTGATCTTGGCGGTGTTCTGCGACCAGTAGTTGGTCAGCAGCGGGAAGACATAGGGGAAGACGCGGCCGTCGGAAGCGTCGGTGCGGCCGTAACCGAGCGAGATCACCGGGATCTTGTCGGCAGGGGCCTTCTCGATCACCGAGTAGGTGATGCCGGTCGACAGCGGATGGAAGACGGTGTTGCCGGTCGGCCCGCCTTTCTTCATGCGCTCCCAGCACTCGACGCCGCGGGCGTTGTTGTACTCGGTCTCGCACTCCTCCCAGATCAGCTTGACGCCATTCACGCCGCCGTCGCGCTCGTTGACCAGTTGAAAGTAGTCGATCATGCCGCCGAAGATGCCGGTGCCGCCGGCGGCGTAGGGGCCGACGCGGTAGCTGGGCAGACCGACGTACTGGTCCGCTGCATGGACGGCAGACGCCCCGAGCGCCGCGGCAACCGCGAATCCGATCAAGGCCGATTTCTTCATCTTCATGCTTTGTCTCCTCATTGTTAGACGACCACAAAAAATGTTGCTGTCCGGATATGCAACATCCCTATTCTAGTGCGGGAAGGGCCACAGTCGCAGCTTTTCCTTGCCGATCTGCCAGAGCCGGGCCAGGCCGTGCGGCTCGACGATCAGGAAGAAGATGATCAGCCCGCCGAAGACGATCAACTCCAGGTTCGAGGCCAGGCCATGCGGGACCCAGTCCCCCAGCACATGCATGGAAATGTTCAGGAAGATCGGCAGCAGCACGATGAAGGCGGCGCCCAGGAAGGAGCCCATGATGCTGCCAACGCCGCCGATGATGACCATGAACAGGATCCTGAAGGACATGTCCAGGTTGAAGCCCTCCGGCTCGACCGTGCCGAGGTAGGTGTAGGCATAGAGTGCGCCGGCCACGCCGCAGTAGAAAGAACTGATGGCGAAGGCCGACAGCTTGGTGTGCATGGGCCGGAAGCCGATCACCTCTGCCGCCACATCCATGTCGCGGATGGCCATCCAGGAACGGCCGATGCTCGTGCGCACCATGTTCTTCGCCGCCAGGGCCAGCACCGACACCACCGCCAGGGTCAGCAGGTACTTGCTCTCCGGTGACTTGAAGGCATAGCCGAGAATCTCAACCTGCTGGGCGGTGATTACACCGGACGAGGAGTAGTTGGAAAACCAGCCGAACTTGGTCAGCGCCCAGACGATGAAGAACTGCGCCGCGAGCGTCGCCACCGCCAGATAGAAGCCCTTGATGCGCAGGCTGGGCAGGCCGAAGGCGATGCCGACGGCGGCGGCGCACAGGCCGCCGAGCATGAAGGCGGCGAGGATCGGCATGCCGGGCACGCGCAGCATGAAGTTGTAGGCGGCGAAGGCGCCCACCGCCATGAAGGCCGCCGAGCCGAGCGAGAGCTGGCCGGCATAGCCGGTGAGGATGTTCAGGCCGATCGCCGCCAGCGAAAAGATCAGCACCGGGATGAGGATCGCCTGCAGCCAGTACTGGCTGGCGACGAAGGGCACCGCCAGGTAGAAGAAGGCGAGGATCAGCGCCATCGCGATGCGGTCCTGGCGGATCGGGAAGATCTGCTGATCTTCCTGGTAGGTGGCCTTGAACTGGCCGGCTTCTCTATAAAGCATGGTTTCGGGTTCCGCGTTTCTGGTTTCGGGTTGTCGGAATCACACGCGATCGATATGCCGCTCGCCGAACAGGCCTTCCGGGCGCACCAGCAGGAACAGCAGCGCCATGACGTAGGGGAACCAGCCTTCGATGCCGCCGCCGACCATCGGCCCGATATACACCTCGCCCAGCTTCTCGGCGGCGCCGATGATCAGCCCGCCGACGATGGCGCCGGCCACCGACTCGAAGCCGCCGATGATCAGCACCGGCAGCGCCTTCAGCGCGACGAAGGTCAGCGCGAACTGCACGCCGTTGCGCGCCCCCCACATGAGTCCTGCAACCAGGGCGACGAAGCCGGCGACGGCCCACACGATGCGCCAGATGTTCTGCAGCGGAATGCCGATGGCCAGGGCGCCCTGGTGATCGTCGGCCACGGCGCGCAGCGCCCGGCCGACGCGGGTCTTGTTGAAGAAGACGGCCAGCACGCTCACCAGCACGGCCGAGACGCCGGCGGCGAACAGGTCGAACTTGGAGATGCCGATGCCCCAGTTGTCCATCGCCCACTCGATCGGTTCGTCCTGAATGCCGGGAATCTCCAGGCCGCGCACGCTGGCGCCCCACATGCCCTGGGCAAGGCCCTCGATGAAGAAGGTCAGGCCGATGGTCGCCATGAACAGGGTGATCTGCGGCTGGTTCACCAGCGGCCGCAGCACCACCTTCTCGGTCGCCACGCCGAGCAGCACCATGGCGAAGAAGGTGACGACCAGGGCGAAGCCGAAGGGCACGCCCAGCTCCATCACGCCGACGAAGGTCAGTGCGGCGAAGAACACCATGGCGCCCTGGGCGAAGTTAAACACCCCGGAGGCCTTGTAGATCAGGACGAAGCCGAGGGCGACCAGGGCGTACATGACGCCGGAGAGCAGGCCGCCGATGAGTACCTCGAAGAAGAATTGCATGCCTGGCTCCCTTAGTGCGTCGTGCCGAGGTAGGCGCGGATGACGACCGGATCGGAACGCACCTCGTCGGGCGTCCCTTCGGCGATCTTCTGGCCATGGTCCAGCACGACGACGAAATTCGAAATGTCCATGACCACGCCCATGTCGTGCTCGATGAGCAGGATGGTCGTGCCGAACTGGTCGTTGACATCGAGGATGAAGCGGCACATGTCCTGCTTTTCCTCGACGTTCATGCCTGCCATCGGCTCGTCGAGCAGCAGCAGCGTCGGCTCGGCGGCCAGCGCCCGGCCCAGTTCGACGCGCTTCTGCAGGCCGTAGGGCAGGCGCCCGACCGGTGTCTTGCGGATGTGCTCGATCTCGAGGAAGTCGATAATCTCCTCGACCTTCTTCCGATGCGCCAGTTCCTCGCGCTGGGCCGGACCCCAGTAGAGCGCCTGCAGCAGGAAGTTGGACTTCATCTTCAGATTGCGGCCGGTCATCAGGTTGTCGAGCACGCTCATGCCCTTGAACAGGGCGATGTTCTGGAAGGTGCGGGCGATGCCCTGGGTGGCCGCCTCGTGCGTGCGCATCTGGCGGCGCGCATTGCCGAGATAGGTGACGGTGCCTTCCTGCGGGTGATACACGCCGTTGATGACGTTGAGCATGGAGCTTTTGCCGGCGCCGTTCGGCCCGATGATGGACGATACCTCCCCGCGCTTGATCTCGAAGCTGACGCCGGTGATCGCCTTGACGCCGCCGAAGCGCAGGCTGACGTTCTCGACGCGCAGGAAGGTCTCCTCGGCCGCCGCCTGCGCATCCCGTTGTCGCTTGCGCATCTCGCCGAGGGCGGCAAGAGCCTGGTCGCGGGTATCGTAGATGTTGGCACGGAAGAAGGCGCGCCCGGCATGCTCGCGAATCGCCTCCCGCGTCTGCGACGCGGCGCCAATCCGCACGGTGCCGAGGCTGTAGGCGATATTGGTGCCTTTGCCACGCTCCGAAAAACGCTCCCAGGCCTGCGGCTCGATGACGCAGCCCGTGTAGTTCACCAGGAAATACCAGCGCCGCCCGCTGGCGGCAAGCCGACTTTCCGTTTCGTCGTAAAACGCATCGACCTGGGCCGCATCGGCCAAGGTCATGTCGGAGAAGTCCACCTCCAGCGCCTCGATCGAGTCGTGGAAGGTCAGACGCTCGCTTATGGTTCTGTCGTTCATGTCTCGCTCGCCATCCTCGTCTCGGTCCTACGCCGCCTTTTTTACCGCGGCGGGGAAAGTCTTGGCTGCGCAGATTCTCAGATCGGCGCTCACCTTGCCTTTGCGGCCGTCCTCGAACTTCACCTCGGTTTCGATGAACTGCGAGGCCTTGCCGGAATACAGGGCGTCGATCAGCGCGCGGTACTTCTCGGCGATGAAGCCGCGGCGCACCTTGCGCGTGCGGGTCAGCTCGTCGTCGTCAGGATCCAGCTCCTTGTGCAGGATGAGGAAGCGGTGCACCTGCGAGGCGCTCAGCATGGCGTCGTGCGCCAGATCGGCATTGGCCTTCTCGACGCAGTCGCGGATGAGATCATAGACCTCCGCCTTCTGCGCCAGGTCGGTGTAGCCGGAGTAGGCGATGTTGCGCCGTTCGGCCCAGTTGCCGACCGCCCCCATGTCGATGTTGATGAAGGCGCAGACCTCGTCCTTGCCGTTGCCGAAGGCCACCGCCTCCTTGATGTGCGAGAAGAACTTCAGCTTGTTCTCGATGTAGTTCGGCGCGAACATGGCGCCGTTGGCCAGCTTGCCGACGTCCTTGGCGCGATCGATGATCTTGAGATGGCCGTCCTCGTCGAAGAAGCCGGCATCGCCGGTATGGAAGTAACCCTCCGCATCCATCACCTCGGCGGTCGCGTCGGGACGCTTGTAGTACTCCTTCAGCAGCACCTCGCCGCGCACCAGCACCTCGCCGTTGTCGGCGATCTTCACCTCGACGCCCGGCGCCGGCGGGCCGACGGTGTCGAACTTGATCTGGCCGTCCGGCTGCAGGCAGACGGCGGCGCAGGTCTCGGTCGAGCCGTAGAGCTGCTTGAGGTTGACGCCGATCGAACGGTAGAAGCGGAAGAGGTCCGGGCCGATGGCCGCGCCGGCCGTGTAGGCAACGCGGATGCGGCTCATGCCGAGCACGTTGCGCAGCGGGCCATAGACGAGGAAGTTGCCCAGCGCGTAGAGCAGCCGGTCGCTGCCGCTGACCGGTTTGCCGTCGAGGATCTCGGCGCCGCAGCGGCGCGCCACCTCCATGAAGTAGTGGAACAGCTTGCGCTTGATGGCACTGGCGTCCTCCATGCGGATCATCACCTGGGTGAGCAGGTTCTCGAAGACGCGCGGTGGCGCGAAGTAGTAGCTCGGGCCGATCTCGCGCATGTCGGTCATCACCGTGTCACCCGATTCCGGGCAGTTGATGGTGAAGCCGGCGTAGGTGGCCTGGGCGAAGGAGAACAGGTGGTCGCCCACCCAGGCCATAGGCAGGTAGGAGAGGATATTGTCGTCGGGGCCGAGCTTGTCGAATTTGCAGCCGCTTTCGGCAGCCTTGATGAAGGAACCGTGGGTCTGGCAGACGCCCTTCGGCTTGCCGGTGGTGCCCGAGGTATACAGCATGACGGCGACGTCCTCGGACTTGCCGAGCTCGATTTCGCCGTCGAGGAATGCCGGGTGGTTGCGGTTGTGGATGCGCCCCATTTCCTGGACCTCGTCGAGGCCGTGCAGGAAGGGCTGGTTGTAATGGCGCATGCCCCGCGGGTCGTCGTAAAGGATGTGCTGCAGGTTGGGGCACTGCTGCATGTTTTCGAGGAGCTTGTCGACCTGCTCCTGGTCCTCGACGATGGCGAACTTGATGCCGGCATCCTGCAGGACGAACACCATCTCCGCCGCCACGGCGTCCTGGTAGAGGGGAACGGGCACGCCGCCGAGGCACTGCGCGGCGCACATCGCCCAGTACAGGCGGGGACGGTTGTCGCCGATGATGGCGAGATTGTCGCCGCGCTTGAAGCCCAGTTCCGCCAGACCCGAGGCGATGGCACGAACTTCCTCGGCGACCTGCGACCAGGTCCAGGTCTGCCAGATGCCCATGTCCTTCTCGCGCGTGGCCGGTTGATTCGGCCGCGTCTGGGCGTGGTGCATCAAGAGTCGAGGAAACGTGTTGAGCGACGACAGTCGAACCTGGTCCGACATGAACTCCTCCTGTTCCTGGCTTGCAGGCGTCCGGCATCTGCCATCCGGCGCCATCTATTATTCGTTGCTGCGGCGGATGATTCTCCATCGGACGCACGACCGAGTCAAACCGGGTATTGCGGTCGGGCCTGACAGGATCAAACCACAGAGGTTACTGGAGCCCCCCATGTCACGCTGTCATCCGACAGACAATCCGGTACACTGCGTCAAGAGACTACCTCAGAAGGTCTATGCCCACACTAGGCGAAATGCTCCGCGCCAGCCTTTGGTCGCGTGCGCTCGGTCCCGATCAGATACGTCGGGTGGAGAGCGAAACCATGACCCGACAGATCCCTGGCGGGGGCTTCGTCTGCAGGAAAGGCGAGCCGGTAGAGCACTGGATCGGTGTCATCGACGGCCTGGTCAAGATGACCAACCTGTCGGCGGACGGCAAGCCCACCACCTTCACAGGCCTGCCCACGGGAGGCTGGTTCGGCGAGGGCTCGCTGCTCAAGAACGATCCGCGCAAATACGACGTTGTTGCACTGCGCAATAGCCAGGTGGCCTTCATGCCCAAGGCCACCTTTCTTCGGCTGCTCGATACCAGCATCGAATTCAACCGCTTCCTGCTGATCCAATTGAACGAGCGGCTGGGCCAGTTCATCGCCATGGTGGAATACGATCGCCTGCTCGAACCTGACGCCCGCGTGGCGCGCAGCCTGGCGGCGATGTTCAATCCCCACCTCTATCCCGGCATCGGACCGCAACTGCAGATCTCGCAGGAGGAGATCGGCTACCTCGCCGGCCTGTCGCGCCAGCGCGCCAACCAGGCGCTGAAGACCCTGGAAAAAGCCGGTCTGCTGCGCATCGAGTACGGCGGCATCACCGTGCTCGACCTGGAGGGCCTGAGGACGTTCGAGGGCTGATCGCCCCGATCACATACTTCTTCTGTACTGCCCGCCCACCTCGAACAGGGCCCGGGTGATCTGGCCCAGCGAGCAGCAGCGCACGGCCTCGACCAGCACGGCGAAGACGTTGCCGTTCTCGATCACGCTGCGCTTGAGCCGCGCCAGCATCGGGCCGGCGGCGGCGGCATGGCGGCGCTGGAAATCGGCCAGGCGCGCCAGCTGCGACTGCTTCTCCTCCTCCGTCGAGCGCGCCAGCTCGATCTCGATCTGCGCATCCCCCTTCGGATTGCGGAAGGTGTTCACGCCGATGATGGGATAGGAGCCGTCGTGCTTGCGCTGCTCGTAGTAGAGCGACTCCTCCTGGATCTTGCCGCGCTGATAGCCGGTCTCCATAGCACCGAGCACGCCGCCGCGCGAGGAGATCGCCTCGAATTCCTTCAGCACCGCCTCCTCGACCAGGTCGGTCAGCTCGTCGATGACGAAGGCGCCTTGGTTCGGGTTCTCGTTCTTGGCCAGGCCCCACTCGCGGTTGATGACGAGCTGGATGGCCATGGCGCGGCGCACCGACTCCTCGGTCGGCGTGGTGATCGCCTCGTCGTAGGCATTGGTGTGCAGGGAGTTGCAGTTGTCGTAGATGGCAATCAACGCTTGTAACGTCGTGCGGATGTCGTTGAAAGCCATCTCCTGGGCGTGCAGCGAGCGACCGGAGGTCTGCACGTGGTACTTCAGCTTCTGGCTGCGCTCGTTGGCGCCGTAGCGGTGCTTCATCGCCACCGCCCAGATGCGGCGCGCGACGCGGCCGATCACCGAGTACTCCGGGTCCATGCCGTTGGAGAAGAAGAAGGAGAGGTTCGGCGCGAAATCGTCGATGTGCATGCCGCGCGCGAGATACGTCTCGACGTAAGTGAAGCCGTTGGCCAGCGTGAAGGCGAGCTGCGAGATCGGATTCGCCCCCGCCTCGGCGATGTGGTAGCCGGAGATCGACACCGAGTAGAAGTTCTTCACGTCGTGATGGACGAAGTACTCCTGGATGTCGCCCATCATCTTCAGGGCGAACTCGGTGGAGAAGATGCAGGTGTTCTGGCCCTGGTCCTCCTTGAGGATGTCGGCCTGCACCGTGCCGCGCACATTGGCCAGCACCCACTCGCGGATCTTGTCGGCCTCGTCCTCGGTCGGCTCGCGGCGGTTGTCGGTGCGGAACCGGTCGAGCTGCTGGTCGAGCGCAGTATTGAAGAACATGGCGAGGATCACCGGCGCCGGGCCGTTGATGGTCATCGACACCGAGGTGGTCGGGCAGACCAGGTCGAAGCCCGAGTACAGCACCTTCATGTCGTCGAGCGTGGCAATCGACACGCCGGAGTTGCCGACCTTGCCGTAGATGTCCGGCCGCAGGTCGGGATCGAAGCCGTAGAGCGTCACCGAGTCGAAGGCCGTCGATAGCCGGTGCGCCGGCATGCCCTCGGAGACTTTCTTGAAGCGGCGGTTGGTGCGGAAGGCGTCGCCCTCGCCGGCGAACATGCGCGTCGGGTCCTCGTTCTCGCGCTTGAAGGCGAACACGCCCGCCGTATACGGGAAGGAGCCGGGCACGTTCTCCTTCATGAGGAAGCGCAGCGTCTCGCCCTCGTCCTCGAACTTCGGCAGCACCACCTTGCGGATCCTGGTGCCGGAGAGGCTCTCGTAGACGAGATCGGTGCGCACTTCCTTGTCGCGGATCTTCACGACGTATTCGTCGCCGGCGTAGGCGCGCTGCATGGCGGGCCACATCTCGAGCAGCTTCTTCGCGCGCGGGTCGAGCTGGGCTTCCCGCTCGGAAATCAGCTCGTCGAGCCGTGCCAGCGCCGGAGCAAATCCCCCCTGCCCCCCTTTTTCAAAGGGGGGTAAGGAGGCCGTGGCGGCATCCCCCCCTTTGCTAAAGGGGGGGCAGGGGGGGGTTTCGAGCATGGCTTTGGACAGGCGCAACGCCTGACGCTCGCGCGCCAGGCGGCATTGCTCCGCCGTGTGCTTGTGGTAGGTCCGCACCGATTCGGCGATGTCGGCGAGGTAGCGCACGCGCTCGGCCGGCACGATGGCGCGGCCGCGCGAGGACTGCTTCACCGTCACCTTCGGCAGCCTGCCGGGCGCAGCCTTGAGGCCGAGCGACATCAGCTTCGGCAGCAGCGCCTGGTAGAGCGCGGTGACGCCGTCGTCGTTGAAGCGCGCCGCCATGGTGCCGAACACCGGCAGCTCGTCCACCGGCACGGCGAACAGCTCGCGGTTCCTCTGCACCTGCTTCCGCACGTCGCGCAGGGCGTCTTCCGCGCCCTTGCGGTCGAACTTGTTGATGGCGACGAAGTCGGCGAAATCCAGCATGTCGATCTTCTCCAGCTGGCTGGCGGCGCCGAACTCCGGCGTCATCACGTAAAGCGAGGCATCGACGAGCGGCACGATGGCGGCGTCGCCCTGGCCGATGCCCGAGGTCTCGACGACGACGAGATCGAAGCCGGCCAGCTTGCAGGCGGCGATCACTTCCGGCAGCGCGGCGGAAATTTCCGAACCGGTGTCGCGCGTGGCCAGCGAGCGCATGAAGATGTTCGGGTGATCGATGGCGTTCATGCGGATGCGGTCGCCGAGCAGCGCGCCGCCGCTGCGCTTGCGCGAGGGATCGACCGCGACGACCGCGATCCTCAGGGCGTCGTTCTGGTCGAGGCGCAGGCGGCGGATCAGCTCGTCGGTCAGGCTGGACTTGCCCGAGCCGCCGGTGCCGGTGATGCCCAATGTCGGCACCCTGGCCGCGGCGCCGTCCTGCAGCAGCTGACTTTTCAGCTTGCCGGCCACCGCGCCGTTCTCCAGGGCGGTGATGAGGCGGGACAGCGCGCGACGGTCGCCGGCGGCAACGGCCTTCAGGTCCGGCGTCGCCTTGGACAGGTCGAAGTCGACCTGCGCGACCATGTCGTTGATCATGCCCTGCAGGCCCATCTTCCTGCCGTCCTCGACGGAGTAGATGTGCGCCACCCCATAGTCGTGCAGTTCGCGGATTTCCTCGGGCACGATGACGCCGCCGCCGCCGCCGAAGACCTTGATGCCCTCGCCGTCGCGGCTCTTCAGCAGGTCGACCATGTACTTGAAGTACTCGACGTGGCCGCCCTGGTAGGACGACACGGCGATGCCCTGCACGTCCTCCTGCAGCGCCGCCGTGACGATCTCCTCGACCGAGCGGTTGTGGCCGAGGTGGATCACCTCGGCGCCGGTGGATTGCAGGATGCGCCGCATGATGTTGATCGAGGCGTCGTGACCGTCGAACAGCGAGGCGGCGGAGACGAAGCGCACCTTGTGCTTGGGTCGATAGGCGGCGATTTTCTGGCTCACGCTCAGGTCGGTCATGGCGGGCGCTCCAACAGGGATGAGGCAATCTATCTTACGTTGACGTCAACGTCAACCTTCCGGCTTTGCCAAGTGCCTGCCGTGCCAAGGAATTTGTCTTGCAGCCGACAAACATGACGGGCGAGGGGAGCAGTCGGGCCGATACCCGATCAAAAGCCGAAATCGATGCAGGCGGCGCGGTATTTCGCCTCGATCTCGCCAAAGCGGCTTGCCAATACCGGCCAGGGCAGTCCGAGATGGGCTTGCGCCCTCATCGAAAGGGCCGGCACCACGCTCCTCGGTATGGTGCCGATATCCAGGGCATACGAGAGGATTTCGGCAACATGCACCACGTTGGAAAAGGCTTCGTTGTCCGTGGCGTCCGGATTGTGATGTCCCTCGATTGCCTCGACGAAGGCCTCCGGCAGGTTCCAATGCTGCGCCAGGATGCTGCCGATCAGGCTATGGTCGAGGCCAAGCACGGCGCGTTCGGCGAGGACGATGTCGGTATCCCGTTCCTGCATGTATGCCAGGATCGCCTCGAACTGCGCGGGAAAGGCGGTGACGATGAAGAGGTGGCCGATGTCGTGCAGCAGGCCGGTATTGAAGGCCAGCTCCTCGTCCATGGCCGCCATGCGCGCCAGCTCCCCGGCGCAAACGGCAACCGCAAAGCTGTGCCGCCAGAATGCCGTCGGGTCGAAGTTCGGGCTGACCGGCTGGAACTGGCGTACCAGGGCGGTCATCAGCACAAGCTGGCGCACGCGGTTGAAACCGAGCAGCGTGATCGCCTCCAGCATGGATCCGATGCGCTGGCGGGCCCCCTGGGAAGCCGAATTCGCCGCCCCGAGCACGCGCGCCACCAGAACCGGATCGGCGTTGATGCGGCCCACCAGGCGTTCCGTAGGCTCGGATTCGTCTTCAAGGGCGCCGAGGATATCGCCCACCACGGCCGGCAGCGCCGGCAGCTCGCTGATGCGTGTCAGCACCGTTTCGCGGGAAAGCAGGGCGTTCATGCCAGGGACTTCCGTCGGTATTCCAGGACGATCCGCATCAATTCCTGCAGGCCGGGGTTGTCCTTGTGGCGATGGAACAGATGAGCGATGCGCGCCTCGGCCTGTTCAAGCTCCCGTGCGATCTCGGTTTCGGAGCGGCCATCGGGCACGACCGCCGCAATCACCTCGATTCCCCTTCTGCGCAGGCCGGTCAGGGCCTCATCCGTGAGTTCCGTCCCCGCCGGCAGCAGGACGGCGCCGCCCACCGGATTTCGAACCTCCGCAGCCAGGTGCATCCCGGCCCGGGCTTCCTGAACCGGCAGAACGACTCGACGCGATTTCATGGCATCTCCTTGGCCGGTGTGCCCGGCTTTCAGGGCAGCACGCCCGGCAACCTGTCCCTCAATTCCCTTTTTAGCACCTTTCCGGTCGAATTTTTCGGCAGCGACTCGACAAAGACGTAGCGACCTCCTCCACTTCGCGCGGATAGATGTTCGAACCGCCGCTGATGATGAGATCCTTGCTGCGGTCGCGCAGCGCCGCCTTGCAGTCCTCGACGTACATCGTCCCGCCGCCATAGACGAGGGTCTTCAGGTTGGCGCTGCCCGGCCGCGCCTGCTCGGCGTGGGCGACCAGGCGCTTGACCATGGTCGGCGCCGCGAACATCGTCACGCCTCGGTGATGGCGCAACAGGTCGAAAATCTCCGCCTCGTCGAAGCCGCCCGACTCGGGCACGACGTTGCAGGCCGCCTTCGCCACGTGCGGCAGGATGCAGAGGCCGGAGCCATGCGACATCGGCGCGGCGTGCAGGATGGCCTCGCCCGGCGCGATCGTGTCGACGTCGGAGAAGTAGGCCAGCGTCGCCGCCAGCAGGTTGCCGTGGGTGAGCATGACGCCCTTCGGCATGCCGGTAGTGCCGCTGGTGTAGAACGGCCAGGCCAGGTCGGGCGCCGCGACTTCCGCCGCCTCCATCGGCGCAGCGTCCAGCAGCGCGGGGTAGTCGTGCAGCACGCGGGCGCCCAGGGCAACGGCCGGCAGGCGCGGGAAAGCCCGGGCGCTGCGCTCCAGCAGAAGGGCAAGATTCATGGCGGTTCCTCCGCCGCAATTCTACCGCCCACCTCCCTACCCCAGCCGCCGGCCAGGCGCGGTCGAGGTAGATCAATGGGTGACCTGATTGGCGATGAACCTCAGCTACGCACTGAAGAGCGATATTTCTGATGTGGGAACGGCCTGCCGGCCGCGATAATCGCCGCTGCACCCCAAGGGTATTTCCTGCAGGGCACAATCGCGGCCGGTAGGCCGCCCCCACAATGTCTACTGAAGATAGTCGCTATTCAGGATGGGTGAACAGGAGCCGAAGTCCCTCATTCCATTTCTCGACCAATGCTGCAATTGTTGGTTGGCCTTTAGCCCGACCTACAAATTATCGTATTGAATTGGAATTACTCCGCCGCGCCGGCTTTCGCTCTTTCAATCATTCGCTTCACCTCCGAGTTTGCCTTGATGGTCAGAAGGTCGATCTCGGGATGCTGGTTGGCAAACACCCTGAATATTTCATCCGCGAACGCCTGTCCGATGGTATCCACGCCGGCAAAGTCGAATATGACCGTCTTGAACAGCTCCATGCGGGCCAGCAGTCTTTTCGCTTGAGAACGCGATATGAGCTTGTCGTTTCCGTATTGCGCCAACTTCACCGGCACGACGGTTTTGTTGAACCCGTAGTTATCGCCGGACGAGTATTGATCGAATATCTTTTTGGTTGTCCTTGCCGCGTGATTGTGCAGCGCCATCCACACGGTGGTTCCATTCCGCGCTTGTTCGCGTTCCAGAATCCAGTCTTCCTTGTCTCCGAATTTGTGCGAAAAATATACTCCGCCGGAAAGAATATCGAAGTCGTCGAACATCCTGGAGGAGAAAAAAATGCCTTCGCCCGTGTGGCGCGTCGGGTCGGTAGTCAGTTTCCCTTTCGACAGCTCAAGGATGGCATGGCGCTCGTCCAGGAGATTCAATTCCGACTGGATCTTCCTGAAGATCCCGACGCCCTCGTCCCAAAGAAGCATTTCGGTACTTGCGGCTGTTTTTCTTATCCGCACGAATATTTCGGAACTGCCTGAATGATCGATGGCGTTATTGAACATTTCCGTGAAGCCGTAGTGCCAGATGTTCATGACGTTATCCGGCAGTTGGCCCAGGACGGGCGCTATCTCGTTTCGCCAGACGATATCTTCCGCGAGCCCGGAATTGATTTCGTAATGTCCCCGCCACTCCAGCAATGGACAAAGCTTGTAGGAACGGCTCCGGGTCTTCCCGGTTTCGGTCAGCGCGTGTTCGGACGTCAGCTTTTGCAGATGCTTATTGACTGCCTGGCGGCTAATGCCGAAGCGGTCGGAAGTCATTCTGCTGATGTCGGCAGGGTGCTTTTCGACGTGCTCCAGAATGTACCGTCGAACATCCTCCCCGCGTGCGCGAACCCTCGTCATTTGACAATCGCCCCGTGATCATTGACAACCAAAGACGCTAGCATTGTCAATTAATAGAAATTTATTGTCAACTTTACAGAGGAAATTTGCCCATAAATACAATATGCTCACCCCCTACCCCAGCCGCCGCCCCTTCACCAGCGCATAAATAGCCGGAATCACGATCAGCGTCAGGACGGTCGAGGAGAGCATGCCGCCGACCATCGGCGCGGCGATGCGGCGCATCACCTCCGAGCCGGTGCCCGTGCCCCACATGATCGGCAGCAGGCCGGCCATGATGGCGACCACGGTCATCATCTTCGGCCGCACGCGCTCCACCGCGCCTTCCATCACCGCGGCGTAGAGTTCGGCCGCGCCTGCTCGCCGTCCTGCGGAGGCTGACTTTTCCTGCGCCTCGCGCCAGGCCTGGTCGAGGTAGATCAGCATCACCACGCCGGTCTCCGCCGCCACGCCGGCCAGGGCGATGAAGCCGACGGCCACCGCCACCGAGAGGTTGTAGCCCAGCCACCACATCAGCCAGACGCCGCCGACCAGTGCGACGATGACGGTTTCCTCGATCAGCGTGCGCTTCAGCGTGTCGATGGCGCGGTGGATGAGGTCGGAGCGGTCGCAGGCGGTTTCCACCGTCACGTCTTCAGGCAGGCCGGAGGACACTTCCTCGATCTTGGCCTTGAGGTTGCGGATGGCTTCGAGGGCGTTCTGACCGTAGCGCGCCATGGCTTTGCCGGACACCACCTCGCCCTCGCCGTTAAGTCCTGTCAGGCCGCGCAGGTAGACCCAGCCGGCGGCGACCGGCCCGATCTGCGGGGTGACCCCCTTCGGCATGCGGCCGGAGGCGAAGTTGAGGTACTCGATCACGCGCGAGTGCGCCCAGCAGATGTCGGTGCCGTCCTCGAAGAGGATGCAGACGAAGGAGGCGCCGAAGAAGGAGAAGCCGTGCACCACCCGCGACTTCGACAACTTCCTCAACGCCGTCAAGTCGCAAATCCGGATCGCCGTCTGCGTCTATCTCATTGTCATCATTGCCAGGAAGCGACTGAACCTCCCGGCAGCGCCACAGCGCTTGCCGATCATCCTCAAGGCCGCCATGATCGAGAAAATCCCAATCGATCAACTGGTTGTCGGCGCGATACTGAATTTCGACGACCACTCCTGCGATAACCAGATGTTTTTTCCTGAAATCCACCTGACAGATGTGGGGCTAAGTTAAAATGATCCAATGCGTGCGCTCATGTCTTTAATGCTTTGCCTAGTCGTTGCCTTTCAGGGCAGTGCGTGGGCGCACGTCTTCCAGCAGCCCTGCCCAATGGATCCAAGCTACGGTATCTCGGTATTTGTGGATGCCGCTGACCATCCCGGTGATTGCTGCAACGATGCCGAGACCGCGGCTAAGACCGGCAAGCTCTGCAAGACCGACGTGCCATCCAGTTCATCCGGGACTTTTGTGCTGCCCTCGTGCCAAGCCGGGCTCCACACGCCGCAGGCTGCTGACCATATACCTGCAACTCAAGCGCTGAATTCATCCCTCGATCCCTCCGGCGTCTGGCGACCGCCAACCCTTAGCTGACCCCTTGTACTGCAACGCGGTTTGCAGGCTGCCCAGCGCAGCCTGTCACCGTGCTTTGCCCGCGCTGATACGGTGCGAGCGCTTATTACGCATGGAGTTCACTAATGGTCTTCCCCCCTCAATCGGTCACTGCGCCGCCCTTTCGCCACACCCGCCCGTGCTGGCCACTCACCTTTAAACCCTTCGCAGCTGCCGCGCTATCGCTAAGCTTCATCAGCATGGCAATGGCCCAGGCGCCGCTGGCATCCGCCCCACTTACGCTGGATGCCGCGCTGCGAGCGGCGGAAACTCGCTCTGCCACTCTGCAAGGACAGGATGCCGCCATCAGGGCGTTGCGCGAGATGGAGGTCTCCGCTGGACGTCTGCCAGATCCGGTTTTGCGCCTTTCGGTGGATAACCTGCCTATCGAGGGGCCGATGCGTTACAGCTTGACCACCGATTTCATGACACAGCGATCGGTCAGCCTCGCGCAAACCTATACCGGCTCGGACAAGCGGCAAGCGCGCAGTATCCGCTTTGTACGCGAGGCCGACGCGGCTGCGTCGATGCGTGCCTTGCAAGTGACAAGGCTGCGCACGCAAACGGCTCGTGCCTGGTTCGGCCGCTACTATCAGGAGCAGATACTGGAACTCCTGCGGCGCCAGCGCGAGGAGGCCGCGCTGGTTGTCGCAGCGGTTGAGGCGGCCTACCGGGGCGGACGCGGGGGGCAGGCGGACGTGTTTGCAGCCCGCGCGGCGCTTGCCCGCATCGATGATCGCCTGCATGAGGTGCGCGCCGACTTGAGCAACGCCGAGACGCTACTAGCACGTTGGGTTGGCGATGCCGCCGCCCAGCCGCTGGGTGCGCCGCCGCGACTCGACCGTACCCGCCTGGCGGTGCATGAACCGGCGCACCAGCTTGACCTGCATCCGGATATCGCGCTGATGAGCGCGAAGGAACGGGTCGCGGGCGCCGAGGTGGACATTGCCCGCCAGGAGAAAAGTGCCGACTGGAGCTGGTCGCTGATGTACAGCAAACGGGGCAGCCAGTTCGGCGACATGGTGTCGCTTGGCGTTTCCATCCCCCTGCAATGGGATCAGAAAAACCGGCAGGACCGTGAGTTGGCGGCCAGGCTGGAAAAAGTCGAGCAGGTGCGTGCCGAGCGCGAAGAAATGCGGCGCGAACATCTTTCCGGGGTGCAACGGCTCTTGGCGAGTTGGCGCAGCAACCTGACACGCCTGGATGACTACGACAAGACCTTGATTCCCCTCGCGGGCGAACGCGCCCAGGCGCAGGAGGCCGCTTTCCGGGGTGGCAAGGCACCGCTTTCGGCCGTGCTGGAGGCCCGGCGCATGGAGACCGATACCCGTCTGGAACGGTTGCGGATCGAAAAACAAACCGCCGTCTTGTGGGCCGAGCTGGAGTATTTGATCCCGGAATCCTCGCCGATCGAAGTTGCACCCATAGCCCCTCCCCCCGTTTCTTCCCGGGAGCAGAAGCAATGAACAAGAAAATGATCGTGATCAGCCTGCTCGCCGCCGGGGTGCTGGGCGCCGGAGGCGTCGGGCTCTACCGCATGGGCATGCAACAGGGCATGGCCCATACCCCAGTAGCCGGCACTTCCGAGGCGAGGACCGCGCCTGAAACGGCCAAGACAGATCCGTCGACCTGGGGAATCCCCGAGGGAGAAGCGGCTACTAGGCGCCACATCGAGAGTGGCCTCAAGGCCGGAGAGATCGATCCCGCCACGGGCCGGAAAATTCTTCACTATCACGACCCGATGGTGCCGGGAAAAAAGTTCGATGCCCCGGCCAAATCGCCCTTCATGAACATGATGCTGGTGCCCGCCTACGCCGGCAGCGAGGGCGCGGACAGCGGCACGGTGACGGTGAGTTCACGCATCCAGCAGAATCTGGGGCTGCGCACCGGTGAGGTAGTCGAAGGGCAGCTCATGCCGGAAGTTTCGGCGGTTGGTGCCATTGCCTGGAACGAGCGCGGCCAATTCGCGGTGCAAGCGCGTGCCACCGGGTTTGTCGAGAAGCTGCATGTGCGCGCCACGCTGGATCGCGTCGTCAAAGGACAGCCGCTGTTCGACGTGTACGTACCCGATTGGGTGGCGGTGCAGGAGGATTACCTCAGCGTGCGCCAGATGCGGGGGCGCAATCTGGAGACGCTGGTGGATGCTGCGCGGCAACGCATGCGGCAGGCCGGCATGAGCGAGGCGCAGATCGCACTGGTCGAGCGCACTGGCGAGGTGCAGGCGCGGATGACGCTGGCTGCGCCGGCGAGCGGCGTCGTGACCGAGTTGCCGGCGCGCGAAGGCAGCACGGTGATGCCGGGCATGCTGCTCGCGCGCATCAACGACTTGTCCACGGTATGGGCGCAGGCCGAGGTGCCCGAGAGCCAGGCGGCGATCCTGCGGCCGGGCAGTCCGGTGACGGCAACCACGCCGGCACTTCCCGGCGAAACGTTCAAGGGCAAAGTGCAGGCGCTGCTGCCGGAAGTGAATGCCACGACGCGCACGCGCCGTGCCCGCATGGAACTGGCCAACCCGAAAGACCAGTTGGTGCCCGGCATGTTCGTGCAGATGCGCCTCGCCGAGCAGAATGCCCGGTCGACCCTGCTGGTGCCGTCGGAAGCCTTGATCCGGACCGGCCAGCGGACGCTGGTGATGGCAATCGAGGATGGCGCCTTCCGGCCCGTCGAAGTGCACGTCGGCGTGGAACAGAACGGCCAGAGCGAAATCCTGGGCGGCGTCGCCAAGGGGCAAAAAATCGTGCTGTCCGGACAGTTCCTAATCGACTCGGAAGCGAGCCTGAAAGGAGTCGAGGCTCGCCTCGGATCGGCCGCGGCAGCAACGCCCGCGCAGCCAGCGCAAGCAACCTATCGCACGGGCGCCCGGGTGGAGGCAATCGCCGGCGAGACCCTGACCCTGACGCACCCAGAGATCCACACGCTGCGATGGCCCGGCATGACGATGAACTTCAAGTTGGCGCCCGGTCTCAAGTTGCCCGAGCTGCCGGCGGGCAGTCAGATCGACATCGAGTTTCGCATGCAGGAAGGTGACGCGCCGCAGATCGTCAAGCTGGAGGCGCAAAGCGGAAAGCCTTCGAGAGGCATGCAGTGATCGCCCGCCTGATCTATTGGTCCATCGCCAACCGCTTTCTGGTGCTGATCGCCACCGTCCTGCTGGCCGCCTGGGGCATCGTGTCGCTCAGCCGCACCCCGCTCGATGCCTTGCCCGATCTGTCGGATACCCAGGTGATCATCCGCACCACCTGGCCGGGGCAGGCGCCCCAACTGGTCGAAAACCAGGTTACCTATCCGTTGACCACGACGATGCTGTCGGTGCCGGGGGCGCGGGTCGTGCGCGGCTACTCCTTCTTCGGCGACAGCTATGTCTATGTGCTGTTCAAGGACGGCACCGACCTCTACTGGGCGCGCTCGCGGGTGCTGGAATACCTCAACCAGGTGCAGTCGCGCTTGCCGTCGGGGGCCAGTTCGGCGCTCGGACCGGACGCCACCGGTGTGGGCTGGGTCTACCAGTACGCCTTGGTCGACCGGTCCGGGCGGCAGGATCTGGCGCAACTGCGCAGCTTGCAGGACTGGTTCCTCAAGTTCGAATTGAAGACTGTGTCCGGCGTCGCCGAGGTAGCGACCATTGGCGGCATGGTGCGGCAGTACCAGGTCATACTGGAGCCGGACCGGCTGGCGGCTTACCGCATCGCCCACGGCAAGGTCATCGACGCCATTCGCCGCGCCAACCAGGAGGCCGGCGGTTCGGTGCTCGAACTGGGCGAAGCCGAATTCATGGTGCGCGCCTCCGGCTACCTCAAAACCCTGGACGACTTTCGTGCCATCCCGCTGATGACCACCGACGCCGGGGTATCGGTGCGGCTGGGCGACGTCGCGCGAGTACAGGTCGGCCCGGAAATGCGGCGCGGCATCGGCGAACTGGACGGCGAGGGCGAGGCCGTGGGCGGGGTCATCGTAATGCGCTCGGGCGAAAACGCGCTGTCGACCATCGAAGCCGTCAAGGACAAGCTCGCCATCTTGAAAAAGAGTCTGCCGGCGGGTGTCGAGATCGTGCCGACCTACGACCGCTCCGGCCTCATCGAGCGCGCCATCGACAACCTCGGCCACAAACTGGTCGAGGAATTCATCGTGGTGGCCGTGGTCTGCGCGCTGTTCCTGTTTCATCTGCGCTCGGCGCTGGTCGCCATCGTCTCGCTGCCGTTGGGCATTCTGGCGGCCTTCATCGTCATGCACGGGCAAGGAGTCAACGCCAACATCATGTCGCTGGGCGGCATCGCCATCGCCATCGGCGCCATGGTCGATGCGGCGGTGGTGATGATCGAGAACGCGCACAAGCACCTGGAAGAATGGAACCACGCGCATCCCGGCGAACGCCTGGCCGGGAACGCGCGCTGGCAGGCAATCGGCGATGCCGCGGCGGAAGTCGGGCCGGCCCTCTTCTTCTCGCTGCTCATCATCACCTTGTCCTTCGTCCCGGTGTTTACGCTGGAAGCGCAGGAGGGGCGCCTGTTCTCGCCGCTGGCCTTCACCAAGACCTACGCCATGGCAGCAAGCGCCGGCCTGGCGGTGACCCTGATCCCGGTGCTGATGGGCTACCTGATCCGGGGACGCATCCCGGACGAGCAGAAGAATCCGCTCAACCGCTGGCTGATCGCGATCTACAGGCCTTTGCTCGACATCGTGCTGCGCTTTCCCAAGGCGACCATCGTCGTCGCCGCGCTGCTCTTCGTGGCCAGCTTGTTGCCACTGCAGCACATCGGCAGCGAGTTCATGCCGCCGCTCGACGAGGGCGACCTGCTCTACATGCCGACCGCGCTGCCCGGTCTGTCGGCGGGCAAGGCTGCCGAGTTGTTGCAGCAGACCGATCGCCTGATCAGGACGGTGCCTGAGGTCGCCAGCGTCTACGGCAAGGCCGGCCGCGCCGTGACCGCCACCGACCCGGCGCCGCTGGTGATGTTCGAGACCACCATCCAGTTCAAGCCGAAGAGCGAGTGGCGGGCCGGCATGACGCCCGAGAAGATCGTCGAGGAACTCGACAAGACGGTGCGCGTGCCGGGGCTGACCAATATCTGGATTCCGCCGATCCGCAACCGCCTCGACATGCTGGCCACCGGCATCAAGAGCCCGGTCGGCGTCAAGGTGCTGGGCAGCGACCTGGCGGTCATCAACCGGCTCACCGGCAAGGTCGAACGCGCGGTCAGGAACGTGCCGGGCGTGACCAGCGCCTTTGCCGAGCGCCTGACCGGCGGGCGCTACATCGATGTGGACATCCGGCGCGAGCAGGCGGCGCGTTACGGACTCAACATCGCCGACGTGCAATCGGTGGTCAGTTCGGCGATCGGCGGCATGAACATCGGCGAAACCATCGAAGGCCTGCAACGCTATCCGATCAACCTGCGCTATCCGCGCGAGGTGCGCGATTCGCTCGACCGACTGCGCGCCCTGCCCATCGTCACGCCGCGTGGCCAGCAACTGGTGCTGGGCGATGTGGCCGATGTCCTGGTCAATGACGGCCCGCCCATGCTGCGCAGCGAGAACGCGCGCCTGGCCGGCTTCGTCTACATCGACCTGCGCGGCCGGGATCTCGGTTCCGCCGTGCACGAGATGCAGCAGACCGTCGCCGGGCAGGTCGATCTGCCGCCGGGCTATTCGATCTCCTGGTCAGGGCAGTTCGAGTTCCTCGAACGCGCCAGTGCCAAGCTCAAACTGGTGGTGCCGTTCACGCTGCTCATCATCTTCGTGCTGCTCTACCTCACCTTCAAGCATTTCGGCGAGGCGCTGCTGCTGATGGCGACGCTGCCCTTCGCGCTGGTGGGCGGCATCTGGCTGCTCTATGGACTCGGCTACAACCTGTCGGTGGCCGGCGTCGTCGGCTTCATCGCGCTCGCCGGCGTCGCCGCCGAGTTCGGCGTGATCATGCTGCTCTACCTGAAGCAGGCGTGGTTCGCGCGCCTCGACCAGAACCGGTGCGAGGAGTCCGACCTGCTCGACGCCATCCGCGAGGGCGCGGTGCTGCGCGTGCGGCCCAAGGCGATGACGGTGGCGGTGATCCTCGCCGGCCTGCTGCCAATCATGTGGGGCGGCGGCACCGGCTCCGAGGTCATGCAGCGCATCGCCGCACCGATGGTCGGCGGCATGATCACCGCGCCGCTCTTGTCGATGTTCGTGATTCCCGCCGCCTACTACCTGATGCGCCGGCCGCGCAAGGAACGACACGCGACACCCCAACCCATTCAATCACCCGGCGATGCCGTGTGATGAATATCTCCGGGCCATGTGGGCATGCCAGATCCCGGTTTCTTTCCTCTCAACTTACTGGAGAAAACTTGAAATGAAGAAAACACTGATCGGTTCTTTCGCTGTCATCCTGGCGCTTTCGGCAACTCCGGCAATGGCGCAGCAGAAGATGATGGATGGCATGAAAGGTATGCCGATAGACAAGCCGGTGTCCGGGCAGACCGTGCATGCCGCCAAGGGCAAGGTCACCAAGGTGGACGTCAGCACGGGTGTTGTCACTTTGGCCCACGATCCGGTGAAGAGCCTGAACTGGCCCGCCATGAACATGGGCTTCAAGGTCAAGGACAAGACGCTGCTCGACAAACTCGGTGTGGGCAAAACCGTCAACTTCGAGTTCACCCGGGCAGACAAGGACTACGTCATCACCGCGGTGAGGTGACCGGCCTGGCATGAGGCGGGCACAGGCAGGCTGCGTTTGCACTGCAACCTGCCTGCTTCGAAATGGTTTCAGCGATGACTCTCGAAGACGGTGCTCCGACCGCTCTTGTCGAAAGACACCACGTCGTAGGCATCCTTCTTTCCCGGCACTTCCATGCCGGGCGAGCCCGTCGGCATGCCCGGCACGGCCAGGCCCGCCACCGGCGGCTTCTCGCGCAGCAGGCGCTTGATGGCGGCAGCCGGGACGTGGCCCTCGATGACATAGCCGCCGACCCTGGCGGTGTGGCAGGAAGTCAGTCGCTGCGGCACGGCGAGCCGGCGCTTCACCGCCTCCATGTCGCGCTCCGGCACGGTCTTCACGCGAAAACCGTTCGATTCGAGATGCTGCGCCCAGGCGCCGCAGCAGCCGCAGTTCGGGTCCTTGTGCATCACCACTTCCGGCAGCGGCTCGGCGCGGACGCCGAACGCAATCAAAGCCGACAGCGCGGCAAGCAGCAACTTGCTTCGTTTCATGTTCGCTTCCTCCATCAACGGCTGCGATTGCGCAGCATTTCCTCGCGCGCGCGCCGCACCTGCGGCGACCAGCGGCTCTGGATATAGGACAGCACGGCGGCGATATCCGCATCATTCAGGATGCCGCCGAAAGCCGGCATGTCGCTCACATAGCCGGGCGGGCCGTACTTGCCCGGCACCAGCCCTTCCTTGGTGATGCCGAACAGGATCTCGTCGGGATGATGCCAGGTATGGCCGGAGTCGTCGTGCGGCGGCGCCGGCATGCGGCCATCCGGCTTGCGGCTGCGCCAATTCGCCTGGCCCTCCAGATTGGCGCCATGGCAGGCGGCGCAGGAAGCGGCATAAACCTCCTTGCCGCGCGCCACCCTGGCCGTATCGCCCGGATCGATGCCGGCGGCGCCCGGCTTCTGCCCGCAGCCGGCCAGCAGGATCAGGATGGAGGCAATCGTCAGGATGCGGTGGCAACCGGGCCACGCACCGTTCACCGCACTCATCCCTGACCGGCCTCGTCTTCTCCGACAAGCACCACCGCGTCCGACAGAAACTTGTGGCGCGGCACTTCCAGATTGAGCGGCGCCGGCACGTTCCTGAACACCCGTCCGGCGAAATCGAACTTCGATCCGTGGCACGGACAGTAGAAGCCACCCGGCCAGTCGGACCCGAGATCCGCCGGCGCGACATCCTTGCGCACGGACGGCACACAGCCCAGATGGGTGCATAGCGCCACAGAGATCCACAATTCCGGCCGGATCGAGCGCAGCGGGTTTCGGCAGTACTCAGGTTGCTGCCCCCTGGCCGATGCGGGATCGAGCAAGAGACGGTCGATGCGCCCCAGGCGGTCGATCATCTCCGGCGTGCGATGCAGAATCCATACCGGCTTGCCGCGCCATTCCACCGTGGCCAGCTGGCCCGGCTCCAGCTTCGACAGATCCGCCTCGACCGGCGCGCCGGCGGAGCGCGCCCGCTCGCTCGGCGCCATGCTGGCGACAAACGGAACCGCCGACGCAACCAGCCCCGCACCGCCCACGACCGTCGTCGCAACCACCAGGCGGCGGCGCATGGCGTTCGGCGCATCCGGATCGTCGTAACTCATATTCATGTTCTTACCTCCATTCCCGCGTTCCGGCTCATGCGCTCAAATCGCGCCGCTTCTGCTCGAACTCCTCGCGCTCGATCTCGCCGCGCGCATAGCGCTCCTTGAGAATGTCGAGTGCGGTTCCCTCCTGCCGGCGGTCCGAGGAAGCGCTGCCGCCCGACGCAGCCTTCACCAGCACGACAACCGCCGCGATGAGCAGAATCCAGAACAACGCCATGCCGACCGGGCCGAAGCCCATGCCGCCCCAACCCCAGCCGCTCCAATCGCCCATGTTTCCCCACATCGTCGTTCTCCTCGGTTAGCGCGGCGCAGACTTGCCTCTCTTGCCTTAGAGACATCCCGAATTCGCCCTGGTTCCGCCCTGCCGAACCACTGTCGTATCGCGATTATCGAAAAGGCAGGAACGCCGGGGTCTGCGCGCGATAGCGGGCATATTCCTCGCCGAACGCCGCCGCCACCTCGCGCTCCTCGCGCCGGGCCAGCCGCCAGTACATGAACACCAGCCCCGGAAACATCGCCAGCGTCACCAGCGTCGGCCACTGCAGCAGAAAGCCGAACATGACGAGGACGAAGCCGGCGTACTGGGGATGCCTGATCCGCGCGTAGGGGCCGGCCGTCGCCAGGCGGTGCGCCCGCTGCGCCGCGTACAGCACCTTCCAGGCCGCGGCGAGCAGCCAGAAACCGCCGAAGATGAACGCCGAGCTCAGGAGATGGAAGGGCCCGAAGTGCGGATTCGCTTTCCAGCCGAAAATCATTTCGAGCAGATGGCCCGAATCATGGGCGAACCAGTCGACGCCGGGAAAGCGGCTCGTCAGCCAGCCGGAAAGCAGGTAGATGGTCAGCGGGAAGCCGTACATCTCCGTGAACAGTGCGACGAGGAAGGCCGAGAAGGCACCGAAGGAGCGCCAGTCGCGCGTACTCTGCGGCTTGGCGAAGCTGAAGGCGAAGATGATGAAGATCGCCGAGTTGAGGATGACCAGCGGCCACAGGCCGTAAGCGACGGGCTCGTTCATTTCGGCTTTCCCTCCGTCTGGTCGCGCGACTCGCCGCCATGCGCTCCATGTCCGCCATGATGGAACAGATGCATCAGCGGGCAGGCGAGCAGCAGCAGATAGGGCAAGATGCCGAAGAAGTGGGCGCGGTGCTCCGTGAGCAGGAAAAAGGCAGCGATGGCGGCAAAGGCCAGGAAGACCCACTTTCCCCTGGCATTGGCGTGCCCGTGCGAATGGTCCTTGTCTTGCGTCGAATCCATGCTGCCTCCCAGGGAACCCTCTCTCCCACCGGCGGGAGAGATGAGCGCGTCTTATTTCCCGTCGCGCGGATGGTAGTGCTTGCTCATGTCCATGGCGAGACTCTTCTTGCCCGCCTGCCTGGCGGGCGCCTTCTGCGGCACGCCGGTCTTTTCCTCGACATGGGAATGCGGCTTGGCCGGCTGTGCTGCCGCCGCCGACGCCGCCTGCGTTTCACCTGCCTTGTCCGAGGCGGCCGTGGCGGCCAGCGGCAGCGCGGCGGCGAACAGGCCGGCGAAAAGTATGGCATTGCGTTTCATGATGAGCACATGGTGAGAATGGGCAGGGTCAGTTTGCGCTGAGGCGCCTGTGCGCAAGATGACGCGATGATTACGGTTCCGTCAGCTTTCTCCGTCACATCCCGGCCGGACTGGATCTTCAGGCATCCCGCTTGGCGCATTGCTCGGCCAACCAGGCCGGACAGCCGCTCTGCTGCCAGAAATCGCGGCCCTCGAAGAAATATTTCGCCACCAGCCCGTGCAAGCGGTCTCTAAGCGCCTGCTCAGGAAGTCCGTCAAGTTCCGCATGCAGTTCGGCGGCCAAGTCTGCGAAAACATCGAACAAACGCGGATCGAAATGGCTTCCCCGACCTTCGGCAAGGATGTCCATGGCCTTGTCAAAGGGCAACGGCTCCTTGTAGGGACGGCGTGAAGTCAAGGCGTCGAACACATCGACGATGGCGAAAATTCGTGCGGCAAGCGGGATGGCCTCGCCCTTCAGTCCCTTCTGGTAACCGCTGCCGTCGAAGCGCTCGTGATGGAATTCGATCACTTCCCGCGCGTCCCTGAGCCAGCCCGACCTGGCAACGATGTCCATTCCAAGCAGCACGTGCGTCTTCATCACCGCGAACTCCGCCTCGGTCAGCTTGCCCGGCTTGAGCAGGATGGTATCGCTGATGCCTATCTTGCCGACGTCGTGGAGAAACGCCCCGGCGACGATGGCGCGGATATCATCCTCCGCCAGGCCGAACGCCTCGGCAAAGCGGATGCTGTAAAGACAAACCCGGTAGTTGTGCAGATCCGTGTCGGAATCCCGCTTGGCGATCGCGCTACCCAACACTTCCATCAGCTCGATGTTGCTGCGCATTAGCCCGGCGGAAAGCTGCAGCACGCCCCCGTTCAGCCCGATGATGACCGGGTAGAGCACGATGGCCGTGGCGAGAATTGCCAGCAGCAGAAACGAAACGTTCCGGACAATATCCGCGCGAGCACGCCCGCGCGTCACGGCGTCAACACGATAAACACCGCGGAAGCCGCCGATCGCGGTTCCATCCCGCTCTTGGAGGGGGACACTGACCCAGACGAGCAACTCGCCCGCCCGCCATGCCGTCCGGTGGCTGCCGGCCCCAGCCAGCCCGTCCATCAGTCCGGCCCCATCGGGTGCGGCGGCTTCGGCAACGACGCGCGCTGCCGTATCGGTCACCTGAACGTGCGCGAAATTCTGCTTGAGCAACGGCTGCATGGCCCCATTCAGAGCCTCCGCATGTTCGATGCCGACCGAATTGACATGGTTGCGAAACGCATCCGACGCGGCGATGGCCAGCCCCATGGCCAGATCGTCGATTCGCCGCAATTCCAGGTAGGTCGCTGCACCGCCGACCGCCAGGGAAAGCAGTATCCAGGCGATGGCCAGCCGTTTCGCGACAACGCGGTGAATGCCCCGAAAAAAATGCCTCCCCCCGCCTCGCTCCGGCGCTTTGCGCGACGCGGGCAACTCTGCGCAGGCTTCGGCGGCTGCGGTCATGGGCGGCACTCAGATCGCCGTCCGACGTAACCGCAGCGCATTGCTTACCACCGACGCCGAACTGAAGCTCATCGCCAGCGCCGCGATCAGCGGCGAGAGCAGCAGGCCGAAGACGGGATACAGCACGCCGGCGGCGATCGGCACGCCGAGCGCGTTGTAGAGGAAGGCGAAGGCCAGGTTCTGGCGCATGTTGCGCACCGAGACCTCGGACAGGCGGCGCGCGCCGGCGATGCCGCGCAGGTCGCCCTTGACCAGCGTGAGCTGGGCGCTGTTCATCGCCACGTCGGTGCCGGTGCCCATGGCGATGCCGACGTCGGCGCGCGCCAGCGCCGGCGCATCGTTGATGCCGTCGCCGGCCATGGCCACGACGCGGCCCTGCGCCTGCAGCCGGGCGACCAGATCGTTCTTGTCCTGCGGTTTGACCTCGCCATGAACTTCCTCGATGCCGAGCCGGCGGCCGACGGCGCGGGCAGTGGTGAGGCCGTCGCCGGTGGCCATGATGATGCTCATGCCGCTGGCGCGCAGCAGATCCAGGGCTTCCGGCGTGGAGCGCTTGACGGGATCGGAGACCGCAACAAGGCCAGCCGCGCGGCCGGCAACGGCGAGATACATGACGCTGGCGCCTTCCTGGCGCAGGACTTCGGCCTGCTGCGCCAGCGGATGCCAGTCGACGCCGTCTTCCTCCATCAGCGCGGTGTTGCCGAGGGCGACAGTCAGTCCCTGGAGGACGCCACGCACGCCGATGCCCGAGGCGGATTCGAATTTCTCCGGCGCGTCGAGCGTGAGTTTCTGCCTGCGCGCCTCGGCGACGATGGTCTGCGCCAGGGGATGCTCGGCCCCCTGGTCGAGGCTGGCGGCAAGGCGCAGCACTTCGGCTTCGCTGTTGCCGGCCGCCGCGACGACGCCATGGAAAGCCGGCCTGCCCTCGGTCAGCGTGCCGGTCTTGTCGACGATCAGGGTATCGACCTTGCGCAGGTTCTCGATCGCCGCCGCGTCGCGGAACAGCACGCCGTGGGTGGCCGCCTTGCCGGTGGCGACCATCACCGACATCGGCGTCGCCAGGCCGAGCGCGCAGGGGCAGGCGATGATCAGCACGGCCACCGCGTTGATGAGGCCGTAGGCCCAGGAGGGCTGCGGGCCGAAGAAGCCCCAGCCGAAGAAGGTCAGCAGCGCGATCGCCACGACGCCGAGGACGAAATACCCCGCAACCACGTCGGCCAGGCGCTGCATCGGTGCGCGCGAGCGCTGCGCCAGCGCCACCATCTGCACGATCTGCGCCAGCACCGTCTGCGCGCCGATCTTCTCGGCGCGCATTACCAGGGCGCCGCTGGTGTTGAGCGTGGCGCCGATGAGTTTGTCGCCGGTTGTCTTGCTCACCGGCATCGGCTCGCCGGTGAGCATGGATTCGTCCACGGCGCTGTCGCCGGCGAGGACCACGCCGTCGACCGGCACCTTCTCGCCCGGCCGCACGCGCAGGCGGTCGCCGGGGTGCACATGGGTGAGCGGAATATCCTCCTCGCTGTCGTCCTCACGAATGCGCCGCGCCGTCTTCGGCGCCAGCCCGAGCAGGGCGCGGATGGCGGCGCCGGTTTCCGAGCGCGCCTTGAGTTCCAGCACCTGGCCGAGCAGCGTGAGCGAAATGATCACCGCCGCCGCCTCGAAATACACGGCGACATGGCCATTCATGCGGAACGAGGACGGAAAGAGGTCCGGCAGCACGGTCGCCGTCACGCTGTAGATCCAGGCCGCGCCGGTGCCCAGGCCGATCAGGGTCCACATGTTCGGGCTGCGGTTCGCCACCGACTGCGCGCCGCGCACGAAGAACGGCCATCCCGCCCACAGCACGACGGGGGTGCCCAGGGCGAGTTCGACCCAGGGCCGGGCGGCGCCGAGAAGCAGATCGAAGAGGCCGCCCGACATGGCGACCAGGGTGACCAGGACGGTCAGCGGCAGCGTCCACCGGAAGCGGCGGCGAAAGTCGGCCAGCTCGGGATTCTCGCCTTCCTCCAGTTCCGGCAGCACCGGCTCCAGCGCCATGCCGCATTTCGGGCAGGTGCCGGGGCCGACTTGCCGCACTTCGGGGTGCATCGGGCAGGTGTACTCCGCGCCGGGCGGCGCGGCTTCGGCGGCTGCCGGCGCAGGCGCCAGATAGCGCTGCGGCTCGGCCTCGAATTTTGCCAGGCATTTGGCGCTGCAGAAGCGGATCGTGCGGCCGTCATGCACGATCGCGTGCGGCGATTCCGGCCTGACCGTCATGCCGCATACCGGATCCTTCTCCGCCGCCGGGCCGTGTGCACCCGGCGCCTGCGCCGGATGCGGGTGGACGTGCTCCATCGTCGTCCTCCGGCCGGATCACTTCATCCCACGGGGCTTTGCACTTCCTTCGGTCGGATTTCCTTCGGGCATCGGCATCGGCTGCGACTGGCCCTCCTGGCGGCGCATCATGTGCTCCATCATCATCTGCATCATGTCCATGCGGCGCTCCATCTGCTGCATGCGGTCGGCCCCGCCGGCCTGCGGCCCGCCCATCATGCCGCCGCCCATCATGCCGCCGCCCATCATGCCGCCGCCCATCATGCCCATGCCGCCCTTGCCCATCATGCCGCCTTCCATCATCGGGCAGCCCATCATGCCGGCCTGCATGCCACGCGCCATCTGCATGTTCTCCTGCATGGTGCGCATGTGTTCGGCCATCGCCTGCTGGCGCTCCCCGTCGGTCTTCGCTTTTGCAATTCGGTCGAGCTGGCCCTGCATCTTCTTCACGTTGTCCTGCATCTTCCTGACCGTCTGCTCGGGTTTGGCGGGCGCGGCCTTCGCCTCCTGGGCTTTCTCCGGATGGTGCGCGTCGTCGGCAAACACGGGCGCGGCAAAGGCGAGCGATGCGGCAATGGCTGTCATGGCTAGTTTGTTCATGGCGACATCTCCTTGAAAAAGGGATCAATGCTTGTGCTCATCCTTGGCGACGACGACGAGCGGAGTGAAGCGCGCCTGCTCCGGTTGCTTGCCGGCCAGGGTGATGGATACCACCACCTTGGTGTCGGGCGTCGCGACATACTTTGCCGTGCCTTTCAGGCGGTTGTCTCCGTCGGGCTGCAATGCTGTGCTGGCCTTGAGCTTGCCTGACAGGATGGTCGCGCTGCCCTTGGCGCCGGCCGTCGCTATCTTGGCGCCGGCGTGGTCGGTGACATACACCACGACGGAGCTCTCCTGCGTCTCGCTGGCGTCTTTCGCCAGCACCAGCTCATAGTGGTAGGGCCCGGCCATGCGCAGCTGGCCGCCGTTGGGCGCCTTCTGCGTGTCCAGATAGGCGTCGTCGTGGGCGAGAACGGCGCCCGCGGCAAAAGTCAGTCCCGTCAGGACGGCGAGGGATGCGATGCGTTTCATCATATTCTCCTTTCATGATAGATCATGGGTCAAAAACTCTCCTGTTCCTTCAGGGCGAGCAGGCGTTCGAGCGGCTTCTCGCCCCACATCCGGAACATCACCGGCGTCAGCAGCGTGTCCAGCAGCGTGGAACTCACCAGGCCGCCGAAGATCACCACCGCCACCGGATGCAGCACTTCCTTGCCCGGCGCATCGGCCGAGAGCAGCAGCGGCACCAGGGCGAAGGCCGCCACCAGCGCCGTCATCAGCACCGGCGTCAGGCGCTCCAGCGAGCCGCGCACGATCATGTGGTCGCCGAACCGCTCGCCCTCGAAGGCGCACAGATTGATGTAATGGCTGATCTTGAGAATGCCGTTCCGCGTGGCGATGCCGGTGAGCGTGATGAAGCCGACCAGCGCCGCCACAGAAAGCGGCTGGCCGGAGATCCACAGGGCGACGACGCTGCCGACCAGCGCCAGCGGAATGTTGCCCATGATGATGGCCGTCAGCGCCATCGAACGGTAGCGGCTGTAGAGGACGAGGAAGATCATCGTCAGCGACACCAGCGCCAGCAGGGCGATCAGGCGCGCCGCCTGCTCCTGCGCCTGGAACTGGCCTTCGAGCGCGGTGAAGTAGCCCTCCGGCAGGGGCCGCGCGGCAAGCTCGGCGCGGATGTCGGCGATCACCTTCGACATGTCGCGGCCGTCGGTATTGGCGGAGATGACGATGCGGCGGCGCGCGTTCTCGCGGCTGACCTGGTTCGGCCCTTCGCCGTCCTCGATCGCCGCCAGGCGGGAGAGGGGCACATGCCCGCCGGGCGTCTCGATGAGCAGGTTTTCCAGTTCGCGCAGCCCGCGCCCGCTCTCCGGCAGGCGCACGACGAGATCGAACCGCCGGTTGCCCTCGACGATCTGCGTGATGCGCTCGCCCTCGATCATCTGTTCCAGCGATCGCAGCAGGGCGCCCGGCGCCACGCCGTAGCGCGCCGCCTGTTCGTAATCGACGCGAATCTTGATCTGCGGGATCAGCACCTGCTTCTCGATCTGCAGGTCGGTGACGCCGGGGATCTTCGCCAGCCGCGCGCGCAGGTCGGCCGCCAGGCCGCGCAGGGTGTCGAGGTCGTCGCCATACACCTTGAGCGCGATCTGCGCGCGCACGCCGGAGAGCAGATGGTCGAGGCGGTGCGAGATGGGCTGGCCGACGTTGCTCGCCGCCGGCAGCACGGCCAGACGGGCGCGGATGTCGCCGATGATCGCCTCGCGGCTGCGCTCGGAGGCTTTCAGGTCCACGTCCATTTCCGTGTAATGGACGCCCTCCGCGTGCTCGTCCAATTCCGCCCGCCCGGTGCGGCGGCCGACCTTGGTGACTTCGGGCACGCCCGCCACGATGCGCTCGGCCAGGGTGCCGATGCGGTTCGACTCGGCGAGCGAGGTGCCGGGGTTGAGCAGCACGTTCACCGTCAGCGTGCCTTCGTTGAACGGCGGCAGGAAGGAACGCGGGAAGAGCGGAATGCTGGCGGCAGTGAGCACGACCGCCGCCGCCGCGCCGGCGAGCAGGGCGCGGCCGTGGCCGAAGGACCAATGCAGCAGTTTCGCGTCCCAGCGCTTGAGACGGGTCACCAGCGGACTGTCGCCGGCATGCAATTGCTTCATCCCCGGCAGCAGGTAGTAGGCCAGCACCGGCGTGACGGTGACCGAGACGATCATGCTGGCGAGGATGGAGACGATGTAGGCCACGCCGAGCGGCGTGAACAGGCGGCCCTCGATGCCGGGCAGGACGAACAGCGGCACGAACACCAGCACGATGATGAAGGTGGCGTAGACGATGGCCGAGCGCACTTCCAGCGTCGCCCGGGCGATGACTTCCGCGACCGGCCGCGGCTCGGCCAGATCGCGATTGAGCTTGAGCCGGCGCAGGACGTTCTCCACGCCCACCACCGCATCGTCCACCAGCTCGCCGATGGCGATGGCAAGTCCCCCGAGGGTCATGGTGTTGATGGACAGGCCGAAATAGCGGAACACCAGCGCGGTCACCAGGAGCGAGAGCGGGATCGCCGTCAGCGAGATCAGCGTGGTGCGGACGTTGAGCAGGAACAGGAACAGGATCACCGCCACCAGGATGGCGCCGTCGCGCAGCGCCTCCTCGACGTTGGTCACCGAATACTCGATGAAGTCCGCCTGCTTGAAGAGGAACTGCGGCGCCTCGACGCCCTGCGGCAAGGACTTCGACAATTCGGCCATGGCGCGCTCGACTTCGCGCGTCAGGGCGACGCTGTCGGCAGCGGGCTGCTTCTGCACAGAAAGGATCACGGCCGGTTTGGCGTTGTAGCCGGCGTCGCCGCGCTTGATGGCCGGCGCCAGCTTCACCTCGGCGACCTGCTTGAGCAGGATCGGCTGGCCACCCTGTTGACCACTGCGCACCGCCACCACCAGATTCTGCAAATCCTCGATGCGGCTGGTGCGGCCGATCTGGCGGATCAGATATTCGCGGCCCTGCGCCTCGAGGAAGCCGCCGCTGGTGTTGGCGCCGAAATCTTTCAGCGCGGCTTCCAGCTTCTCGCGCTCGACGCCCAGCGCCTGCAACTGGGCCGGCTTGATCTCGACGCGGTACTGCCGCACCTCGCCGCCGATCGGAATCACCTGGGCGATGCCGGGAATGGTCAGCAGGCGCGGCCGCATCACCCAGTCGGCGTATTCGCGCACGACCATCGGACTGACCTTGTCGGGATCGGCCGGCAGGGCGATCAACAAAATCTCTCCCATGATGGAAGAGATGGGGCCAAGCTGCGGCACGATGCCTTCGGGCAACTGCTCGCGCACCAGGTTCAGGCGCTCGGCGATCTGCTGGCGGTTGCGGTAGATGTCCGAGCCCCACTCGAACTCGACATAGACGATGGACAGGCCGATGCCCGACACCGAGCGCACGCGGGTAACGCCCGGCATGCCGTTCATGCTCGACTCGACGGGGAAGGTGACGAGCTGCTCGACTTCCTCCGGCGCCATGCCGCCGGCCTCGGTCATCAGCGTCACCGTCGGCTTGTTGAGGTCGGGAAAGACGTCCACCGGCATCTGGCGCACGGTCAGCGCGCCGTAGATCACCAGCAGCAGCGACACGCCGACGACGATCAGCCGCTGCTTCAGGCTCGAATGGATGATGGCGTCGAACATCGCTACCTCACCTGCGCCAGCAGGCCGGCGCCCTCCGTAACGACGCGCTCGCCTTTCTCAATTCCCTTCACCACCGCGACGCGGGCCGCATCGAGCGGCGCCACGCTCACTTTGCGCAGGACGAAGCGCTCTGCACCGTCCCGCACCCAGATCGCCGTCTCGCCGGCACTGACTTTCACCACGGCGGCCTGCGGCACGGCCGCGCCCTTGACGGTACGCGTGGTCTGGGCGATCACCTTGAGCGGCTGGCCGACCGCCACCGCCACACTCTCCCCTCTCCCCGCCGGGGAGAGGGGCTGGGGGTGAGGGGCAACGACGCGGAACAGCAAGGGAATGGCCTGTTCGCGCAATTGCCGGCCGCCGCCGACGAACTGCAGCTCCAGCGCGCCGCCGGGCAGCGGCGCGGAAGCGCGGGCGATGCCTTCGATCAGCGCCGCGTCGTAGGCCAGCGCCTCCACCGCCAGGCGCGCCGGGTCGATCACCTCGAACAGGATCTCCTTCGCCTCCACCACTTGCCCGGCCACCACGTTGGCCGCGCCGATCGTGCCGGACACCGGCGCGACAAGCGGTTCCGCCGCGCCGATGCTGGCGCCGACGGCGGCGCGGCGCTTCTTCAGCGACTCCACCTCGAAGCGGGCCGTCTCGATGGCCGCTTTCGACACGACGCCTTCGAGCTGCTCGTAACGGGTCAGCTTTCGCTCGGCGATGGCGAGCTGCGCATCGATCTCGGCGAACTGCGCCTGCTGGTTGCCGCGCTCGATGCTGCTCGCCACCGGGCGCAGATAGGCGAGCACCTGTCCCTTGGCGACTTTCTGTCCCAGCGTCGGCAGTCCTTTCGGCCCGGCTTCGACGCGGCCGGACTGGGTCGCCTGGATGCGTCCGCCGGCATTCGGATCGGCGATGACCTTGCCGTTGAACTCGACGGTCGCCGCCAGATTCCCGACCTCGGCCACCACATGGCGCAGCCCGAGCTGGTGCTGCACGGCCTTCGGCACGAACAGGCTCCCGTCGGGGAGCCGCTGCGCCGCCGCCGCTTCTGCGGGCAGCGCCCCGGCCGCAGCGGGCTTGACGACGGCCGCTGGCTTCCTGTCCTGGCTGTGGTCCTCGTCGCCGTGGGCGATGGCCCGCCCTGCGGCAAGCCCCAATAGCGCGGCGGTGACAACGGCCGCAAGGTTCGTTCGAGACATCGATTTCATCCTGTTAGTGTTTGCGTTTCATCTTGCGGCGGCGCACGGCGACGAGGCCGGCGCCGGCCAGCAGCAGCACGCCCGAGGCGCCCCACACCGTCCATTCGCCCCAGCCGTGGGCATGCTCGATGCCGGCTGACGGCGCGGCGAGGTCGAGCGTGGCGGTGAGCAGGTCGGCGGCATCGCCCGCCTGCACGGAAATCGTCAGCGGGTGCTTGCCGGCTTGGGCGAAGGCCTGGCCCGGCACCGAATACACGCCTGGCGCGATCTGGGCCGCGACGGCCTTGAAGGCTCCGCTCTCGATCTCGACTTCGGCGTCGGGCACGGGCGCGTTGTCGGCGTAGCGGTCGAGATAGAGAGTCAGCTTCCCCTCCGCCAGCACGGCGACCAGCTCGAATTCGTCGGACTGGGCGGACGCGCGCGGCGCAACGTCGCCCGCCAGGGCGGGCGCGGCGGCGGCGCCATGATCCTCGCCGCCATGCGCCCAGACGGCCGGCGCGAGGAAAACCGCCGCAATGAATGAAATGAAGTGCTTCAAGGCAGAACCCCCAGAATTTGTTTGAGACGGGATTGGGCCGCGGCGCGCGCGACCTGTTGACGGTTGAGGAAGGCCTCGGCCTCGAAGGCGCCGGCGCGCACGCGCAGCAGCGTCGTCAGGTCCGATTCGCCGAGGGAGAAGGCCTTCTCGGCGAGGCGCAGGTTGTCGGCAGTCAGTTCGCGGCGTACCGAAGCCATGGCGAACTGGCGCTCCGCGGCAGCGAGATCGAGGCGGGCCTTTTCCGTGTCGAGCTGCAGCCTGAGCCGGGCCAGCGCCAGTTCGGCGTCGGCCTGGGATGCCTCGGCGCGGGCAGCCGAGTTTTCCTGGCGCACGCGCGCGCCGGAGGAAAAGGGAATCGTCAATTTCACGCCGACGCTGCTGGCGTAGGGCTCGGCGAATTCACCCCGCTCGCGCACCACGCGCAGCGCGAGCTCCGGGGTATCGCGGCGGGTTTCCTCGGCGACCCTGAGCTTGGCGCGCGCCGTCCGGGCGGCGGCGGCAACGGCGGCGAGTTGCGGATGATGTCCGACCGGCTCGCGCGCCGCAAAGGCGGCCTCCGCCGCCAGCAAGGAGGGCGCGGCGGCGCCCGTGAGATTGCGGTAGAGCTGTTCCGCCGCGAGCAGCGCAGCCTCCGCCTCGATCGCTTCCGCTTCCGCGGCAAGGCGTTCGCCCTGCGCCAGGTTGGCATCGATCCGCGCCAGATCGCCGGCCTTGAAGCGGCGCAGCACGTCCGCCTCCAGCGCGCCGGCCGTCGTCGCCCGACGCCTGGTCAGGTCGCGGGCATTGCGGGCGGCGGCAACGGCCCACCAGGCTTCGCGCACCTCCCCGGCGACCTGCAGACGCAGGGCGGCACGGCGGGCGGCGACTTCCGCGAACGTACTCTCCGCCTCGGCGACGCGCGCCGCCTGCTGCCCCGGCAGCCAGAGCGGAACGGCCATTTCGGCCTCCCATTCCTGTTTACCGCGATTGCGATTGAAGCGGTCGCTCAGGCTGGAGAGGGACAGCGAGGCCGGGCCGGGGGTGATGCCGGCCGCCACATCGGCACGGGCCCGCGCTTCATCCTCGCGCGCCGAGACAGCGGCTGCCTGCGGGTGGCGGGCCCAGGCCTGCTCCAGCGCCTCGCCGAGCGTCTGGCTATACGCCGGCCAGGCCATCGCCAGCCCGGCCAGCAGGATAGGTATTTTCCTCATCGGAGCATGTCCTCCCTTGTTCATGGTGGGCATCATGCTTTCAGCCGCCCAACCAAAAGCTGACAGGAGGATTACAAGTTTGTAATCTTCGAAAATCGGGGGCTCGCGCATGCACAATTGGCCCACGTGACCACGCCCACAAGGGATGCGATGAAAGTCCTGATCGTCGAAGACGAGCAAAAGACCGGCGACTACCTGAAGCAGGGCCTGTCCGAGGCCGGCTTCGTGGCGGACCTGGTGCGCGACGGGGTTGACGGCAGGCACCTGGCGCTGACCGACGACTACGATCTGGTGGTGCTCGATGTCATGCTGCCGGGACTCGACGGCTGGCAGGTGCTGCGGGAAATCCGCCAGGCGGGAAGGCACATGCCCGTGCTGTTCCTGACCGCCCGCGACCAGGTCGAGGATCGGGTGAAGGGGCTGGAACTGGGCGCGGACGACTACCTCGTCAAGCCGTTCGCCTTCTCGGAACTGCTGGCACGGGTGCGCACCCTGCTGCGACGGGGAAAAGCGAAGGAGCCCGAGACGCTGAGGGCGGCCGACTTGGAACTGGACCTGCTGCGGCGCCGGGTCAACCGCGCCGGCCGACGCATCGACCTTACCGCCAAGGAATTCGCCCTGCTCGAACTGCTGCTGCGGCGTCAGGGAGAGGTGCTGCCGCGTTCGCTGATCGCCTCCCAGGTGTGGGACATGAATTTCGACAGCGACACCAACGTCATCGAGGTCGCCATGCGGCGGCTGCGGGCGAAAGTCGACGACGAATTCGAGCCCAGGCTGATCCGCACCGTGCGCGGCATGGGCTACGTTCTCGAAGTGCCAGAGGCCTGATGCGCCCCCGCTCGATCACCTTCCGCCTGGCGCTGTTCTTCTCGACGGCCTCGACCGTCGTTCTGATGGCCATCGGCTACTGGGTCGGCGTAGCGGTGGAGTCGCATTTCGAGGAGCAGGACCTGCATGAATTCGAGGGCAAGCTGACGCTGATCCGCCATGCCTTGTCCAAGGCGCACGCCGCCGCCGATCTGGCGGACGTCGCCCAGCGGCTGGAGGATGCCCTGGTCGGCCATCACGGCCTGCTGGTGTCGGTCTTCTGGCCAGGCCAGCGCAGGCTGTTCGCGTCGCCGGATGCGGCACAGCTCGAGCCGCTCCTGCAAAGCCGGCCCGCTGCCGAATCGGCCAGGCCCATGACGTGGTCGCAGGGCGGACAGAACTACCGCGGCATGGTCGCTGCCGCGGCGACGAACATCCCGGAGGCCGCGCCCGCCACGGTCGTCCTCGCCCTGAACATCGATCATCATCTGGAATTTCTGGCGGCCTTCCGCAAGAGCCTCTGGCTCGCCGTCGCCGCCGGCATTCTGCTCACCGCCCTGCTCGGCTGGATCGCCGCGCGCCGCGGCCTGGCGCCGCTGCGCGACATGGCGAGGGTGGCCCATGGCATCTCGGCCAGCCGCCTGGAGAACCGTCTGTCGCTCGAGTCCGTGCCGGAGGAGCTGCGCGAGCTGGCCTCCGCCTTCAACGAGATGCTGGCCCGGCTGGAGGATTCCTTCCGCCGCCTGTCGGGCTTTTCCTCTGATCTGGCGCACGAGCTGCGCACGCCGATCAACAATCTGATGATACAGACCCAGGTGGCGCTGTCGAAAGCGAGATCGGCCGGAGAATACAGCGAGGTGCTCTACTCGAACCTGGAGGAATACGAGCGGCTCGCCCGCATGATCGCCGACATGCTGTTCCTGGCGAAGTCCGACAACAGCCTGATCGTGCCGCGCAGCGAGGCGATAGTGCTGTCGGACGAAGTGCGGCAGCTGTTCGATTTCTACGAGGCGCTGGCGGAGGAGCAGGGCGTGCGCCTGGAGCTGTCAGGCGAAGGCCGGCTTCAGGGAGATCGGCTCATGCTGCGCCGCGCCCTCGGCAACCTGCTCTCGAATGCCATCCGCCACACGCCGCGCGGCGGCACGATCCGCGTGCGCATCGAGGTTCCGCACGCGGACGGCGTCCGCCTGTCGGTCGAGAACCCCGGCGAGACGATCCCGGCCGAACACCTGCCGCGCCTGTTCGACCGCTTCTACCGCGCCGACGCCTCGCGCCAGCGTTCGCACGAGGGCGCCGGCCTCGGCCTGGCCATCACCAAATCGATCGTCGAGGCGCACGGCGGCCGGATCAGCGTGGCGTCCGAGGACGGCCTGACCCGCTTCGAGGCGGTGTTTCCGGCCGGTTGAGCCTACTCGACGGTAACCGATTTCGCCAGATTGCGCGGCTTGTCCACGTCGGTGCCCTTCACCAGTGCGGCGTGGTAGGCCAGCAGCTGCAGCGGCACGACGTGCAGCACCGGCGAGAGCAGGCCATAGTGCTCGGGCATGCGCAGAATGTTCACGCCCTCGGATTCGGCGATCTCGCTGCCGGCATCGGCAAAGACGAACAGCTCGCCACCGCGGGCGCGCACTTCCTGCAGGTTGGACTTGAGCTTCTCCAGCAGGGCGTCGTTGGGCGCCACGGCGATCACCGGCATCTCCTTGTCGACCAGGGCGAGCGGGCCGTGCTTGAGTTCGCCGGCGGGATAGGCTTCGGCGTGGATGTAGGAGATTTCCTTCAGCTTCAGCGCGCCTTCCAGGGCGATCGGGTAGTGCAGGCCGCGGCCGAGGAACAGGGCGTGCTGCCTGCCGGCGAACAGCTTCGCCCAGGCGGCGATGTCCTTTTCCAGTTCCAGCACGCGACCAACCGCCAGCGGCAGGTGGCGCATGGCGTTGAGGTGGGCGGCTTCCTCGCGCGCATCGATGCGGCCGTTCAGCTTGGCCAGCGTCACCGCCAGCAGGAACAGGGCGGCAAGCTGGGTGGTGAAGGCCTTGGTCGAGGCAACGCCGATCTCCGGCCCGGCGCGGGTGAGGAATTTCAGCGCCGCCTCGCGCACGATGGCCGATTCCGGCACGTTGCAGAGGGCCAGGGTGCGCGACTGGCCGAGCACGCGGGCGTGCTTCAGCGCCGCCAGGGTGTCGGCCGTCTCGCCCGACTGCGAGACGGCGACGACCAGGGTTTCCGGGTGCGGCACCGAGGCGCGATAGCGGTACTCGCTGGCGATCTCGACGTTGCAGGGCAGCCCGGCGATCTGCTCGATCCAGTAGCGCGCCGTCAGCCCGGCATGGTAGCTGGTGCCGCAGGCGAGGATCAGCACGCTCCTGGCATCGGAGAGCATCTCCGCTGCGCCGACGCCGAACAGCTGCGGCGAGACGGCATGCGCCGCGCCGATCATCTCCAGGGTGTTGGCCAGCGCCTGCGGCTGCTCGAAGATTTCCTTCTGCATGTAGTGGCGGTATTGCCCCAGCTCCACCGCGTCGGCGGAAAGCGTGCTCTCGTGCTTTGGCCGTTCCACCGGGGAGCCGTCGGCACGCACTATATGCACGCCGCCGCGGGTGAGTTCGGCGATGTCGCCGTCCTCGAGGTAGATCAGCGTGCGCGTCACCTGCAGCAGCGCCGCCGTGTCCGATGCGGCGTAGTGGCCGTTCTCGGCGAGCCCCAGCAGCAGCGGCGCGCCGTGCCGCGCCACGACGACGTGCTGCGGTTCGCTCTCGGAGAGCACGGCAATGGCATAGGCGCCGACCAGCTCGGCGCAGGCGGCACGCACGGCGGCGAGCAGATCGGCCTGCAGTTTGCGCTTGTGCTCGATGAGATGGGCAATCACCTCGGTGTCGGTCTCCGAGACGAAGGCATAGCCGAGGCCGGCCAGGCGGGCCTTGATTTCGGCGTAGTTCTCGATGATGCCGTTATGCACCACCGCCAGATCGCCCGAGACATGCGGGTGGGCGTTGCGCTCGGAAGGCACGCCGTGGGTGGCCCAGCGCGTGTGGGCGATGCCGCTGCCGGCGGCAAGCCCTTCTGCGCGCGTCGCCAGCTCCGCCACGCGGCCGACGGCGCGCAGGCGCTGCATGCCGCCGTTATAAACGGCGAGGCCGGCCGAGTCGTAGCCGCGGTACTCGAGCTTGCGCAGGCCCTCGATCAGGATCGGGACGATGTTGCGGTCGGCGACCGCGGCGACGATGCCACACATAATGTTCTCGCAAGCGGTAAGCAGTGAGCGGTAAGCGGTGGGCGGGCGAACCGCTCACCGCTCACCGCTAACCGCTCACTTCTTCGACGGCCGTTTCCAGCCCGGCACGGTCACCTGCCGCGCGCGCGAGATGGTCAGCTTGTCCGGCGGCGCGTCCTGGGTCAGGGTGGTGCCGGCGCCAAGGGTGGCGCCGCGGCCGACGGTGACCGGCGCGACGAGCTGGGTGTCGGAGCCGATGAAAACGTCGTCTTCGATCACCGTGCGGTGCTTGTTGGCGCCGTCGTAGTTGCAGGTGATGGTGCCGGCGCCGACGTTGACGTTGCGGCCGACGGTGGCGTCGCCGACATAGGCGAGATGGTTGGCCTTGGAGCCGTCCGCCACCGTACTGTTCTTCACCTCGACGAAATTGCCGATATGCACGTCCTCGCCGAGCCTGGTGCCGGGACGCAGCCGCGCATAGGGGCCGATGACGCAGCCGGGGCCGGCCCCGGCCTCATCGAGGTGGCTGAAAGGCGCGATGCGCGTGCCGGCGCCGATGACGGCGTTCCTCAGCACGCAATGCGCGCCGACCTCGACGCCGTCGCCGAGCACGACGCGGCCCTCGAACACGCAGTTCACGTCGATCGTCACGTCCCGCCCGCAATCGAGCTCGCCGCGCACGTCGATGCGGTCCGGGTCGAGCAGCGTGACGCCCTGCTCCATCAGCAGCAGTGCGTTGCGGCGCTGGTGGATGCGTTCCAGTTCGGCCAGTTGCACCTTGCTGTTCACGCCGAGGATCTCCCACTCGGCATCCGGCTGGGCGGTCGCCACCTGCATGCCCTCGGCAATCGCCAGCCGGACGATGTCGGTCAGGTAATACTCGCCCTGCGCGTTGTCGTTGCCGAGCGCCGGCAGCCAGCGCATCAGCGCCGCGGTCGGCGCGGCCATGAACCCGGTGTTGATCTCGCCGATGGCGCGCTCATCGTCCGAGGCGTCGCGCTCCTCGACGATGCGCACGATGCGGCCGTCGTCGTCGCGCACGATGCGGCCGTAGCCGCTCGGATCGTCCAGGTCGTCCGTCAGCACGCCGAGACCGCTGCCGGCCGCTTCGATCAGGCGCGACAGGGTGGTCGCGCCGATCAGCGGCACGTCGCCGTAGAGCACCAGGGTGGGCGCGGCGGCGTCGAGAAAAGTCAGTGTCTGCAGGACGGCGTGGCCGGTGCCGAGCTGCTCCTCCTGCCGTACCCAGATGAGGTCGGCGGCATCGAGGGCCTCGCGCACCGCCTCGCCGCCATGGCCATAGACGACGCAGATGCGGCCGGCGCCGAGCTCGCGCGCCGTCTCCAGCACATGCGCCAGCAGCGGCCGCCCGCCCAGGCGGTGCAGGACCTTGGGCAGTTCGGAGCGCATGCGCTTGCCCCGGCCGGCGGCGAGGATGACGACGTTCATTTCAGGGATCAGGAATCAGATGTCAGGAACCCGTTGGCGGAATTTTATCCCATGGCGGGGAAAATCCCGTCGGGTTCTGATTCCTGATTCCCGAGCTCTGATTCCTGTCAGCGCGGCAGGGTCGAGCTGCCCATGAGGAACTCATCCACCGCACGGGCGCACTGCCGGCCCTCGCGGATCGCCCAGACGATCAGCGACTGGCCGCGGCGCATGTCGCCGGCGGCGAAGACCTTGTCGACGTTCGTCCGGTAGCAGCCTTCCCCGTCGGTCGTCGCCCGGGCGTTGCCGCGGGCATCCTTCGCCACGCCGAAGGCGTCGAGCACGCCACCCACCGGGGAGACGAAGCCCATGGCGAGGAAGACCAGGTCGGCCGGAACGACGAACTCGCTGCCGGCGATCTCGGCCATCCGGCCGTCCTTCCACGCCAGACGCACGGCCTTGAGCGCCTTCAGCTTCCCTTTCTCGCCGACGAACTCCTTGGTGGCGATGGACCAATCGCGGCTGCAGCCTTCCTCGTGTGAAGACGAGGTGCGCAGCTTGAGCGGCCAGTAGGGCCAGGTGAGCGGGCCATTCTCCTTTACCGGCGGCTGCGGCAGCAGCTCGAACTGGGTGACCGAGGCGGCGCCGTGGCGGTTGGAAGTGCCGACGCAGTCGGAGCCGGTGTCGCCGCCGCCGATCACCACGACATGCTTGCCGCGCGCCGAGATCGGGTTCCTGCCGCCGCCGGCGACTTCCCGGTTCTGCGGGATGAGAAACTCCAGCGCGAAATGCACGCCGGCCAGCTGGCGTCCCGGGATCGCGAGGTCGCGCGGATGCTCGGCGCCGCCGGCCAGCACCACGGCGTGGAAATCCTTGAGCAGCTTTCCGGCGCCGACGGTCTTGTTCGCGTCGCAGGCCACGCCCGACGGCAGCGCGGTGCCGGTCACCATGACGCCGGTTCTGTAGCTGACGCCCTCGACGGACATCTGCGCCATGCGCCAGTCGAGCAGGCGCTTGTCGAGCTTGAAGTCGGGGATGCCGTAGCGCATCAGGCCGCCGATGCGATCGTTCTTCTCGAACACCGTGACGTCGTGGCCGGCGCGCGCCAGCTGCTGGGCGCAGGCCAGGCCTGCCGGGCCGGAACCGACGACGGCAACTTTCTTCCCTGTCTTCTTTGCCGGCGGCTGCGGCAGCACCCAGCCGTTCTCGCCGGCCTTGTCGATGATGGCGTGCTCGATCGACTTGATGCCGACGGCGTCGTCGTTGATGTTCAGCGTGCACGCCGCCTCGCAGGGCGCCGGGCAGACGCGGCCGGTGACTTCCGGAAAGTTGTTGGTCGAATGCAGCGCCTCGATGGCCTGCTTCCAGTTGCCGCGGTAGACCAGGTCGTTCCAGTCCGGAATGATGTTGTTCACCGGGCAGCCGCTCGAACAGAAGGGGATGCCGCAGTCCATGCAGCGCGCGCCCTGCTGGGCGGCCTGCTCGTCGGCGAGGCGATGGACGAACTCGCGATAATGCTTCAGGCGCGCTTCCCTGGCCTCGTGGGCTTCGGACAGGCGCTGGAATTCGAGGAAACCGGTCGGCTTACCCATTATGCTGCCTCAAGTTGATTGTTCTGCGCGGCCAATTCCTTGAGCGCGCGGCGATACTCGTTCGGCATGACCTTGACGAACCTGGCGCGGTAGCGCTCCCAGTTCGCCAGGATGCGGCGGGCGCGCTCGCTGCCGGTATGCTGCGCGTGTTTCTCGATCAGGGAGCGCAGCAGCTCGTCGTCGGCGCGGCCGAGGTGGCGCACATCCACCTTGCCGTGCGACTCGACTTCGCCCGTCTCGCTCGCCGCCTCTTCCTCCGGCACGGGCTCCAGCGCCACCATGGAGAGGTTGCAGCGCTGCTCGAAGCCGCCTGCCTCGTCCAGCACGTAGGCGACGCCGCCGCTCATGCCGGCGGCGAAGTTGCGCCCGGTCTGGCCGAGGACGACCACCGTGCCGCCGGTCATGTACTCGCAGCCGTGATCGCCGACGCCCTCGACGACGGCCGTCGCGCCCGAGTTGCGCACGGCGAAGCGCTCGCCGGCGACCCCGCGGAAGTAGCACTCGCCGGCAATGGCGCCGTAGAGCACGGTGTTGCCGACGATGATGTTCTCCTCCGGCGTGCCGCGGAAGGCCGGCGCGGGCCTGACGACGAGGCGTCCGCCGGAGAGGCCCTTGCCGACGTAGTCGTTGGCTTCGCCGGTGAGCTCCAGCGTGACGCCCTTCGCCAGGAAGGCGCCGAAGCTCTGCCCCGCCGTGCCGGTCAGGCTGACGTGAATGGTGTCGTCCGGCAAGCCGGCATGGCCGTGGCGGCGCGCCACCTCGTAGGAAAGCATGGTGCCGACGGTGCGGTTGACGTTGCGCACCGGCGTCTCGATCCTCACCTTGCGCCCCTGCTCCAGCGCGGGCCGGGCCTGGGCGATCAGCTGATGGTCGAGCGCGCGCGCCAGGCCGTGGTCCTGCTCTTCGCACTGATGGCGCGCCACCTCGGCCGGCACCCTCGGCTGGGCGAAGATCTTCGTGAAATCGAGTCCTTTCGCCTTCCAGTGGGCGATGCCGCGCTTCATGTCGAGCAGGTCGGAGCGGCCGATCAGCTCGTTGATCGTGCGGATGCCCATCTGCGCCATCAGCTCGCGCACTTCCTCGGCGACGAAGAAGAAGTAGTTCACCACGTGTTCCGGCTGGCCGGTGAAGCGCTGGCGCAACACCGGATCCTGCGTCGCCACGCCCACCGGGCAGGTGTTGAGGTGGCACTTGCGCATCATGATGCAGCCCTCGACCACCAGCGGCGCCGTGGCGAAGCCGAACTCGTCGGCGCCGAGCAACGCGCCGATCAGCACGTCGCGGCCGGTCTTCATCTGGCCGTCGACCTGGACGGCGATGCGGCCGCGCAGGCGGTTCATGACCAGCGTCTGCTGCGTCTCGGCCAGGCCCAATTCCCAGGGCGTGCCGGCGTGCTTGATCGACGACCAGGGCGAAGCGCCGGTGCCGCCGTCGTGGCCCGAGATGGTGACGTGGTCGGCCTTCGCCTTGGAGACGCCCGCCGCCACCGTGCCGACGCCGACTTCCGACACCAGCTTGACCGAGATCGAGGCCTGCGGGTTGGCGTTCTTCAGATCGTGGATGAGCTGGGCCAGGTCCTCGATGGAATAGATGTCGTGGTGCGGCGGCGGCGAAATCAGGCCGACGCCGGGCACCGAGAAGCGCAGCTTGGCGATGTACTCGGAGACCTTGTGGCCGGGCAGCTGGCCGCCCTCGCCGGGTTTCGCGCCCTGCGCCATCTTGATCTGGATCTGGTCGGCGCTGGCAAGATACTCGGCGGTGACGCCGAAGCGGCCGGAGGCGACCTGCTTGATCTTCGAGCGCAGGGAGTCGCCCTCGGCCAGCGTCAGGTCGCGCGCAACGCGGCTGCCGCCGATCAGGGCGGAGAGCGTCTCGCCGCCCTTGAGGGACTGGTAGCGCGCGGCGTCCTCGCCGCCCTCGCCGGTGTTCGATTTGCCGCCGATGCGGTTCATGGCGACGGCCAGCGTGGTGTGCGCCTCGGTCGAGATCGAGCCGAGCGACATGGCGCCGGTGGCGAAGCGCTTGACGATCTCCTTGGCCGGCTCGACTTCCTCCAGCGGCACGGGCTTGCCGGCCGGGCGAATCTCGAACAGGCCGCGCAGGGTCATGAAACGCTGCGACTGGTCGTTGATCAGCCGGGCATATTCCTTGTAGGTCTCATACTTGCCCGAGCGCGTCGCATGCTGCAGCTTGGCGATGGAGTCCGGCGTCCACATGTGCGCCTCGCCGCGCGTGCGCCAGGCGTATTCGCCGCCGGCCTCCAGGGCGTAGGCGAGCACCGGATCGGCGCCGAAGGCCTCGCGGTGCGTGCGCTCCGTCTCCTCGGCCACCTCGGCCAGTCCGATGCCCTGCACGTTGCTGGCGGTGCCGGTGAAGTACTCGGCGACAAAGGCCGAATTCAGGCCGATGGCCTCGAAGATCTGCGCGCCGCAATACGACTGATAGGTCGAGATGCCCATCTTGGACATCACCTTCAGCAGGCCCTTGTTGATCGCCTTGACGAAGCGCTTCTTGGCCTCCTTCGCTTCAACTCTCAGGGAAGGGGCCATGTCGGCCAGGGTCTCGAAGGCGAGCCACGGACAGACCGCCTCGGCGCCGTAGCCGGCGAGCAGGGCGAAGTGGTGCACCTCGCGCGCCGAGCCGGTATCCACCACCAGGCCGGCGCTGGTGCGCAGGCCATGGCGCACCAGATGGTGATGCACGCCCGAGCAGGCGAGCAGCGCCGGGATCGCCACGCGCTCGCGCGACACGGCGCGGTCGGAGAGGATCAGCACGTTGTACCTGCCGACGGCCTTCTCGGCGTCGGCGCGCAGTTTCGCCAGCGCCTTTTCCATGCCGGCGGCGCCCTGCTTCGCCGGGTAGGTGATGTCGAGCACCAGGGCGCGGAAGCGGCCGCCGGTCAGCTTGTCGATATTCACCAGCTTGGCGAGGTCCTCGCCCGAGAGCACCGGCTGGTGCACTTCCAGGCGCAGCATCGGATCGGTCTCGTCCACGCCGAGCAGGTTCGGCTTCGGCCCGATGAAGGAGGTGAGCGACATGACGATCTCCTCGCGGATCGGGTCGATCGGCGGGTTCGTCACCTGGGCGAAGAGCTGCTTGAAATAGCCGTAGAGCGGCTTGTTCCGGTCGGACAGCACCGGCAGGGCGGAGTCGTTGCCCATCGAGCCGGTGGCCTCCTCGCCGGCGGTGGCCATCGGCTGCAGGATGAACTTGAGGTCCTCCTGCGAATAGCCGAAGGCCTGCTGCGTGTCGAGCAGCGCCTCTTTCAGGGCCGCCTTGCCGTCCACGGCCGGCAGGTCGGCGAGGAAATAGCGCGTTGCCTCGATCCAGGCGCGGTAGGGCCGGGCCGAGGACAACTGCTGCTTGATCTCGACGTCGTCGATGATGCGGCCTTCCTCGAGATCGATGAGGAACATCTTGCCCGGCTGCAGGCGCCATTTCTTGACGATGCGCTCCTCCGGGATCGGCAGCACGCCGATCTCCGAGGACATCACCACCAGATCGTCGTCGGTGACGAGGTAGCGCGCCGGTCGCAGTCCGTTGCGGTCCAGGGTGGCGCCGATCTGGCGGCCGTCGGTGAAGGCCACCGCAGCGGGGCCGTCCCACGGCTCCATCATGGCGGCGTGGTATTCGTAGAAGGCGCGCCGTTCCTCGTCCATCAGCGGGTTGCCGGCCCAGGCCTCGGGGATGAGCAGCATCATGGCGTGGGCCAGGCTGTAGCCGCCCATCACCAGCAGCTCCAGCGCGTTGTCGAAGGAGGCCGAGTCTGACTGGCCGTCGTAGATCAGCGGCCAGACCTTGTCGAGGTCCCGACCCAGCACCGGGGAGGAAATCGCCTTCTGCCGGGCGCGGATCCAGTTGACGTTGCCGCGCAGGGTGTTGATCTCGCCGTTGTGGGCGATCATGCGGAAGGGGTGGGCCAGGTCCCAGGTCGGGAAGGTGTTGGTGGAAAAGCGCTGGTGCACCAGCGCCAGCGCCGTCACCAGACGCGCATCCTGCAGGTCGAGGAAGTACTCGCCGACCTGGTAGGCGAGCAGCATGCCCTTGTAGACGACGGTGCGCGCCGACATCGACGTCACGTAGAACATCTTGCCGTCGGCCAGCTTGAGGGCCTGGATGTGATGGCCCGAAGCCTTGCGGATGATGTAGAGCTTGCGCTCCAGCGCGTCGGTGTCCTTGATCCCCTTGCCGGCGCCGATGAAGACCTGGCGCACCATCGGCTCGATGTCCTTGGCGGCCTGGGCCAGGCCGCGGTTGTCCCGCGGCACGTCGCGCCAGCCGAGCACCGTCTGTCCCTCCTCGCGGATCGAGCGCTCGATCTCCTGTTCGCAGGCGCGGCGGCTGGCCTGGCTCTGCGGCAGAAACACCATGCCGACGCCGTATTCCCCTGCCGGCGGCAGGGTGATGCCCTGCCTGGCCATCTCCTCGCGAAAGAAGGCGTCGGGAATCTGGACCAGGATGCCGGCACCGTCGCCGAGCAGCGGATCGTAGCCGGTGGCGCCGCGGTGTTCGAGGTTCTTCAGTATCTGCAGGCCCTGCTCGACGATGGCATGGCTCTTGGCATTCCTGATGTTGGCGACGAAGCCGACGCCGCAGGCGTCGTGCTCGTGGGACGGGTCGTAGAGACCCTGCTTCGCGGGGAGGACCATCTCGATTTCCTCAAACACAGTTCATCGCCGACCTGCGGCGGAAACGCGCCAATGCCGGGTTCCGGACGGGCGGCAGCCGTAAAAAGAGCCGGGGCACGGTGGCGCGCCGGCTTCGGGCGAAACCTCTTGGGCGAACCGCGGAATATACCGCCAAACAGCGGCTTCTTCAACAAGAAATGCTTCTGGACGGGATGAGGCAGGCTTATCCTTCGGGGGGCTTTGTGCTTCCTTCGGCCGGATTCACTTCGGTCATATCTCGCCGACCGCGAACAGGCGCCGGTGTTCGCGGATGGCGTAGCGGTCGGTCATGCCGGCGATGTAGTCGGCGATGGCCCGCGGCCGGTCGTTTCTGGCCATCTGCTGATACTGCGGCGGCAGCAGGCGGTAATCCTCCATGAAGGCGCCGAAGAGATCGCTGATGATGCGCCGCGCCTTGTTGGTCATGCGCAGCACCTGGTGGTGCTGGTAGAGATTGATGCGCAGGAAATGCTTGAGCGCCTTGTGCTCGGCATGCATGGCTTGGCTGAAGGCCGCCAGCGGGGGCGCCTTGCGGACGTCTTCCAGGCTGCCGATGCCGGCCGCGGCAATGTTGCGGCCGGTCTCTTCGATCAGGTCCACCGCCAGGGAATTGATCATGCGGCGCACCGTCTCGTGGATCAGGCGGCGTCCGGCGATCAGCGGAAATTCCCTGCGGACCGCGCCGACATGGCGTGCCCAGATGCCCACCTCGTCCAGCTGTTCAGGCAAAATCAGGCCGGAGCGCAGGCCGTCGTCGACGTCGTGATTGTTGTAGCCGATCTCGTCGGCCAGATTGCACAGCTGGGCTTCCAGGGAGGGCTGTGTTCCTTCGACGAAACGGCGCCCGACCTCGCCCAGCTCCAGCGCTTTCTTCGGGGTGCAGTGCTTGAGGATGCCCTCGCGCGTCTCGTAGCTCAGGTTGAGGCCGTCGAAGGCGCCGTAGCGCTCCTCCAGGAAGTCGACCGTGCGCAGGCTCTGCAGGTTGTGCTCGAAGCCGCCGTGCTCGCGCATGCAGGCGTTCAGGGCGTCCTGGCCGGCATGGCCGAAGGGCGTGTGGCCCAGATCGTGGGCCAGGGCGATGGCCTCGGCCAGATCCTCGTTGAGCCGCATGGCGCGCACCAGGGTGCGGGCGATCTGCGCCACCTCGATGCTGTGCGTCAGGCGCGTGCGGAACAGGTCGCCCTCGTGGTTAACGAAAACCTGGGTCTTGTATTCCAGCCGGCGGAAGGCGGTGGAATGGACGACGCGGTCGCGGTCGCGCTGGAATTCGCTGCGCGCGGCGGGCGCCGGTTCCGGATGCCGCCTGCCGCGCGAGTTGGCCGCGCAGACGGCCCAGGGCGCAGGCTCAGCCACGGCTGCAGGCCTCGATGGCGTCGCGGATCAGCGATTCGCCGGCTTCGGCGCTGACGACGCCCTCGCCGATTTTCTTCAACAGCACCAGCCGCAGCTTTCCCCCCGCGACCTTCTTGTCGAGCGCCATCAGTTCAAGGTAGCGTTCGGCGCCCAGCGCCGGCCCCCGGGCCGGCAGGCCGGCGCGCCGCAGCAGGTCGGCTATCCTGGCGCAGTCCGCTGCCGAGAGCCAGCCCAGCCGGCGCGACAGCTCCGCCGCCATCGCCATGCCGGCAGCGACCGCCTCGCCGTGCAGCCACTCGCCGTAGCCCAGGCCCGCCTCGATCGCGTGACCGAAGGTATGGCCCAGGTTGAGCAGCGCGCGCACGCCCGACTCGTGCTCGTCCTCGGCCACCAGCTCGGCCTTGTTGGCGCAGGAACGCTCGATGGCACAGGTCAGGGCCTCGGTGTCGCGCGCCAGCAGCCCGTCGAGATGCCCTTCCAGCCATGCCAGGAAAGGCAGATCGCGGATCAGGCCGTATTTGATCACCTCGGCGAGGCCGGCATGCAGTTCCCGCTCCGGCAGGGTCCCCAGGGTATCGGTGTCGGCCAGCACCAGGCGCGGCTGCCAGAAGGCGCCGATCATGTTCTTGCCGAGAGGATGGTTGATGCCGGTCTTGCCGCCGACGGAGGAATCCACCTGCGCCAGCAGCGTCGTCGGTATCTGCAGGAAGGGCACCCCGCGCTGGTAAGTCGCCGCGGCGAAGCCGGCGAGATCGCCGACGACGCCGCCGCCCAGGGCGACGATCGTCGTCGTCCGATCGCAGCGACTGGCGAGGAGCGCATCGTGAATGCGATTGAGCGTCTGCCAGTTCTTGTGCTCCTCCCCGTCCGGCAGGACGATCTCCGTCACCCGCACCCCCTGCTCACGCAGCATGGCGGAGAAGCCGGCCAGATAGAGCGGGGCCACCGTCTCGTTGCTGACGATCGCCGCCAGCGGCGCCTTCAGGTGGGGCATGACCAGTTCCGGCCGGGCCAGCAGGCCGGGGCCGATGTGAATCGGATAGCTGCGCGCGCCCAGCGCAACGGTCAAAGTTCGCATCGTTTCCGTATTTCCGTCTCGATCTGGCGCGCCGCGGACAGCGGCGTGCGCCTGCCCCCTTCGAACACGATGTCGGCCACCTCGCGGTAAAGCGGGTCGCGCAAGGCATGCAGTTCGCGAATCCTGCCGAGGGGGTCGGCCACCTGCAACAGGGGGCGATTGCGGTCGTGCTGCGTGCGCGCGTACAACTCCTCCGGAGGCGCGCTGAGGTAGACCACCAGGCCGGTTGCGCTCAGCCGCCTGCGGTTCTCCGCATCCAGCACGGCGCCGCCGCCGGTGGCCAGCACCAGCCCGCGCTCGCCGGTCAATTCCTGCAGGACCTGGGATTCGCGCCAGCGAAAGCCCTCCTCGCCCTCGAATTCGAAGATAAGCGGGATGCGCACGCCGGTGCGCGCCTCGATCTCGTGATCGCAATCGACGAAGCGCTTTTTCATGCGCCGCGCCAGATGCCGTCCTATCGTCGTCTTGCCCGCGCCCATCATGCCCACGAAATAGATGTTGTCGCAGGTCTTCACGCCGGAATTCTAGCAGGCGGCACCGGCCCCGTAAAAAACAAGGGCCGGCAATGCCGGCCCAAGGCTGCCCCGCGCCGCCTCAGCGCAGGCTGAGCGATTCGCTGATGATCTTCGGCGTGATGAAGACCAGCAATTCGGTCTTGTTGTCCTTTTTCTCGTTGTGCTTGAAGAGGAAGCCGACATACGGCAGGTCGCCCAGGACGGGAACGCGCGTCGTGATGTTCCGCTCGTCCTGCGTATAGATGCCGCCGATGACGACGGTGCCGCCGTTCTCGACCAGCACCTCCGTCCTGACGTGCTTGGTGTCGATGGCGACCCCGGCGCCGGTGGCGATCTGGGTGTTCGGCGAATCCTTGTTCACATCCACCGTGAGGTTGACGCGGCCGTCCGGGGTGATTTGGGGCTTGACCTTGAGCGCCAGGTTGGCCTTCCTGAACGAAACGCTGGTGGCGCCGGAACTCGTCGCCTGCTGGTAGGGCAGCTCGACGCCCTGCTCGATGAGCGCCTCGATCTGGTCGGCCGTGACGACGCGCGGGCTGGAAATGATCTTGCCGCGGCCGTCGGCCTCCAGCGCGCTCACCTCCAGGTTGAGGAAGCGGGTCGCGGCGTTGTTGAAGAGGACGAAGGAGAACTGGCCCGCCTGCTTGCCAGAAATCCCCGAAGCGGGAAGATTCACATTCAACCGGTCGGACTGAAATAACGACTGGGTTGATATCTGGCCGGTAAGCCAGCCCGTGTCAGCCAGTCCTCCGCCAACCAGATACCGCGCACCATTGTCAGAAATATGATTCGGCTGGTAGTTATTGAATCCAAGACGGGCACCCAGGTTCTTGGTGAAGTTGTCTTCCGCCTCGACGATGCGCGCCTCGATCATCACCTGGCGGGCGGGCAGGTCGATTTCCGCTATCAGGCGGCGCACGTCCTCCAGCCGGGAGGGCGCGTCGGTGACGAACAGCTTGTTGCTGCGCTCGTCGACAATCACCGCGCCGCGCCTGGACAGCGCAGTCTGATCCTTGTTCTTGAGGAAATCGAATACCGACTTGGCCTTGTGGTAGTTCAGCTGGAAGGTCTCGGTGCGCACCGGTTCGAGGTCCGTGATCTGCTGGCGGGACTCGAGCTCTATCTTCTCCTTGGCCGCCAGTTCGTCGCGCGGCGCGATCCAGATCACGTTGCCGTTCTTGCGCATGTCCAGGCCCTTGGCCTGGAGGATGATGTCCAGGGCCTGGTCCCAGGGCACGTCCTTCAGGCGCAGGGTGAGCTTGCCGCTCACGGTGTCGCTGGTGATGATGTTGAAGTCGGTGAAGTCGGCGATCACCTGCAGCACGGCGCGCACGTCGATGTTCTGGAAGTTCATCGACAGTTTCTCGCCCTGGTAGCCCCGGCGGCTGCCCTGGACCAGCTTGTTCGGGTCTTCGATCAACTGCTTCACCTCGACCACGAACTGGCTGTCGCTCTGGTAGGCGTTGTGCTCCCACAAGCCCTTGGGGGAAATGACCATGCGGACGTGGTCGCCTTGCGGCTGGGTGCTCACCGCCGTGACCGGCGTCGCGAAATCCGCCACGTCGAGCCGGCGTCGCAGGGCATCCGGCAGCGCGGTGTTCTGGAATTCGACGACGAGGTTGGGCCCCTGCTGGCGGATGTCGATGCCGACATTGCTGTCGGAGAGGTCCACCACGACGCGCGCTTCGCCGTTGTTTCCGCGCCGGAAATTGATGTCGCGCACGCTGCTCCTGTCTGCGGCGGGCCTGGCTTGCGCAAACTGCTGGGTCTGTCCTGCCGCGGCCTCGGCCCTGCCCTGCGCGGCCTCGGCCACGCTCCCGATCGTTATGAACAGGTCCTTCCCCTCGATGCGGGCCTTGGCCTGGCGCACCTGCTTCAGATTCAGCACGACCCGGGTGCGGTTGCCGACCTGGACCACGTTAAAACTTTGCAGATCTCCTTCGTTTACCGTCTGGGCATTGCGTCCGAGCGCATTGGCGGTGTCGGGAAAGTCGAATGCGATGCGCGGCGGGTTGGCCACGCTGAAGCTTGCCGGCACGGACGCCATGGGCTGGCTGGTCGTCAATTTCAGCACGATATCCCCGCCATGCTGGCTTACCCCCACCGCCTCGATGGCGTTCTGCGCCCAGGCAGGCTGGATCAGCAGCAGGCAGAACGGAAGATACAGCCAGCTCAGCATCGTTTTATGCAATCTCATTTCGCGCCCTCCTGCTGCCTTTCCTGCAATTGCAGCGTGCTTGTGCGTTCCGCATAGTCCCCCAGCGAGTCGGGAACCAGCTCCTTCAGTTTCACTTCGGTTTCGCTGATGTCGGTAATGATTCCAAAATTCTGTCCCATGTAATTGCCGATCTTCACCTGGTGGAGGTTCTTGTCCGCGAGAACGAGGGCGTGCACCATTTTTCCCTTCATCAACACGCCCACCATCTTGAGCGACTCGAGCGGATAGGCTTCGAGCGGTTCCTTGCGCCGGTCGAAGTCGGGCTTGAGCGCACCGCCGCCGGGCTTTTTCTCCGGCTCGATCTTGGCGGCGTTGAAGGGATCGGGCAGGTCGCCGGCCGAGTAGGCGACCGGCGGAAAGCTCTTGATCTCTGGCAGGGGCGGAATCTTGCCCTTGAAGTCCTTCGACGCCTCCTTCATCCACTGGCGCAGGTCCTGGTGCTCCTCGCCGCCGCAGGCCGCCAGCACGAGACAAGCCAGAACGGCCGCCGCCCGCCTCATTTCTTGGCTCCTTTGGGCTGGGCCGACTTGGACTTGCGCTGCGTCGCCATTTCATCGTCGTCGAGGTAGCGATAGGTCATCGCAACGGCGTCCATTTTCATCTGCCCGCCCTTCTCCGGCACCACCGCGATGTTCGTCAGCGACACGATGCGGGAGAGCTTTGCGATGTCCTCCGCAAACGCCCCCAGATCGTTATAGGTGCCGGATATTTTCAGCGTGATCGGCAATTCGGCATAGAAGTCCTTCATGGTTTCCCTGCCGGGCTTGAACAAATCGAACTGCAGGCCGCGCCCCAGGCCTGCCTGGTTGATGTCGATCAGCAGCGCCTCCATTTCCGCCTTGTTCGGCAGCTGCTTGAGCAGCGCGCCGAAAGTCTTGTCGATCTCCGCGAGCTGCTTGCGATGTTCCTCGAGGTTCACCGCCAGCCTTTTCTTGTCCAGGTATTCTTCCTTCAGCTTGGCTTCCTGGGCCACCTTGGCCTCCAGCAGATCCTGCTGTTCCTTCCAGTCGAACCACCAGCCGCCGGCAAGCAGGGCCAGGAAAATGCCGAGAAGGACGGTGATCTTGGGCAGCAACGGCCAGGTACCGATATCCTTCGGATCGAGGGACTTGAAGTCGTCGGCCAGCGACCGGAAATCGAATTTCGGGATCGCCGGCAGCTTGGGCATGCTGGGTTTCTTCATGCTAGCTTGTCCTGCCTGGGCAAGTGAGCCTGCTTCGCCGGCTTGGCGTCGGTGCCCGCCGCCGATGTCTGGGTAATGATGATTTCAAGATTGAATTCGGCATAACGGCGATTGTTCAGGCTGATCGCCTTGATCTCGACGAGGTCCGGCTTTTCGAACATGGGGGAGGCATCGAGGTTGCGCATCAGCGTCGACACGCGGGCATTCGACTGCGCGTAGCCGACGAGGTAGACCCGGTTTCCCGCCTGCCTCAGCGATTTCAGGTAGATGCCGGCCGGCACCTGGCGGGAGAGCTCGTTGAACATCTGCACCGTTTCGGTCCGGCTGTTCTGCAGGGATTCGATCACCCCCTTGCGCGTCAGCAGCGCATTGGTCTGCTCCTTCAGGCGCTTGATCTCGTCGATTTCCTTGTCGAGCGCGGCAATCTCCTTCTTGAGGAAATCGTTCTTGCTCTCCTGTTGGCCGATGTAGCCGGCAATGACGCCATGCACCAGAACCACGATGAGGATGGCGAGGACGACAATCAGGCCTGACAGCGCATAGAACTGCTGGCGCTGGGCCTTGCGCTTTTCCTCGCGATGGGGCAGCAGATTGATGCGGATCACTGATCGAACCTCCGTAGCGCAAGCCCGCAGGCCACCATCAGGGAGGGCGCCTCGGTCGCCAGGTTCTTCGGTCGGATGCGCTGGGACAGCGCCATGTTGGCAAAGGGATTGGCGATGACCGTATTGATCTGGGTTCGTCCCGCCACCGTTTCATCCACCCCGGGGATGACGGCACAACCGCCCGAAAGAACGATGTGGTCGACCTGGTTGTACTGGGTCGAGGTGAAGAAGAACTGCAGCGCCCGGGAGACTTCCAGCGCGAGATTTTCCAGGAACGGGCGCAGCAGGTCGGACTCGTAATTCTCGGGCAGGTTGCCCGAGCGCTTGGCCGTTTCGGCCTCTTCCTGGCTCATGCCGTACTGGCGCATGATGTCCTGGGTCAGCTGGCCGCCGCCGAAGGCCTGCTCGCGGGCATACACCGGCTGGTCGTTGCGCAGGATGGTGACGTTGGTGACGTTTGCGCCTATATCGACGAGGGCGATCACCTGGTTCTTGCCCCCCTCCGGAAACTGGCTCTCGACCATTTCGAATGCCGCCTGCGCGGCATACGATTCGACATCCATGACCAGCGGCTTCAATCCTGCCGCCTCGGCCACGGCCACGCGATCCTCGACTTTCTCTTTGCGGGAGGCGGCAATCAGGACTTCCACCTCCTCCGGGCTGCTCGGAGCGGGGCCGACGACCTGAAAATCCAGGTTCACTTCGTCCAGGGCGAAGGGTATGTACTGGTTGGCTTCCGATTCGACCTGCACTTCGAGTTCGCGCTCGCGCAGTCCGGCAGGAACGATGATTTTCTTGGTAATGACGGCGGCCGTCGGCAATGCCATGGCCACATAGCGCGTCGTCGTGCCCAGGCGCTTCCAGGCGCGCCGGATGGCTTCGGCGACCGCATCGAGGTTGGTGATGTTGCCATCCACCACGACATCTCGCGTCAGGGTTTCTATCGCGTAGCGTTCAATCCTGTAGCTGCCTTTGGTCGCCTCGGACAGCTCCACCACCTTGATGGAGGAGGAACTGATGTCGAGACCGAGCAGCGGGCGCGCCTTGGGATTGAATATCGAGAGATCGATTTCCAAGAAAAATCCTTTTGAATTCTCGTTAGTTAGACGCAATACGGATAATTTACATTAAATCCTAGCAGCAACTATGGCTTATGTAAAGTTAATTTTCCTGCCGGTTGTCGTCTTTCCCCAACACTTCACTCCCGACCCCATTCTCAACGGATAACATCTTGAAAGTTAAATGCAATACCGTGCCCGTCCGGGCTTTTCCCCAAGGGCCTCCGTGGCCGAGCCTCAAATCCGGAGGGCAGGGCATATAATTGCGCGCTTCGCATGACTCCGAGTTCCTCCTTGCCCGCCGCCCTGTTGCGCCGGATTGCCTACCCGGCCATTTTTCTAGCTGGTCTAGCCCTCATCGGCTTTGCCTTGATGGCCATCGTTGTCGTCCTGGCCTACCCGCAACTGCCTTCGCTCGAAGCCCTGACCGAGTATCAGCCCAAGATACCGCTGAGGGTCTATACCGCCGATGGCCATCTGATCGGCGAGTTCGGAGAGGAGCGGCGCGCGCTCGTCCGCATCGGGGACGTGCCGCCCTTGATGAAGCACGCCATTCTGGCGGCGGAAGACGAGCGCTTCTATCAGCATCCCGGCGTGGACACGCAGGGCGTGCTGCGCGCCGCCTGGGCCAATTTCACCGGCGGCGGCAAGCGGCAGGGCGCCAGCACCATCACCATGCAGGTGGCGCGCAACTTCTTCCTGTCGAGCGAGAAGACCTTGTCCCGCAAGGTGTACGAGGCGCTGCTGGCATTCAAGATAGAGAGCAATCTGTCCAAGGACGAGATTTTCGAGATCTACATCAACCAGATCTACCTGGGCCAGCGCGCCTACGGTTTCGCGGCGGCGGCGCAGATCTACTACGGCAAGCCGCTGAAAGGCATCAGCCTGGCCGAGGCCGCCATGCTGGCGGGCCTGCCCAAGGCGCCATCCAGCTTCAACCCGGTGGCCAACCCGAAGCGCGCCAAGCTGCGCCAGCTCTATGTCCTGCGCCGCATGCACGAGCTGGATTTCATCAGCGACGCCGAGTTCGCCGAGGCGAAGAAGGAGGATCTGCGCATCAAGCGCGACGTGAACGAGTTCGGCGTGCGGGCCGACTACGTGGCGGAAATGGCGCGGCAGATGGCCTTCGAGCGCTTCCAGGAAGAGGCCTATACGCGCGGCCTGCGCGTCATCACCACCATCCTCAAGGCGGACCAGGAGGCGGCGTATGCCAGCCTGCGGCGCGGCGTGCTCGAATACGACAAGCGCCACGGCTATCGCGGCGCCAGGGGATATGCGGATCTCGGCGAGGCGGGCACCGCCCCGGACGAAACGCTGGAGGAAGCCCTGCAGGACGAGCCCGATTCGGACGACATCCATGCCGCGGTCATCCTGGAGGCGGGGGCGAAGCTCGTGAAGGCCTACCGCAGGGGCGGCGAAACCGTGCAGGTTTCCGGCGACGGGCTGAAGTTCGCGCAGCGCATGCTCGACGACAAGGCGCCCGCCAACAAGCGCCTGCGCCGGGGCGCCATCATCCACGTGCAGAAGGACGACAAGGGCGGCTGGCAGATCGTGCAGTTTCCAGAAGTCGAGGCCGCCTTCGTCGCCGCCAGCCCGGCCGACGGCGCCATCCGCGCCCTCGTCGGCGGGTTCGACTTCAACCGCAACAAGTTCAACCACGTGACGCAGGCCTGGCGCCAGCCGGGCTCCAGCTTCAAGCCCTTCATCTATTCCGCGGCTCTCGAAAAGGGCTTCACGCCGGCCAGCATCATCGAGGACGAGCCGCTGGTGGTTTCCGCCGCGGAAACCGGCAGCCAGGCCTGGGAGCCGAGAAACTACGACGGCAAGTACGAAGGCCCGATGAGCATGCGCACGGGGCTGGCGAAATCGAAAAACCTGGTCTCCATCCGCATCCTGAAATCGATCGGCACCCAGTACGCACAGGACTACGTCACCCGCTTCGGCTTCGATGCCGACAAGCACCCGCCCTATCTCACCATGGCGCTGGGCGCCGGCAGCGTGACGCCCTGGCAGCATCTGGCCGGCTATGCCGCATTCGCCAACGGCGGCTACCTGATCCAGCCCTATATCGTGAAGCAGATCCTCGACGACAAGGGCAACGTGCTGGCGGAAGCCCGTCCCGTCCAGGCGGGCGAGGAGAGCCTGCGGATCATCGACCCGCGCAACGCCTACCTGATGGACAGCATGATGCGCGATGTGGTCCGTCGCGGCACGGCGACGCGGGCGCTCCAGCTGAAGCGGGGCGACCTGGCAGGCAAGACCGGCACCACCAACGACTTCGTCGATGCCTGGTTCTGCGGCTACCAGCCGACGCTGGTCGGCATCGCCTGGATCGGCTTCGACCAGCCGAAGAAGCTGGGCAACGGCGAGACCGGCGGTTTCGCCGCCCTGCCGATCTGGATGGGCTACATGGAAAAGGCATTGAAGAACGTGCCCGAGTCTCAGATGCCCGCGCCCGAAGGCCTGGTCAGCATCAGGATTCCGGCCGTGGGTGCCGCCGAGCCGGAGAAGGGCACCGAGCTGATCTACAAGGAAAGCCTGCCGCCGCCCCCGCCCGATAGCGGCGACGCCGAATCGCCTCAGAGAATGGCCCCGCAGCAGGCCAACCCGGGCTGATCAAGTCAGGACGACGTTTTCCCCGGACTGATCCGAGACCAGCCGGCTCAGGGCCTCGAACAGCTCGATGCCGTCCCGGGTGCCCAGCCAGCGGCCGTCCAGGTAGCGGAAATGGAAGCCGCCCGAACGGGCCGCCACCCAGATTTCGCGGGCCGCGGCATGGCGGTTGACAATGATCTTGCTGCCGTCGCCGAACTCCAGCTCCAGCACGCCGCCCGCCTGCAGCTCGTAATCGATATCGGCGCCGCAGCCGTCCAGCGCATGCTCCATCCGCTCCAGCGCCGCCTTGGCCAGCGCATCAAACTCGGTTTCGTCCATTCTGCTAACATCGCCTCATCATGCGTACACCGATCATCGCCATCCTGGCGCTGGCCCTGCTTGCCGCTTGCGGCACACGGACTTCGCTCTCGCTGCCGCCAAGACCGACGCCGGCCGGCGCCGCACAAACGGCGACGCAGACCCCGCCCGCCGATGATAGCAAAGCCGGCGGAAACCCCGCGCGATGAGCTGCTTTGCCTATCGTGACGGCATCCTCCATGCCGAGGAGGTGCCCCTGCCCGAGCTGGCCGCCAGGCATGGCACGCCCTGCTACGTCTATTCGCGCGCCGCGCTGGAGGCTCGACTGGGCGAATTCCGCCTGGCGCTGGCCGGCCGCGACGCGATGGTCTGCTACGCCGTCAAGGCCAATTCCAACCTCGCCATCCTGAACCTGTACGCCCGCGCCGGAGCCGGCTTCGACATCGTCTCCGGCGGCGAGCTGGCGCGCGTCGCCGCCGCCGGCGGCGACCCGTCACGGGTGGTGTTTTCCGGCGTCGGCAAGACGACCGAGGAAATGCGCCAGGCGCTGGCCGCCGGCATCTTCTGCTTCAACGTGGAATCCGCCGCCGAGCTGGAACGGCTCGACGACATTGCCGGCCAGGCAGGAAAAAAGGCGCCGATCGCGCTGCGGGTAAATCCCGACGTCGACCCCAAGACGCATCCCTACATTTCCACCGGCTTGCGCAGCAACAAGTTCGGCGTCGCCTACAGGGAGGCGCCGACCCTCTACCGGCAGGCAGCGGCGCTGCCGCACATCGAGGTGACAGGCATTGCCTGCCACATCGGCTCGCAGCTGCTCGATCCGGCCCCGGCCGCCGAGGCGGCCGGCAAGGTGCTGGCCCTCGTCGAGCAGCTCGCCGCCGCCGGCATCGCGCTGCGCCATATCGACCTGGGCGGCGGCATCGGCATCCGCTATCGCGACGAGGCGCCGCTCCCGGTCGCCGACTATCTCGCCCCGGTCCTGGCGCAACTGGCCGGCCGCAGGGAAAGGATTCTCTTCGAGCCGGGCCGGGCCCTGGTCGGCAATGCCGGCGTGCTGCTCACGCGCATCGAATACCTGAAGCACGGCGAAGAGAAAAACTTCGCCATCGTCGATGCCGCCATGAACGACCTGATGCGGCCGGCGCTCTACGATGCCTGGCACGACATCCTGCCCGTCCGCCAGGGCGCAGCGGCAGCGGCGGAGTATGAAGTCGTCGGCCCGGTCTGCGAGAGCGGCGACTTCCTCGGCCACGCCCGCCGCCTGGCCGTCGCCCCCGGCGACCTGCTGGCGGTGATGTCGGCCGGCGCCTATGGCATGGTGATGAGCTCGAACTACAACACGCGGCCGCGCGCGGCGGAAGTGCTGGTCGATGGCGGCCGCGCTTACCTGATCCGCGAGCGCGAAAGCGTCGCGCAGCTCTTCGCCGGCGAGCATATCCTGCCCTGATCGATGCCGCGGCCGGCCACATGATCCGCTGTCGCCTCGCCCTGCTCGCCGCCGCCCTGGCGCTCGCCGCCTGCCAGAAGGCCGAGGAGAAGAAGCCGGCCGGCCCGCCGCCGACCCTGATCACCGTCACCCAGGCCCGCGCCGGCACCATGGAAGTGGTCGAGGAAACCCTCGGCACGCTGGAGGCGGTGCTCGATCCCAAGCTCGGCGCCGAGGTGGCCGGCAAGGTGGTACGGGTGCTGGCCGGCAGCGGCAAGGCGGTGAAGCAGGGCGACTTGCTGGCGCTGATCGACGCCGGCGATTTCGCCCTGCAGAACCGCGCCGACGAGGCCGAGAGGAAGCGCGCCGAGGCCCTGCTGGCGCAGCAGGAGCGCGTCGTCGAGCGCCAGCGCGAGCTGGCGCAGAAGGGCTTCATCTCGCAGAACGCCGCCGAGGACGCCCGCGCCCAGCGCGACGCCCTGCGCGAACAGCTCGCCGCCCTGAGCGCCCGCAGCGCGCTCTCCCGCCGCAGCCAGGGCAAGGCGCGCGTCGTGGCGCCCTTCGACGGCATTGTGGAAACCACCATCGCCTCGGTCGGCGACTTCGTCAAGGTCGGCGACCCGCTGTTCCAGTTCGTCGCCACGCGCCGCCTGCGCGCCCACCTGCCCTTCCCCGAGTCCGCCGCGCCGCGCCTGATGAAGGGCCTGGAGGTCATGCTCACTACGCCGCTTCTGCCGGGCGGCGAGATCCGGGCCCGCGTCAGCGACATCAAGGCCGGCGTGTCGGAGGCCGGCCGCGCCCTCGACGTCATCGTCGACATCGACAACCGGCAGGGCCTGCGCCCCGGCGGCACGGTGAACGCCGCCGTCGTCATCGCCCGGCGCGAGGACGCGGTGCTGGTGCCCGAGCAGAGCGTGGTGCTGCGCCCGGCCGGCAAGGTGGTGTATGCCATCGTCGGCGGCCGCGCCGAGCAGCGCGTGGTCGAGGCCGGCGCCCGGCGCGGCGGCCTGGTGGAGATTCTCAAGGGCCTGCCGGCCGGCACCACCGTGGCGCTCGACGGCGCCGGCTTCCTGACGCACGAGGCCGCCGTCATCGTGCAGGAGCGCGGCAAACCTGCAGCGGAAAGTCAGTCTGCGCAGCACGGCGAGGCGGCGGCCGCGAAGAAATGAACCTGCCCGAGCTTTCCATCCGGCGCCACGTCCTGGCCTGGATGCTCTCCGGCGTGCTGGTGCTGTTCGGCCTGATCGGCTACCAGCGCATCGGCATGGACCGCTTTCCCTACATCGAATTCCCGGTGGTTTCCGTCGTCACGGTGCTGAAGGGCGCCAACCCGGACATCGTCGACGCCAGCGTCACCAACGTCATCGAGACTTCGGTGAACAGCGTGCCCGGCATCGAGCACATCCAGTCCACCTCCTCGCCCGGCGTCTCGGTGATCAACATCACCTTCAATCTGGAAAAGAGGATCGACGTCGCCTTCAACGAGGTGCAGGCCAAGGTGAACCAGGTGCTGCGCCGCCTGCCGAAGGACGCCGACCCGCCGGTGGTGGCCAAGGTCGAGACCAACGCCCAGCCGATCATGTGGCTGGCGCTGCAGGGCGACCGCACCCAGCAGCAGCTCAACCAGTACGCCCTCAACGTCGTCAAGAAAAAGCTGGAGACCATCGACGGCGTCGGCGAGGTGCGCCTGGGCGGCCGCCGCGACCGCACCCTGCGCGTGCATCTGCGCCCCGACCGCATGACCGCCCACGGCATCACGGCGCAGGACATCGCCGAAGCCTTCGCCCGGGAACACGTCCAGCTCGCCGGCGGCTTCGTCGTCGGCAAGACCACCGAGAGCCTGGTCAAGCTCGATCTGGAGTTCCACCGCCTCGACGACCTGGCGCAGCTGATCGTCGGCTACCGCGGCGCCGCGCCGGTGCGCCTGAAGGACATCGCCGACCTCGAGGACGGCCTCTCCGACTTCCGCCAGCTGGCGCGCTTCAACGGCGAGACGACCATCGGCCTGGGCATCGTCAAGATCACCAACACCAACACCGTCGAGATCGCCGGCAGGGTCAGGGCGCGCCTGGAGAACGAAATCCGCCCGCAGCTGCCGCCGGGCATGCGCCTCACCGTCGTCTCCAACGATGCCGTCTTCATCGAGGAAATCGTCGCCTCGCTGAAGGAGCACCTGGTCGAAGGCACGCTCCTCGCCGCGCTGGTCGTCTGGTTCTTCCTGCGCTCGGTGCGCTCGACGCTGATCATCTCGCTCGCCATCCCGGTTTCGCTGCTGGGCGCCATCGCCGTCATCCACTTCTTCGGCTACACGCTCAACTCGCTCACCATGCTGGCGCTGCTGCTGCTGATCGGCGTGGTGGTGGACGACGCCATCGTCGTGCTCGAGAACATCTACCGCCACCGCGAGGAGATCGACCCGGACCCGCTCGCAGCGGCGGTGAACGGCAGCCGCGAAGTGGTTTTCGCCGTCATCGCCGCGACGCTGTCGCTGGTGTCGATCTTCGCCCCGGTGATCTTCCTCTCCGGCATCATCGGCCAGTTCTTCCGTTCCTTCGCCGTGGTGGTCACCTTCGGCGTGCTGGTTTCGCTGTTCGTCTCGCTGACGCTGACGCCGATGCTCTGCTCGCGCTACCTCAGGGTGCAGAAGCGCCACGGCGCGCTCTACCACCGCCTCGACCGGTTTTTCGAGGGCCTCGATCGCCTCTACCGCCGGCTGCTCGGCCTGGCGCTCGCCCACCGCTGGAAGGTGGTCGGCCTGACGCTCGCCGCGCTGGCGGCGAGCTGGCTGCCCTTCGCCAGCATCGGCAAGGGCTTCGCGCCGGACCAGGACGAGGGCCGCTTCCTCGTCTACCTGCGGACCCCGCTCGGCTCCTCGATCGAGTACACCGATTCGCGCCTGCGCCTGGTCGAGGCGATCCTCAGCGGCCACAAGGAAGTCGTCACCGAATTCGCCCTCATCGGCCTGGGCAGCGTCGGCCAGGTGAACCAGGGGCTGGTGGTGGTGCGCATGGCGCCGCGCGAGCAGCGCACGATCCGGCAGCAGGACATCCTGCCGGTCATCCGCCAGGAGCTGGCGACCATCCCCGGCGCGCGCGCCTTCGCCGCACCCTACCCGCTGGTGCAGGGCCAGCGCGGCGATCCGCTGCAGTTCGTGCTGACGGGCGAAAACCTGCAGGAAGTCGGCCGCCTGACGCGCGAGCTGCAGGGGCGGCTCGCCGCCGATCCCGCCATCGGCCGCCTCGACACCGACCTGCAGCTCGACCTGCCGCAACTCGTCTTCCAGCCCGACCGCACGCGCATTGCCGCCGCCGGACTCGCCTCGCAGGACGTCGCGCTGGCGGTGAACATGCTCACCGGCGGCATCGACATCGCCAAGTTCAACGACGAACCGGGCGACGGCAGCCGCTACGACATCCGCCTCAAGGCGCGCGACGGGGAATTCACCCGGCCCGCCGACCTCGGCCGGATCTTCCTGCGATCCAGGGACGGCAGGATGGTGCGGCTGGATGCCGTGGCTTCCTTCCGCGAGCAGCTCGGCCCGGCGGTGATCGGCCGCTTCGACCTGCAGTACGCGGCCACTTTCTTCGCCTCGCCGACCATTCCGCTCGGCGACGCCGTCGTCAAGGTGCGCGAGACCGCCGCCGAGCTGCTGCCGGCCGGCTACCGGGTGAAGTTCATCGGCCAGGCCGAGGAGTTCGGCAAGACGCAGAAATACATGGCCTTCGCCTTCACGCTGGCGCTGGTGCTGCTCTACATGGTGCTGGCCAGCCAGTTCAACTCATTCCTGCAGCCGCTGATCATCATGCTGGCGCAGCCGCTGGCCATCATCGGCGGCGTGGCCGCGCTGTGGGCGACCGGCCAGTCGCTCAACATCTATTCGATGATCGGCCTCACGCTGCTGATCGGCCTGGTGGCGAAGAACTCGATCCTGCTGGTCGACCTCACCAACCAGCGGCGCGAACAGGGCCTGAAGGTGGACGCGGCGCTGCGCGACGCCTGCCCGATCCGCATGCGGCCGGTGCTGATGACTTCCGCCACCATCATCCTCGCCCTGCTGCCGGCCGCACTCGGCCTGGGCGCCGGCGCCGAGACCAACCAGCCGCTCTCCATCGCCGTCATCGGCGGCATGATCTCCTCGACGCTGCTGACGCTGGTGGTGGTGCCGGCGGTGTATTCGCTGGTGGAAAACCGAACGACGCCGACGGCCTGAAGCGGAGCGCAACCGAGCGCTTCGACGACGGGGAGCCGGGTCTGACCCTGAGATTTCCCTATGCTCCCAGCACTTCGGCAATGGCACGCTGGACTTCCTGCATTTCATCGACAGACAGGCGTGCCAGCGGTCCGGCCGCCAGGCGCCGATTGTCGACCGCGCGCAACTGATCGATCAGGAGGTCCGAATCCTGCTCAAGCCGCTCTCGTGCGGCAACACGCAGGCGTAGCGGTTCGGCATTGCCGATCAGATTGGTCGTCAGCGGCACGATGAGCGTGGAAGGATGCCCCGCATCCAGGAGCGCCTGCCCCTGGACGACGAGGACAGGCCGCATTTTTCCCGGCTCGGTGCCGCGGCCGGGATTCAGATTGGCTAACCAGACCTCTCCGTTATTTAGTCTTGCCGCGCCCATATTCGACAGCATCGAATTCGGCGCACACCCGCATGCTCTCCTCGCGCACGCGCTCCGACAAAGAACGCAGCCGCTTCCTGCGCTCTTCAGCGGCCACCTCCCGGTTCATGTGGCTGATGGCGAGACGAACATATTCCGAGCGGGGTATACGAAGCGCCTTCGCCCGCAAGTCAGCCTCCTTGACCAGGCTGTCCGGCAGACGGATGGAGAGTGTACTCATGATCGAACTTCAAAAGATATTACAAAATGTAGCTCAAATGGTAGCGAGGAGGCAGGCAGGCGTCAAGGGAAAGGCCGCTGCGGGCGGCGACTACTGCCGCGACGGGTCGGTGACGAAGCCGATGCGCGTGAGCCCGGCCCGCGCCGCCGCCGACATCGCCTGCGCCACGCGCTCGTAGGCGACCTGGCGGTCGGCGCGGATGTGCAGCTCGGGCTGCGGCTGCTGCATCGCCGCCGCCGAGAAGTGGGATTCGAGTTCCTTCATCTCGACGGCCACGCCGTTCCAGCGCAGGCTGCCGTCGGCGCGGATGCCGAGCTGGACGTGCTCGGGCCGCGTGACGTTCGGGCTGCTGGCGGCCTTCGGCAGGTCGATCTTCACCGAGTGGGTCAGGAGCGGCGCGGTGACGATGAAGATCACCAGCAGCACCAGCATGACGTCCACCAGCGGCACCACGTTGATCTCCGCCATCGCAGCCTGCCGGCCGCGCCCGTCGAAGCTTCTCATCGCCATCACGCCGCTCCTTCGGCGCGGCGCAGCCGGCGCACCTCGCCGGCCGAGCTGTTGGCCTTGGCGCCAATCGTCATCAGCGCGTAGAGGTCGTGGGCGAAGGCATCCAGCCGCGCCAGCCAGATGCGGTTGCGCCGGTTGAAGGCGTTGTAGGCGAGCACGGCGGGAATCGCCACGGCGAGCCCCAGCGCCGTCATGATCAGCGCCTCGCCGACCGGGCCGGCCACCTTGTCCAGCGTGCCCTGCCCGCTCATGCCGATCTGCACCAGGGCGTGGTAGATGCCCCACACCGTGCCGAACAGGCCGACGTAGGGCGAGGCGGAACCGGCCGAGGCCATCAGCGTCAGGCCGTGCTCGACGCGCGCCGCCTCCTGGTCGATGCCGTTCCTCAGCACGCGGCTGAGGAACTCGCCTTGGCCGCCGGCGGCGGCGAGTTTGTGCAGGCCGTGCCGGCTGCTGTCGTCGGCCGCGCCCAGCGCCTGTCGCGCCAATTCGGCGAAGGCGTTGTCCAGGGGGCGCTGCGCCAGCATATCGTTGACTTCCTGCAGCGAGCCGGCGGCCCAGAATTGCCTGAGGAAAGCCGCGGCGCGTCGGCCGGCGAGGACATTCGCCAGCCCCTTGGTCAGGATCAGGTACCAACTCGCCACCGAGAGACCGAGCAGCAGGAACAGCACGATGCGTCCGACGCCATCGGTCTGGGAAAGAAAATGGGCAAAGCCGAGGCTTTCATTCATGGCAAGTCCCTCAATGTAGTATCTGATTACCAAGGAGACTCAGCCATGCTTGCGCCTGCCTGTCGCCGCCAGGGCGCAGCGCCCACATCGTCATACCGGCTTTCGCCGGTATGACGATGTGGGAAATCTGCCGGAAAGCGTGCTGAGTCTCGTTGGTAATCAAGATGTAGAAAAGTCAGTCTCCGTGGCACGGCGATTCTTACTGCAGCATGAAACTGAAGGGCTGCAGCGCCACGGCGCGCACCGGCCGGCCGTCGCGCTGCGCCGGGTTGCAGCGCCAGGTCTTCACGGCGGCCAGCGCCGCCTCGTCGAGTCGGGCGAAACCGCTGGCTTGGGCCACGCGCGCAGCGCTCACGCTGCCCTGCTCGTCGAGTTCCACGCGCAGCACCACCTTGCCTTCCTCGCCCAGGCGGCGCGACAGCGGCGGATAGGCCGGCGGGCGGCGCTCCGCGCAGGCCACCGACAGCTCGTCATTCAGCGTGACGGGTCCGGCCGGCCGGGCTGGCGGCGCTTCCGCCGCCGGCAGTGGCGGCGGCGCCACCGGCTCGGCAGCGGAGGCGACAGGCGCCTGCGCCACCAGTTGCCGCGGCGGCGGTTCCGGCAGGCGGCGCTTTTCCGGCTGCGGCCTCGGCGCCTCCTTGGGCGGCGGCTGCAGAACGACGGTCTCGACGAACAGCGTCGCCACCTCGTCCGGCACGACCGGGATGCGGTGGCTCAGCAGGGCATACAACGCCGCGCCGTGCAGCGCGACGACGACAGCGATGCCGGCAAGGCCCAGCCCCGTTTCAGAGCGTGCCACGCAGTTCCAGCAGCCAGGTCCTGGCCGGATAGGGATGGAACACGAAGACGCGCCGGTCGGTCAGGTTGTCCACGCCGAGGGCGAGCCGGAAGTGCCTGTCCAGCCGCCAGTTCGCGCGCGCGTCCCACAGCGTGTAGCGGCTGGTGCCGCCATACGTGTCGGGATTGGTGTCGCTGCCGTCGAGGGTGTTGTGCTGGCGGCCGCTGTAGCGCAGGCCGAGCGTCCAGGCCAGCTTCTCGCTCTGCCGCCAGGTCGCGCTGGCATTCAGGCGCCAGTCCGGAATGCGCGGAACGCTTTTGCCGACGCTCGCGGGAAACCTGTCGTTCTTCAGGATCTCCGAGTCGGCAAAGGTCACGCCGCCGGAAACGTCCAGGCCGCGCAGCAGGACGTTCTCGGCGCCGTAGGCCAGCTCGATGCCGTCCGTGCGGATCCTGTCGATATTCTGGATGTTGGTGACGTTGGGAAACACCGTGACGTTGGTCTGCGAGTAGAGCGCATCGCGCACGCTGTCGCGGAACAGCGTCAGCCGCAGCTGGCCGTTCTCCAGGGTGCGCTCGGCCGTCAGCTCGCCCGAGGTGGCGCGCTCGGCGCGCAGGTTCGGATCGCTGTTGATGATGCTGCCGGCGGAGATCGAGCCCTGGAACATCTCGCTCACCGTCGGCATGCGCCAGGCGCGGCCGAGGGAAGCGCGCAGGCGCCAGTCGGCGTCCAACTCGTGGGTCAGCGACAGCTTGGGCGAGAGGAACGATTCCCGGCGCGCGGCGTAGACGAGGCTGGAGGCCGCGTTGGCGCGCTCGCCGTCGAACGCCCGCCAGCGCTCATGGCGCAGGCCGGCGGTCAGCGTCCAGGCCGGCAGGAATTTCCAGGCGTCCTGGACATACAGGGCGGTGGTGGCGGTCTTGCCGCCGAAAGCGCCGTTGAGCGTCGTCGTCACCGCGGCGATCCAGTCCGTCGCATTCAGCGTCCGGCTGCGCAGGATGTAGCGGTCGTGGTGGGCGCCGAAGCTGAGCTCGTGGCCGCTTCCCGCAGGCCGCCAGACGGCCCGGAGGTCGGCCGTCCGCCAGCCGCTGCCGTCGCCGTAGGAAACCGTGCCGGCCCCGCCGGCCGCCGCCGCGGGCAGCGCCGTCGAGGGCTGGCGCGTCTCGTCGACGGCGAAGTCGTAGTGCGTCAGCGCCGCCTCGAAATCCCATTCGCCGCGGGTGTTCGAGCGCAGCGAAACGCCGTGCATGTTGTGCGCCTCGTCGCGCCGGCTGGGCTGGAATGCGGCCGTGCCGAGCGTGTAGCGGAAACCGCCGATGTTCACGTTGCCGGCATAGACGGCGGTGCCGGCGGCGTTGCGCAGGTAGCTGTCCGCGGACACGCTCGAGTCGTTGCGCCAATGTCCGAACAAATAGCTCAGCTTGAGCCAGGGTGCGACATCGTAGGCCAGCCTGACCTTGAAGTTGTCCTGGCGCGAATCGTCGATGCTCGTCGCGCCGAAGACGATGCGGCGCTTGCCGGTCGGGTCGATATCGGCGTCGTGGCCGCTCACCACCGTGTCGCCGGCGCCGGCGGCGGTGGTCGATTGCGTAGCTGTCGCCCAGCCCTGGGGCTGGCTGCGGTTCTGGATGTGGCTGGCCGAGACGAACCAGGAGAAGGCGCCGTGACGGCTGCCGAGCGTCGCGCTTTCCTGATGCCCCGAGAACACTTCGTCCGTGCGGTAGTGGTCGTAGTCCTGCGTGAACACCTGGACGCGGCCGCTGCCTTCCAGCGCCTGCGGCGAGCGGGTCGTCATCAGCACCGTGGCGCCCATGGCATTGCCCGGATAAAGGGCCGAATAGGGGCCGTAGGCCACATCCATCCGCTCGACCTCCTCCGGCGCCACCATGCCCCAGCGCGGCGTGTTGGCGAAGCTGTTGCCGAGCAGGTTCGACAGCAGCATGCCGTCGGCGTACACGAGCGAGCGGGCGCCCTGGTTGGAGCCCGAGCTGCGCGAGGCGATCGTGCCGTTGCGGTCGCCGATGTAGCGCTTGCGCACCAGCAGGCTGGGCAGGTAGCGCAGGCCGTCCTCGACGTTGATGACGTTCTGCTCGGCCAGGCGCGCGGCGTCGATGCCCTCGCTGACGGCCGGCAGGCTCGGCGCGAAGGCGGGGCGCGAACCGCTCACGGTCATCTCCGGCAGGGCCTGCTCGCCGTCGGCAGCTCCCGCGGCAGGCGCGCCGAGGGCGACGAGGGTCGCCAGGACGATCGGTTTTTGTCTCATTTTGTTTTCTCCCTGAAAAAACCCGGTTAGCCGCCCGCGCGCGGGCGCTTCAGCCAGTCCTTGATCTGCGCTTCGTTCAGCAGCCCGGAATGCGCCTCGCGCCGGTGCGCGGCATCGAAAAGATAGGTGCGCGGCAGCTCGCCGCGCCAGGCCGGATCGATTGAGTAACGCAGGCGCTCCGGCACCGGGTCGGCGAACACCCAGGTATCGAGGCGGTCCAGGCCGAAGCGCTTCAGCGCGGCGCGAATCTCGGCCGCCTCGGCCGGCGTGTCGGTGGAAACGACCACCAGCGACAGCTTGCGGCCGCTGCTGACGATCCTGCCCAGGGTCTGCAGTTCCTTCACGCAGTGGTGGCAGCTGAGCGACCAGAGGGCCAGGATGAAGGGACGGCCGGCGAACTGCCTCTGGATGGCCGGCAGGCTCTCGCCGGTGAAGGGATGCAGTTCGCCGGCGGCGGAGGGCAGGGCGCAGAGGACGAGCAGCGCGAAGAGCCCGGCGCGGATCATGGCCTGCCCTCCGCCACCGGCAGCACCCGCAGGCCTTCGACGGCCGCGTTCCACACCACCCGCGCCTGCCGCGCATCGACGAGCGGCAGCGCGTAGTCGGCCTGCTGCGCCGCCTCGGCCAGCTTCTGCGGCGCGCCCCAGCTCGCGCCGGCGTCCTGCGAGAGCATGGCCCAGGCGGAAAAGCGCATGCCGTCGAATTCGCGCCAGGCCAGCAGCACCCGTTCGCCGGCCGCCGCCACGGCGGGATGTCCGGCCTGGCGTGCCGCATCGCCCAGCGGCAGCGGCTCGCTCATGTCGAGCGCCGCCGCCTTTGAAAAGTCAGTCGCCGCAATACGGCGGTAGAAGATGCCTTTGCGCTGCTCGCCGTCGGTGAACCAGGCGATGTGCAGGTTGCCGCGCCCGTCGGCGGCGATGCCGCCGCCGTGATGCGGGCAGCCGTCGATCTCCCAGGCGTCGTCGGTGACGCGCAGGACGGCGCCGCCGTTCAGGCTGGCGATGGCGAAATCGCGGATGTTGCGGCCGAAGACATGGCGCCAGAAGGCGACGGGGCCGGCGGCCGTCCAGGTGAGCGCGGTGCGGCAGCACTGGCAGCTGTGCCCGGCCACCTTGCGGTTGCGGCCGAAGTTCGCGCCGCCGTCCTGCGACAGCGCCGCGTAGAGGCCGACGTCGGTCTGCGGCGACTTGCCGCCCGTTTTCGCCGTGCGGCTGCGCGCATCGAGCCAGACCACGGCGACGCCGCCGCGGCCGTCCGTGGCGAGCGCGTCGAAGCGGTGGCTGATCACCTGGCGGTCGTCGTTGAGGATGACCGGCGGCGAGAAGGATCGGCCGCCGTCGGTCGAGCGGGCGTAGCGGATGTGCGCCGACATCGGCTGGCCGAGGCTCTGCGACCACGACACATGCACGATGCCGTCGGCGCCGACGGCCAGCTTGGGCCGGTTCTCGCCGTCGGCGGTGATGGCTTCCTGCTGCGGCGTGACGGCGACGGGCGCGGAAAAACCGATGCCTCCGTCATCCGAGTGCGACACCAGCAGCCGGCGGTTCTCCACCCGCGCCAGCCAGAGCCGGCCGCGGGCATCGAGCGCGGCGCCGACGGCCAGCGGCGCGGCAATCGCCAGGCGCTCGTCCCAGGCGCGCTGGCGGCGCGCTGCGGCGTCACCTTCCGGCGCGTGATGCTGCGCCAGGACGGCCAGCGGCAGCATTGCCAGGACCCCAGCCAGCCGTTGCCTCCACCGCATTCGCGTCCTCCCGGGAAAAGCGGTGAGGATAGCGAAACGCCGCGGCGCAAACGTGCGACATATCGCCGCAGAAACGACGACGGCGCCCGCGGGCGCCGCCGGTTTGAATGAAGAACCGCTTAGTGCTTGTGGCCGTGATCCATCGTCGCCGGCGTGGCCAGGTCGCGCACCTCGGCCTTGATTTCGATGACCTGCACTTTCTTGTCCTTGCCCTCGACTTTCAGCGTGAGGGGCACGACATCGCCCTTCTTCATCTGCTGCCTGAGGTCCATCAGCATGATGTGGTTGCCGCCCGGCTGGAGCTTGACGGCCTTGCCGGCGGGCAGGTCCAGCTTCGGGAGGGCGCGCATCTTCATCACGCCGTCCTCCATCTTCATGCTGTGGACTTCCACCACCCCGGCCAGCGGGCTCGCCGCCGAGAGCAGCGACGCCGCTTCGCTGCTGGCGATCTCCATGAAGGCGCCGGTGGCCTTCTGCGCCGGCGTGGTGCCGCGCACCCAGGCGTCCTTGACCGTGACTTCCGCCTGCGTCGCCGCGCCGAGGAGCATGAGGGAAACTGCCAGTATCGTCTTGCGCATGTCGATTGCCTCCGGGAAAAACGCGATATTACGCCAGCTCGGGGGGCTGGGGCGAAGCGCGCCCGCTGCGGCAAATTGCCGCAGGACGGCCGGACGACATCGGCTAGAATCGCCGCGGAAAGCCCCGTCATGAGCAGAGCCCCCATTCCGCCCGTCAGGGGCGCCGATCATCTCAAGCGCCTGCTGCTGATGCGCTGGCTCGCCGTCGCCGGCTGGCTGGCGCTGATCGCAGGCGCCGGCCCGCTGCTCGCCATCGCCCTGCCGCTGGCGCCGATGCTGGCCATCGTGCTGATGCTCGCCGGCTTCAACCTGCTGGCGCGCCGGCGCCTGGCGGGCGGCGAGGCCGTCGCCGACGGCGAGCTGTTCGGACAGCTCTGCGTGGACGTCGCGGCGCTCACCCTGTTGCTGTTCTTCAGCGGCGGTGCCGCCAATCCGCTGGTGTCGCTCTACCTGCCTTCGGTCGCCATCGCCGCGGTGGTGCTGCCGGGGCGTTTCGCCTGGGCCGTCGTGCTGCTCGGCGTGATTGCTTATTCGTTGCTGGTGTTCTGGAACGTGCCCCTGCCGGTGCCGGACGCCGAACGCGCCACGCGCCTGCACCTGGCCGGCATGTGGCTGATCTTCGTCGCCTCCGCCGCGCTGATCGCCTGGTTCGTCGCGCGCATGGCCGCTGCCATCCGCAGCCGCGACCGCCAGCTTGCCGCGGCGCGCGAAGAGGCGCTGCGCAACGAGCGCGTCGTCGCGCTGGGCGCGCTCGCCGCCGGCGCGGCGCACGAGCTGGGCACGCCGCTGGCGACCATGGCCATCCTCGTCGGCGAGCTGGAGCGCAGCGCCGCCGCGGCGCAGAAGGAAGACCTGGCCCTGCTGCGCAGCCAGATCGAGCATTGCAAGGGCATCATCACCGGCCTGGCCGCCCGTGCCGGCGAGCTGCGCGCCGAAGGCGGCGGCGCCGTCTTGCTGGAACAGTGGCTGGAGCAGGCCATCGGGCGCTGGCGCCGGCTGCGGCCGCACGCCGCGGCAAAAGTCAGTCTCCACGGCACGGCGGCGGCGCGCGTGGTGAGCGAAGCGACGCTGGAGCAGGCCCTGCTCAACCTGTTCGACAATGCCGCCGACGCCGGCGGCGAAGTGGAGATCGAGGCGCAATGGGATGCGGCACGGCTGCGCCTCGAAGTGCGCGACCGCGGCCCCGGTTTCGACGAGAATGTGCTGCTTGCCGCCGGGCGCGCCTTCGTCACGACGCGCGCCGAAGGCACCGGCATCGGCCTGTTCCTCGCCCATGCCGTGGTGGAGCGGCTGGGCGGGCGCATCGTGCTGGCCAACCGCAGCGGCGGCGGCGCCGTCACCCGCGTCGAACTGCCCCTCGAGAGGATTCTGGCGACATGAAGGCAGTCATGGTCATCGACGACGACCCGCTCTTCAACAGGGTGTTGTGCCGCGCCCTGAAGAACCGCGGCTTCGAGGCCGTCGGCGCGCTCGGCGCCGAGGAGGCTGCGGCGCTGATCCCGGCGACCGGCGCGGCGCGCGCCGTGCTCGACCTCAACCTCGCCGGCGTCTCGGGGCTGACGCTGATCGCGCCGCTGCTGGCGGCAAATCCCGACTGCCGCATCGTCGTGCTGACCGGCTACGCCAGCATCGCCACGGCAGTCGAGGCAATCAAGCTCGGCGCCACCCACTACCTGGCCAAGCCGACCGACGTGGAGGCGATCCTCGCCGCCTTCGAGGCGACGGCGCCGCGGCCCGACCTCGCCCCGCCGAGCCAGCCGCTCTCGGTGGACCGCCTGGAGTGGGAGCACATCCAGCGCGTGCTGAAGGAGCACGACGGCAACATCTCGGCCACGGCGCGGGCGCTGAAGATGCACCGCCGCACCCTGCAGCGCAAGCTGATGAAGCGGCCGGTGAAAAGCTGACAAGGCAGCCGCGGATCAAGCGGCCGATGCCTTAAGGGGCAATTAGAGGATGGAGGTAGCGTTATGAGCTCCCCCCGAAATTTCGTCTTCCAAGAGATGGGGTATAACGCCCCGTGAGGCTGGATGATGGCCGGCCCGGCCCATGAACATTGCCGAAACCCAAGCTCGCCGGTGACGAGGCAGTCGGCGCGGATCAGGCCGCGTTGTCCGGCGCCGTGCTGCCCCGGCCGGCGGGCAGCGTGAAGTAGAAGGTGGCGCCTTCGCCAGGGGCAGATTCGGCCCAGACGCGGCCATCGTGGCGCTCGATGACGTTTTTCACGATGGCGAGGCCGACGCCGGTGCCCGGGTAGTCGGATTCCTTGTGCATGCGCTGGAACACCTCGAACAGGTGTGTGGCGTACTGCATGTCGAAGCCGGCGCCGTTGTCGCGCACCCAGAACAGCGTCGTGCCCCCCGCATAGGGCTGGCAGCCGACGTCCACCCGCGGGCGCCCGCATTTGGCGGAGAACTTCAGGGCGTTGGAGAGCAGGTTCTCCAGGGCCTGGCGCAAGAGGCCGGCATCGGCCTGCACGCGCGGCAGGGTGCCGATCTTCACTTCGGCCTGCGGATAGGCGCCGCGCTGTTCCTCGGCGACTTCCCTGGCCAGCGCGGCGAGATCGACCTCGGCGATGTTCATCTCGGCGCGGTTGATGCGGGAGAACTGCAGGATGTCGTCGATCAGGCTGCCCATGCGGGCGGCGTTGAACCTGATGCGCTCGAACCATTGCCGCTCTTCTTCGGTGAGCCTGGCCGCGGCGTCCTCCCCGATCAGGCTGGCAAAGCCGTGGATCGCCCGCAACGGCGCGCGCAGGTCGTGGGAGATGGAATAGGAGAAGGATTCGAGCTTGCGGTTGGCGAGTTCCAGCTCGCCGGTGCGCTCGCGCACGCGCTGCTCGAGCGAGGCGTTCAGGGCGCGGATGACGACTTCCGCGCCCTTGCGCTCGCTGATGTCGGAGAAGACGCCGATATAGTTGGCGGGCCGGCCGGCTTCGTCCGGCACCACCGAGATCGACAGCCACTCTGGGTAGATCGTGCCGTCCTTGCGGCGGTTCACGATCTCGCCCTGCCACTGGTGCTGCTCGGCCAGCGCCTGCCACATGGCGCGATAGAAGTCGGCGCCCTGCCGGCCGGAACCGAGAATGTTCGGGTGCCGGCCGAGCACTTCCTCTGCGGCGTAGCCGGTGATGCGACAGAAGGCGTCGTTGACCAGGATGATGCGGTTCTCGGCGTCGGTGACCATGACGCCCTCGGCGGCCTTCTCCAGCACGGCCGCCGAGAGCTTGAGGCCCTGCTCGGCCTTCATGCGCTCGCCGATCTCGCGGCCGAGTTCGGCGTTGCGCTTCTCCAGTTCTTCGTTGAGCCGGCGGGTGCGCTCCCCGCTTTGCGTCAGCGCCTCGTTCTTGGCGCGGATTTCGGCGGTCTGCTCCTCGACCCGGCGCTGCACCAGGGCGGCGCGGCCGGTGAGGCTGAGCATCAGCACCTGCAGCAAGGTGGCGACAAGCAGTCCGGCGACGCCGACACCCCAGGCGATCCATGGGCGGTGCTGCTGCAGATAGGCCTGGGTGGGAAACACGCGCAGCGCCCACGCCTGATCGGCCATGGCGAGCGTGCTCTCCCAGAGCTGTCCCGCGGCGGGCCGGGCGGCGCCGCCGTCGGAGCGGAAATAGGCCTGGCGGCCGCCGGCGTCGCCCGGTCCGTCGATCTGCAGCACGAGGCCGTCCGGCAGCCGTCCGCGAGTGGCGATCTCGACCATTTCGTCCACCTTGATCACGGCCACCGCGAAGCCGATCAGGGCACGCTCGTCGCCGCGGCTGTAGGCGGGCGCCAGCGCCAGCAGGCCGATGCGCTCCTGCCGCTCCTGCACCAGGCGGAGGGCGGAAGTGAGCGCCATGCGCCCCGATGCGCGCGCGCGCCGGATGGCGTCGCGGCGCACCGGCTCGGAATGGATGTCGTAGCCGATGGCGGGCCGGTTTCCCGCCAGCGGGGCGATGTAGCCCACGGCGACGTATTCCGCCCGTTCGCCGGCACTCACCAGCTCGCCGCGGCCGTCGCGCTCGGTGATCTCGTAGCGCCCTTCCGGCGAGACGCGCGCCATGCGGCGCTCGAAGTCGCGCCGCTGCCCCTGCCGCACGTAGGGGTTGAAACTGAGGGCGAAGAGGTCAGGCTTGTCGGCCAGCGTGCTGGCGGTGAAGTGGCCGAATTGTTCCGGGCCGAGCTCCGGCGTCGTCTCGATCAGGCGGGCGAGCGCGGCGAGCGCCTCGCGATGGGCGATGAAGCGGCTTTCCAGGAAGCGCGCCAGCGTCTCGCCCTGTTCCTGCAGGTCCTGCCGCTGCGTCTCGCTCTCCCAGCGCGCCGCGCCGAAGAAGACCGCGGCGGCGAGGAGCAGGGCGCCGAGCACCGGGATGGCAATGACGCGGTAGCGGCCCTGCCAGGCGGCGTCGCGCCGGTTCAGCGCGCCCAGGGTCAGCGGCGCGAACAGCAGCACGCCGAGCGTGTCGCCGACATACCAGCTCCACCAGCTGAAGGCGAACGCTTCGCGGGAAACGATTCCCGCCGCATGCAGGCTCGAGATGCCGACAGTGGCTGCGATCAGGCAGGCGAGCGGGCCGCTGAGGGCGAGAAAACGAAAGATGTCGCTTTCCTGGTCGAGGCGCTGCCATTTGTCGGCGCTCCAGCGCAGGATCAGCCAGCGCCCGCAGAGAGCCTGCAGGCTCGAACCGGTGGCGATGCCGGCCGCCACCAGGGCGGCGGTCGCCGACAGATTGCCCTGGTTCAGGGCCACGCCGAGGTTGAGCGCCAGCGAGCCCAGCCACACGCCCGGCAGGATGCGCGCGCCATGACGCAGCACGGCCGCCATCGCCAGGCCGGCGGCCGGGAAGACCGGGCTGGCGTAGCCGGGCGGGATGGCCAGGGCCAGCCCGAGCGCGCCGAGCAGGGCGTAGGCGAGGGCCAGCCCGAACCAGGCGCGGGCGCCGGCGGGATGCAGCGGCGCCGCTGTCATGCGGGGGCCTTCGTGTTGCCGCGGATGGGTTTCATGGCCATTCGATTATGGGGTTGGCGGTCAAGTTTCCTATTTCCTGATTATCCATGACGCTCAGCCATGTTTGCGCCTGCTTTCCGTCGCCGTGGCACTGCGGTTACATCGTCATTCCGGCGAACCCCGTACCACGATACGGGGTTCGCCGGAATGACGGCGGTTGAGGTCGGTCGGAATGTATGCTGAGCTTCGTTGGTAATCAAGTCCTCTATTCTTGCCCTACTGGTGCGCGCCGACCACCGCCACGCTGGGGAAGTGACGCAGGTGGGGGGCGACAAAGACGGTCAGATGACGGTCGTTCATGCTGTAAATTCTAAAGTGCCACTTTGGAATTTACAGGTAAGTGATTTCCTTAGTCCAAACTTTGACCCCCCTGAAATAGCCGAGGCCCTTGTTTGACGCGGGTTTCGGCTATTTTTTCTGGCAGAAACGTACCCATGTAATACGCGTTATTTGTCTTGCTTTTCGCTGCTGGCTGTGGCATTGTTGATGCCATGTATATCGAGGCGATCCCGAATCGCAATTCGCCGCCGGCCATCCTGCTGCGCGAGGCCTATCGCGAGGCAGGCAAGGTCAAGAAACGCACCTTGGCCAATCTGTCGTGCCTGCCCTCCGAGGTCATCGAAGGCCTGAAGATCCTGCTCAAGGGTGGGGTAGCCGTACCCAGTGCCGAGGAGGTCTTCGTCGTCGAGCGCAGCCTTCCTCACGGCCATGTGGCGGCGGTGCTGGGCAGTGCGACGGCCTGCGGGGCGCAGGCGTGGTTCGAGCCCGCGCCGGCTCCCCTGCGCAAGGCGCTGCTGGCGCTGGTGGTGGCGCGCGTGGTCTCCCCCGGCTCCAAGCTGGCCACCCATAGCATGCTCGCCGATGAGACGGCGGCACATTCCCTGGGAAGGCTCCTGGGGCTGGGGGCCATCGAACCCGATGCCTTGTACAGCGCGCTCGACTGGCTGCATGAGGCGCAGCCGGGGATCGAGCGGCGCCTGGCGCGCAAGCATCTGGCGGGCGGCACGCTGGTGCTCTACGATCTGACTTCGACGTGGCTCACGGGCCGCTGCTGTCCGCTTGCCGCACGCGGCCATTCGCGCGACGGCAAGCGCGACGATGCGCAGATCGTCTTCGGCCTGATCTGCTCGGCCGAGGGCTGCCCGGTCGCGGTGGAGGTGTTCGCCGGCAACACCGCCGATCCGGCTACCGTGGCCGCGCAGGTGGCCAAGCTCAAAGAGCGCTTCGGCATCGAGCGCATCGCCTGGGTGGGCGATCGCGGCATGATCACTTCGGCGCGCATCAAGAACGTGCTCAAACCCAACGGCATGGACTGGATCAGCAGCCTGCGTGCCGGGCAGATCGGCCTGCTCGCGCAAGAGCATGGCCCCTTCCAGCCTTCGCTCTTCGATGAGCGCAATCTGCTGGAGCTGCAGAGCACGCACTTCCCCGGCGAGCGCCTGGTGGTGTGCCGCAATCCGCTGCTGGCCGAGGAACGATCCCGCAAACGCGCCGAGTTGCTCGCCGCCACGGAAGGCGAGTTGGCCGCCGTGGCAGCGGCCGTGGCGCGAGCCCGCAACCCGCTGCGCGGCGCTGCCGCGATCGCGCTGCGCGCCGGGCGCTCGATCGACCGCTACCATATGGCCAAGCACTTCGAGCTCGTCATCACCGACACGCGCTTTGCCTGGCGGCGCAAGAGGCAAGAAATCGATGCCGAGGCGGCCCTCGACGGCCTGTACGTCATCCGCACCAGCCTGACGCCAGGCCAACTCGATGCCGATGCCGCGGTGGCCGCCTACAAGAGCCTGTCGCACGTCGAGCGCGCCTTCCGCTCGATCAAGACCGTCGATCTGCACGTGCGCCCGGTCTTTCACTATAGCCCCGAGCGGGTGCGTGCCCACGTCTTCCTGTGCATGCTGGCCTACTACGTCGAATGGCACATGCGCGCCCGCCTGAAACCGATGCTCTTCGACGATGAGTTCATCGAGCAGGCGCAATCGGCCAAGCCCTCTGCGGTAGCCAAGGCGCAGCGCTCGGCCCACGCCAAGACCAAGGACGCACGCCAGAGCGCCGACGACGGCCTGCCCTTGCACAGCTTTCGCACGCTGATGCAGGACCTGGCGACGCTGGCCTACAACATCACTCACACGACACTGAATCCGAAGGCCAAGATCGTCCTGACCACCCGGCCTACGCCATTGCAGGAAAAGGCCTTCAAGCTGCTTGGAGTCAACCCCGCGCGTACCCAGTAACGATCCGGCAGCGTGAAGATAACCTCATGAGCAAAAAGATAATCGTCGAGCCGTCAAGCCAAAGTTCGGTCTAAAGCGCTATCGCCAGTGCGACGGGGATGAAGACCAGCGCGGCGACGTTGCCGATCATGACGATGGAAGCGACCTTTTCCGGCTCCTGCCGGTAGCGTTCGGCGAAGACGTAGTTGAGCACCGCCGGCGGCAGGGCGCCGAAGACGAGCAGCATGGCGGCGTGCCGCCCGTCGAGGCCGAGCAGGCGCGCCGCGCCCCAGGCGATGGCCATGCCGGCGAGCGGCCGCAGGGCGGCGCCGGCCACGCCGATGCGCCAGGTCTGCAGGTTGGCGTCGGTCAGGCGCACGCCGAGCGAGAACAGCAGCAGCGGGATCGAGATTTCGCCCAGCATGCGGATCGCCGTCAGCAGTGGCGGCCACAGCTCCACGCCCGCGACGCTCGCGCCCAGCCCGCCCAGCGCCGCCAGCACCACCGGCATGCGCCACAGGCTCGCCAGGCGCGCGCGATGGTCGAGCAGGTAGATGCCGAGCGAAAAGTGCAGCAGGTTCTCCACCAGGAACAGCACCACCGCGGCCGGCAGCGCCTGCTCGCCGAAGGCCAGCACCGCCAGCGGCAGGCCCATGTTGCCGGAGTTGTTGAACATCATCGGCGGCACGAAGGTCTTCGCCTCCGCCTTCATCAGCCGCGCCAGCGGCCAGGCGACCAGCCCCGAGCCGAGCACCACGGCCAGCGCCCCCAGCGCCAGCGGCTGGTAGACGGCCAGCTCGAAGGATTTGCCGGCCAGCGTGGCGAACACCAGCGCCGGCACGAAGACATCCATGTTGAGCTGGTTGGCGAAGGCCATGTCGGGCCGGTGGCGGCGGCCGTAGAGCCAGCCCGCCGTCACGATGGCGAACAGCGGGAAGACGATGACGACGATCCTGAGCAGCATGGCCGCTCAGAGCACGTAGCGCGCCAGATCCTCGCTCTGCGCCAGATCCTTCAGGCGCGCATCGACGTAGGCCGCGTCGACCGTCAGCGCCTTGCCGTGGCCGCCGGCGTCGAAGGCGACTTCCTCGAGCAGTTTCTCCATCACCGTGTACAGCCGGCGTGCGCCGATGTTCTCGGTCTTCTCGTTGACGGCAAAGGCGATCTCGGCCAGGCGGCGGATGCCGTCGCTCTTGAAATCGAGCGCGACGCCCTCGGTGGCGAGCAGCGCCTCGTACTGCCGCGTCAGGCAGGCATCCGTGCTGACAAGAATCTGCTCGAAATCCCCGACGGAGAGGGAATCCAGTTCGACGCGGATGGGAAAGCGCCCCTGCAGTTCCGGGATCAGGTCGGAAGGCTTGGAGAAATGGAAGGCGCCGCTGCCGATGAACAGAATGTGGTCGGTCTTCACCATGCCGTACTTGGTGGCGATGGTGGTGCCCTCCACCAGCGGCAGCAGGTCGCGCTGCACGCCCTGGCGCGAGACGTCGGCGCCGTGCATTTCCGATCTCGACGCGATCTTGTCGATCTCGTCGAGGAAGACGATGCCGTTCTGCTCGACCGCCTGCACGGCGGCGAACCTGATCTCGTCGTCGTTCACCAGGCGCGCGGCCTCCTCGTCGGCCAGCGCCTTGAGCGCCTCCCTGATCTTCATGCGCCGCGTCCGGCGCTTGTCGCCGCCGAGGTTCTGGAACATGCCCTGGATCTGCGCCGTCAGCTCTTCCATGCCGGGCGGGGCGAGGATTTCCATCTGCGCGCCGGGCGCGGCAACCTCGATGTCGATCTCGCGCTCGTCCAGTTCGCCTTCGCGCAGCTTCTTGCGGAATTTCTGCCGCGTGACGGACTCCTCCGTGGTCTCCACGTCGCCGTGGAAGCCGACGCTGCGCGCCGCCGGCAGCAGCACGTCGAGCACGCGGTCCTCGGCGGCGTCCATCGCCCGGTCGCGCACGGCGCGCATGGCCGCCTCGCGGCCGTCCTTGATGGCGATCTCGACCAGGTCGCGCACGATGGTGTCGACGTCGCGGCCGACATAGCCGACCTCGGTGAATTTCGTCGCCTCGATCTTGATGAAGGGCGCGTTGGCGAGCCGCGCCAGGCGCCGCGCGATCTCGGTCTTGCCCACCCCGGTGGGGCCGATCATGAGGATGTTCTTCGGCGTGATCTCCGAGCGCAGCGGCTCGGCCACCTGGGCGCGGCGCCAGCGGTTGCGCAGGGCGATGGCCACCGCCCGCTTGGCGCGGCCCTGGCCGACGATGTGCTTGTCCAGCTCGTGGACGATTTCCTGGGGGGTCATGGAGGACATGGTGGCGCGCGGTGAGCGGCGAACGGCGGGTGGTTACCGCTCACCGCTCACTCCAGAATCTCGATAACGTGGCTCTGGTTGGTGTAGATGCACAGGTCGCCGGCGACGGTCAGCGCCTTCTTGACGATCTCGGCGGCGGACAGTTCCGTGTTCTCCAGCAGCGCCCGCGCCGCCGCCTGGGCATAGGGGCCGCCGCTGCCGATCGCGACAATGCCCTGCTCCGGCTCCAGCACATCGCCGTTGCCGGTGATGATCAGCGAGGACTGCCGGTCGGCCACCGCCAGCATGGCCTCCAGGCGGCGCAGGATGCGGTCGGTGCGCCAGTCCTTGGCCAGTTCGACCGCGCTCCTCAGGAGGTTGCCCTGGTGTTTCTCCAGCTTGGCCTCGAAGCGCTCGAACAGCGTGAAGGCGTCGGCGGTGCCGCCGGCGAAGCCGGCCAGGATCTTCTCCTGATAGAGGCGGCGCACCTTGCGCGCGGTCGCCTTGACGACGATGTTGCCCAGCGTCACCTGGCCGTCGCCACCGAGGGCGACGCCGGCGCCACGGCGCACGGAAAGAATGGTCGTGCCGTGATATTGCTCCATGGGACTACCGCCGTGAAATGGGGGAAGGGGATGGATCAGAATCTGCGGCGTTCGACATGCGCCACCTGGTTGATGCCGAGCACGCCGAACAGGGCATACAGCAACTGGTTGGGGTTGCGGATCGTCACGCTGCAGCCGGTGATCTGCAGATTGGTCAGCGTGTTGAGGAACAGCCCGGCGCTGACGAAATCCATGCGCTTCAGCGCAGTGCAGTCGATGGACACCTGCTTTCGGCCGCCGGCGTAGTCCAGCAGCTTCCTGAAGGCGTCGGAACCGGCGCTGTACATCTCTCCCGACAGGGTGAACACATCCTGGTCGACAGGCGTTTCCTCCAGCACGACCGCCGCGGCGGGCTTCCTTGCCCGCGACAGGTTCTCCCAGGAAGGCGGCGAGACTTCGAAGGTAATGGCGTAATTCACCGCCCATTCCTCGAAAGGCTCCTGCAGGGCCATGTGCTGGTAGACCTCCAGCAGCAGCAGCCAGAGCGTCTCGTCCTCGCGCTTGCCCACCTCGATCCTGCTCTTCAGCAGATCGGCGAGCCGCTCGGCCCCGTTCATCACCAGTTCGCACTTGGCCTTGCGTGCCGACTTCATGGTTTTCAGCAGCAGCGCCGCGCCCAGCACGTCGACGCTGCGCAGCTTGCCGAACTCCACCCTGGCCATCGGGTTGCCGGCAATGATCTTTTCCAGCTGCCTGACGGTCCTGTCGTTGGTCTCGTCGAGACTGCCGGAGAAGCAGACGAACGCCGTGCCGCCGGTCGTCAATGCCGGGCCAAGGGAATCGCGCTCCGGCTCGACCCAGGTCGGCGGCGATTTCTCGTGCCTGAGCGAGTACTCGAGCGCGCGCCGCTCGAACAGCTCCCGCTTGCCCATCAGCTGGTAGAGATCGAAAAGCATGGACCAGACCTGATCGGAGGAAACGCCCAGGCTGCCCCCTTCCGCGGTCGCTTCGAGGCTCTGCAATGCGGTTTCATCCTGGCCGTTGGCGTACAGGATGGCGGCCTCCTCGACCACCGGATGCAGGCTGGAGGCGCGCTCCGTGATCTCGACCAGCTCCGGCTGTTCGTCCTCGCTGACTTCGATCGCTCCGGGAGCGGTGAAGTCGAGGGAGTCGGCCTCCTCCTTGCGGGGAGCCGGTTTGCGGGCGGATGCCGGCGGCCGTGCCGGTGCAGGAGCCTGTGGCGCCTTGCTGGCCGCCGGCTTGGCCGGTTCAGGCTGGGGTTTCTTGCCGAAAAGTGAGAAAACCACGGTTATGTATGCAAATCTCTAAAAGCGCGCCCGGACTGGGAAAATGCCGAAGCGAGTATCGCTTTTAGCATACCGGGTTGCGCTGCGCAATGCCAGAACGGATGAAGGTGAACATCAGCCCGACCGCGGCCAGCATCCAGACGCTGGCGGCGCCGGCCGGCCAGTCGGCCAGGGCCGACAGGGCCAGCCCGGCGGCGTAGGCGGTCGCTCCGACGACAAAACCCCATGCCGGGCGCCACCGGCCCATGCCATGAGTGGCCAGGGCCGGCACGATCAGGCTGGCGAAGACCAGGTACACCCCGACCAGCTGCACCGAAACCGTCACGGCCACGGAAAAGAGCAGGTAAAACGCGCTGCCGTTCGCCTGCCTGCCCCAGGCGCGCCAGGCCAGCAGCAGCGCCACGCTGACCGCGGCGGCAGCCAGCAGCTGGCCCCGCGACACCCACAGCATCTGGCCGACCAGCAGGTCGCGCAGCTGCTCGCCGCCATGGGCGTCGCCCGCCAGCAGCAGCACCGTGCCGCTGGCCGCCAGCACGAAAAGCAGGCCGATCAGCGCCTCCTGCAATTGCGGCCAGCGCTTTTCGCTCCATTGCAGCAGCAGCGCAGCGGCGAGCGCCGCGCCCACCGCCGCCGCCTGGACGATCCAGGGGTTGTCGCCGCGCCCGGCCAGATGCGCGGCCAGGGCGCCGACCCCTGCCACCTGGGCCACGGCCAGGTCGATGAAGATGATGCCGCGGGCGAGCACCTGGATGCCCAGCGGCACGTGCGTGGCAAGCACGATGAGGCCGGCGGCGAAGGCCGGCCAGAGCAGGTCGAACTGCTCGACGAGCGTATTCACGGCGTTCCCTTCGCCAATTTGGCCAGCGTGTCGTCGAACAGGCCGAAGAGGTCCTGCGCCCGCTCGCTGCCGCCGACGGTGAACGGCAGCACGACCAGCGGCATGCCCGAACGCTCGGCCAGCCACTCGCCCGGCCGCGGCGAATCGAAGGGCGTGCGCAGGATCAGCTTCGCCTGCTGCGTCTTCGCCTGTATGAGGAGCTGGGCCAGATGGCTGCTGCCCGGCTCGATGCCGGGCTTGGGCTCCAGCGTGCCGGCCTCGACCAGGCCAAGCCAGTTGAAGAGATAGCTGAAGCTCTTGTGCTGGGCGACGACGCGCAGGCCGCGCAGCGCGGCGGCCTCCTTCTCCCAGCGGGCAATCGCCTGCCGCATCCTTTGGGCGAAGACCCTGTGCCGCTCGGCGTAGTGGCCGGCGTTGGCGGCGTCCAGTTCGGCCAGGCGCTGCGCCAGCGGCGCGGCCACCGCCAGCAGATTGCGCGGATCGAGCTGGATGTGCGGATTGCCGGACGCATGGACATCGCCTTCGGCACGGTCGAGCTTCGCCGGAATCTCCAGCCGCGCGACGAACTGTGCCGCCTCGAAATAGCCGGGCCGGCCCGGCTGCACGGCGGCGTTGCCCGATTCGCGCAGTACCGGCGGCAGCCAGCCCGCCTCCAGTTCGGCGCCGGTGCACACCACCAGCCGGGCGCTGCGCGCGCGGGCGATGAGCGAGGGCCGCGCCTCGATGTGGTGCGGGTCCTGCAGGGCATGGGTTGCGGAGTAGGCGCTTACCTTGTCGCCGCCCAGCTCCTGCACCAGCGCCGCCCATTCCGGCTCGCAGGCGAAGACGCGGAGTTCGGCGCGCGCGGGCAGCGCGATCGCCAGCAGGAACAACAGGAAAAATCGCTTCATGGCTTTCTCCTAGAACTTGTGGGCGCCATGGGCGCCCAGGCTCATGATGTACTGCAGGGTCACCTGGTTGTCGGTGACGCCCTGCATCGACTTGTCGCGGGCGAACTGCAGGCGCAGGCGCGAGAACTCGCTTTGCGACCAGTCGGCCATGATCGAATGACGCTGCGGACGGTAGCGCGCAAAGTAGGCATTGGCGGGGTCGAGCGCGGCAAACACGGTGGCCGGGTCGTAGCGCTTGCTGCCCGCGTTCAGCCAATCGTAGCGGTAGCCGACGCGCCACTGCGGCATGAACTGCCACACCGCCTGCGCATAGCCGCCGGTCTGCGCGGAACGCAGCCTGCCCAGGCCGAGGCCGCCCGCGCAGGGCGAAGTTGCCACATCCGAGGCGCAGGCCAGGTCGCCGTTCTCGGCACGGCGGAAGACCTCGGTCTGGAACTTGAAATTGCGCTGCTTCGGGTTGCCGTCCGGCGCCCACTTCCAGACGAAGTCAGCCACCGCAGTACGGCTCCTGCCGGAGAACAGGCCCTCGACCTCGTTCGGGCCGGCCGCATCGGTATCCTCGAAATGACCTTCGCGGTCTTTCGCCCGCGTCGACAGCCAGGACAGGCCGGCGCGCCAGGCATGCGAGCGGCCGACGTCGTCGCCGACATGGGCGAACAAGGCGCCCGCCCCGGCCGAGTTCTTGTTGCGGTCGCTGCCGGGAAAGCCCGCGCCGCGGCCGAGCTCGGCGCCGAACTCCATGAACAGCTCGGTCGGCGCCACCCACTTCAGCTGCAGGCCGTCCTGGCCGTAATGCTCGCCGAACAGCGCCTTCGCCATCAGCGGCGCGTCGGCGAAATCCCAGGCGTGCGGATGCTGCTCGTTGAGGTAGCCGATGCCGGAGAGGAAGCGGCCGCCCTTCAGGGTGAAGCCGTGGCCAAGGCCGAGGGTCTGGAACCAGGCCTCTTCCACCTCGGCCTCGCCGTCCTTCAGCGCGACGTTGAGCATGCCGCGGTAGTAGGGGTCGATGTTGGCGGAGACCACCAGTTCGGAATGGTCGAGCGTCAGGCCGCGCTCATCGCCGCCGTGGCTGTGGCCGGCAGGCCAGTAGCCGGAAATCGAACGCTCCGGCACGTCCTTCATGCGGCGGTACTGGCCCTGCAGGATGAGCGAGACTTCCGGGTTGAAGCCGCCCGCCGGCGCGGCGGCGCCGTGCTGCGGCAACTGACTTTTGACCGGCGCCGTTTCGGCGGCTGCCAGCCGCTGCTCCAGCGCCTCGATGCGCTGTTCGTAGGTTTTTTTCATCTGTGCGACTTCCTCGCGCAGGGCTTTCAGGTCTTCTTCGCCGGCGACGGCCGGCAGGGCCAGCGTCGACGCGACGGCAAGCAGTGCAATGCGTTGCATAGTGTTCTCCAAAGCAAATGAGGTAATCGCCGCGTGCAGAGCGGCGATGGGTTCGACAACCAGGCTTCAGAGAACGGCGGGCGGGGCGCGGGAATCGTAGCGCCGTATTGCGGAGACTGACTTTTCCTGCGGCGCCGGCAGGATGTGATCGGCGGTCGCGGTCGCAACCGTGAGAACAACGTTGACGCCCGGCAGCACCGCATCGAGGCCGGCGAAGGCCGCGCAGCTCGTGCAGGACTGGCCGAGGACGGCCGCGGCGGCATGCTCGCCGTCCGGCGCTTCGGCACCGACGACCGCCGGCGCGCCGAGGTGCGCCGCCCAGTGGGCGAACGCCGCCTGCTGCGCGCCGAACAGGCACAGCAGGGCAAGGACGGCGATCAGCTTGCGGCGGAAGGTCATGGCGCGGCGATCATACCACCTGACAGAGCAGGCCCTTCAGGTACTCGCCTTCCGGGAAAGCCAGCGCCACCGGATGGTCGGGCGCGGCGCCCAGCCGGCGCAGGATGCGCGCATCGACGCCGGCATCGGCCGCGGCGCCGGCGACGATCTTCTGGAACAGTTCGAGGCCGATGCCGCCCGAGCAGGAGTAGGTCATCAGCAGGCCGCCTGGATTCAACCTAAAAACCGCAGTTAGCCGATTCCATGAGCATGATTTGCCAGGAATTG
>CAYYXS010000013.1:0-104228 GCA_964475635.1 uncultured Rhodocyclaceae bacterium
CGTGCGAAGGGACGCGCCGCGATAAGGCCGCGTCGCGCCCCTCCACTCTGACGTTATCGCCCCGCGGCGCAGCGCTGTTTTCACCCGCCTGCGCCTGGGGTGCTGCTGATCTTCAACTCGGGCACCTGCGCGGTCGTGAGTTCATTTTTTTCTGCCTGAAAACGGTAGATCGCCGTTCCGATCGGCGCGATGCTGCTGTCGAGGCAGGCCTTCATGATCGTCTCGGCGCGGTCGAGGTTGCCGTCGCCGATGGCGCGCACCTCGGCGATGCGCGCCTGGGCCGCCGCAGTCTGCGTCTCCTGCGCTTCGAGCCGGCCGACCAGTCCGTAGACGACGATGATCACCGCCGCCATGACGCAGCCGCGCGCGAAATCGCGCAGCGCAGGCGCCGGGTCGGGGTAGTGGCGCTGCCAGTGCAGGCCCTGCTTGAGACGCCAGCGGGTGAGGTAGACGTGCATCAGGCGGCCCTCCGGGGTTGTTCGCGGAATACGGCGGCGACGCGGAACCAGCCCGGCGGCACAATCGGGCTGGCGACGATCTCGCGTCCGTTGTGGATGAGGTGCATGCCGCGCGCCTTGACGGCACGCATGACGTCGAGCAGCGTGGCGTCCGGGTCGGGGAGTTCGAAGACGGTGGCGGTCATGCCGTTCTCCCGCCGCCCACGCAACTGGCGACGAAGCGGCGGAAGGCCTCGACCGTCGAACGCATGCCGAGGAATACGTTCCGGCTCGGCAGCTTCCGGTAGAGGAGAAAGCGGTCGCCCTTGTCGACCACGAACATGCCGTGATCCTTGGCGAGATGCTGGGCTTCCTTGAACTGCTGGGTGGGCGAGTGGCGGGTAACCATGATCAGTCCTCCGTGCTAGTGTTTCGGCCATGCCATTTCGTGAGGAACAACCATGGATTACGAGCCGAAAACAATTGCCGAATTGAGCGAGGCGTTCCAGGTGACGATGGCTGCGATGGTTCAGTCGCAGCAGATCGCGCTGGCGCTCGTGGTGTCCGCCATTGCAGAACAAGGCGACGCCAGCCGCCTGGCGGAGACGCTGGAGCGGCGGCTACAGCAAGCCAGAATTCAGCCGGCATTCTCTCCGGTAGCCGAGCGAGCACTCCGCGAAGCAGTGGAGGCAGCTCAGGCGGTTGCGAAGATGCAGCGGCGGGGCAGGCATTGAGTGAATCGGGGTGGTGCTGGCGGGTCATGGGTGCCTCCGATCTGGCCGGCGGGTGCCGGGGATGGGCGAAGTATCACAAACGTGTTTAATAAAGTCAACACAAGCGTGATATTCTTGCCGCCTGGGCTGGTTCGGCCCTGTCGGGACGGCGCCTCTTGCCGCCGGATTACCCTATGGATTGGATGGTGAAATGCAGATCGATGAAACGGAAGGGCGCTCGTCCGCGCATCCGCTCGGGGATGAATTCCCGGGACTGCGGGAGCGGCCGTCGGTGCAGCGTCAGGTGGGGATGGCGCTATTCATCCTGGCCATGGGGCCAGAGCGCGTGGGCGTGGCCACGCGCCACAAGCTCATGTGGCCTTACACGGAGTATTCGGATGACGACGTGCGGCGGGCGGCGGCTAGACTGCTGGCCAATGTCCATACTGCACTGCTAGAAGCCTTGCCTCCCGCTCGGATTGAGCGGATTTCGACAGATCAAGCCGCGTACCTGTCTTTTGCGCTCGGAGACGGATCGCTTGATGATAGTAGCCCGTCTCCGGCAGGCGGACCACCTGGCCGGGAGTGACGGCGACGGCCGATTCGAAGAAGCGCGGGTCGCCGTCGTCATGGTCGGCGAGGTAGTGGAGGCGGTAGCGGTAGGTTATGCCGGCATTCCGGTGTCGGCGAGGGCAGCGGTCCATTGGCGTTCTGAAACGATTGCCAATTCCGCGCCGGCCTGCTGGCAACCGACGGCCTTTTCGATCTTGCGGCCATAGGTGGTGTTGATCCATTGCGGCTCGATCATGGTGCCGATGACCAGGTAATCGAGACGGCGGGACACGGAATCGACTGCCATTCCGCCCAGGCGCAGGATCGCCCGCTCGCAGGCTGCGCGTGTGCCGTAGAGAAAGCGGCCGGTGAAGCAGAAGCTGCGATTGCCGAAAATGATGCAGGGATCGTCGTCGACGGGCAAGGCTGGCCCCTCGGGCTGGGTAGCGCCTGTGTCGGCAAAATAGTTGCCGGAAAGCTGTTGCAGGGTTTCCAGCAGATCGGTGCGCTCTCCGTCTGTAATGATGCCGTCGGCGAGGATTTCCCGCACTCGGCGTCCAAGTTCGCTGCCCGGCCATTCGCCGGTCACCTCCGGGTTTTCCGCCAGCCATGTGGCCAGAAAGTGAACCTCCCGCTCATGCAAGACACCATCCGCGGCGATGCCGGCGCAGATGCCGATTAGTACCTGCGCCGCCTTGGCGCCTTGTCGCTGGCGAATCGACTGCAGCGCCGCCGTGTGCGCACTAAGATTGCCGCCCGGTTGTCTTGCGTAAGCCATAGGTTGTCCTCCCCCGTCAGGTGCCCTGCCCGTTGTCATGGAACAATGACGCCTGTATCGTTCTGCTGCGCCACTCCGCCATCGATATCACGCACGCGTTTGTTTGAGGATTGGGTAGTCGGCCAGCGCCTTTTTGGCTTCATGCAAAACGATGGCCTTACCTTCAGCCGACATGAGCTTCATGGCCTCAACAACGTCATCGATTTTCCGATCGCCGGCCACCAACGTCTTGATGCCGGTCTTGAGCCAGTAGGCATCCACGCCGAGGGCGTGGGCGATCTCTGGGATGTAGGTGGAACTGGCGCGCCCGCCAGACTCTAGGTTTCCGATCAAGGATTGTTGCTTTTCCTTTCCAACCAATTTCGCGAGCTGGTCCTGGCTAAGCCCTCTAGCCTCACGCGCTTTTCGTAGGCGGTCTTTGAACATTTCCATATCAACATTGTGATTGTCGTGGCAATCACAAAGGTGTTGACTTGAGGCAACACGATCGTGATAATGCGCGCATGGACTGGAAATTATTGATCGAGGCGCTTCAGGCGGTCGGCATGTCGCAAGCGGCCATAGGCACGGCCATCGGCAAGTCGCAGGCTTGGGTCTGCGCCGTGGCGGCCGGAAAATACACCGACCTCAAATGGTCGGACGGCGAAGCCCTGCGCGCCCTTCACGCAGCAAAAGTCAGTCCCTGCGACACGGCGGCTGAAGAGGTGGCTGCGTGATGGCAGTGCGGTATTCGGTTTCATAGGGAGGCTGCAGGCGTGTTCATCGCCTGCAGCCTATTTTTTTGCCCGGTCGTTGTCTGTCCGCGGTTGTCCGCTTAAAGCGTAAAGGGGGCGTACATGCAATCGAAATTGTCCATTTTCGAAGATATTGACGATGCCCTCCGCGATGTGGTGCGCGACATGGGTGGCACCAAGGTGGTGGGGCATTGGCTGCGGCCCGACTTGGCGCCGGATGCTGCCGGGGCCTGGCTTAAAGATTGTCTGAACTCGGAACGCCGGGAGAAGCTGTCGCCTCGCCAGTTGATGGCAATTCTCCGGCGCGCCCACGATGCCGGACATCACCATCTGATGGAGTTCATCGCCAACGACAGCGGCTATTCAACACAGCCGATCGAGCCGCGCGATGAACTGGCAGAACTGCAGCGGCAGTTCATCGCCGCCGTGGGGGCATCGAAGCACATTGCGGACCGCATCGAGCGGTTAGCGCAGTCGCCGCTGTCGGTGGCGAAATGATCAAGCCCGCCGCCTACCACGGCACCGCAGCCGAGATCGCGTTCATGCGGGCGCTGGGCCCGCGCGCCCGCTTCTCCCGTCTGCAGATGCTGCAGCGCTACCGCGACGCCTGCGAGCGCCGCGTCGAATGGGGCGGCGTCGACGCCGGCGAGCTGCTGCACGCCACCGACCGCGAGATCGCCGCCGAGATCAAGAAAACCGGCCGCAAGGTGGCGTAGCGCCAGCGCGATGTCGGAAAAGAAGACCAAGTCCGTGTGGATGCCGATCCTGCCGGTGCCGGAAGGCACGCCGGTGGCACGGGTGACCCACTCGAACCGCGGCGAGCCGCTGCAGGTGTTCATCTACAGCGACCAGGAGGGCCGGCTGAACGGCTATTCCTGCCGATTCATCAATTCAACGGGCGAGGCGCTGCATCTGCCGCTGACCTGGTGTCAGGATCAGGAGGGGGTGCGCGGCTGGCGATGGATTCAGTTTCCTCGCCTGCGCCCGCTATACGGGCTGGACGAGCTGGCGGCCTCGGATGAATCGGACGACGTCCTGGTGTGCTTCGACGAACACGCGGCATGGCATGCGCGAAAGCTGGTGCCATGGCTGAAGGTGGTGTCGTGGCCCGGCGGCGCTCGCAAGATCGAGGAGGTCGATTGGTCGCCCTTGCGCGGACGCATGGTGTGGATATGGCCGGCGCTGCATCGCGCGAGAGAGAAGCAGCGGCGCGACGTGGAGGCCGGCACGGGGAAGGTGCTGCCGCGCGATCGCCAGCCCGGCTGGCAGGCGGCGCTGAAGCTGGAGAAAGTGCTGACCGGGTATGGCTGCGGCATCATTGCGATCTTCGATCCATGGGCCGATGAGACGCGCCCGGAGGGATGGGATGCCGGCATGGCCGGCATGCAGGACTGGCCGCCGGAGCGGACGACGGAGTGGCTGATGGCGCACCTGGCGAGTGGCCTGGGCACGGACGCGCAGCAGCGCCTGCGCAGGCTGCGGGGCGAGGTCGATGTGTTGCCATCCGGCGCGGAGCCGGCTTCTACCCCTTCCGATGCTGGCGCGGGCAGTGGAAAAGAGGATGTCTGGATTCCGGACCTCGTCTACAAGAACGGCGATCTCTCGTCGTGTCTTTCGAATGTGTTCCAGATTTTGTCGACCCGGACGGAGTGGCGCGGTGTGGTCGCGCTCGATGAGTTCGCGCTGAAGGTGGTCAAGCGCAAGCCGCCGCCGTATGCGGGCGGCGCGCTCGGCGAGTGGAGCGATACCGACGACGCCCGCACGGCGATGCTGCTGCAGCGCCAGTATGGCTTCACGCCGTCGTCTGCGCTGATCCATGAGGCGATCGCCGTGCTGGCCGACGGGAACCGCTTCCATCCGGTCAGGGAGTGGCTGGCGGGGCTGGTGTGGGACGGTACGCCCAGGCTGGAACATTGGCTGGTGGATTTTGTCGGCGCGAAAGACAGCGAATATGTGCGCCTGGTCTCGAAGTGGTGGCCGATGGGCGCGGTGCAGCGGGTTTTGCGGCCCGGGTGCAAATTCGATTATTCCCTGGTGCTTGAGGGCGCGCAGGGAAAGAAGAAGAGCTCGGCCTTCGATGTGTTGGGCGGCGCGTGGTTCGGCGATACCGACCTGGATTTTTCCAACAAGGATTCGATGCTTGCCTTGCAGGGCAAGCTGATCTACGAGATACCGGAGTTGGGCGCCCTGGCGCGCTCCGATGAGCGCCGGCAGAAGTCGTTTCTTTCGCGGCGCTTCGATGAATTCCGGCCGCCGTACGGGCGCGGTTTCGTCAAGGTGCCGCGGCAGATGGTTTTCTGCGGCACGACGAACGAGTGGGAATGGAACAAGGATCCAACCGGCGGCCGGCGTTTCTGGCCGGTGGCGTGCGAGGTTGAGGAGATCGACGTTGAGGGACTGGCTGCGGTGCGTGAGCAATTGTTTGCGGAAGCCTACAAGCTGATCCGCGATGGCGAACGCTACTGGCCTACTGCCGAGGAACAGAAGCGGCTCTTCGACCCCGAGCAATTGAAGGTCGAGCAGCCGGACGCCCTTGTCGATGCCCTGCACGACTGGGTGTATAGCCGCGTCGGCCTGTTCTCCCTGGCCGACGCGGCGATGGACGGCCTCAAGCCCCTCGATGCGTCGAAGCTGACGCGCGATTTGCAGACGCGAATAGGCATCGCACTGAGAAAGCTCGGCTGCACGCGCGTCGAGCGACGAAACGGGATGACTCGATTCTGGTACAAGCCCCCCGAGAGAAATGGGGCCACGTCGATGACGGGTCAGTCTGCGCAGCCGGAAGAAGCGGAGGTCAAGCATGTGCCGTTCTGACTTCCATACCTTCCATACCTGCGCGCAGAGGTATGGAACCGGAAACGCTTTGATTCGCAATGAGTTTCCATACCTCCCATACCTTCCATACCTGTTTCCCGTGCGTGCGGGTGGGCGCGCACGCGTATACGTGCGCGCGCGCACGCAGGAATTTAATTTTCCAGTATGGAAGGTATGGATGTATGGAAGAAGCCCTATCCATGCGGGTTTCCGGGTTCCATACCTCATCCATACCTCGTCGAGGTATGGAACCCATGGCTGTTGATCTCAACCGCATGCGCCGGGCCTTCCTCGGCGCCGCCGTCTGGTGCGGCTGGAGTGATACCGACCAAGAGGAGATCGGCGCAGAGATCCGCGCGGCCGTCGAGGCCGGCAACGAGGAGGTGCTGGCCTATTGGGCGGCGCGCCTGGAGGAACTGGCCGGCTGGGCCCGCCTGGCCACACTGTGCCGCGCTGCCGAGGCGCGCATCCGCACTCAGCGTGCCGCCGAGCGCGAAAGGCAGGCGGCCTGATGGCGCTTGAGAGCTGGATGTACGGCGATCCGGCCAACGTGCTCGAGCACATTGAGGAGATCCGCCAGCGCGAGAAAGAGTTCAAGGAACGGGAGCGCCGCCGCAAGGCGCGCAGGGTGCGCAAGCTGACGAAGCTGGCCAAGGCCAGGGAACTGCGAGGGCAACGATGAAGGCGCAGATGGAAGTGCTGCTGTCGATGTGGGGGCGCTGGGCGATCAGGCAGGCTTCGTCCGGCCTGGGTTACCCCTCAGTGTCGCCGATGTTCAACGATGCGCCACGCGGCGATTCGTTCGGTTCGCAGGTGCCCTTGGGCATCGGCGAGCCGGAGATCCTGATGGTCGATGCGGCGGTGGGACGATTGCCCCTCGGCCTCAGGATCGTCGTCATCGAGACCTACCAGCGAGGCGGTAGTATGCGTGAGGTCGGACGCCGCCTTGGCTTCAGTCATATTGCTGTCGGCAAGTATCTTTCGGAGGCGCACCTTCAAATATCTCTTGACATGGAATTGAGTTGTAACCAAAATCACGCCAATTCAGATAATCTCGATAAGTGTAACCGCAAACCCGCCACGGCCTAGCCGAGCGGGTTTTTTGTTGCCCTAGTCTCCTCCACCCTCCTCCTCTGGTGTGGATTCGCCCGGCTCCGGCCGGGCTATTTTATTAAGGTCGTCATGCCCATCGCCGCTGCCCGCCCTTGTCGGCATGCAGGCTGCAGCACGCTGGTGCGCGACGGTTCTGGCTACTGCCCCGCGCATCTGCACGACAAGCGTGTGAATCGCTTCGGCGATGATCGCCGCGGCAGTGCCAGCGAGCGCGGGTACGGCAGCGCCTGGACGAAATTGCGCCGGCACATCATGCAGCGTGATTGCGGCCTATGCCAGCCCTGCCGCCAGGCTGGCCGCGTAACGCCGGCAAAGCAGGTCGATCACATCGTGCCGAAATCAAACGGCGGCACGGACAGCGAAGGCAACCTGCAGGCCATCTGCACGGCCTGCCACAAGGCCAAGACAGGCCGCGAGGCTGCGAGGGGGAGGGGGGCTTAAATCTCTACGACCCCCCCGCCGGAGACCGGATGCCTAACCAGATTTTTTCGTGCGGGAGTTATGGGGGGAGGGGGTACCCCTAAGGGGGGTGCAGGCGTCTGCACTCTACTGCAATGCCCGGCCTGGGCGAAGGAAACCATCATGGGACAACGCGGACCGAAGCCGCTGCCGGCGAACGTGCATCAACTGCACGGCAACCCGAGCAAGAAGCCGCTCGGTGCGCTGTTCGACGAGCTGCGCCCGGAAGTCGAGATGCCGGACTCCCCGAGCTGGATGTGGGCGGAGGCGAAGAAGGAGTGGAAGCGGATATCGACCGAGCTGCTGCGGTACGGACTGGTGTCGAAGCTGGATCGCGCCGCCCTGGTGCTGTACGTGCAGGCCTGGGCGAAGATGGTGTGGGCCGAGCAGCAGCTCTCGCGCGCGATGAAGCTCGCCGAGCAGAAGCGCCTCGCCGCCGAGGCCGCCGGTCAGGAATACGACGGCGGCGACGGCATCATGGTGAAGACTGCCGGCGGGAACTTCACCTACTCGCATCACTGGGTGGTCGGCAGGCATGCCGCCACCGAAGTCAATCGCTATCTGGCCCTGTTCGGGCTGTCGCCCAGCTCGCGCTCCCGCGTGAGCACCAGCGACAACCGGCAGGGCTCTTTGTTTGAAGGTCCGGCAGGAGAGGATGCATGGTCGAAGAGCGGACTCTGAGCTACGGCGAGATCGCGACGCAGTACGCGCGCGACGTCGTCGAAGGCCGCATTCCGGCCTGCAAGTGGCATCGGCTCGCCTGTGCCAGGCACCTCAAGGATCTCGATCGCGTCGGCAGCGACGGCTTTCCGTATGTCTTCAATCCCGAGCTGACCGATTCGAATGGCAAGGCCTACCGGCCGGCCGAGCGCATCTGCGCCTTCGGCGAACTCATGCCGCACATCAAGGGCGACTGGGCGGCGCGCGGCGAGTTGATCGAACTGGGCGCCTGGCAGATATTCATCCTGGCCAGCATCTTCGGCTGGGTGCATCGCGAGACCTTCAAGCGCCGCTTCCGCGCCGCCGATCTGATCGTGCCGCGCAAGAATGCGAAGTCGACCAAGGCCGCTGTCGTCGGTCTGTTCATGCTGGCGGTCGATGGCGAATTCGGCGCCGAGGTATATTCCGGCGCCACGTCGGAATACCAGGCGATGGAAGTGTTTCGCCCGGCGCTGCTCATGGCGCGCGCGACGCCGCGCTACCTCGATCGGTATGGCGTCAGCGCCAACGCCAGCAACCTGGCCGTCGTCGAGAAGAATTCGAAGTTCGAACCGGTCATCGGCAAGCCCGGCGACGGATCAAGCCCGTCGTGCGCGATCGTCGATGAGTACCATGAGCACAAAACCTCCGAGCTGTACGACACCATGCAGACCGGCATGGGCGCGCGCAGTCAGCCGCTCATGTTCGTCATCACCACCGCCGGCAGCGACATCGGCGGGCCGTGCTACATGCACCAGGTCGAGCTGCAGAAGATCCTCGAAGGCGTCCTTGAAGACGATCAGCGCTTCGGCATCATCTTCACCGCCGACGAAGGCGACGACTGGACCAGCGAGGACGCCCTCATCAAGGCAAATCCAAACTTCGGCGTGTCCGTCGATGCCGACTTCCTGCGCGCCCAGCAGCGGGCGGCCATCAACGACCCGCGCAAGCAGAACACCTTCAAGACCAAGCACCTCAACATCTGGGTCGCCGCCGCCTCGCCCTGGCTCAACCTCTACCACCTGCAGCAGGCCGGCGACGACACGCTCACGCTCGAGGCCTTCGCCGGCGAGGAGTGCGTCGTCGGCCTCGACCTGGCCAGCAAGCAGGACATCGCCAGCGCCGTCTTCGAGTTCAAGCGCGAGATCGACGGCGTGATGCACTACTACGCCATCAGCAAAAACTACGTGCCGCAGGCCGCCGTCGGCAAACCCGAAAACGCGCACTACCAGGCCTGGGTCAATGCCGGCCACCTGATCGTCACGCCGGGCAACATGATCGACCTCGAACAGATACAGGCGGACATCCTCGCCGCCGCCGAGACCGTGGTCATCCGCGAAGTCGCCAAGGATCCCTGGGGCAGCCAGCAGATCGGTGCGAATCTCGCGCGTGAAGGCTTCGAGGTTGTCGACATTCCCCAGCAGACCCGCTTCCTGTCCGAGCCGATGAAAGACATCCAGGCGCTGGTCGACGCCGGTCGCTTCCATCACGACAACAACCCCTGCTACGTCTGGCAGATGAGCAACGTCGAGGTCGCCGCTGATCGAAACGAGAACATCTTCCCACGCAAGCTGCGCGCGTCGAACAAGATCGACGCCGCCGTGAGCACCATCGAGGCGCACGCGCGGTCGATGGTGGAAGGGCCCAGCGAAGACATCAGCGCCTTCATCAACAACCCGGTAACTGCCTGATGGGGTTTTTGACCACCGTGCGCAGTTGGTTGCGCGGCAACGCAATGGCGCAACGCCAGGGCGTTCAATCTCCTGTGCCCTCGGCAGCGGCCTATGAGGAAACGCCGAACATCGGCCCGGATGCCGCGCTGCAGGTGTCCACCGTATGGGCCTGCGTCAAGCTGCTGGTCGAGACAATCGCCAGTTTGCCGCTGTTTGTTTATCGCACCGATTCCGCCGGCCGCCGGCAGCTGGCGCGCGGCGATCAGCTGTACGCCGTTCTGCACGACACGCCGAACCGGCGCATGACCGCCCAGGAGTTCTGGGAGTTCATGCTGTGCAACCTGGTGTTGCGCGGCAACGCCTACGCGCGCATCGAGCGCGACGCGCAGGGGCGCGCCTACGCCCTCTGGCCGATGGCGGCCGATCAGGTTGAGGTCAAGGCGCTTCTGGACGGCAGCCTGGTTTATGCCTACGCGCTCGACAGTGCCACGCTGATCTATGGGGAGGGAGACATCCTGCACATCCGCGGGATCGGCAACGGCATCGTCGGCATGTCGCCGCTCGACTACATGCGCGCCTCCGTCGGCCTGGCGATCTCGGCCCAGAACCACACGTCGGCCACCTATCGCAAACAGGCTCGCCGCCCCGGTGTGCTGATGACCGACAGGGTGCTGTCCGCCGAACAGCGCGAGGCCCTGCGCGCCAACTTCGGCGAGATCGTCATCGGCGGCAAGCATGAGCTCTACATCCTCGAAGCGAATTTCAAGTTCGAGGCGATCAACATGAGCCCGGCTGACATCCAGTTGCTGGAGACGCGCCGCTTTGCCGTCGAGGATCTGGCGCGCTGGTTCGGCGTGCCGTCTGTGCTGGTCAACGACACCAGTAAGACCACCACCTGGGGCACCGGCGTCGAGCAGATCATCGAGGGGTTCTACAAATTCACCCTGCGCCCCCAGCTCGAGCGCATCGAGCAGGCCATTCAGCGCCGCGTGCTGACCAGCCGCCAGCGCGCCGAGGGGCTGCACGCCGAATTCAGCTTCGATGCGCTGCTGCGGGCGAGCATGAAGGATCGCTTCGAACTGTATGCCAAGGGCGTACAGAACGGCATCACTACGCGAAACGAATGCCGGCAGCTTGAAAATCTGCCGCCGGTCGCCGGCGGCGACGTGCTCACCGCGCAGGTCAATCTCGTGCCCATCGACATGCTGGGCAAGGTACAACCGAAAGGAGGCAGCAATGCTTCGGAAACATCTGTCGCTCAGTGACGCCGCCATCAAGCTCGACGGCGAGACCGGCCGCTTTGCCGGCTACGCCTCAGTCTTCGGCGGCGTCGACTCCTACGGCGACACCATCGTGCGCGGCGCCTATGAATCGACGCTGCGCGCCAATGGCAAGCCGAAAATGTTCTTCAATCACGACAGCTACGACCTGCCGCTCGGCAAGTGGCTGGCCGCGAAGGAAGACGATCACGGGCTCTTCGTCGAAGGCGAGCTGACCCTCGGCAACCCGAAGTCGGCTGCCGTGCGAGCTGCTCTACAGCACGGAACAGTCGACGGCCTGTCGATCGGCTACTACCTCAAGAAGGGCGACTTCGACGAAACCGAAGAGGGCCGCGTCATACGCAAGGTGTCGCGCCTTGTCGAGGTTTCCATCGTCACCTTCCCGGCCGACGAGGCCGCGCGCGTCGATCTGGCCAGCGTCAAGTCGGAAGACATCGACGGCATCGAAACCATTCGCGATTTCGAGCGTTTCCTGCGGGATGCAGGAGGCCTCTCCAAAGGGCTGGCCACCGCACTGGTCAGTCGCGCCAAGCTCATCTTCGCGCCGGGGGAACCGGATGCGGGACAGGCCGAAGCGAAAGCCCTCGCTGATCTGGAAGCCATGATCAACGCCGTGCGCATCCCGCAACCGTAACCATCCATCCATCCAGGAGAAAAGCATGTCCGATATTTCCGCAGTCATGAAGGCCGTCGAAGGCCTCGAAACCAAGATCGGCGCCTTCGCCGAAAAGGCCGAAGCCGAAGCCAAGGCCGCCGGCAGCGTTTCTGCCGACACCAAAGCCGCCATCGAGAGCCTCGGCATCAAGCAGCGCGAGCTGGCCGACGAACTCCTGCAGATCAAGCAGAAAGGCATCAGCATGCCCGGCCCGACCCTCGTCGAAGGCTGGGGCGACCAGCTCATCAAGTCCGATGCCTACAAGGCCTTTTCCGGCGGCAACACCCAGAAGGCCCGCGTCGAGGTCAAGAACACCCTGACGGGCTCCGACACCGTTGTCGCGCCGGACCGCAAGCCTGGCATCGTCGCCGGCGCTTTCCAGCCGCTCACCATCGAGAGCCTCTATCGCCACGTGCCGACCAGCTCGAACGCCGTCGAATTCACGAAGGAAGCCTCCTTTACGAACAGCGCCGCCGAAGCGGCGGAGGGCGCGGCCAAGGCCGAGTCGGCGATCACCTTCTCGCTGGTGAACATGCCGATCAGCACCGTCGCGCACTGGATCAAGATCAGCCGCCAGCTCGCCGCCGACAATGCCGCCCTGGCGGCCTACGTCGACCTGCGCATGCGCTACGGCGTCAATCGCAAGGTCGAGACGCAGATCGTCGCCGGCGACGGCACTGCGCCGAACATCAGCGGCTTCCTTGATACCGGCAATTTCACCGCGCACGGCTATGCCGACGCCGCTCTGGGCAGCACACTCAAGAAACTCGTCCTGATCCGCAAGATCATCGGCGACCTCGAGGCGGCCGGTTACGTCCCGGATGCAATCGTGCTCAACCCCGCGGACTGGGCGACCATCGAGATCGACCTCTTCACCACGGCGGCCGGCCAGGTGCGCGTCAGCGTCGATTCGATGGGCGTTGCCCGCCTGTTCGGGCGCCAGATCGTCACCTCCGTCGGCATGACGGCCGACAACGTGGCGGTGGGCGCTTTCGGCGACCACGGCACGATCTACGATCGCGAGGGTGTGGTGGTCGAGATGTCTGACAGCGACTCCGACAACTTCACCAAGAACCTCATCACGCTGCGCGCCGAGCGGCGCTTGGCGCTGGCCTCCGAGGTTCCCGCGGCGATCCGCGCCGGCGACCTGACACCGGCCTGATAACCGGACAACCCGGGCAGCGGGCCCGGCTTCGGCCGGGCCCGTTTCTCAAGGAGATCAAAATGGTCAAGATCAAATTCACCGCGCAGGGCGCCAACAGCATGATCGGGGGCTTCAGCACGGGCGACGTGGCCACCGTCGGCGAAGCGATGGCGAAGCACCTGGTGGAAGAAGCTGGCGTCGCCCGCTACATGGAAGCGGGCGAACCGCGCAAGCCTGCGCCCCCCGTCCGCAAACCCCGGGCGGCGACAAAAGTCAGTCCCGCCGGCACCACGCCGTCGAACAAGGGCGAGTAAGCCCGGATTATGCGCACCGAACTCACCCAGGCCCCGGCTGCAGAGCCCGTCACGCTCGCCGAGGCCAAGGCCCACCTGCGCGTCGATGTCAGCGACGACGATGCGCTGATCTCCGCGCTGATCCTCGCCGCCCGCCAGGCCGCCGAAGAGCGCACCGGGCGCCGGTTCGTCACGCAGCGCTGGAAGGCCCTCTTCGGCAGCTTCGGCGACACGCTGCGCCTGTCCGGCCTCACCCCGGTCAGCTCCATCGTCTCGGCCGACTACGTCGACGGGTCCGGCGCAGCGCAGGCGCTCACGCTGAGTCTCGTTCAACTCGTCAAGAGCGCCCCGGCCGAGATCGTGCTGGCCTATGGCGCGAGCTGGCCCGCCGTGCGCGACCAGCCGGAAGCCGTCAGCTTCACCGTCGAAGTCGGCTACGGCGGCGCCAGCGCCGTGCCGCAGCCGATCAAGCAATGGATGCTGTTGCAGATCGGCGCCATGTATTCCAGCCGCGAAGCCGCCGCCGAGCGGCAGGCTTACCCGCTGCCCTTCGCCGACGGCCTGCTCGATCCCTACCGCGTGCTGGAGTTCGCCTGATGCTTGCCGCCGGCGCCCTCGACCAGCGCATCACCCTGCAGACCGCCACGCTGTCGAAAGACGCCGTCGGCGGCCCGGTGGAGACCTGGGCGGACGCGGCCACTGTCTGGGCTGCGGTGCGGACGCTATCCGGCAAGCAGATCGCCCAAGCGCAGCAGGTGGGCGCCGCGGTGGCCAAGGCCGTGGAGATTCGCTGGCGCGCCGGCGTCACCGCCGCCATGCGCATCAAGTTCGCCGACGGCACGGCCGCCAAGGTGCATTGGGTCGATGAATTCCGGCGCGAGGGGCGCATCGTCATAGTCTGCGAGGATCTGAATGGCTGACATCGAAATCAAGGGCCTGGCCGAGCTGCAGAAGGCGCTCGACGAGCTGCCGGCGAAGATCGAGCGCAACGTCCTGCGCGGCGGGCTGCGTGCCGGCAGCAACGTGATCGCCGAGGAAGCGCGCCGTCTCTGCCCCGAGGCCCCGCCGACCATGGCGAGCGTGAAGCACGGCGGGCGTATTGGCGACCTCAAGCGCTCCATCCGCGTATCGATGCGCGTCTCGTCGAAGACCGGCACCGTGCGCGCTCGGGTGAAGGCGGGCAACAAAAAAGCCTTCTATGCCCACATGGTCGAGCGTGGCACCGCCCGCCACTGGATCAAGCCGAAGAACCGCAAAAGCTTGTTCTTCGCCGGCCTGGCCAGGGAGGTGATCGATCACCCCGGCGCCCGTCCCAAGCCCTTCCTGCGCCCGGCCTTCGATGCCAAGGCGCGCGCGGCCATCGAAGCCATGGCCGACTACATCCGCGCGCGCCTGCCCAAAGAGCTGAAGAAGGCCGGCAAGTAATGTCCGCCGAGATCGTCATCAAGACGCTGCTGGATGCCAGCGCCGGCGTAGCCGCGCTCGCAGGCACGCGCCTGTATTCTTGCGCTCGCCCCGAGGGCGACCCGCTGCCGGCCCTCGTCTGGCAAGAGGTGAGCGATGCGCCGCGGCCGCCGATCGACATCACCGCCGGCGCCGAGCCCATGACCGGGCGCATCCAGGTCAATTGCCTGGGGCGCACCTCGGCCGAGGTGAAGAGCCTCAAGGACGCAGTCATTTCCGCCTGCCACAAGCAGAGCGGCACGATATCCGGCATCACCGTGCAGGCCATTCTGCAGGAGCCGGCCGGCCCCAGGATGTACGACGCCCTGGTGGATACCTGGTTTCAGAGCGTCGACTTCATTGTGCATTACCTTCGATAGGAGACCATCATGGTCCAAGCCTCCGGCGTCGCCAAGCAGCTTCGTTACAAGGAAGAAACCACCTACGGCACCGCCCCCGGCGCCAGCGGCGCGCAGCTCCTGCGCCGCACGGAATCCACGCTCGCGCTGTCGAAAGACACCTACCAGTCCAACGAGAAGCGCAGCGACTACCAGGTCGCCGACTTCCGCCACGGCGTGCGCCGCATCGGCGGCGCCATCAACGGCGAGCTCTCGCCTGGCACCTACAAGGACTTCCTGGCCGCCGCCTTGCGCCGCGCTTTTGCCAGCGTCACCGCGCTCACCGGCCTGTCCATCACCGTCGCCGGCAGCGGCCCGACCTACACCCTGACGCGCGGCTCCGGCTCCTACCTCACCGACGGCGTCAAGATTGGCGACGTCGTGCGCCTGACCGCCGGCGCTTTCGCCGCCGGCAACCTCAACAAGAACATCCTGGCCACCGGCCTCACCGCGACGGTACTCACCGGCATCGTGCTCAACGGCAGCGCGCTCACCGCCGAGGGGCCGATCGCCAGCGCCACCCTAACGGTGGTCGGCAAGAAAACCTACGTGCCGACCACCGGGCACACCGACAAGAGCTTCGCCGTCGAACACTGGTTCGCCGACGTTGCCCAGTCCGAGCTGTTCCTGGGCTGCAAGGTCAACGGCGTCGGCATCAGCCTGCCGCCGACGGGCATGGCCACCGTCAACTTCGACTTTCTCGGCAAGGACATCACCACCAACACCAGCGCCTACTACACCAGCCCGACGGCGGCCACCAGCACCGGCATCGTTGCTGCCGTGAATGGCGCGCTGATCGTCGGCGGAACTCAGATCGCCATCTGCACCGGGCTGTCCATCAACATCAAGGGCAACTACGGCGGCGAGCCGGTGGTGGGCGCGAACACGCTGCCCAACCAGTTCCCCGGCCGGGTGCAGGTGGACGGGCAATTCACCGCCTACTTCGAGGACGGCACTCTGCGCGACAACTTCATCAACGAAGACGAGATCAGTCTGGTGATGGCCCTCACCACCGGCAACACCGCCAATGCCGACTTCATCACCTTCGTCCTGCCGCGCATTAAGCTCGGCAGTGCGGGCAAGGACGACAAGGAACAGGGGATCATCCAGACCCACAGCTTCACCGCGCTCTTCAACAGCGCCGGCGGCGCCGGCACCAGCTCCGAGCAGAGCACCATCGTCATCCAGGACAGCCAGGCATGAAAAAGGACGCCCCCCCCATGTTTGACCTCAGCTCAATCACCGAGCAGACCTCTGCCGAAATCGAGATTCTGCACCCCGTCACCCGGGCCCCCACCGGCGCCCGGATCACCCTGGCCGGACCGGAACACCCCGACCGCAAGCGCCTGCAGTTTGAGCGCCAGCGCCGGCTGCGGGCGTCCTTCGCCAAAAAAGGGCGCTTCGATGTCGTCGATCCCGAGCAGGAAGAGGCGGACGATCTCGAATGGCTGGCCGCCTGCACCCTCGGCTGGAGGGGCTTTGCCGACGCCGGCAAGCCGATCGAATTCTCGGCCGCCGCGGTCAAGGCGCTGTATGCCCGCCCCGAGATGACCTGGCTGCGGCGACAGGTGCAGGCCGCCCTGGCCGACCTGGAAAATTTTATCAAGAGCTCCGGCGCTGCCTGACGGAGCGCGCCGGGGCCGAGGCGCGGCTCGGCGCCCGTCAGCCGGACGGCTCCACCCTGGCGGACCACCTGCGCGCGGTCGAGCGCAGCACCGGCCGCACGCCGCCCGAGCTTGATCTGCCCGAGACCCCCCCGGCCGCCACTGCCCTGCATCGCGCCTGGCACGCCCTGGCCGAAACCCGCGGCGGCGGCTTCGGCCAGTCGCCGATCACCTGGTCGGAAATGCGCGCCTGGCAGGACGTGATGGGCCTGCGGCTCACGCCGTGGGAAGCGGAGACCCTGCAGGAGATGGACAGGACGGCCCTGGCGGCCGTTCAGGAAACGTCGTCGAAGCGGCCATAGAGGCGGTCCAGGTCGCCTTCGGTCAATCCGGTCAGCGCCTTGTGCAGCGCAAGGACCCAGCCGAGCACGGTCCAGCCGAAGAGCAGGTTGACGAAAAACACATGCGTACAGCCAATCACCCCGCGCAGGCGGGCAATGACAAAGGGCAGGAAGTACAGCACGGCAATCAGGATGTTCGCATCGTCCATCGTGGGTCTCCTGTTTCCATTTTAGTCGATCCGGGTAAAAAGTCATGGCCATAGAAATCGGAAGCCTCGTAGTGGAGATGAGCGCCAACGTCGCTCGTCTGAGCGCCGACGTGGCCCAGGCCAACCGTGTTTTCGGCAGCGGAATGAAGCAAATGCAGGAAGCCGCGCGGCATGTCCAGGAGCAGATGAGCTGGGTCATGGGTAGCCAGATACTGCACTCCTTCGACCTGTTCGCCCGCCGTGGCGTCGAGGCCTTCGGCGCCATCAAGCGCTCGGCCATCGATACGGCCGACGATCTCAACAAACTCACCCAGAGCACAGGGTTTTCCGCCGAAGCCCTTTCCGGCCTGAAATACGCAGCCGAGCTCTCCGACGTCGGCCTCGAAGGCCTGCAGAAGAGTCTCAAGGGCCTGTCGCAGAACATGGCCGAGGCCAAGTCTGGCAACAAGGAAGCCATCGCGCTGTTCGGCAAGCTTGGCGTCTCTCTCGGTTCCTCCGAAGCGGCGCTCATGGATCTGGCCGACCGCTTCGCCGCCATGCCCGACGGCTTCCAGAAGGCCGCCCTGGCCGTCAAGCTCTTCGGGCGCGAAGGCCTGGCGATGATCCCCTTCCTCAACCAGGGGCGCGCCGGCATCGGGGAACTCACCGCCGAAGCAGCGCGCTTCGGACTGGTCATCAGCGGCGCTACCGCTGCTCAGGCCGAAGCCTTCAACGACAATCTGAAGCGTCTGGAATCCAACGTCAAGGGACTCATGCAGCAGCTCGGCAATTCGATGCTGCCGGTGTTGTTGGCCGCGACCGAGCACATGCTGGCTGCGAAAACCGCCGCCGGCGGGCTGGACGAGCAGATTCGCGCCATCGCCGGTAATCGAGCAGAAATGGAGGATTTCCTCGAACTGAGCGCCACCTCGCTCGCGCATTTCTACGACGCCATGAGGCCAGTCATCGTGGGCATGCGACTCCTATACGATGTTGTGAAAGGGGTCGCGCTCGAGGGTGCAGCCTGGACGGCGCAGATCAACGCGCTCTCCGAATTCAACTTTGCCGGCTTTGCCGCCCTCCGTGAAGCCGCCAAGGAGGATGCCGCGAAACTGCGCGCCGACTCCGACGCATTCATGGTTGCGCTGCAACAATCCGCCGAAGGCGCGGCGGCCAACGTCGCAAAATTCTTCGAGGAGCACCGCCGCACCGTCCGCGTGACCGGCCAGAAATACCTCATGGACACCATCGAGGACGCCAGGAAGCTGCAGGAAGCGCTCGACAAGGCTGGCATCGGCGCCTTCGCGCCATCCCGCCGCACGGGCGGCAGCGCCTTCCAGCAAGCGAACGCCCAGGCCTCGGCCTACGACGCCATCAAAAAATCGCTCGTCGAGAAGATCGCCGCCCAGCAGGCCGATCTCGACAGCGTCGAGAAGCTCAACGCCGCGGAAAAGGAATACACCGAATTCCTGGCGAAACTGACCGCCGGGGTGCTCAAGCTCACCCCCGCCGAGCTGGCCGACGCGGCGGCGAAATGGGATCAGTACATGAAACTCGTCAAGCTCAACGAGGAGAAACAACGCAACCTGAGGCTGATCGAGGAAGAACGCAAGGCCGAGAACGACCGGCTGCAGGAACAATTCAAGGCCATCGACGCCTATGACGCAGAACTGAAAAAGCTCAAGGAGCACGGCGAGGAGATCGGCCTCACCGCCGAAGCGCTGAATCAGCTTCGCCTGGCGCGCCTCGATGACGCCATCGCCATCAAGGAGCGCGATGTCGAAGTCTCCGCCGCCACGCGCGGCGAGGACGCCTACACGCAGGCCCTGCGCGAGCAGATCGCAGTCATGAAGCAGAGCCGCGATCAGGCCGGCAGGAACCAGGAGAAGGAACTCGCCTACCGCCAGGCCAAGGAGATCGCCGACGAATATGCGCGCGCCTTCGAGGACATCCAGACCGCGCTGGCGACCGCCATCTTCGAGGGCGGGGACGATGGACTGAAGAGCCTGGGCGACCTCATCCGCAAGTACATGAAGGTCTTCGCCGCGCAGTTCATCATCCGCCCGCTGATCCAGCCCGTCTACGCCCAGACCGCCAGCCTCTTCGGCGTGGACATGAGCCAGGCCGGCGGATCGTGGGCGGCGGGCGGCGGGGGCTTCAACCCGCTCTCGCTCGGCAGTAACCTGCTCGGCGGCAGCTTCCAGGCCGGGATCAACACCGCCGCCTATTCCACCTTCGGCGGCATGGGCATGGAGCAGGCGGCGATGCTGGCCGCGCAGGACTCGGTGTTCGGCTTCGCGGGTACGGCGGCGACCCTGGATGCTGCGGGCGCCGCCGGCGCCGCGACGGCCGCCGCCGCCATGCCCTACGTCGCCGCCGCCATCGCGGCGATCTCCCTCTTCGGCGGCGATCTGTTCGGCGGCGAGGAAAACCCGCCGGTGCTCGGCATCGGCAACCTGCGTCGCGGCGACCAGCCGGCTTGGGACCGGCTGGCCGATGCCGGCGCCACCGGCAACGCGCAAAACTCGCCCTTCGGGACGCTGGTGCTGATGGGCCAGCACCTGGGCGGCGAGGGCGGCGACACCGAGGCACTCGTCGCGCAATATGGGGAGAAGTTCCTCAAGCCCATCGCGGCGCTCGACCAGGCGCTCGCCGCGATGCTGGCACAGTCCGAGGTTGCCGCCGTGGCCGGCCGGCTTGCCAACTGGTCCAGCGGGGAGTTCGAGCCGTCGGATGCCGGCATCGCTTCCATGCTCACCCGCCGCCTGGACGAGATCACCGATGCCCTCGGCGGATGGGTGAACGATCTCGCCGACACCGCCACCGGTTCGCTGGAGACGGTGTACGGCCAGGTCACGGCCATCCTCGCCGCCCGTGGCGCCGAGGGCGCGCAATCGATCGCCGAGGCGTTGCTAGGCGAGGGCGGCGCCGACTACCTGCGCCAGGGCGAGACGGCCGCCGGCGCCTTCGTGCGGCTCGCCAACAGCCTGGCGGCCGTGAATGCCGTGCTCGCCGATCTCGACCAGACCGCCTACGCGATCGGCATCAGCGGCGCCGACATGGCGAGCAGCCTGGCCGACCTGTTCGGCGGCCTCGACCAGTTCCGCGCCGCCGGCGCTGCGTACTACCAAGCATACTTCACGGAGGCCGAGCGCGTCGCCGATACCAGCGCGCGCGTGTCGGCCGCAATGGCCGATCTCGGCCTCGCCATGCCGGCCACGCATGCCGAGTTCCGCGCGCTGACCGAGGGGCTCGACCTCACCACCGAGTCGGGCCGCAGCACCTGGGCGGCGCTGCTGCAACTCGCGCCGGCCTTCGACACCGTGGCAACCGCCGCCGAGGCGGCGGCGGCCGAGGCGATCGCCGCCGCCGCGGAAGCCGCGCGCGAAACCGGGCGGATCGCCGACGAGCGGCGGGACTACCTGGCCGGCATCGTCGCCGACCAGCGCCAGGCCGCGCTCGACCACTTGGCGGGCGCCCAGGATGACCTGAGCCGCGCCTATCAGGCAGAGTACGATGCCAAGCGCCAGATCATCGACCAGTTCAGCGGCTACCTCGCCAGCCTGCGCGAGTATCGTCAGTCGCTGCTCACCGGCGACCTGTCGCCGCTCGATCCGCTGGCGCGCACGGCGGAGGCCGAGCGGCAGTACCGCGACATCCAGCGCCGCGCCGCGCTGGGCGACCTGGAGGCCGTCGGCCGGCTGCAGGGCGGCTCGCAGGCCTGGCTGCAGAACATGCTCTCGACCTATGGCCGCAACAGCGCCGAGTACGCGGCGGCCTTCCAGGACGTGCAGGACGCGCTGGCCGACACCGAGAGCCTGGCCGAGCGGCAGATCGGCCTCGCGCAGTCGCAGCTCGTCGAACTGCGCAGCATGACGGGCGGGCTGCTCACGCTCAACGACAGTGTGCTCTCGGTGGCGGACGCCATCGCCAACCTGCGCCTGGCGCAGGGCAACGTCGCGCAGCTTGGCGGCGGCGGCGGGCCCTCCGGCGGCGTGACGTACAACCCGGCACAGAGCGTGGCCGAGCAGTGGTTCGCCACCTACGCCACGAGCTTCTCGCCGCCGGCCGAGACGATCGACTGGTGGAACGCCAGGATCGCCAGCGTCGGCGCCGACGCTGCGCTGACGCAATTCCTCAACCCGAACCCGTCCGCCCCGCGCCTCGATGCGCTGCTGTCCGATCCGGACTACGCCGCCTACGTCCTCGGCCTGCCCGGACACGCCGGGGGCGGCATCGGCCAGGGCCTGTTCGCCGCCGGCGAGCGCGGCACGGAGCTGATCTACAGCCCGAGCCCGGTGCGCGTGCTCTCCAGCGGCGACAGCCGCGCGGCGGTGATCGACGGCGGCGAGGTCTCGGCGCTGCTCAAGCGCGCGGTCGATCTGCTCGCCCGCGTGGTCGAAGGCCAGCACGCCGACCAGGCGCAGCGCGGCGCTGCCGCCACCGCCACGCTGGCCGAGCTGTCGGACCTGTCCGAGCGAGTCGACGCGCAGCGCCGCACGCAGCGGGTGAAGGCGGCGGCGTGATCGCCATCGAACTCACCGCCGCCATCGATGCCGCCGGCACGACGCAGGCGCTCTGCGTCGCCGACGATCGCCTGGTGACCGGCGCCGCCGACACGCCCGCGCACGTCGCCTTCGATCCGCGCCTGATCGACCCCGGCAGCATCGGGCTGGCGGCCTACAGCGACGGGCGCACGGGCGGCGCGACGCGGCTGGAGACGGGCGAGATCGTCGTCGCCAACGCCGACGGCGCGCTCGACGGATGGATCGGCTGGAGCTTCGACGGACGGCCCGTCGTCATCCGCCAGGGCGAGGCGGGCGCGGCCTACCCTGCAGCCTGGAGCACGCTGCTGGCCGCCACCGCCGAGGGCATCGAGGCTACCGGCGACAGGATCGTCGTGCGCCTGCGCGACCGGCAATATCTGTTCGACACGCCCGTCTGCGCCATCCCCTACGCCGGCAGCAACAGCCTGCCCAACGGCCTGGAGGGCACCGCCGACGACGTCAAGGGGAGGAAGAAGCCGCGCGGCTGGGGCAAGGTGCTCAACTTCGCCGCGCCGTGCGTGAACACCAGCCGGGTGATTTTCGAGGTCGGCGCCTGCCAGTCGGTGGACGTGGCGTATGAAGGCGGCAACGCGCTCAGCAAGGGCGCCGATTACACCTCGCAGGCCGACATGGAGTCCAACGTGCCGGCGGCCGGGTATTTCAGGTGCTGGCCGGCGGGCGGCTATTTCCGCATCCCGGCCACGCCCTCGGCGCAGATCACGGCGGACGTGACCTACAGCACGTCAGGCAACAGCACGGCGGCGCAGATCCTCAAGGCGCTGGCGCTCTCGGCCGGGCTCTCCTCGGGCGAGATCAGCAGCGGCGACGTGACGGCGCTGGACACGGCCTGCGCCTACGTGCTGGGCATCGTGCTCGCCGACGACACGCCGCACCGCCGCGCGATGGACGCCATCGCCGCCAGCATCGGCGCCTGGTACGGCTTCGACGGCGCGGGCACGCTGCGCATGGGGCGGCTCGCGGCGCCCTCGGGCACGCCCGCGCTCGCCATCGAGGACTACGACGTGCTCTCCATCGAGCGCCGCCCGCCCGCCGACGGCGCCGGCATCCCGCTCTGGCGCGCCACGGTGGCCTTCCAGCGCAACCACACCGTGCAGGCTGCCGGGCTGCTCGGCGCCGTCACCGCCGCGCGCCGCGCCTGGGTGGCGGAGGAATACCGCCGTGTCGTGGCCGAGGACGCCGCGGTGAAGACGCAGTGGCTGCTCGCCGGCGAGCTGGAGGCCGAGACGCTGATCACCGCCGCCGCCGACGCCGGCGCCGAGGCCGCGCGCCTGCGCGACCTGTACAAGGTGCGCCGCGACATTTTCGACGTCGCCGTGCCCGCCGCCGCGGCCGCCGGCATCGAGCTGATGAGCGTGGTGCGCGTGACCTGCCCGCGCTACGGCCTCGGCGCCGGCCGAGACTTCCGCCTCATCGGCCGCGCGCTGGAACTCTCCGCCGGCCGCATCGTGCTCTCGCTCTGGGGCTAATCGCCGTGCAGAACATCATCCTCGCCTGGAACAACCGCATCGACGCCGCCACCCTCTCGGGCGGATCGTGGGTGTCTTCGCTCCCGCGCACGAACCTGCAGTCCCGCGCGCTGGGCAAGGTCGCCCGCACCGGCGACCTGCTGCCGGCCAGCACGCAGTTCGACATCGATCTGGGCGCGGCGCGTTTCGTGCGCCTGGCGGCGCTGGTGGCCCACAACATCAGCCTGGCCGGCCTCATCCGCCTGCGCGGGAGCGCGGCGAGCGATTTCTCGACCGCGGAATACGACTCCGGCTGGATCGCCGCCTGGCCGGTGGTCTATCCGCTCGGCACCTTTCCCTGGGGCGATCCGCGCGTATGGACGGGCCAATACACCGAGGAGGAGATCTCCGGCTACGTCCTCACGCTGCCGCTGCCGGTGCCGGCCGACACGATGGCGCGCTACTGGCGCATCGAGATCGACGATGCCGGCAACCCGGACGGCTACATCCAGATCGGCCGCGCGTTCATCGCCTCCGGCTGGCAGCCGGCCTACAACATAAGCTACGGCGTCAGCCACGCCTGGGAGACGGACACCGCCGTGCAGCGCGCCCGCTCGGGCGCGGAGTATTTCGACCGCCGCCCGCCGCGCCGCGTCGAGCGCCTCCGGCTCGACTGGCTCTCGGAGGACGAGGCGATGGCGAACGCCTTCGAGATTCAGCGCCAGGCGGGCATCGACCTGGAGGTGTTCTACCTCTACGACCCCGACGACACCGTGCACCGCCTGCGCAGGAGCTTCCTCGGCCGCCTGCGCACGCTCTCGCCCATTGAGCACCCCCACATCGCCGCCCACCGCGCGGCCTTCGAGATACAGGAGCTGCTATGACGCATTCCGGATTCCCCGTCACCCTCGACGGCGAGACCTTCACCGAGGCCGAATTCACCGCCAACGGCGGCACGGCGTACAAGGATCGCCTGCCGCAGATGATGAACGCCGGCGCGGCCGACATGGCCGCCAAGCAGGCCGCCGCCGCGATCTCCGCCGCCGCCGGCACCTCGACCAGCACCACCAGCCTGACGATCGGGACGGGCGCCAAGACGCTCGCCGTGCAGACCGGCAAGGCCTATGTGCCTGGCATGTGGCTCACCGTCGCCGGCACGGCCGACGCCACGAACCGCATGTCCGGCATCTGCACGGCGTACACCTCCGGCACCGGCAGCCTGACGGTGCAGGTCGAGGTCATCGCCGGGGCAGGCACGATCGCCGACTGGACGGTGACCATTGCCATCCCAGTGGCGGGGATGGGCAAACAAACAGCTTGGGTGCCGGCCGGCGCCCTCACGCCGCGCACCACGAACGGCCCCGCGATCGGCTCGGTGGAACTCGCCACCAACAAGGTGATGGTGGCGACGCTGGATTTCGACGCGGCGACGGTCGAATATGCGCAATTCGTCGTGGCGATGCCGAATGGGTGGGATGAAGCGGCACTCACCTTCCGCTTCGTCTGGAGCCACGCGGCGACAACCACGAATTTCGGCGTGGTGTGGGCGGTGCGCGCGCTCGCAACCGGCGACGACGATGCGATGGATGCCGCCTTCGGCACGGCAGTCACCGTCACCGACACGGGCGGCACGACGAACGACCAGTACACGTCGGCGGAAACTGCCGCGCTGACCGCCGCCGGCAGCCCGGCCGCGCACGATCTGCTGCGCTTCGAGGTCTATCGCGCCGCCACCGACGGCAGCGACACGCTGGCGATCGACGCGCGGCTGGAGGGCGTCGTCGTGTATTACACCACCAACGCGCTGAGCGACGCCTGATGCTGCGCCTCACGCAACTGCTGGGATTTCTGGCCCGCCCGCTGGTGGCGCTGGCCATCGTGGAGGCGCGCGTGTCGACCGGCTCGGAGGCCAACAATGGGGTTTTCCCATTGAGCTGGACATTCTCCGGCGGCACCTCGGCGCCGCATATCTTCGATGGCAACACCGGCGGCACGTCGAGCGCATTTTCGGACAAGGTGGTGGCGATCAAACTCAGCAAATCCGCCTACGTCGCCAGCATCACGCCGAGCGGCTCCTGGAGCAATCTCTCCTATGGTTACTCCGCGGACGGGGCCAACTGGACGCGCCTGACCACGGACGGCGCCCAGGTATCCCATACGCCGGGCACTCCGATCGCCATCAACGCCACCTGCACCTACATCGGCATCGCCACCGGCAACGGCGGCGCCACCTGCACCGAGATTGCCTACGCCTGAGAGGACGCGAGATGAACTACGCACTGATCGACACCGCCGGCGCCATCCTGCGCACCCAGGAATTCGACGGCCCAGCGCCGCAGCTTGCCGCCGAGAAGGGACTGCGCTGGGCGCCGGCCGACCCGCCCGCCCACGACCCCGCCACGCAGCGCCCGCCGCAGCCGGTGCTGCCGGCGACGGGGGCAGCCGTAGAGTACGTCGTCGAGGACATCCCTATCGAGGAGCTACGCGCCGCGAAGATCGCCGCCGCCGAGGCCAGGGCGCGCGACCTGCGGGATCGGATCGTCGCCGGTATCAGCCCTGCCGAGATGGCCACCTGGTCGATCAAGCGCGCCGAGGCGCTGGCGTACACCGCGACCGGCAACACGGCCGATGCGCCCGGCCTCGACCTCGAAGCCCAGGCGCGCGGCGTGCCGCTGGCCACGTTCGTACACAAGGTGCTGACGAAGGCCGCCCAGCTCTCCGCCCTGGAGGCCGCCATCGCCGGCCGCTGCGGGGCGATCCAGGACGCCGCCCGCGCCGCGACGACAGCCGCGCAGATTGCGGCGATCGATGTGGAGGCGGGGTGGCCGGCGTGAGCTTCCGGCTGCGGCAAATCGCCATCGCCCTCGACCAGATCGTCAACGCCCTGCACGGCGGCTGGGCCGACGAGACGATCTCCAGCCGCGCCTGGCGCCTGCGCCACCGCTGGCCGTACCGGGCTTATGTCCGGGCGATCGATGCGCTGTTTTTCTGGCAGCCCGGCCACTGCGAGGCGAGCTACACCGCCGAACGCGAGCGGGTGCACCTGCCGCCCGAGTTGCGCAACCACTGACGAAAGGAAGAAAAAATGGAAGCAGATCAGCGGCAAAAATGGCGCATCAACCGGGAGGTCTCCGCCGGCGACCTGGTGGCGATCTCCGTGGCCGTCACTGCGGTGCTGACCAGCTATTTCTCCCTCGACAAGCGGGTGGCGGTGATGGAGACGCTGACGACGCAGCAGCAGTCCGTCGTCACGCAGACGGTGCAGGAGATCAAGAGCGAGCTGCGGCGGCTGACGGACAAGATCGAGCGCATGACGGAGCGGCGGCCGTGAGCGAATGCGATTACTGCGGCGCACCCTGCGCCGGCCGCTTCTGCTCGGAGGAACACGAGCAGGCATGGTACAGGCGCGTCACGGGCCCGCGCCCCTCGCTGGCCGCGCGCCTGCTGCTGCTCCTCGCGCTGCTCGTCTCCATGGCGGCCGCCGCATCGGACGGCTGGCAGGCGAAATGCGAAACCGGCGGCGGCTGCATGCTCATCACGCGCGAGGCCTTCGACCACCTGCTCGGCGAGATCGAGCGCCTCCAGCGCGTCATCGTCTCCATGCGAAGGGAGCAATGCGCATGAAGCTGCTCGCCGACTGGCGCGAGATACTGCGCCGCGCCTGGTCGATCCGCCTGATGATCGTGGCCGGCCTGCTCAGCGGCATCGAGGTGGCGCTGCCGTTCTTCGCCGATGCCATGCCGCGCGGCGTGTTCGCCGCGCTCTCCGTCCTCATCGTCATGGCCGCCCTGGTGGCGCGCCTGGTGGCGCAGAAAGACCTGTGAGCCAGCGCACCACCCTTGCCGCCCTGAGCCTCTCGGCCGCCGCGCTCGTCGGCATCGCCCTGCACGAGGGCTATGCCGACCGGACCTACCTCGACAGCGTCGGCGTCCCCACCATCGGTTTCGGCACGACCGGGGACGTGCGGATCGGCGACCGCATCACGCCGCCGCGCGCCCTGGTGCGCCTGCTCTCCGACGCCGACCGTATGCAGCGCGAGCTGCGCGCCTGCATCGGCGATGTCCCCATGCACCAGCGCGAATGGGACGCCGTGGTGTCATGGGCCTACAACGTCGGCGCCAATGCGGCCTGCCGCTCGACGCTGGTGAAGAAGCTGCAGGCCGGCGACTACGCCAGCGCCTGCGCAGAACTGTTGCGCTGGGACAAGGCCGGCGGGCGCGTGCTCGCCGGCCTCGCCAAGCGTCGCCAAGACGAATACCGCCTGTGCATTGGCGAACAGGAACGGGCCGCTGCCTCGGTGGCAACGGCTGATCGCTGATGCCGGGCGGCCCGGCAGGAAAGGAAAAATCATGTTCATTCCCTACTCGATCTCCCCCGCGATGATCCTCGGCGCGCTGCTGGCCCTCTCCGTGGCCGGCAACGTCTGGCTGTTCAACAGCCGCGATGCCGCACTCGAGAAAAAAGGCGCCATGGAAGCCGCCTACGTCGCCGCCGCCGCCGCGGCCGGCGCCTGTTCGGCCAGCGTCGAGCAGCTCGCCGCCGACGGCGCGCGCCGCCACGAGGACATCCTGCGCCGCCTCGCCGCACAAAGCGGCCAGGTGACGCAGCTCAAGAAGGCCTCCATCGAAGCGCTCAACGCCCGTCCCTCTGACCCGGCCGACCTGTGCGCTTCCCTGGAGGCCTGGCTGCGCACCGAGATCGTGAAAGGGAAGGGGGTGGGCAAATGAGGCGCGAATTCCTTACCCTCATCCTCGCCGGCCTCGGCCTTGTCGTGCTCGCCGCCATCCTCGCCGGCTGCGGCACTGTCCCGGCCGCCCCCGCCACCGTCAAGCTCGCCGTCGCCACCCCGTGCGCCGCGCCCGTGCCGCAAAAGCCGGTCTTCCCGGCCGACACGCTGACCGGGACAGAGGATATTTTTACGCTCGGCAAGACGCTTTGGGCCGACATTCAGGCTCGCCGTGCCTATGAGATCGAGCTGCGGACTGCGCTGGAGGGGTGCGCTGGGAAAGCCGAGGCAGTGTCCGGCTTGAAGCCGCCGAAGTAGTGTGGCGTAAACTGTGGCGTACCACCGCCGATTGTGGCGTACTGTGGCGTATTTTGCGGCTCTTCGACCCCGGCCGCTATGCGCTAAGTCTTTGATTCTGGTGGGCGGCACAGGGTTCGAACCTGTGACCCCTGCCGTGTGAAGGCAGTGCTCTACCGCTGAGCTAGCCGCCCAAAGAGGCGCGAATTCTCCCATAGTTGAGCGGTTTGGGTCAATCACAGGGCAATCATTCCTGGCCCGGTCGGCCCTGCGAAACTTGTCCGTCAAGCGCCCTTCCATGGACTATATTGAATCACCGGGCAGTGGTCTGCCAGGAGGGAAAATGGCCCATCAAGGCCATGGTTTTTTCGTGTTGATCTCCCCTGCTACGGAGGTTGCTATGCCAAGAAAATACATGGATTGTCGCGAATACCCCAGCGAGATGAATTGCACGGTGGCGATATCGGCCGACTCGGATGATGAGCTGATCGAGGCCGCCGTCCAGCATGCAGTGGCGTCGCATGGCCATACGGATACGCCGGAACTGCGCGCGCAGTTGCGCCAGCTGATCAAGACCGGCATGCCGGCCGAACGCCTGGCCGCATGATATTGCGCGGGGCAGGCAAGAACGGGGGCGCGGCAACGCGCCCCTCTCTTTTGCGCGGCCGGAACTGCGGATCGCGTAAAATGGCGCCTCATTTTTCCCGCCGATCGCCATGAGTTCTCCCGTCCGCACCCGCTTTGCCCCCAGTCCCACCGGTTACCTCCACGTCGGCGGCGCGCGCACCGCGCTGTACTCATGGGCCTATGCGCGCAAGCATGGCGGCACTTTCATCCTGCGCATCGAGGATACCGACATCGAGCGCTCGACGCAGTCCTCCATCGATGCCATCCTCGATAGCATGGGCTGGCTCGGCCTCGACTGGGACGAGGGACCGTTCTACCAGATGCAGCGCCTTGCGCGCTATGCCGAAGTGGCCCAGCGATTGATCAAGTCGGGCCATGCCTACTGGTGCTATGCCAGCAGGGAGGAGCTGGATGCCCTGCGCGAGTCGCAGCGCGCGCGGGGCGAGAAACCGCGCTACGACGGCCGCTGGCGGCCGGATAACGCGCAGGGGAAAACGCCGCCGGCGGACGTCAGGCCGATCCTGCGCTTCCGCAATCCCGACGACGGTGTCGTGGCGTGGGACGACCTGGTCAAGGGCCGCATCGAGATCGCCAACGCCGAGCTGGACGACCTCGTCCTGCTGCGCGCCGACGGCGTGCCGACCTACAACTTCGGCGTGGTGGTGGACGACCTCGACATGGGCATCACGCACTGCATCCGCGGCGACGACCACGTGAACAACACGCCGCGCCAGATCAACATCTATCGCGCGCTTCAGGCACCGCTGCCGGCCTTCGCCCACGTGCCGATGATCCTCGGCAGCGACGGCGAGCGCCTGTCCAAGCGCCACGGCGCGGTGTCGGTGATGCAGTACGCCGAGGACGGCTTCCTGCCCGAGGCGCTGCTCAACTATCTGGCGCGGCTGGGCTGGTCGCACGGCAACGACGAGGTGTTCACGCTGGAGCAGTTCGTCGCGTGGTTCGACCTGGAGCACATCAGCCGCTCGCCGGCGCAGTTCAACCCGGAGAAGCTGGCCTGGCTCGACCAGCAGCACCTCAAGATGCGCGATGACGGCATGCTGGCCGAGGAGGTGGCGCCGCGCCTGGCGGCACGCGGCATCGGCACCGCCGCAGGTCCTCTGCTGGCGAAGGTGGTGGCGCTGTACAAGGACCGCGTGGCGACGCTCAACGAACTGGCCGACGCCGTCGAACCGTTCTATGTCGAGGTCTATCCCGGCGCCGAGCTGCTGGCGCAGCATGTGACGGCAGCGGCGCGCGAGGCCCTGCGCGAGTTGCGCACGCGGCTGGAGACGGCGGTGTGGGAAAGGGCGCAGCTCAACCAGGCGCTGAAGGACGTCGTCGCCGCGCGCGGCCTCAAGCTGCCGCAGCTGGCCATCCCGCTGCGTGTGGTGCTCACCGGCCAGCCGCAGACGCCATCGATCGACGCCGTGCTGGAAGCCTTCGGCCGCGACGTCGTGCTGGCGCGGCTGTCGCGCCACGTCTGAGGGCGGCGGCCGCACTCAGCGCCCGCCCGGCCGTCCGAAGGGCGCTGAGCGCCCCGATCCCTCTCTCTCGCTCTCTCTCCCGCAAGCGGGAGAGAGAAGACATTTGCCTCCCCTCTCCCGCTCGCGGGAGAGGGGTCGGGGGAGAGGGCTGGGGGGCAGCGAACGAAGTGAGCGTGGGGGTTCGCCCTAGGCCACGCTGCCGAAGCTCGGGTCGCTGGCCATGAAAGGCGGCTTGAGGCCGGCGAGGCGGCAGCCCTGGGCGAGCGGTCCGCCGGGGAACAGGGCATACAGATGCTGCAGCCCGCCGCGGGCGTGGAAACGCTCGTCGAGGGCGTCGTGCAGTTCCCGCATCGAGATGCGGGCGTCCTCGCCATGGCGAGCGTAATAGCCCTGCAGGGCGCGCAGCACTTCCCAGTGTTCCTCCGTCATGCCGAAACCCTCGGCCCGGGCGGCGTCGAAGGCCTGCTGACGGCTCCACTCTTCGGGTGCATGCGGGAAATCGGCATCGACAATGCGTTCGCGCAGCTGCTGGTTGATGTCCATCGAGACGTGTTCCATGGCGTCCTCCTTGCTGGAACGGATTCCACTTTCAGTCTAGGCCGCCTCGCGGCGAAAACAAGTCAGCCCTCCGCCGGGCCGTCCCAAGGAGGGCTGCAGCCAGCAACATGGAAGCCGCGCAGCGGCTGAACGCTCGTCACCCCTTCCCTCGGGGAAGGGGCTGGGGGATGGGTCGTCATCTCAGCGCGGCGCGAGGCCGGCGGCCAGCGCCTGCTCGAGCGGCAGCGGCTCATCCTCGATCTGGCTGGCGAGCAGTTCCGCGCACAGCGGCGCATAGACCAGGCCGCGCGAGCCGAGCCCGAGCAGGCCGAACAGTCCCTCCTGGCCGGGAATCGCGCCGACCAGCGGCAGGCGATCCGCTCCCACGCAGCGGATGCCGGCGCGCCCGCCGAGGCGCGCCGGGTCGACCGTCGCGGCGAAATCCGGCAGCAGCTGCCGCAGGCGCTCCAGGTTGGCGCGATGGTCTTCCTCGCGCACCAGCGTGTCGGTCGAGCCTTCCTCGTAGGTGGCGCCGACGACATGCACGCCGAAGGAAGTGGCCGGTGTGACGTAGCCCTCGCGCGAGACCACGGTCCGAATGGCACGGCCCGGCTCGGCGGGGATGCAGGTGATCTGGCCGCGCACCGGGCGCAAGGGCAGCGCCGCCGACACGGCGAAGTGCCGCGCCAGGTGGCCGTTGGCGAGGATCGCCACGGGCGCCTCGGCGATGACCTGCCCGTCCGCATCCAGTGCGCGCCAGCCGTCGCTGCTGCGCAGGAGGTCGGCGACCTCGTGCCCCGTCTGCAGGCGCACGGCCTCGCCGGATGCGCGCAGGACGGCGTCGCACAGCGCGGGCGGATGCACCCAGCCGCCCTGCGGGAACCACCAGCCCGGCGCCGGCACGCGCCAGCCGGCCAGTGCCGATGCCTCGTCGATATCCACCCAGCGCAGCACCTCGGCCGGCAGCAGGCCCGATTCGACGATGCGCCGCTGGCGTTCGATCTGCTTCGCGTCGCGCGCCAGGCGCAGCACGCCGCTCTGTTGCCAGATCAGTCCCGGATCGGATGACAGATCTTGCAGGCGGCGCAGGGCGTAATGGAAGCCGGCGATGGTCAGCCGCGAGAGCCGGTTGCCGTCGGCGGAAGGAACCGGCTGCAGCACGCCGGCGGGATTGCCGGAGGTCTCCCGTGCCAGGCCATCGCGCCGCTCGATCAGCTCGACGGCCCAGCCGCGTGCGGCGAGACGCTCGGCCACGAGACAGCCGGCGATGCCGCCGCCGACGACGAGGGCGCGGCGGTCACGGCCGCTTTCCCTCGGCGTCTCGCCGCCGAAGCGACCGCAGAGCATTTCGCGCTTGCGGCCGAAGCCCTTTTTCTTTTCGACCGTGAAGCCGGCCGCCGTCATGCAGCGGCTGACTTTTCCGGCAGCCGAGTAGGTGGCGCAGGTGGCGCCCGGCGCGGCCAGCCGCGCGAGCTGGGCGAACAATGCCTCGCTCCACATGTCGGGATTGCGCGAAGGCGCGAAGCCGTCGAGGAAGAAGGCGTCGACGCGCGCCGCGACCTGCGCCAGCATCTCCGCCGCCTCGCCCCACAGCAGCGTCAGGTCGACGCGATCGCCGTCGAGCTGCAGGCGGTGGAAGCCGGGGATCGGGGGCGGATAGCGTTCCAGCAGCTCGGTGCCGAGCGGGGCCAGTTGCGGCCAGTCGCGGTAGAGGCGTTCGAGGTCGTCGCGGCGCCAGGGATGCTTGTCGACCGACAGGTAATGCAACCGCGCACCGGCCGCTGCCGTCTCGCGGAAACACTGCCAGGCGCAGAGGAAATTCAGTCCCGTGCCGAAGCCGGTTTCGAGGATGGTGAAGCGGCGGCGGCCCAGCCAGCGCGCCGGCAGACCGTTGCCGGTGAGAAAGACGTGGCGGGTTTCGTCGAGCCCGCCGTCCAGCGACCAGAAGGTGTCGCCGTAGGCTTCGCTGAAAGCGGCACCGTCGCGGAAGGACGGCGCCGCAGGCTGGATCGGTTGGATCAACGCGCCACGAGCACGCCGTTGTCGAGCTTCACGCGGTCGCCGACGCGCCAGGCAGGCTGCGTGTCGAAATCGAATTCGCGCGTCGAGCCATCCTCGAAGCGCACGACGATTTCCCACTTGGCCGTCTTGCGGATGTAGCGCTCGGCTTGGTGGCCGGCGACGGCGCCGCCGACGCCGCCGATCACCGTCGCGGCGGTTTTGCCGCTGCCACGGCCGACCTGGCTGCCGAGCAGCGCGCCGGCAACGCCGCCGGCGACGGCGCCGATGCCGCTACCCTGGCCTTTTTGCGTCTTCTCGACCACCGACTCGATCGTGCCGCAGTTGGCGCAGAGGGCGGGGGCGGCAGGCGCCGGGGGCGGCGCGTTCTGCGCCAGGACAGGCTCTGCCGGTTTCGCTTCTGCCTGGACAGCGGGCTTCGACTCCGGCACCTTGGCCGTGACCTTCGGTTTTGCTGCCGGTTTCGGCGCGGGGACGGCCTGTTCGATGGCTTTCGGCACATCCGCGGGGGCGGTTGCCGGTGCGGCGGCGGCGATGGGCTCGGCCTGCCTGGAGGCGCTGCCGGCCGTGGGAATGACGCCGAAGATGGCGCCGATGCCGGCCAGCGAGAACAGGATCACCGCGACGGCGGCGATCCAGAGGACGGGATGCAGTTTGTTGCCTGTGGTTTGGACTTCCATGCTGGTCTCCTTTGCGAAACTACAGCGGAAATAACGCAGCGGCCGGGATCAGGCTGACGGCAGTAACAACTGATTACACTTCCCGGCGCAGCTGCGGGAAGAGGATCACGTCGCGGATGCTCGGGCTGTCGGTGAGCAGCATCACCAGGCGGTCGATGCCGACGCCGCAGCCGGCGGTCGGCGGCAGGCCGTATTCCAGCGCGCGGATGTAGTCGGCATCGTAGTACATGGCCTCCTCGTCGCCGGCCTCCTTGGCCCTGGCCTGATCGAGGAAGCGCGCCGCCTGGTCCTCGGGATCGTTCAACTCCGAGAAGCCGTTGGCGATCTCCCGCCCGGCGATGTAGAGCTCGAAGCGTTCGGCGATCTCCGGGTTGCTGTCGCTGCGGCGGGCGAGCGGGCTGGCCTCGGCCGGCCAGTCGACGATGTAGGTCGGATCGAACAGTTCGGCTTCGGTGGTCTCCTCGAACAGGGTCAGCTGCAGTTCGCCCAGCGTGGCGCCGCTGTGCTTCGGCTCGACGTGCAGCTCCTTCAGCTTGGCCTTCAGCCAGGCGAGGTCGTTGAGCTGTTCGAGCGAGTAGCCAGGATGGTGCTTGTGGATCGCCTCGACGGCGGTCATGCGCGCGAAGGGTTTGGCGAAGTCCAGCGTGCGGCCCTGGTACTCGAAGGTCTCGGTGCCGAGCGCCTCGCGCGCGGCGTGGCGCAGCAGGCCCTCGGTGAAGTTCATGAGGAGCTTGTAGTCCGAGTAGGCCTCGTAGAACTCCATCATGGTGAACTCGGGGTTGTGGCGCGTCGAGATGCCTTCGTTCCTGAAGTTGCGGTTGATCTCGAAGACCTTCTCGAAGCCGCCGACCACCAGGCGCTTGAGGTAGAGCTCCGGCGCGATGCGCAGGAACAGTTCCATGTCGAGCGCGTTGTGGTGAGTCTTGAAGGGCTTGGCCGAGGCGCCGCCGGGGATCGGGTGCATCATCGGCGTCTCGACTTCGAGGAAGCCGTGGCCGCTCATGTAGCCGCGGATCGAGGCCACCAGGCGCGAGCGGGCGGCGAAGATCCAGCGCGCGCGCTCGTTGGTGATCAGGTCGAGGTAGCGCTGGCGCACCTTCTGCTCGGTGTCGGTGAGGCCGTGGAACTTCTCCGGCAGCGGGCGCAGCGATTTCGTCAGCAGGCGCAGCTCGGAGACATTGATGGTCAGCTCGCCGGTCTTGGTCTTGAACAGCGTGCCGCGGGCGCCGACGATGTCGCCGATGTCCCAGTGCTTGAAGGCGGCGTGCGCCGCCTCGCCGGTGCCGTCGTTGCTGACGTAGAGCTGGATGCGGCCGGAGAGGTCCTGCACGGTGGCAAAGGAGGCCTTGCCCATGACGCGCTTGAGCATGATGCGGCCGGCGACGCAGACGTCCACCGGCTCGGCCTCCAGCTCCTCGCGGCTCTTGCCGCCGTAGAGCTCGTCGAGCTTCTCGGCGGTGTTCTCGCGCAGGAAGTCGTTGGGGAAGGCGACGCCCTCGGCGCGCAGCTTCGCCAGCTTCTCGCGGCGCTCGGCGACGATCTGGTTTTCGTCTTGGTGTTGTTGGATTTGTTCGGTCATGGCGCGGCTTTCAGGAAAAGTCGAATACGGTGAAGCCAAGCGCCCGGGCGGCCTTGGCCTGCGTTTCGTCGGAGGAGGCGAATTCGGTGGCGTTGATGCTGCGGGCCGCTGCAAGATGCAGTGCATCGAGGGTACGCAGCGGAAGGTCGGGCAGGGTCTCGATCAGGTCGCGCGCCTCGGCATAGTCGCCGAAAGTGATCTGATGAATGCGCCAGGCATCGTTGCGCACGTGGCTGTCGAATTGCGCGAGCGCGCTGCGTTCGAGCGGGCCATCGATCTCCCTGGCACGACGCCGGCGCGCCAACAGGCAGCGGAACTCGACCAGCGCCAGCACGGCGGTGGTCGCGCCCTTGCGCTGCTCGGCCCAGTCGAGCACTTCCAGCGAGCGTGGCTCGCGGATATAACACTTGGCCAGGGCGCTGGTGTCGATGTAAGCGGTCAACAGCGGTCTTCCCTGTCTTCGGCCAGGATGGCCTCGCTGGGAACCGTCTGCATCGGCTGGCCGGCGAGGAAATCGCGCAGGGAGCGCAGTTGCGGCTTGCTCTTGACCGGCAGTATCCGGGCAATGGGTTCGCCACGGCGCACGACGAGCACTTCCTCGTCCTCGGCGAACATCTTCTCCGGGTGGGAGAGGCCTTCGCGGGCTTCGCGGATGGTCAGTGTTTTCATGGGCGCTCCGGCAATTGTGTCACAAGGCATTTAATTGTGTCACAACCGCCCTCGGGTGGCAACGATTACACGCCCTGCTTCAGGCTGGCTTCGATGAAGGGATCGAGGTCGCCATCCAGCACGGCCTGGGTGTTGCCGGTCTCGACGTTGGTGCGCAGGTCCTTGATGCGCGACTGGTCGAGCACGTAGGAACGGATCTGGTGGCCCCAGCCGATGTCGGTCTTGGCGTCCTCCATCTGCTGCGCGGCCGCCTGGCGCTTCCTCAGTTCGGCTTCGTAGAGGCGCGATTTCAGCATGGCCATCGCCTCGGCCTTGTTGCGGTGCTGCGAGCGGTCGTTCTGGCACTGCACGACGATGCCGGAGGGGGCGTGGGTGATGCGCACCGCCGAATCGGTCTTGTTGATGTGCTGGCCGCCGGCGCCGGAGGCGCGGAAGGTGTCGATGCGCAGGTCGGCCGGGTTGATCTCGATCTCGATCGAGTCGTCCACCTCCGGATAGACGAAGACGCTGGCGAAGGAGGTGTGGCGCCGCGCGTTCGAGTCGTAGGGCGACTTCCTCACCAGGCGGTGGATGCCGGTCTCGGTGCGCAGGTGCCCGTAGGCGTACTCGCCGGTGAGTTTCAGCGTGGCGGTCTTGATGCCGGCGACCTCGCCGTCGGACTCTTCCAGCACCTCGATCTGGAAGCCCTTGCGCTCGCAGTACTTCAGGTACATGCGCAGCAGCATCGAGGCCCAGTCCTGCGCCTCGGTGCCGCCGGCGCCGGCCTGGATGTCGAGGAAGCAGTTGTTCGGGTCGGCCGGGTTGGAGAACATGCGGCGGAATTCGAGCGCCGCCACCTGCTTTTCGATGCCGGCGGCGTCGGCCTCGACGGCTTCGAGCGTGTCGTCGTCGTTTTCAGTGCGCGCCATTTCGAACAGTTCGCGCGAGTCTCGCAGTTCCTGGTCGATTTCGGACAGGGCGACGACGACGCCTTCGAGGGATTTCTTCTCGCGGCCCAGGTCCTGGGCGCGGGCGGCGTCGTTCCAGACGGCCGGGTCTTCGAGGGCGCGGGAGACTTCGTTCAGCTTCGACTGCTTGGCGTCGAAGTCAAAGATACCTCCGCAGATCCTGCTCGCGCGCGTGCAGGTCCGAAAGGCGATTGGCGAGGGCGTTGAGGCGTTCGGCTTCCATGATGATGCTAGACTTTCGAAACGAAGAATTATACATGCTGCACGCTCCGCGCCGGGGCTGCGCAACCACCCCGACATGACAGAAGAACGCGCCCGCCTTTCCTCCTTCGGCCTGCTGCTCCTTGCCCTGCTCGCCATCGGCTGGGGCCTCAACTGGCCGATCATGAAAATCGTCCTGCGCGACGTGCCGCCGCTGACCTTCCGCGGCGGCTGCCTGCTCGCCGGCGGGCTCGGCGTGCTGCTGATCGGGCGCCTCGACGGCCAGCCGTGGACGCTGCCGCGCGGGACCTTCGGCAAACTGGCCGTGCTGGCGGCGACCAACGTCATCGGCTGGAACGTGCTGATGGTGTACGGCGTCGGCCTGATGTCTTCGGGGCGGGCGGCGCTGCTCGGCTACACCATGCCGCTGTGGAGCGTCGGCTTCTCGGTGTGGCTGCTGGGCGAGCGCCTGAGCGCGCGCCGCATCCTCGGCCTGGCGCTGGGACTCGCCGGGGTGGCGGCACTGATGGGAGAATACCGCAGCCTGCTCGGCGCGGCGCCGGTGGGGGTGCTGTGCATGCTCGGTGCGGCGCTGTCGTGGGGGCTCGGCGTGGTGCTGCTGAAACGCTATGCGCTGAAGATGCCGACCACCCTGCTGACCGGCTGGAGCATGCTGCTCGGCGCGCTGCCGATCTGCGTGGCCGCCCTGCTGCTGGAAAGCGGGCAATGGCGCGTCGTCGGCTTCTGGCCGGCCTTCGGGCTGGCCTACAACGTCGTCGTGGCCTTCATGTTCTGCTACTGGGCCTGGAACCGCATCGTGCTGATGGTGCCGGTGGCGGTGTCCTCGCTGAGCTCGCTGGTGACGCCGGTGATCGGCGTCCTGGGCGGCATGTGGCTGCTCGGCGAGCAGCCTGGCTGGAGCGAGTTCCTCGGAGCGGGCCTGATTCTCGGCGCGCTGGCCACGGTGCTGCTGCCGCAGCGGAAGTGAGGTGTTGCGGCAGGTCGGGCGGGCTGCGTGCTGCGACGCTCCGCTCGCCGCACGCCCGTATTGAAGGCGGATGAAAGCTTATGCGGCGAGTTTCAGGGGCGCGATCTTCGCCACCTGGCGCTTGAGGGATTTCTCCGCCTTCCATAAGTCGTGGTTCGCCTGCATGTGCAGCCAGGATTCCGCGCTGCCGCCCAGCGCCGCGGCTAGGCGCACGGCCATGTCGGCGCTGATACCGGCCTTGCCGTTCAGAACGCGCGAGAGCGCCACGCGCGTCACGCCGATGCGCCGGGCGAACTCGGTGACGGTGATTCCGGTATCGGCGAAAACCCCATCCCGCAGCACCTCGCCGGGGTGGGGTGGGTTGTGCATCCGCGACATATTCGTTGCTCCTTTAGTGGTAGTCCCGGTAATCGACCAGGACGGCATCGCCATTCTCGAAGGTGAAGGTCATGCGCCAGTTGCCATCGACCCACACCGACCAATGCCCGGCCAAATCCCGCGAAAGCGGGTGCAGGCGCCAGCCCGGCATGCCCATGTCCTCCGGCCCCATCGAGGTGTCCAGCCTGGCCAGCTGCGCCCGCAGTCGTTTCGCGTGCGCCGGCTGGATGCCGGCCTTGCTCCCGGCGCGGAAGAACGCTTCAAGCCCTTTATGCCGGAACGACTTGATCATGGGCGATCGTATAGTGTAGCGATACACCTGTCAATGACGGATCATGTGGCTGGCCTGGAAAAGTCAGTCGCTGTGATACGGCGAGGCAACAGGGTGGGGGCTACTGCCGACCATGATTGACCACCGAGAGGCTCTTTGCGTATTACCGGTGTTCGGCCTGATGTGGAGCTCCACATCAGGCCGAGTTGCTGACCCCGGAATTACGCAAACCCGAAACAGTCACGCCGGCTCGATGTGTTCGAGCACCAGCTGCACCCTGGCGAGGCCGTTGAATTCGTTGACCGCCAGGCGATAGGCGGCGCGCACGACGGGCGGCGCGCTCTCGGCGAAGTTGAACTGGATGGCGTCGAAATGCGCGGCGCCCTTGCGCAAGGTCAGCTTGAGATGGCGGTCCTTCAGGAGCCGCTGGCTGTCCACCTCGAACTCGTCGCTGAAGACCGGGGCGGGGAAGCCCTGGCCCCAGATTTCGCCTTCGAGCAGGCGGGCCGCCTCCAGCGACATCCAGCCGGCCTCGAGCGGGCCGTCGGTCTCGATGGTGCGCGTGAGTTCGGCCGGGCCGACCAGCCCGCGCACGACTTCCTCGAACAGTTCCTCGAAGCGCGCCAGGTCCGCCTCGCGCAAAGTCAGTCCCGCCGCTGCGGCGTGGCCGCCGAAGCGCGCGAGCAGGCCGGGGGCGCGCTTCGAGACGAGGTCGAGCGCGTCGCGCAGGTGCAGTCCGGGGATCGAGCGGCCGGAGCCCTTGAGTTCGCCGCCGCTGCCGCGGGCGAAGGCGATGACCGGGCGGTGCAGTTTGTCCTTGACGCGCGAGGCGAGCAGGCCGACCACGCCCTGGTGCCAGGCGGGATCGTAGAGAACGAGGCCGGCGCGGCTGTCGGCCTCGATGCCTTCGAGCAGGGCCGACGCCTGATCCTGCATCTCCGCCTCGATGCCGCGCCGCTCGCGGTTGATGCGGTCGAGTTCCTGGGCGATGTTGAGCGCGCGGCCGAGGTCGTCCGTCGTCAGGCATTCGATGCCAAGCGCCATGTCGGCCAGCCGCCCGGCGGCGTTCAGGCGCGGGCCGAGAGCGAAGCCGAGATCGAAGGTGCCGGCGCGCTCCGTCTCGCGACCGGCGGCGCGGAACAGGGCGCGCAGGCCGGGCCACAGCCGGCCCTGGCGCATGCGCGCGAGGCCTTGCGCGACGAGGATGCGGTTGTTGCGGTCGAGCTTCACCACGTCGGCCACCGTGCCGAGGGCGACCAGGTCGAGCAGGGCGGCAAGGTTGGGCTCGGGGGAGACATTGAAGGCGCCGCGTTTCCTCAACTCGGCGCGCAGCGCCAGCATGACGTAGAACATCACGCCGACGCCGGCGATGGACTTGCTCGGAAAGCCGCAGCCGGGCTGGTTGGGATTGACGATGCATTCGGCCGCCGGCAATTCGTCGCCGGGCAGGTGATGGTCGGTGATCAGCGTGCCGATGCCGAGCCGCTTCGCCTCGGCAACCCCCTCGACGCTGGCGATGCCGTTGTCGACGGTGATGATGATGTCGGGTGTTCTTTCGGCGGCGAGCCGCACCACCTCCGGCGTCAGGCCGTAGCCGTAGTCGAAGCGGTTGGGCACCAGGCTGGAGACATCGGCGCCGAAGGCGCGCAGGGCGCGCAGGCCGACCGCGCAGGCGGTGGCGCCGTCGCAGTCGTAGTCGGCGACGATGACGAGGCGCCGCCTGGCGGCGATGGCGTCGGCGAGGAATCTCGCCGCCTCGGCGGCGCCCTTCAGCAGTGCCGGATCGAGCAGGGCGGCGAGGGCCGTGTCGAGCTCTTCCGCCCGCGCGATGCCGCGCGCCGCGTAGAGGCGCGCCAGCAGCGGGTGCACGCCGGCGTATTCGAGCCGCTCGCGGGCGACCTGGGGCGTGCGGCGGGTGACGATGTGGGTCACGGGAAATAGCTCCGTCATTCCCGCGAACGCGGGAATCCAGGGTGGGTTTCAGTAGGCTGCTGGGTCCCCGCTTTCGCGGGGACGACGAATTGCTTGGTCATCAGGTCTGCCAGGGTCTTCGGCCGCCGCCAGAACTGCCACAGGTCGCCGGCATCCAGCGTGATGTCCACGACGGCGTCGTCGCCGAGGGCGGTGAGGCGCAGGCCATGCACGCGGCGTGCTTTCAGCGCGGCCAGCATCGGCGCGAGCCAGCGCGTCTCCAGATCTTCCAGGCCGCGGCGCCAGGCGGCGGCATCCAGGCTCTGCGCGGCCTCGCTCAGGGTTTCCAGAAAAGTCAGCCCCTGCGGTACGGCGTTTTCAAACCGCGCCGGCAGCGGCGCGGCGGCAATGCCGGCGCGTCGGGCCAGGCCGAGCGCCAGCGGATGATCGGCGTGCACGTGCGGCGCCGGCGCCGTGGCGGCGGCGGGCAGCGGGCCGGCGCCCCAGAGCCACAGGCTGTTCGCCGTCGCCCGTCCGGCGGCTTCGCGCGCCGTGTTGAGCGGATGGTTGTGCAGCAGTACCTGCGCTTCGTTGATGAGGCGCCGCCATTCGCGCGCTTCATCGCCCTGCGGCAGGAAGGGTTCGAGCGTGCGGCCGGTCACCGCCGAGCGCGGGTGCGTGGCGATGCGCGGGCTGCGCTTCGGGCGCAGGTACCAGCGCTGCGGGTGGGGGGCGAGGAATTCGCCGAATTCGGCAAGATGGTCGTTCAGCGCGGCGACGAGCTGCTTCGCCTCGTGCTCGGCCAGTTCAAGTTCCGCCGCGCCACCGACGACCAGGGTGTTGCGCGAGAAGCGCAGGTGCACCGGGTCGGCGCAGAGCCAGGCGTCGCCGCCGGGATCGCGCCCTTCGCCGAGCAGGCGCAGCGCGCCATACGGCAGTTCCTCGCCCTGCAGGCCGAAGACTTCGCACAGCCAGCGTTCTGAGGGCAGGGCGGGACGGCGCCTGCGCCGGCCGCGGCCGAGCAGGGTGTGGAGCGCGGGAAGATCAAGGCCGCGTGTGACGTCGGCGAGGGAATCCTGGGGCCAGAGCAGGCCGGCAACGGCGAGGTAAAACATCGCGGTGATGGTAGCATAGCGCCCCTATGAAGTATGAGCTCTTCATCGGCCTGCGCTACACCCGCGCCAAGCGGCGCAACCATTTCATCTCCTTCATCTCGGCCATCTCGATGTGCGGCATCGCGCTAGGGGTGGCGGCGCTGATCGTCGTGCTTTCGGTGATGAACGGCTTCCAGAAGGAGCTGCGCACGCGCATCCTCGGCGTCGCTTCGCACGTGCAGATTTCCGGCGCCGGCGGCGAGCTGGCGGCCTGGCAGCAGGTGGCCGAGCAGGCGGCGAAGCATCGCCAGGTGCTGGCGGCCGCCCCCTACGTCGCCGCCCAGGGCATGCTGTCCTTCGACCAGACGGTGCGCGGCGTCCTCGTGCGCGGCGTGCTGCCGGATGCCGAGGAACAGGTGGCCGACTTCAACCGCCACATGCGCGGCGGCTCGATGCAGCTCCTGAAACCGGGCGAGTTCGGCATCGTGCTGGGCGCCGAGCTGGCGCGCGCCCTGCAGGTTTTCGTCGGCGACAAGGTGACGCTGATCGCGCCGCAGGGCCTGGTGACGCCGGCGGCGATCCTGCCGCGCCTGAAGCAGTTCCGGGTGGTCGGCCTGTTCGAGGCCGGCATGTACGAGTACGACTCGGGCCTGGCGCTGGTGCACCTGGCCGACGCGCAGGCGCTCTACCGCATGGAGGAGCGCGTCTCCGGCGTGCGCCTGAAACTCGACGATCTCTTCGCCGCGCCGCGCGTGGCGCGCGAGCTGCATGGGTTGATCGAGGCCGATGCCTACATCGCCGACTGGACGCGCAGCCATGCCAACTTCTTCCGCGCCGTGCAGATCGAGAAGAACGTGATGTTCATCATCCTGCTGCTGATCGTCGCCGTGGCCGCCTTCAACATCGTGTCCACCCTGGTGATGGCGGTGACCGACAAGGAATCCGACATCGCCATCCTGCGCACGCTGGGGGCGAGCCCGGCCAGCATCATGCAGGTGTTCATCGTGCAGGGCGCGCTGATCGGCACGATCGGCCTGGCGCTGGGGCTCGCCGGCGGCGTGGCGCTGGCGGTGAACATCGACGTGGTGGTGCCGGCCATCGAGCGCCTGTTCAACACCCAGTTCCTCGCCAAGGAGGTGTACTACATCTCCGAACTGCCCTCCGACCTGCAGTGGCGCGACGTCGGCATCATCGCCGCCGTGTCCTTCGGGCTGACTTTGCTGGCGACGCTGTACCCGAGCTGGCGCGCTTCGCGCGTGAATCCTGCCGAGGCGCTGCGCTATGAGTAGTTATTCCCGGCGCTCAGGATGACAGCGCAACGGGTACTGGTGCTCTCATTCCCTCCGCATGGAACCATGCCTTGAACTTGGCCATCTGCTTGATTCGGTCGGCGTACAGCTTCACTTTGTCAGAGGGTGCCATGATATTCGCCAGGTGCCGTGCATCCGCTTCATGCGAACGCAGCGCCAAATAACTGGCTATGGCAGGGAATAGGGAAGGGTCGAAGTCGCGAACTTCCTGCGAGGCCACCACGAAAGCCAGGCCATACTTGCGGCATTCCTTGGCCATGGTGGGAATCAGCTTGAGACGGGCAGCCCGGTGGGCTTCATCGAAGATCACCGCATGGGTGATGCGCTTTTGCGGCCCACGGCGGAACATGGTCTGATAAAGATTGTGCAGCACGAAAGTGGCAAAGGCACGCTGAAGCATTTCATTGGGCGATCCGTGAATCTGCACCAGTGTCGGCACTGCATCGTCGAGCAGGCTCGGCGCACCTGACATGCTCTCGAACATCCCATAGTCGGCGAGTTCGGAAAGCCGGGTCATGATGCCCTTGTCCGGTTTGGCTTCGGCCTTGAGGATGTCGAAGAACGCGCCGAAGGGCGGCACGGCTCCGCGATTTCCGCCGACAGTCCACCCCTGATCTGCATAGCTTTGCTTGATCGCCTCACGAACTCGTCCTAGCTGCACATCGCCCAAGTCAGGGAAGATGGTGGAAAAGTTGTCTCGCAGCATTGAAACATTGTCCATCCAGGCCAAAGGCCCATCTCCCGTTACCTGCAAAGGGTTGAAACCCAGGCCGGCGTAACTGACCATGCGCAGGCGGTCGCCCATCAAAGCGCCGAGCTTTTCGTCGATGTCCTGATGATAGGAAAAAACGATTGGGGCAATGCCTTGTTCAGCCAGTTGCCGGCACAAGCTGATCAGGCAATGGGTTTTACCCATGCCGGGCAAACCGACGATCATCAGGTGCGGATTACCTTGTATGCCGACATGCCATTGCACCGGTTCGTCGCTTCCATCGCGTTGTCCGAGGAGCAATTCCACCGCTGGCGCGGTGCCGACGGCAGGTGTATTCGACGATGCAGGTTCGATTGAATCCTCCGGCTCAATGGATGTGTCTTGCGACTGCTTTACCTTGACTGCTGACACTTGCTCAGGCTTTGTTTTACCGACATCGGGTGGCAGAGCCGGTTGACTGGCTCGGCCGGACTCCGGAAGTTGTGCCGGACCGAATAACCAAATGTCCGTGCCTATTTGCGTTGGAATCGCTCCTCCGAATTCCGGGCAGAAGACGAAACCCGTTCTGCCTCTTTCCTGTTCAGTCAGTTCCGGAAGGGCATAGGTCGTGCCTTCCCGGGCGAGTTTCGCTATCTCGCGTTCGATGCGATCGAAGGCTTCGCTGGAAAGCGTGTGTCGGCGCCCCTTGCGTGCATAAAAGCGCAATACTCTTGCCAAACGTGCGCGCTGAACAGTCTTTTCAAGCGGTGTGGTTTCAGTGCCGAAGAGTTTCTCCCATTGTCGGCAGGTGGCATCCAGTTGACCAGAGACAGCTTCGACGAGGTCAGTGGCCCGAGCTGTCTTCAGGTAGCGGCGAAACTTCACTTCCACAAAGGTGAACCTCAGGCCACCTCGCTTGCCAGTCGTGACGTAAAGGAGATCTGCGCGCTGGCTGATGGCTTCCTTCTTTTCGCCCACGGCCCGCAGCAGTTCCGGCACATCGTCCAACGGCACGAAAAAACCTTCCCTGAGAGGGAGCCAGCAGGTATTTCCCTCGTCGGCGATGGCGCAGTGGCTTTGCACGAGCGACAGCGCCACCAGTTCCTGGGCTACCGTACCTGACTGCGCCAGGCGCATGGCCAGTCGGCCGCTTACCGCTTTAAGGGCATCGAGCAGAAAGGCGCAGTTTTTCGGACTGGCGGACAGCCCCATTTCGCCTAGAGCGGCATCCAGCAAGCGGACGATTTCATCCAGGGAGGCGGTCGACGTGATGAGCTGGAGAAAGCCCAAATCGTCGCGTTCCGGCACGCAGTCGATAAGATAGTTCTCGTACAAACGCGGCAAGTCTTGCGGCGAATCGAAGTATTCCACGCCCGCGTGCCGGTCCACCGTCACCACCCAGTCGCACAGCCGGTGCAGGCTTTCCAGCATGTCTCCACGGTCTGGCGAAACTTCCGTCACCAGCACAGGCCAGGTGTCCTGGCTGTTGCCCAGCCGCCGCGCAACGCACCGCAACAGCGCCGTGTGCGCCTTTACCAGCCGCTCGGTAAATCCCCGCATGGGATGCCTTTCCCCTTCCGGGTTGGCCGGTACCGACGATTCCCAGCGAGGCAAGGGTGTCGCCGTAAAGCGCCGCTCAGGCGTCAGCGCAAGGCCATGAACCTCCAGCGCACCGGCGGGAACCTGGGCAGCAGGAATGCATTCGATCCGGCTCTCGAAGATGTCGAAAGCCAGTGCCAGGTGGGCGGGAGTGTCCGGTGTGGCCGCTGCGCGCCTCGCCCAGGACAGACGCGGCAAGCTGATGCCGCCGGGGCGCGTAACGCTGTCGAGAAGCCAGCGGTCCTCTTCGGGCACTGCGCCGGCGCCGCTGCGCCGCCGCTCAGCGGTGGCCGAAAGAAAACGCCCTGCCATCGCCCGCCGGCCTTCGGCGGGAAAAAGCTCCAGGTCGAAGGAATGCTTCTCTCGCTCCTGCCTCGTTTCTCCTTCCCCGTCCGTATCGGATGCCTCCACGGCACGCAGGGCGCAGCCCAGCGCTCGGGCCGCCGGCATGGCATCGCCGGGGCGCAGAGCGTGCAAGCGAATCCGCCGCATTTCGGGGTGCAGGCCGAGATAGCGTGCGATCTCTTCGCCCAACAGCTCGGCCGCGCTTTTGCCAATCGAGGGCGCCATCAATTTCTCGCCCTTGCTGTCGCCGTCGGCCAGCAGCCGTGAGAGCAACGCGACGGCCGCTTTCGGCTCGGGATCGTCCGCGGCGGTCATGGCGACGGCGTGGAATCCCAGGCTGTCGGCGAAGAGGAAAGCCTTTCCTTCCTCGAAGCCCGGAAGCATCGCCGGGTAATGGGCGCCGACCAATGTGCCGAGCAGCTTTTCAACCTTGACCGACGATGCGCCTTCCTCGTAGCGATGGCGGCGCGCCAGCATGTCGAAGCCCTGTTGCCAGGCTACACGCAACGGATGCGTCGGCAGAACGATAAGACCGACGCGCCGGCCGCTGACGCTGGTCACTTCCAGGGTATGGATCAGGGTGGCGCGGGCGGGGGCCGTTTCCCACCAGGCTGCAGCGGCATTGACATAATCGGTGAGCTGTTTGCGGTCCGTATAGAGTACCGCCAGCGGCCCGAGACTGGAGTTTCCGAGCCAGTTGAAAAAATCCTGCGACGCCTGTTCGAACCGCTTGCCAGGGTCGTCGGAGGTGACGGGCACCGGCACGAACTCGGGCTTGCCTTCCGTGCTGCCATCGGCCCGCACCTTGATCCGCCAGCGGCCGGGTTTGCCGGCATGCATGCCCCAGTCCTGGGCCAGGTCGAGCAGCAGGTTGGGGCACAGCACGCGGGCGACTTTGCCATTCTCGCGGCAGATGATGTAACCCTTCGCGTCGCGACTCAGCCGTTGCTTGTCGCCGGGGTTATCGGCCAAGCGGTCGAATCCGTCGATTTCCCCAGCAACATGAATGGCTGCCAGGGCCAGCGTCGGCAGCACCCGGCCGGCGCTTGCCTTGGCGGGGGCGTCGGTGTCTCCGAAGCAAAGAACGAAATCCTCGCTTATGTCCTTGTACGGGCTAGCCTCGGCTTCCGGCTCGTCTTCCGCGACGAGCGCGCGGACTACGATTTCCGCCTCGTAGCGCGCCGATTCCTCAAGCTTGCCGAAATCATCCGCCGAGAAGATGCATTTCTGCGGATTCTTGGCAATGTGCGCGATCGTTTTTTCGGCCAGCACGTCGCCGCCTGCGCGCACTTCGATCACGTAATCCACCGAGCCCTTGGCGAGATTCGTCGGCGTTGTTTCCCAGCGTACCTCCAGTCGTACTCGCTGTTGCGGGTTGTCCTCCAGCGGCAGGCGGAAATGCAGGCGATTGTAGTCATCCGCTTGCAATCCGGACCAGGCCATCTGCTTGCCGTTCTTGCCGCGCCAGGGCACCAGCTTCAGGCTTTGCAGGATTTGCGCATCGAAGAGACCGGGCCGGATGTGGTTGAGCCACAGTTCCTCCTTGTCTGCCAGCATGGCGAGAGCTGTCAGTCGCGGCAAGGATTCAGCCTCGCGCAGAAAGGCGGACAAGGCTTCTTGCGCAGCCTTGTCGGAAAGCATGAGACCGGCGACTCGGGCCTCTGGCGTTGTCCGCGATCCCTGCCGGGGTAGCAGTCGGTCGACGAGCCGTGCGGACTTTTCCAGATCGTCGCCATCCGGTTTGTTGTCCTCGACGGCGACCGGCCAGAGGCCAATCTCTGCCAACGCGCCGCCCAGATGCGCAATGCCATAGGAAGCGCGGCATACATAGGCGAATTCCCGCCAGGGAGACGAAGACTGATTGCGCGCGATGCGTCGCGCCTTGGCCAGCGCCTTGTCCGCAAACCCCTTGCCGCCCTGGGGCAGTATCTCTCGGGCCAGCGCCTTCGCCTGCGCGAACAATTCTGCTTCGCCTATTTCCCGCGCTGCGCTGTAAATGCCATCCATGCCGGCGCCGGCCGACTCGGTGTCCACCAGGAGCAGCACTGCTTCGACTTTATCCTCCCGCCATTCCACTGCCACGTCTGCGGTGATGGCGCGGGCATTGTCGTCCGCGGTGCGGCTGACGAGGGCGATGCGCCAGCCTGGAACATCGAACCTTGCATCAGCCGCCAGCGCTCGTGCCACGTCGGCCGGCAGGCAACGGATGAAGGCCATGCTGCCCGGCGCCGCCGGCCCCAGCAGACCGTCCAGGGTTTGTGCGAGCAAAGGCGCTGCGTTGGTTGGCAGATTCATTTCAGGTCTTTCCCAGGGTCTTGCGGCAGAGACTGAGAAGTGATGCTGCCTGATCCAGACATTCGGCCAGCACCGCGTCGCTGACGCTGTCACCGCTGTAGTCGTTGAGATTGCGCTGGCGGCGCAGCGCGTCGAGCACGATCACCATATCGGCATCCACTCCCAGCGTCTTGGGCAGGGTCTGGATTGACGTCTGGTGATGCCCAGGCTCACTGGTCGGTGTGCGGTAGCCTTTCGACCAGAGTGCCGCCATGGCGCATTGCAGGATCGCCTTGTAGGCTGCGTCGAAGCGGTTCTCGGCGCTGATTACGGTCGCCCGCGCGTCCATCAGGTTGCGTTCGGCAGCCGCGAGTAGCTTGAGAATGCTCTCCCGCGAGGCCTTATGGCGCGTCAGGCGATGAATCGCCAGCAGGTTTTCCAAGGTCATCCAAGTCTCCAATCAATGGAATCCGCTCCCCGGCAAGCACTTGCTGCAAAAAAAAGTCGCCTTCGGTGCGCTTGCGGTGAAATTCTTCCTCCGTCATCACGACCGGATTGATTTCGCGCCCGATGCTCTCATGCGCCTCGCGCAGTACCTTGACGGCCTGGGCAAACGATACTTTGCCGACGATCAGCAGATCGACATCGCTGCCCGGGCGCTCCTCGCCCCGTGCAACCGAGCCGAAGATATGTGCGACGCGGATGCGATGCGCAATGCTGGAAAGGGCATCCGTGATTACGTCTGCGATGCCGGAAGTCTTGCGCAGAATGTTCGCCAGGTCTTGAAAAATCGGGCACCTGCGGTTGGCACCGTAGCGCACCTGGTTGCCGCTGCGCTCGCGGATCAGCAGGCCGGCGGCAGCCAGCCGCGCCAGTTCCTTGTGCAGCGTGCCGGCATTGGTGTCAGTCAGGCGCGCGATTTCCCGCACGTGATAGGTTTGCTCCGGATGCAGGAGCAGAAGGCCGAGGACGCGCTGGCGGTAATTGCCGAAAAGCAGGGAGGCAAGCATATTGTCGCTCAAATGGCTACACTCGTAGCTATTATAGCTACGATTTAAGTTCATGACGTATAGGTGTTGAAGGGCTGTTTCTGTCTGCCATTCTGGAAATCGATTCCAATCGAGGTTGCTTGCCATATGAGCAATAAATGGTGAGCTCATCGGTAGCTCATGGCGTGAGCCTCGAAAGTCATGCCGCTACTTCATCGGCGGGTACTTCAAAACGCGCCCTGAGCTGCTTCATGGATTCGGCATCGTTTACTCCTACCAGCAGGCCGAGGTCGCGCAGGCGCCGTTCGAGCCAGAGCTTGTTCTCCCGCAGCAGTTCCTGCGGCACAGCCATCCCCGGAGGTTCGCGGTCGACATACAGGCCATAGCGGCCACGCAGCAGATCGAGGAATCGGCGCAGGCTGAGCGGCTGTTCCGTCTTGCCCTTGCCTTCCTTGCGCAGATGGCGATGGACGAGGAAGTCCAGCAGGGAATGGGAGAGGACTATAGAGCGCAAATCAATTGACTTCTTCGTTCCGGCTTCGGCACGGGAGACGCGGCGTTTGAAGGCGAGGCCGTTGGGTCGGTTGGGCATGAGTGCGCTGTCAAACGATTTTATGAACTGGCCGCCCTGCTGCTGGTAGCCGTTGAGTTCCACCAGCGCTTCAGCTAGCCGTAAGGCCGGATTGATGCTTTCCGTGCGCAGTCCCCGTACGATCTCGGGTGCTTCTCCGAAACCGTCTAGTTCGTCGGCGAGCCGGACGCAGTCTTCATCGAGGCCATTCAGGATGGCATCGGCGCGCTCATGGCGTTCCTGGTGAATTTCGCCAAGCAGATTGAGCCAGGCCAAGGCATCTGGCTGCATAGCAGGCAAGCTGTCGCGCAGCTTGCGGTCATAGCGTGCCCTGTCGTCCAGCACGCGCAGAAGCATCAGCAGCACCGGCAGTCGCTCATAGCGCGCCATCGTTTCACTCATGGCGGCTTCCGACACCTGGCGTAGACGCTTGTCCAGACCGTGCGAGCAATCGACGAACAGCGGCATGGGCGTCTGCTCCTTCGGCACCGAGCCGGTGCGTTCCCATTCCAGCAGGCAGGCAGAGGTGGAGAGCAGCAGGTTGGCCATGCCCAACCCGATGCCGGCTTCCAGCATGGGCAGGAAGGCCTGGCGCGGCATTGCAGCGCCATACACTTCGATAAGGGTGGCCAGGTCACGGCGTAGATGCTTCGCTGCTGTATCGGCGATCGGCCAGCGGTTGGGGATGCTGGCCGATTCGCCTTTTCCCTTGCCAGCCTTTTCCGGGGCGTGTCCGCAAGCCTGTGCGAGGCGAACCGCCAGCAGCTCATCGATGCCCAAGTCGTTCGCCTCTTCCTCGATAAATCGATCGGAAGCCAGGTCCGAAGCATGGGCGCCACGGATAGCCATGCTTCGCGCAAAAAGCAAGAGCAGAGGATTTGACGTGAAGTTGCCAGCGCCCACCGGGAAGCGGGACTTGTCGCCGCCCGGTTGCAACGTTTCGCCCCTGTCCTGCCAAGCGAGTAACGCAGTCAGCAACTCAGGTACGCCGCGCAGATTGCCCACCGTTTCTGGTAAATCGAGCCAGCTCGCCAGGTAATGGGTTGGAAACACTCTCTGCACCTGTTCCTGATGACCGAGATCATGTTCTCTGTTCTCCAGACAATAGGTGAGCAGCAGATCGGCGAGCACTGCACGGCCTTGGGCGCCGGCAAAGCCCTCGAAGCTGCTACCATCTTCTATGAGGAGGCGATCGGCGACATCCGCAAGGCAAACCACCTTCTTGGTATGTCCCTTCTTGTCCTTTATCTCGTGCCCAAAGGTGTCGGCGAACTTGCCCTTGCCACGCCGGTGGCCCCAACGCGCCATGTAAAGCATGGCGGGGAGGACGCTGCCGATTTCGAAAGACTGTGGGGTAAAGGGCAATGCGGAAAAGTAGTTTGCTGTCCATAGTTCCCTGGCGCGTGACGGGGTCAATACATCCTCGACAACGTCTTTTGCCGTCTTCTTCTTTTCGATCATAGCGCCTCCCGCGTCAGCATCTGCTGCCCGTCGCGCGCCTCGATGCGCACCCGGAACACGGTTTCCTCGTCGCCCGGATGCCATCCGTGCAGCTCGCGGGCGTTTTCCTGGGCCAGACGCTGGGTAAAGATTTCCAGGTGGGCGAAGATGCCTTCCTGCCCGGTGCCGGAAAGTTGGGCTCCGTCCCGTAGCGCCAGCAAAAAGTGAAAGAGTTCGAGGCCGACAGGCAGCCGTTCTTCGCCGCCTGCGGTGTAGCGATAGACGATCAGAAGGTGAGTATGCAGCGTTTCGAGACCTTCGGCGCCGCGCGGGAGTGGGATTTGCAGCGAGAAGCGGTTCCAGGGCTTCACCACCCAAAAAGCGCTTTCTGTGGGCGTGCGTGGCGTGATGTGCAGAGGCAGCCCATGCTCGCGGGCGAAGGCGGCTTCGGGCAGGTCTTCCAGCCGGGCGATGCCTTCGCATAGCTCGCGGCAGAGATCGGCGCGCTCCGCCTCGCTCATGAGCGGGGCGCGGCGAAAGCGATCCAGATGCCGGCCGCCGAAAAGCGGCAAAGCATTGGCGGCAAGCTTGACGCCGGCGAAATCGGTTTCTCCCCACTCGAACCATGCGCGGCGACGGGTGGAGGCGAGCGCCGCTGCGCGGGCCTGAGGTGCGCCGCCCGCGAGCTTTGCCGCTTCGCCGCCTTCGGCTGCGGCGGCCTTGAGCAGGGCGCGATCCAGCAGGGGATTGCAGTCGAGCGCCGGGTCGAAGCGGGCCAGTTCTCCCAGCAGTTCTCCCTGGCGCTGCGGTGCTTCGGCATCGAATGCCCGGTTCCAGTAGCGTGGCGGGACAAGCTCGGGCTCGGCATGCAATTCCTCGCAGGCGTGGACACCGAAGAAGATGAAGACCAGTCCTGCGCGCAGCTCGCGCGCGGTGATGTGGATTTCGCCGCGCAGATGGCATGCTTGCAGGGCATCTGCGAGTCGTTGCCGAATACGACTGCCGAGGGTTTCGTCGCGCAGGCATTTCACTGAATGCCAGGCGGTGCAGCGATCCTGGGCGGTGCAGACGTTACAGGGCTGCCAGGGATCGGCCGGCATGCCAATACCGAGGAAGCGATCCATCAAGGCATCAAGGAAGTCGGTGCGGAGTTCGTTGTTCTCGATGCCGCCGACGAGAGAGCGCCGGTTAAGGTCGATGAGCCGTATGCGCGGATCGAGGATCTGCGCCTGGTCGTCTTCCGACTCGAAAAGGGCAGTATAGAGATGCTCGGTGAGCGGGGTATCCTGACTGCCTTCATCCAGCCATTCGAGGAGCTTGCCGCTATTGATGGCAAGAACGCGGGGATGGCGGGCGATGCCTTCGAACTTCATGTCCTGAAAAGGCTTCAGGAAATCGTCCAGCAGTTTGTTGGCGCTTTTGCCTTGCAGGGCGGCGGAGCCGTCAAGGTTGGCCCGCAGCATGCGGCCGTCGTCGAGGCGCCGCTCCAGCAGGCGGTGGGAGGAATGGGTTTCAGGTAGTCCCATCTCCTGCAGCAGATGCTGTAGGAAGGCGGTTTTCCCGTCGCCGGCATTGCCGAAAAGTATGGCGAGGGCAATTTCGCCCTTTTCGATCTCGACCTTCAGCGCGCTATCAAGCCGCGTTTCCACGTAGGTTGCGGCCGCGAACGCCGAATCCAGGCCGCGGGTTTCGGAATTGCCATGGCGGGAGCCGGGGTAGGCGGTGAGCAGTTCGCGCAGACGAGCAACCGATTGATCCTGAAGGGCAGGGCTTGGAGGCGGCAGAGTGGGCGCGCCTTCTACTGGCTTTCCTGCGGTGAGGAAAGCCAGGGCTTCGCGGGCGTCGGCAAAACGCGCCTTGCTGTCGGAAGCGGTGGCACGTTCGAGGAATGCGATCACCGCCTCAAGTCCGGTGGTAGCCAGCCCTTCCCGGTTGAGACCGCGGGTCTTGCTTCGTTCTGCGCCGAAAAGGAAGGGCTCGCGATCGAACAGCACGTGGAACAAGCTCGCAGCCAGGGCAAATACGTCGTCGGAGGGCTGGATGGGGGCGAGACACTCAACGCCTTCGCTGGCATAGAGTGCGTTCCGATGCCGGGGCGCCGTTTCCGCCTCGGTGACGGTGTCGTAATCGGTGAGCACCACCTCTCCGCCCTGGACGATGATGTTCTTCGGGCTCACGTCGCCGTGCACCAGTCCGACGCGATGGAACTGCCAGAGTGCGTCGCAGAGGTCGCGCAGCCAGCGCAGCGACAACTCCTGCAAGGTAGCTTCGCCGAGTTCTTCGGCATGAAGGGAGAGGACACCGCTCAGATCGGACAGCGGCATGCCTTCGATCCATTTGAGCAGGGCGACGAATCCGTCCGCACGCCATTCGTGGGCGTATTCGTGAATGGCCGACAAATGCGGGTGAATGGTATGGGCGCGGGCCTTGCGATAAGCCCGCAAGGCGCCTTCGGCATCGCCCTGGCGGTAGATGAGCTTGGCGACGTAAGTCCCAAAAAGCTCGTCGGAAGACTGATCCAGCTCCACTACCTTGAAGGTCTCGCCGATCCCCCCGCCGCCCAGCCGGCCGACGATCTTGTAGCGTGAATTCTGGAACGGCACGATGGTGTCTTCATCCCAGAACTTCGGGGCAGGAAGAGCGGGCGCCGGTGCCGTCGGTGGGGCGGTATTCCGTTCAAGGACGGCAGCAAGTTCTGTCAGGGGTTCGCGGCCTTCCGGGTTGGTGGCGCAGCCCTGCTCAAGGAATGCCCTGGCTTCCCGCTCTTTGGCATCTTCATCGCCGAACATGACCATCAGCGTCTTGCACAAGGCGAATACGTCGGAGCGGGCATCCGCCGTGGCAAGCCCGCCCAGCAGGACTTCCGGCGCAACACAGGGTGAGTCAGCGCCGAAATCGGGAGTGACTGCAGAAATGGTCTGTGCGTCCGAGAGGCGGGCGAGGCTGAAATCGGTAAATAGCGGCTGGCCGTTGTGGCGTACACGCAGGGTGTTCGGCGTGATGTGGCGATGGACCAGGGGCGGCAATCCTTCCTCGGGGTGATGGAAGTCAGACACCGCGAGCAGTGCCTGTCGCGCGTAACGCAGTCGTTCGTCAAGGCTCCACGAGGTGTCGCGAGCGCGTTCCAGCAGCGAAGGTGCGGCCGGGTCGACCAGGGAGAAATAATGGAGCTCGCCCGGGTAATGTTCTGCTTCTTGAAAGGAGTCGAGCAGGTTCGGCAGAAAAGCGGATTTCTGCCAGCGTTGAATGACCTGGAACTCCCGTTCGGCGCGGTTTTTCGGGTCTTTTTCGTCAGTGGCGGATAGGTCGTAGAGGTGGAGGATTACCCGATCGCGGCGGGTCGGGTGCTGGCCGCGATAGATGCGATGGAATGTTTCGTCTGGCGGCGACAAGCGTTCCAGATTGATCAGGCCGGCAAAGCTGCGCAGCTCACCGGTCAGAGCAATGCGTGCGGTGGGCACCAGGATTCGTGCAGCCTTCTCGATCCTGTCGGCATCCAGCACGCCGACATGCTCGGTGCGCACCAGGTCTTTCCACTCGCCGAGGCCGAATACCTGGACGCCGCGCACCTGGATACGCTGGCCCGCCTGCATCCCCGTGCCTCCACGGGTCAGCAGCAGGCGGGGCGCGACAAAACCTGGATCGAAGGCCTGCTTGAGCTTTCCGGCAATGCGCTTGGCCTTTTCATGTACCCGCTCGGCCTCGGCTTCTGCCACCTCGGGGCGTTGCTTGAGAAAACTCGAATCCCAGTGTTTGACCTCGATGACGAACACGCCTGAAGGTCCGAGGACGACCTGGTCGATTTCATCGGATAATCGGCCGGCGCCAGGAGAGTGGTTGATGTTGGATAGCAGCAGCCACGGGCCGGCAACGCTTTGGAGCCTCGCCTGGAGCTTCTCGATCGCGAGCCGCTCACTTTCATTCACCGGCGCTCCACAAGGGATATGCCGGAAACCGGAAACCGCCATCTCGCCTCCCTGAAATGCGAGTTCTTGAGGCGATTGTATTACGGATGGATGAAAAATGCGGTTTGGTAATTTGGTCAGGCGAGCATTCTCGATTCGACTGGCAGGGCTATAATCCGCCGACTTCCAACAGCCTGCACTCCTTTGCCCCAGTGAATCTGCCCGAATCATATGAGGTTCTGTCCTGCCGCGGCCTGAAGAAGACCTACCTGCAGGGCAAGGTCGAGGTGCCGGTGCTGCACGGCATCGACCTGGACATCGCCCGCGGCGAGAGGGTGGCCGTCGTCGGCGCCTCGGGCTCGGGCAAGAGCACACTGCTGCACCTGCTCGGCGGTCTCGATGCGCCGTCGGCGGGCGCGGTCAGCCTGCTCGGCCGCGAGCTGACGCAGGTGAATGAGGCCGAGCGCGGCCGGCTGAGGAACGAAAGCCTCGGCTTCATCTACCAGTTCCACCACCTGCTGCCGGAATTCTCCGCGCTGGAGAACGTCGCCATGCCGCTGCTGATCCGCCGCCTGCCGCGAACGGAAGCCGAGGCGCGGGCGGCGGAGATGCTGAAGGAAGTCGGACTGGGCCATCGCCTGGAGCACACCCCGGGCGAGCTCTCCGGCGGCGAACGCCAGCGCGCCGCCGTGGCGCGCGCGCTGGTGACGCAGCCGGCCTGCGTGCTGGCCGACGAGCCGACCGGCAACCTCGACCGCCACACGGCCGAGACCGTCTTCGACCTGATGCTGGCGCTCAACGAATCCCATCGCACCAGCTTTATCATCGTCACCCACGATCCCCGCCTGGCCGCCAAGGCGATGCGCACCCTGCGCCTCGACGATGGCCTGCTGCAGCCAGCCGCCTGATCGGCTAGGGCCTGTTCTCAATTGTTTTGTCGGTGCGAACGGGTCTTTCCGGGTGTAGGGCAAGGCGCGGCGGCGAAGACAGTGGTCATTCCACGGCGAGCCGCCGCAACGCGGCCATGCGCCCGGAAAGACCCGTTCCCTTCGGGTTGTGGCCAAAAGCGCCGGCCGCGTCGTTGCGCTCCTCGCCAAGGGAATGACCCTTGGCCGCGTCGCGCGCCTAGCGGTCGACGCTTTTGGCCACAACGCATCCGACAAAACAATTGAGAACAGGCCCTAACGGTTTGCCGTACGGCGCGCAGCCTCAAGTTGCCGCTGCGGCTGCCGTTATATCGGACGTTCCCGGAAAAGCGCGCTATAGGAGGGTGCCGATGAATGCTCTTTTTGCCCCGGCGGTTGCCCTGATGAACCGCCTGAAATATCCCTTCAAGTTCGGACTGATCGGCTTCGTGGCCATGCTGGCGATCGCCTATCTGCTGGGGGTCATGACGCTCGGCCTGCGCGCCTCGCAGGCCCAGAGCCAGCGGGAGCTGACCGGGGTGGAGGCGATCAAGCCCATGTTCCGCCTGATCCGGCAGGTGCAGCTGCACCGGGATTTGTCGAACGGCGTCCAGTCGGGCGATGCCAGGCTGAAGGACAGGGTGGCCGCGACGGCGGGCGAGATTTCGGCGGCGTTCGCCCTCGCCGACGAGACGATGGGCAGGCTCGGCGCCGAAGTCGGGCAGCGCGAGGAATGGAAGCAGTTGAAGGAGGAATGGACCGCGCTGGTGCAGGAATGGGCGGAGATGACCGGCCCGGCCAGCTTTGCCGCGCACGGCGCGGTGATCCAGCACGCCATGCAGATCGTCACCGGCATCGGCGACGCCAGCGGGCTGGTGATGGATCCGGACCTGGATTCGTATTACCTCGTCAACACGGCGGTGTTCGTCATGCCGGAGACACTGGAGCGCCTGGCCGTGATTCGCGGCGCCGGCGGCGGCGTGCTGTTCAAGAAGACCGTCACCGACGACGAGAAGCACGAGTTCTCGACCCGCCTGGGCGTGCTCGACAAGATGACTTCAGACCTGCTCGCCGCGCTGGCCCGTTCGGAAAAGTACAATCCCTCGATCAAGCCGGCGATGGACGAGTTCCGCCAGAAGTTCGTCGGCGGCGCCGGCGACGTGGTGGTGGTCGCGCAAAGCGAACTGACCACCGGCCGCCTGAATTCGCCCTCCGCTTACTTCTTCGGCAAGGCCAGCGAGGCCATCGACGCCGGTTATGACCAGATCGACGGCACGCTGATGCCGAATGTGGAGAAGCTGATCCACGCGCGCATCGCCCGCCTGGCCGGGCAGCTCTACCTGGCCGTCGGCATTGCCCTTCTGGTGATCGTCGTCGCGGCCTACCTGACGGTGGGCATGTACCTCGCGATCGTCGGCAACGTGCAGCGGCTGGCGCGGGGTGCCGGGCAGATCGCCGCCGGGGACCTGACCGCCCGCGTGACGCTGGAGACGCGCGACGAGCTGGCTGCGGTGTGCGCCGGCTTCAATTCGATGGCCGGCTCGCTCAACGAGCTGATCGGCAAGATACAGGCAAGCGCAGGACATGTGGCCACGGCCGCCGGCTCGCTGGCCGGATCGGCCTCGCACATCCACGACGGCTCGCGCAGGCAGAGCGAGGCGGCCGCCTCGATGGCCGCCTCGGTGGAGCAGACGACGGTGGGCATCGACCAGATCGCCGGGCATGCGCGGCAGGCGGAGGAGATCTCGATGGAATCCGGCACCCTGTCCTCGGAGGGCAGCGAGGTGGTGCAACAGACGGTGGACGAGATGCGGCAGATCGCCGCCTCGGTCGAACAGTCGGCAACCCTGATCGAGGCGCTCGGCCGGCAGTCCGAGAGCATCAGCAACATCGTGAACGTCATCAAGGATATCGCCGACCAGACCAATCTGCTGGCGCTCAACGCCGCCATCGAGGCCGCGCGCGCCGGTGAGTCTGGCCGCGGCTTCGCCGTGGTGGCCGACGAAGTGCGCAAGCTGGCCGAACGCACCGCGAAATCGACGCAGGACATCGCCTCGATGATCGGGGCGATCCAGGACGGCACGCGCCAGGCGGTCGGCAGCATGCAGGCCGGCGCCGGCAGGGTCGCCGGCGGCGTCGAACTGGCCATGCATGCCGGCGAAGCGATGGCGCGCATCAAGTCCTGCGCGCAGCGCGTGGTGCAGACCGTCAGCGACATATCGCTGGCGCTGAAGGAGCAGAGCGCCGCCAGCAGCGAGATCGCCGCCAATGTCGAGCGAATCGCGCGCATGGCGGAGGAGAACAGCGCTTCGGTCGCCGAGACCAACGCCACGGCGCGGGAGATGGAGCGGCTGGCCGCCGGCCTGCAGGAGGAGGTCCGGCGCTACAAGGTGGCTTGAACGCTCAGCCGGGCAGCAGCGCCGCCTCCAGCTCCTGCCGCCCGTGCGGCGAGGCCATCGCCACCAGGGTATTGCCCGGCTCGATGACATAGTCCTCGCCGGGATTGAACACCCAGTCGCCGTGCTTGCGCACCGCCAGCAGGACATAGTCCGGGCTGCGCAGGCCAAGCAGGCCGAGGCTTTTCGGCTCGAACTGCCTGGGCACCGGCACTTCCTCGATGCGCAGCTTGTGCTCGGTGCGCAGCATCTCGTCGAGGAAGGAGACGACGTGCGGGCGCACCATGGCCGAGGCGATGCGCATGCCGCCGGTGAAGTCCGGCGAGACCACCGTGTCGGCGCCGGCCTTCCGCATCTTCTCGGCGTTCCTCAGCTCGTGGCAGCGCGCCACCACGCGCACGTTCGGATTGAGCTGCTTGGCGGTCAGCGCGATCATCAGGTTCTTGCTGTCGTCGCCGGTGACGGCGAACACCCCCTTGGCGTCCTCGATGTCGGCGCGGATCAGCATGTCGTCGTCGGAGGCGTCGCCGTGCAGGAAGAGCAGCGCCGGGTTCTTCTCCTTCTGCGCCTCCAGCATGGCCTCGTCCTCGTCGATGGCGACGAAGTGGCGGTGGGTGGTTTCCAGCTCCTGGGCGACGTTGCGCCCGACGCGGCCGTAGCCGCAGACGATGTAGTGGCCGTGCAGCCGTCGGATGATCTTTTCCATGCGCCTTCTCCGCCATGCCGTGTTGAGGTCGGTCTCCAGGATGAAGACCGTCAGGGTGGAAAACATGAACCACAGCGTGCCCAGGCCGGCGGTGCCGATGAAAATGGTGAAGATGCGCCCGGCCGGGTTGTGGGTCATGTCGATGATCTCGCCGTAGCCGATGGTGGCGAGCGTGATGAACGTCATGTAGAAGGCGTCGAGGGTGGTGTAGCCGTCGCCGCCGATGACGCGGTAGCCGTAGGTGCCGATGGCCAGCACGGCGAAGAGCGCCACCAGCGACCAGAGGAACTTGACGAAGATGCCGCGCAGCGGGGGCCGAGCCACGTTACGCCCCCCCCGCCGCGCGGTGCAGGCGCCGTTTGCGCCAGGCCCGCACCAGGTAATAGCGCCAGGCCAGGCGCACCAGAAAATAGCCCGCCGCCGCCAGCAGGGAAGCGAGCAGCACCAGGCCGAGGGCCAGCGGCTTGCCCAGGTGTGCCATCCAGTCGGCCAGTGCGCCGAGCCAGGCCTGCAGGCCCGCCGCCCCCCATTCGGGCGGATCGACGAAATTGCCTTCGCTGCCGAGCACCAGGTGGCCGAGGCCGTAGGCGGCGAAATACAGCGGCACGATGGTGAAGGGATTGGTGTAGAACGTGGTGAGCAGCGCCAGCGGCAGGTTGACGCGGAAGACCACCGCGCAGATGGCGGCGCCGAGCATCTGGAAGGGGCCGGGGATCAGCCCGCAGAAGAGGCCCGCCGCCACGCCGCCGGCGGCCGAGTGGCGGTTGAGGTGCCACAGGCGCGGGTGCAGCAGGGTGTTCTCGAACGGCGCCAGCCAGCGGTTGGCGCGGATGGCTTCGTGGTCGGGGAGGTATTTCCTGAGGTGCTTGCGCATGTTGCGCCATTTTAGCCTTTGCTGCACGCCGTGCGCATACAATGGCCCCCCATGCGATCGCCGATCCTCTGCTTCGCCCTGGGCGTGTGGACGCTGCAGCAGCAGGCCGCGCTGCCCGCCTGGGACGTGCTGGCGGCGCTGGCCGCCGTATCGGCGGGACTGACTCTTGCCGGCTGGCGCTGGCGCAGGGCGCCGGCCTGCCTTGCCGCCCTGCTGGCCGGGTTTGCCTGGGCCGCGGCGCTGGGGCAGTGGCGCCTGGCCGACCAGCTGCCCTCGCACAACGAGGGCCGCGATGTCCTCGTCACCGGCGTCATCTCGGGCCTGCCGCAGCGCTACGAGAACGGGCTGCGCTTCGATTTCGAGGTCGAGCGGGCCGAGGCGCGGGTGCCCTCGCGCCTGTCGCTCGCCTGGTATGCCGGCCCGCGCCCCGAGGAGGACGAGGCGCGTCACGTCCTGCCGCCGCTCTCCGCCGGCGAGCGCTGGCAGCTGAAGGTGCGCCTGAAGCGGCCGCACGGCAACCTCAATCCGCACGGCTTCGACTACGAGGCCTGGCTGTTCGAGCGCGGCGTGCGCGCCGCCGGCTACGTGCGTCCGGCGCAGGACAACCGGCGCCTCGATGCCTTCGTCTGGCGCCCGGCCAGCGCCGTCGAGCGCCTGCGCGAACTGATCCGCGAGCGTTTTTTTCGCGCCCTGCCGGAGCGCGATTACGCCGGCGTGCTGGTGGCGCTGACGGTGGGCGACCAGCGCGCCATCGACGGCGGGTTGTGGCAGCTGTTCGCCCGCACCGGCATCTCGCACCTGATGTCGATCTCGGGACTGCACGTCACCATGGTCGCGGCGCTCGGCGCCTGGCTGGTTTCCTTCTTCTGGCGGCGCCATCCCGACCTCATGCTGCGCCTGCCGGCGCAGAAGGCCGCCGCCGCGGCCGGCTGGGCGACGGCCTTCGCCTACTGCCTGCTGGCCGGCTTCGGCGTGCCGGCACAGCGCACGCTGTACATGCTGTCGGTGGTGGCGCTGGCCCTGTGGCTGGGACGCGCCGCCTCGGGCAGCCGCGTGCTGGCGCTGGCCCTGGCGCTCGTGCTGCTGGCCGATCCCTGGGCGGTGCTCTCGGCCGGCTTCTGGCTTTCCTTCGGCGCCGTCGGCCTGCTGTTCTATGTCGGCGCCGGGAGAATCGCGCCGCGGCACTGGCTGGCCGAGTGGGGGCGCGCGCAATGGGCGGTGACCCTCGGCCTGGTGCCCGCGCTGCTGGCGCTGTTCCAGCAATTCTCCCTTGTCTCGCCGCTGGCCAACGCGGTGGCGATCCCGCTGGTCAGCTTCGTCATCACCCCGCTGGCGCTGCTGGCGGCGGTCTTGCCCTTCGATGCCCTGCTGCTGCTGGCGCATCAGATTCTGTTCTGGCTGATGGCCTTCATCGAATGGCTGGCGGAGCTGCCGCTGGCCGTCTGGCAGCAGGCCGCGCCGCCTGCCTGGGCGGTGGGGCTGGGGCTGCTTGGCTGCGCCTGGCTGCTTCTGCCGCGCGGCTTCCCGTCGCGCTGGGCCGGTGCCGCGCTGATGCTGCCGCTGGTGCTGTTCGAGCCGGCGAGGCCGGCGCCGGGCGAGCTGCGGCTCACCGTGCTCGACGTCGGCCAGGGTCTCGCCGTGCATGCGCAGACGGCCGGCCGCGATCTCATCTACGACACAGGGCCGCAGTTCTCGGCGGATGCCAACGGCGGCAACCGCATCCTGCTGCCCTACCTGCGCGCGGCCGGCGTGCGCCGCCTCGACGGACTGATCGTGACGCACCAGGACAAGGACCACTCGGGCGGCGCGCTGTCGCTCATCGACGGCCAGCCCATTGCCTGGACGGCAAGTTCGCTGCCGGAAGGCCATCCCTTCCGCCAGGCGCCCGGCCACAGGCCCTGCGCGGACGGCCAGGCGTGGGAATGGGACGGCGTGCGCTTCGAGATGCTGCACCCGGCGCCGGACGACTACGAGAAACCCGCGAGCAGGACGAACGACATGAGCTGCGTGCTGAAGCTGACCTCCGCGCACGGCAGCGCGCTGCTCACCGGCGACATCGAAAGCGTTTCCGAACTGGCCATGACGAAGCGGCATGGCGAACGCCTGCGCGCAGGCGTGCTGCTGGCGCCGCACCACGGCAGCCGCACCTCCTCCTCGCCGGAATTCATCGCCGCGGTCGGCGCGGACACGGTGGTCTTCCCGGTCGGCTACCGCAACCGCTTCCGCCATCCCAACGACGCGGTGTGGCGGCGCTACCAGGAAACCGGCGCGCAACTGCTGCGCACCGACCGCGACGGCGCCGTCACGGTGAGCTTCGGCGCCGTGTCGCGGAGACTGACTATCGAGCGCGAGTCGCGCCGCCGCTACTGGCACGGCGAGTGAGATTGACAGAGAATGCGGCCATGAACGAAAAAGTGCTCCTGCTCGCCGCCCTGGCGGCCCTGCCCGCGCTGGCCGAAACCCTGCCGCCGGTGGAAGTCTTCGTGCCGAAGACCTGCCTCACGTGCATCGACTGGGCCGAGCACCTGCGCCAGAACGGCTTCCAGGTCAAGGTGACGGAAGCCGACATGGATGCCGTCCGGCGCCGCTTCAAGGTGCCGGCCGACGTCGCCTCGCGCATGACCGCGCGCGTGGCCGGCTATTTCGTCGAAGGCCACGTGCCGGCCGGGGACATCAGGGAACTGCTGAAGGACAAGCCGAAGGCGCGCGGCCTGGCCGTGCCCGGCCTGCCGATGGGCGCGCCGGGGAACGAGCCGAGCGGCGCCGACTTCAGCTGCGAGCGCGGCTGCACCATCGTCGACCGCGAGAACGCGCCGCCGCGGCGCGAGTTCTACGACACTCTGCTGGTGCTGCCGGACGGCAAAACCAAAGTCTGGGCGCGGCACTGATGCCTCGATACGCCCTGGCTCACGACCCAACCCGTCGATAGGTGCCTGGCGAGCTGCCGGTCCAGCTCTTGAAGGCCCGCTGGAAGGCGGCGCTGTCGGTAAAACCCAGTTCCTGCGCCAGCGTCGCCAGGGGCGCCGCAGAGGTGCTCAGACGGACGATGGCGATGTCCCTGCGCAGCTCGTCCTTGAGGGCCTGGAATGACGTTCTCTCTGCCGCCAGATGCCTTTGCAGCGTCGATACGGACATGTGGAGCGCTGCGGCGGTGGCGGCCAGATCGGGCCAGGCGGGCTGCGTGTGCTGGAGATGCTGGCGCACCCGGGCCGTCGTCGGCTCCCTGCCCCGCGGCGGCAGGATGACATTGGCCTGACCCTCGGCGAGGAAGGCGCGCAGCGAAGCCTCGTCGCGGCGCAGCGGGGTCCTGAGCCGCGCCGCGTCGAACCAGAAGGCCGACTGCAGCTGTCCGAAAGCCAGCGGCGCGGGAAAAACCTTCTCGTAGCAGCCTACGTGGGGCGGGCACCCGAAAGCGAAATCGAAGCGCGCGATCGGCAGCCGTCCTCCTGCCAGCCACGCCAGCAGGCGCCAATAGACCCGCATCAGCATCTCGTGGGCGAAGACCGGCCGGCGCACCGCCGGGTCGGCGAAACGCAGGGCCACGCCGGCCAGACTCCCCTCGCGCACCAGCTCCAGCACGGCATCGTCCTGCACCAGACGGAAGGTGTGGGCGATGCGCCGGATCGCCGTCTCGAGGTCGGCTGCGCCCAGGGCGGCACGGGCGGTCAGCGCGAAGCAGCCGCGTTTCATGGGACGCGACAGGAGGCCGAGGCATTCGTCGTCGAGACGGTCGATGAGGGAGCGGAACAGGGCGATGTACTGGGCCGCGGTCACCCGGGCGCCGGCCTGCGCCAGCAACTCGGCGGCGATGCCGGCGTCGGCCAGGAAGACCTCGCAGGGTTGGCCGCGGGCCTGCACCCCGGACAGCATGCCCTGCACCAGGGCGATCGGTACGGTGACCGGGGGGCGCAGCATCAGGCGGAACGCATTTGCAGGTTGAGGTCTTTTGCCATGGGATCGACGCGATGCGCAATTGTTGCCCCGTGCACCGGTTTCTACCATATGCGACACCGATAAGACAACAGACCCGCAGCCTCGTGGGCAGGAAGGAGACGAATATGTACCTCACCCAGGCGCTGCATCGCGCCGTGCAGCAACATCCCGACCGCATCGCGGTGAGCTTCGCCGGCCGGCAGCGCAGCTTCGCCGAGTTCGCCGGGCGGGTGGCGCGCCTCGCCGGCGCCCTGCAGTCCCTCGGCATGCAGGCGGGCGACCGGGTTGCCATGCTTTCCCTCAACTCGGACCGCTACCTCGAATACCAGATGGCGGTGCCCTGGGGCGGCGGCGTCATGAATCCCTGCAACATCCGCTGGTCGGCGGCCGAGATCCTGTATTCGCTAGACGACTCCGGCTCGACCATTCTACTGGTGGATGAAACCTTCCGGCCGCTGGCCGAGCAGTTTCGCCTGGACGCCCGCAGCCTGCGCCAAGTGATCTATTGCGGCGACGGCGAGTCGCCGGCGGGCATGCACGGCTACGAGGCGCTGCTGGCCGCAGCGGCGCCGGTGCCCGACGCCCTGCGGCGGGGCGAGGACCTGGCCGGCATCTTCTACACCGGCGGCACCACCGGCTTTCCCAAGGGCGTGATGCTCAGCCACACCAACCTGTGGAGTTCCGGCATCGCCGCCCGCGCCGAGGGGCTGGCCGCTCCCGGCGGGACGTACCTGCACGCCGCGCCGATGTTCCACCTCGCCGACATCGGGCTGGCCATGGCCCACTGGATCGAGGGCAACACCCACTCGGCGATTCCCGCCTTTAATCCGGAACTGGTGCTCGACACCCTGGAGCGGGACCGGGTCACCTGCACGGTGCTCGTGCCGACCATGATCCAGATGCTGGTCGATCATCCGGCGATGCAGCAGCCGCGCGACCTGAGCGCCCTGCAGACCATCGTCTACGGCGCCTCGCCGATCTCCGAGGCGGTGCTCGAGCGCGCCATGGCGGCGCTGCCCGGCGTCGGCTTCGCCCAGGCCTACGGCATGACCGAGCTCTCACCCCTGGCGACTGTCAACCCGGCCTGGTATCACACCCCGGAGGGGCGCAAGCAAGGCAAGCTGCGCGCCGCCGGCCGCGCCACCTACTGCACCGAAGTGCGCATCGTGGACGCGCAGGGCCGTGAGGCGCCGCGCGGCACGGTGGGGGAAGTCACGGTGCGCGGCCCCAACGTCATGCGTGGCTACTGGGACAAGCCGGAGCAGACCGTTGCCGCGATTCGCGACGGCTGGATGCACACCGGCGACGGCGGCTACATGGACGAGGACGGCTTCGTCTTCATCGTCGACCGCCTCAAGGACATGATCATCAGCGGCGGCGAGAACGTCTACTCCGCCGAAGTCGAGAACGCCCTCGCCCAGCATCCGGCGGTGGCCGCCTGCGCGGTGATCGGCATCCCGAGCGCCGAGTGGGGCGAATCGGTGCATGCCGTGGTGGTGCTCAAGCCAGGTGCGTCGGTCACGATCGAGGAACTCATCGCCCACTGCAAGACCCTGATCTCCGGCTACAAGTGCCCGCGCAGCGTCGAGTTCCGCGCGGCGCTGCCCCTGTCGGGGGCCGGCAAGATCCTCAAGACCGAGCTGCGCAAGCCCTTCTGGGAAGGGCGGGAGCGGCAGGTCGGCTGAGCCGGCTTTCAACCCGGGAGGACCCATACGGGAGGGGCCGGCCCGGATCGTCGCGGTACGCTGGGCGTGGTCTCAGGACGGGCACGCCCAAGGAGACAATCCATGATGCGTATCTATCGGGACCTCGCGCGGCGGGTTTGCTGCTTGCTGCTGCTCTTTCCCGCCGTCGCGCTCGCCCAGGGGGCGATTCTGCGCCTCGGCCAGTCGCTGCCCCTCTCCGGGCCGCTGTCCGAGCTCGGCAGCGAGTATCGCGACGGCGCCCTGGCCTATTTCAAATGGGTGAACGGCAAGGGCGGCGTCCATGGTCGCCTCATCGAGCTCGTCACGCTCGACGACGGCTACGTGGCGGAGCGGACCAAGGAGAACGCGAAGAAGTTGCTCGACGAGGAGAACGTCTTCGCCTTCTTCGGGATGTTCGGCAGCGCCAACTACGCTGCGCTGCTGCCGCTGATCAACGAGCGTGCCGTGCCGTCGGTGGCGCCCTACACCGGCTCGGACGAACTGCGCGCGCAGGCTTCGCCGACAACCTTCTGGTTGCGCGCGAGCTACGGCGACGAGACGGAAAAAATCGTCGACCAGCTGACGACGATCGGCATCCGGCGCATCGCCGCCTTCTATCAGGACGACGCGTTCGGCAAGGCCGTGCTGGCCGGGGTAGAGGCGGCGCTTGCGAAGCGCGGCCTGACTGTACTGGCAACAGGCGCCTACGACAAGACGAAGAACGATGTCGCCGCAGCGGTCAAGGCGATCGGCGCCTCCGATCCGCAGGCCGTGGTGATGATCAGCACCTACAAGCCGACCGCCGCCTTCGTGCGGCAGATGCGTCTTGCGGGAAAGATGCCGCAGTTCTTCGCGCTGTCCGTCGTCGGCGTCAAGGCGCTGTACAGCGAGCTCGGCAGCGAGGTGGCGGGGATCGCGATCTCGCAGGTACTGCCCTTTCCCGAGAATGCAACGGCGCCAGTGGTGCGCGAGATGCGCCAGCTCCCCGCCGCCCTGCTGCCTCCCGCCGGCATCACCTATACGACGCTCGAGGGCTTCATCGCCGCCAAGATCATGGTCGAGGCGCTGCGCCGCGCCGGGCCGCAGCTCACACGCGGACGCCTGACGTCGGCGCTCGAGTCGATGCGCGATTTCGACGTCGGGGGATTCCCGGTGCGCTACGGACCGGACAACCGGCTCGGTTCCCGTTTCGTCGAGGTCACTATCGTCGGCAAGAGCGGCAAACTGATGCACTAGGGCGCATGATCGCTAACGAATTTGAGATAAACGGCGTGGCAACAGGTTTGGCAGCGCGCCCCCAGCGCGGCAAACTGCCGGCAACAGAGCAATAACGTTATGAGGAGAACGATAAGATGAGTGCCCACACCGAATTTCTTCCCGCCGTCGACGGCCACGCCATCGCGCTAACGCACTGGCTGCCGGCCGAGCCGGCCAAAGCCGTGTTGCAGATTGCGCATGGCATGGCCGAACATAGCCTGCGCTATGGCGACTTTGCCGCTTACCTCAATGAGCGCGGCATCGCCGTTTATGCGCACGACCATCGCGGCCACGGCCGCAGCGCCCGGCCGGCCGACCTTGGCCACTATGCCGATCAGGACGGCTGGAGCAAGGTGCTGGCCGACATGAAGACGGTGAACGACACCATCCACGCCCGCCATCCCGGCCTGCCGGTCTTTGCCTTGGGGCACAGCATGGGGTCGTTCATCCTGCGCGCTTACCTGCTGGCGCACGCGGCGACGCTGCAGGGGGCGATCATTTCGGCGACCGGCTTCCAGCAGACGCCGGTGGCCAAACTGCTGCGCGGCATTGCCGGCTGGACCGGGCGGCGCAACGGCTTCAAGCAATCGAGCAAGTTGCTCAGCGGCCTGGTGTTCGGCTCGTTCAACGTGCAGTTCTTCCCGACCAAGACTTCGTTCGATTGGTTGTCGCGCGATCCGGCGACGCCGCGCGACTATATCGCCGACCCGCTGTGCGGCTTCGATTGCACGGCGCAGCTATGGAGCGATCTCTGTAACGCCATCGTGGCGATGGAGGCGCAGGAAAGACAGCCGGCTTGCCTGCCGGCCGAGCTGCCGGTGCACCTTCTTGCCGGCAGCCGCGACCCGGTGAGCATGGGCGGCCGCGGTTGCCGCCAGCTCGGCAAGCTGTACCAGGCCGCCGGCGTGCGCAATGTCAGCGTTACCCTCTACCCCGGCGGTCGCCACGAAATGCTCAACGAAAGCAACCGCCAGCAGGTGTACGCCGATCTGGCCGGTTGGCTGGAGCGGCATCTCTAGGGCCTGTTCTCAATTGTTCTGTCGGTGCGACAGAACAATTGAGAACAGGACACTAGGCCCTAGTCGACAACCCCGTTTTTGGTAGGCGCATGCGATTCCCATTGCGGCAGGAACGAGGTCTTTTGTCATTCGATTGGAACGTTTCGCTATCGCGCGGCCGACTGCGGCTTTCTAGTATCGAACCTGTCCGCCAAGACCTCGATTACCTGCACGAATACCGGCGTCGAGGCGTATTCGGAGGGGCTGAGGCAAGTCCGCCGATTTCATTCTCATGCAAGGAGAACAACCCATGACCTCTTCCGCGATCGTCGCCGGCGTCGGCATGATCCCCTTCACCAAGCCGGGGGCCTGCGAGCCCTATCCGGCGATGGCCGCCAAGGCCGTGCGCGCCGCCCTGGCCGATGCCGGGATCGACTACAGCCAGGTGCGGCAGGCCTACGCCGGCTATGTCTATGGCGATTCCACCGCCGGGCAGCGCGGCCTCTACGAAGTCGGCATGAGCGGCATTCCCGTCGTGAACGTGAACAACAACTGCTCCACCGGATCGAGCGCCCTCTACCTGGCCCGCCAGGCCATCGAGGGTGGCGCCGCCGACTGCGTTCTCGCCTTCGGCTTCGAGCAGATGATGCCCGGCGCGATCGGCGCGATGTTTACGGATCGGCCGAGCCCCTTCGAGCGCTTCGACGCCGCGACCCGGGAACTGGTGGACGCGGACCTGCCGCTGGCGCTGCGCTACTTCGGCGGCGCAGGTCTTGCGCACATGCAGGAGTTCGGCACCAAGGTCGAGACCTTCGCCAAGATCCGCGCCAAGGCGAGCCGCCACGCGGCCAACAATCCGCTGGCGCTGTTCCGCAACGTCGTCACCGCCGAAGAGGTGATGGCCTCGCCGATGCTCTGGCCCGGCGTCATGACCCGGCTCATGGCCTGTCCGCCGACCTGCGGCGCGGCGGCAGCGATCCTGGTCTCCGAGGGCTTCGCGAAGAAGCACGGTCTGGATGCGACGGTGCGCATCCGCGCCCAGGCGATGACCACCGACACGCCGGTGGCCTTCGAAGCGCGCGACATGCGCGAGGTGGTGGGATTCAGCATGGCGCGCAGTGCGGCGCAACAGGTGTATGAAGCCGCCGGAGTCGGCGCCGAGGACATCGACGTGGTGGAGCTGCACGACTGCTTTGCCCACAACGAGTTGATCACCTACGAGGCCCTCGGCCTGTGCCCGGTGGGCGGCGCCGAGCAGTTCGTCGAGGACGGCGACAACACCTACGGCGGCAAGTTCGTCACCAATCCGTCGGGCGGGCTGCTGTCGAAGGGGCATCCGCTCGGGGCCACGGGGCTGGCGCAATGCACCGAGCTGGTCGAGCAGCTGCGCGGCCGGGCCGGCGCGCGGCAGGTCGACGGCGCGCGGCTGGCGCTGCAGCACAACCTGGGGCTCGGCGGCGCGTGCGTCGTCACCCTCTACGAAAAAGTCTGATCATGATCGACAGGAAATGGATCGGCCGCGAGGTCGGCAGCTCGGTGCTGCCCATCGAGCGCGGCCGGCTGAAGTTCTTCGCCCGGGCGATCGGCGAGACCGATCCGCTCTACACGGACGAGTCGGCTGCGCGCGAGGCCGGCTACGCCGACATCCCGGCACCCCCCACCTTTCTGTTCGCCGCCGAGCTCGATTCGGGCGCCCTGTTCGCCCTTCTCGACCGCCTCGGCGTGCCGCTCGGCAAGGTGCTGCACGGCGAGCAGCGCTTCGAGTATCTCGCCCCCGTCGTGGCCGGCGATACGGTGACGGTCAGCTCCCGCATCGCCGACATCTATGACAAGCGCAACGGCGCCCTCGAATTCATCGAGATCGAAGCGCAGGCGGTCAACCAGCACGGCGCCGCCGTGGCCAGCATGCGGTCCGTGACCGTGGTGCGCAACTGAAAGGAGCGGCCATGACAGCCCCCAGCTTCGATTCGGTGCGAGTCGGCGACACCTTGCCCGAACTCGCCCTGCCCCCGGTGGAGCGCGCCGCGCTGGCGCTTTTTGCCGGCGCCTCCGGCGACCACAATCCGATTCACATCGATCTCGACTTCGCCCGCCGGGCCGGCATGGCGGACGTTTTCGCCCATGGCATGCTGGGCATGGCCTGGCTCGGCCGGCTGCTCACCGGCTGGGCGCCGCAGTCGCGGCTGCGCAGCTACCAGGCGCGCTTCCTGGGCATCACCCACCTGGGCAACGCGATCTGCTGCCGTGGCCGCGTCGTCGAAAAACTCGAAGCGAACGGCGAGCGCTGCGTGCGCATCGAGGTGCACAGCGCCAACCAGTTCGGGCAAACCAAGATCGTCGGGGAAGCGCTCGTCGCGCTGCCCTGAAGCAACCGAAGGAGAACAGTTCCATGATCAGCAAACTGGAGGGCAAGGTCGCCCTCGTCACCGGATCGGGCCGCGGCATCGGCCGCGCCATCGCCCTCAAACTCGCCAGCGAAGGGGCCCGCGTCGTCGTCAACGACCTCGACGCCGAGCCGGCGCAGGAAGTCGTTCAGGCCATCCGGGAGGTCGGCGGCGAGGCGACGGCCTGCGTCGGCAGCGTCACCGCGCCGGATTTTGCCGAGCGCTTCGTCGGCACCGCGGTCGAGCAGTACAAAGGGCTCGACATCGTCGTCAACAACGCCGGCTACACCTGGGACAACGTCATCCAGAAGATGACCGACGAGCAGTGGTACGCGATGATCGACTGTCACCTGACGGCGCCGTTCCGCATCCTGCGCGCCGCCCAGCCGGTGATCCGCGGCCTCGCCAAGGCCGAGAGCGAGGCCGGGAAGCGGGTGGTGCGCAAGGTGGTGAACATCTCGTCCGTCGCCGGCCTGTTCGGCAACGCCGGCCAGACCAATTATTCCGCCGCCAAGGCCGGCATCGTCGGCCTGACCCAGACGCTGGCCAAGGAATGGGGCCGCCTCAACGTGACGGTGAACTGCGTCGCCTACGGCCTGATCAAGACCCGCCTGACGAGCAACGCCCTTGATCAGGCGACGGCCAACATCGAAGGCCGCGAGATCAAGGTCGGCGTCAACCCCGACCTGATGGCGATGATGGAGCGCGGCATCCCGCTCGGCCGCGGCGGCACGCCGGAAGAGGCGGCCGGTGCGGTGTACCTGTTCTGCATCCCCGAATCGGACTACGTGAGCGGCCAGACCCTGCTGTGCAGCGGTGGCCTGACGGGCATTTGAGAAGGAGCCGAGCCATGATGCCGCAACTCTACCGCCACCGCTGGATGGACGAGGAGATCGAGGCCTTCCGCGAGGTGGTGCGCCGCTACGTCGCCAACGAGCTGGCGCCGCACCTCGACGGCTGGCGCCGCCAGGGCTACATCCCACGCGAGGTGTGGCGGCCTTTCGGCGAAATGGGCTTCCTGCTGCCCGAGATCGACGAGGAATACGGCGGCGCCGGCGCCACGCTGGCCTACCAGCTGGTCGTCCAGGACGAACTGGCCAAGGCCGAGATGCCGGCCAACACCGCCGTGCATACGATCGCCGCGCACTACATCCGCGACTACGGCAGCGAGGCGCAGAAGCGGCGCTGGCTGCCCAGGCTCGCCAGCGGCGAGATGCTCGCCGGCATCGCCATGACCGAGCCCGGCTGCGGCTCGGACCTGCAGGCGATGCGCAGCCGCGCCCGGCGCGACGGGGATTCTTACGTCATCGACGGCGGCAAAACCTTCATCACCAACGGCTACACCGCCAACCTGCTGGTGGTCGCCGTGCGCACCGGCGAGGCCGGCAGCAAGGGCGTCTCGCTGGTCGTCCTGGAGACCGAGAACCTGGCCGGCTTCCAGGTCGGGCGGCGGCTGGAGAAGCTGGGCCAGCACGCCTCCGACACCGCCGAGCTGTTCTTCGAGAATCTGCGGGTCCCCGCCGACCACCTGCTCGGCGAGACGGAAGGCCGCGGCTTCGCCCAGCTGATGGGCCAGTTGCCCTACGAGCGCCTGCTGCTGGCGGTGCCGGCGGCGGCGGTGATCGAGAAGGCGGTCGAGCTGACCCTCGACTACACGCAGCAGCGCAAGGCCTTCGGCCAGTCCCTGTACGACTTCCAGAACACCCGCTTCAAGCTCGCCGAGTGTGCCACCGTCGCCCACGTCGTGCGCAGCTTCGTGAACGACTGCATCCAGCGCCTGATGGACGGCACCCTCGACGACACCGCCGCCTACATGGCCAAGTGGTGGTGCACCGAGCAGCAATGCAAGGTGGTGGACGAGTGCCTGCAACTCTTCGGCGGCTACGGCTACATGGCCGAGTACCCGATCGCCCGGCTCTACGCCGACGCCCGCGTGCAGCGCATCTACGGCGGCGCCAACGAGATCATGAAGGAGCTGATCGCGCGGAGGCTGCCGGAATGAAAGCGCCGCTCGCCGGCGTCCGCGCCGCGCTTCCAGCCACTGGGCGGCAGCGTTGACTGAAGCCGTCACGCTCTCGCCGCGCGCCGCGCGCCCGCCGGTCGCCGCCGCCGGTACGCCGATGATGGTGGCCGAGCAGCTGACGCTGCGCTTCGGCGGCGTGCTCGCGCTGTCGGACGTCTCGCTGCACATCGGCCGCGACGAGCTGGTGGCGCTGATCGGACCCAACGGCGCCGGCAAGAGCTCGCTGCTCAACGTGCTGTCGGGCTTCTACCGGCCCAGCGCGGGCATCGTCCGCTTCGACGGCCACGACGTCACCCGCCTGGCCGTGCACCGCATCGCCGCGGCCGGGCTGGCGCGGACCTTCCAGGGAACGCACATGCTGCCGCACCTGAGCGTGCTCGACAACATCCTGGTCGGGCGCTACATGCACATGAAGACCAGCCTCGCGGCGGCCTTCGCCTACTACCCCTTCGCGCACCGCGAGGAGGTCGCGCAGCGTGCGGTGGCCGAGCGGATCCTCGACTTCCTCGAGATCGGGCACCTGCGCCACCACTCCGTGGGCACGCTCGGCTACGGCATGCGCAAGCGCGTGGACCTGGGGCGCGCGCTGGCGATGCAACCGCGCATGCTGCTGCTCGACGAGCCGATGGCGGGCATGAACAGCGAGGAGAAGGAAGACCTGGCGCGCTTCATCCTCGATATCCGCGAGCTGCACCGCATCCCGGTGGTGCTGGTCGAGCACGACATGGGCGTGGTGATGGACATCGCCGACCGCGTCGTGGTGCTGAACTTCGGCCGCAAGATCGCCGATGCGACTCCGGCGGTTGTGCAGCGCGATCCGGCGGTGGTCGAAGCCTATCTTGGAGGTGGCGAATGAACGCCGCGGCGCATCGAACCGAACCGCAGACGCTGCCGCAGTGGCTGCTGCTTCGCGCCAACGAGCGCCCCGCCGAAGTCGGACAGCGCCACAAGCGCGACGGTATCTGGCGCGAGTTCAGCTGGCGCGCGATCCTCGACGAGGTGCAGGCGCTGGCCCTGGGCCTGGCGGCACGCGGCGTGCGGCGCGGCCAGACGGTGCTGCTGATCGGCGAGAACCGGCCCGAGATGTTCTGGGCCGAGTGGGCGGCGATGGCGCTGGGCGCCAAGATCGTGGCGCTGTATCCCGACGCCAGCGAGGCCGAACTCGACTTCGTCTGCGCCGACGCGCAGGCCGTGTGCATCTTCGCCGAGGACCAGGAGCAGGTCGACAAGGCGCTGCCGGTGGCCGCACGCCACGATGTCATCCACACCGTCGTCTGGTGGGAGCCGGGCGGGCTGTGGGGCTACCGCGACACTGTGCTGATCGAGTGGAGCGCGTTGAAGGCTGCCGGGTCGGCGCCGGCGACGCCTGCGCGCGACAGCGCCTGGTTCGAACAGGAGGCGCGTGCCGGGCACAGCGGCGAGATCGCGCTGCTGAGCTACACCTCGGGCACCACCGGCCGGCCCAAGGGCGTGATCGCCAGCCACGCCTCGCTGCTGCACAACGCGCAGCTGCTGGGCGAGGAGCTGGAGGTGCCCGAGTATTGCGAGTACCTGTCGTACGTGCCGCTGTCCTGGGCTACCGAGCAATGGGTCGGCGTCACGCTGGGGCTGACGAGGCCGATGCGCGTGAACTTCGCCGAGGCGCCCGACCAGATCCAGCAGGCGATCCGCGAGCTGGCCTGCCAGATGGTGTTCTTCGGCCCGCGCCAGTGGGAGAGCCTGGCCGCGCGCGTGCATGCCCGCATGCTCGATGCGCCGGCCTGGCGCCGCAAGCTGGTCGACTGGGGCCTGCGCGTCGGCCAGGCCACGCGGGTGGCGCAGCTCGAAGGCCGGCCCGAGCCGGCGTGGGCGCGCGCGCTTCTGCCGCTGGCCGAGACGCTGGTGCTGCGCCCGCTGCGCGAGCAGCTGGGCCTGAAGCATGCCGGCATCGCGCTGACCGGCGGCGCCGCGATGGCGCCCGATATCTTCCGCCTCTTCGCCGCCATGGGCGTGATGCTGCGCACCACCTACGGCTGCAGCGAGATCGGCCTCATCACCAGCCACCAGGGCGATCGCATCGACGCCGAGACCATCGGTGCGCCGATCGAGCGCCCCTCGGCCTGGGGCGCGGCGCTGGCCTGGCGGCTGAGCGACGAGGGCGAGTTGCAGGTGCGCGGCGGCGTCGGCTTCGAGGGCTACTGGGGCCTGCCGGAGAAGTCGGCCGAGAAGCTCGACGACGGCTGGTTCCGCACCGGCGACGCCGTCGGCCTGGCCGCCGACGGCCGGCAGCTCATCTACTACGACCGCGTCGATCACTTGAGCCAGCTGTCGGTCGGCGCGCGCTTCTCCAAGCAGTTCATCGAGGTGCGGCTGCGCTTCTCGCCCTACATCCGCGAGGTGATGGTGATCGGCGACAGCCGGCGCCCCTTCGTTACCGCGCTGATCAACATCGACGGCGAGGTCTTCGGTCGCTGGGCCGAGCACCACGGCGTCGGCTTCACGACCTTCGCCGACCTGTCGCAGCACCCCGAGGTGCGGGCTCAGGTGGCCGCCGAGATTGAGTCGGTCAACCACCACCTGCCCGAACATGCACGCGTGCGCCGGTTCGCCAATCTGCCCAAGGAACTCGATGCCGACGAGGGCGAGCTGACACGCACGCGCAAGCTCAAGCGCGAGGTCATCGAGCAGCGCTACCAGGTGCTGATCGACGCGCTGTACGGCGACGGCGACAGCGTGGCGATCGAGGTTCCGGTGCGCTACCAGGACGGGCGCAGCGGAGTGCTGCGTGCCGAAGTCAGGCTGGAAGGATCCTCACCGGCGGCATCGGCGCGGGCGACCGCGACACAGGGGGTGGCAGCATGATCGACTTCGTCAACTACCTCGTCAACGGCGTGCTGCAAGGCCAGCTCTATGCGCTGCTGGCGCTGGGCTTTATCGTCATCTACCGGGCGAGCAAGGTCTTCAACTTCGCCCAGGGCGAGCTGATGATGCTGGGCGCCTATGCGGTGTGGACGCTGACCCTGGGCGCCGGGCTGCCGGCGTGGGCCGCGATCCCGCTGTCCTTCTTCTGCGCCGTCGGCTTCGGCTGGATCGTCGAGCGGCTGTTCTTCGAGCGCCTGGTCGGCGAGTCGGTGTTCTCGATGGTCATGGTGACGATCGGCCTGGTGATCCTGATCCGCGGCCTGGTGCTGATGGTGTGGGGGGCGGCCGACCGTCCCTTCCCGGTGCTGCTGCCGTCCGCGCCGATCATCGCCGGCGAGCTGATCCTGCCCACCTCGCTCGTTATCGGCGCGGCGCTGACGGTGGCGCTGACGGTCGGTCTGTCGTACTTCTTCAACCGCACCCGCTTCGGCCTCACGCTGACGGCGGTGGCCGAGGAGCCGACGACTGCGCTGTCGCTGGGCATCTCGGTGCGGCGCGCGGTGACGCTGGCCTGGATGATGGGCACGGCCATTGCCACCGTCGGCGCCATCGTCTTCCTGAGCGGTCGCTCGCTGACCGTGCAGACTGCCGACGTGGCGCTGGCAGCGCTGCCGGTGGCGCTGTTCGCCGGGCTGGAGTCGATCGGCGGCCTGATCCTGGCCGGCGCCATCGTCGGCGTCGTGCAGGCGCTGGTGGCGGCCTATGTCGACCCGCGCATCGGCGGCTCGGCGTCGAGCATCGTGCCGTTCGTGTTCATGCTGGTGATCCTGCTCGTGCGGCCGACGGGGCTGTTCGGCTGGCGCCACATCGAAAGGGTCTGACGCGATGGATGCCTCGGGTGTCTTCTTCACCAACTACCGCGGCGACCGCGCACTCGTGCGCACGCGGCCGCAATGGATTGCCCTGGCGCTGCTGCTGATGATGCTGGCCACGCTGCCGTGGTGGGCGTCGGACCGCTGGGTGAGCATCGGCTACACGATGTTCATCACCGCCATCGCCGTGGTCGGGCTGCAGATCTGCACTGGCTATGCCGGCCAGGTCAACCTCGGGCAATCGGCCTTCATGGGCGTGGGCGCCTATTGCGGCGCGCTGGTGCTGCACCGGCTGCACTGGGACGCCGTGGCGGCGGCGGCGATCGGCGGCGCAGCGGCGGCGCTGTTCGGCGTGCTGTTCGGGCTGACCGCGGCGCGCATCAAGGGCTTCTACCTGGCGCTGACGACCATCGCTGCGCAGGCGCTGTTCCACTTCCTGGTGCTCAACCTGCCTTCGTCCTGGCTGGGCGGCGCCGGCGGCGTGCACATCGAGCAGGCCAGCGCGCTGGGCTTCGCGCTCGACAACGACCGTGCCACCTACCTGTTCACGTTCGCCGCGCTGGCGGTGATGACGGCCGGCGCCTTCGGCATCGTGCGCTCGCGACACGGGCGCTCGTTCGAGGCCGTGCGCGACGACGACGTCGCCGCCGGCATGATGGGCATCCCGGTGGTGGCGACCAAGGCGCGCGCCTTCCTGGTCGGCGCGTTCTACGCCGGCGTGGCCGGTGCGCTGTGGGCAGTGGCGCTGCGCCATGTGTCGGTCGAGCAGTTCACGCTGTTCAACGCGATCTGGATGATCGCGATGATGATCGTCGGCGGCCTGGGCTCGATCGTCGGTGCGCTGGTCGGCACGCTGGTGATCCAGCTCGCACGCGAGAGCGTCACCAGCCTCGGCCCGGACCTCGTCGCGCTGCTGCCCGCGGTGGGGCAGGACTTCGTCTTCGCCGCGATGAACGTGCTGCTGGGCGCCGTGATCATCCTGTTCCTGCTCTTCGAGCCCAAGGGCCTGATGCACCGCGTCGAGATCGTCAAGCGCGCGTACCGCATCTGGCCGTTCCCCTACTGACTGCCGGCAGTTCCGGCATTACTTCAACCTGGGAGATAGACCTCATGAAACGACTGCAGACATGGATGGGCCGGGCGGCCCTGATGGCGGCGGCAGCGGTGGCCGGCACGGCGCCCGCCGGTGCACAGACCGTTTACCAGATCCCGGCGATGTCGGATTTCTCGGGTCCGTTCGCGGCGGTCATGCCGATGGTGGCGCCGGGCCGCGAATCGGTGGTGGCCTGGTGGAACGCCGAGGTCGGCGCCAAGATGGGCATCAAGCTCGAGCTCAAGCCCTACGACACGCGCTACGACACCGCGCAGACCGCCAGCCTGTGGCCAGGCGTGCTGGCGACCAAGCCGCTGGTGGGCTTGGCGCTCGGCGGGCCGGACACCGCGGCGCTGCAACAGCGGCTGCCCACCGACAAAGTGCCGATGATCCTGAGCTCGGCCGCCAACGGCTTCGGCTGGCGCTCCAACCAGTGGGTGCTGACCACGCGGCCGACCTTCGTGCACGAGATCGCCGGTTTCGTCGAGTGGTACCAAAAGAACAGGGCCGGCGGCAACCGGCCGGTGAAGGTGGCGCTGTTCACCAGCGAGGCCTCGCCGACCTTCGCCGACATCGGCAAAGGCGTGATCGCCTACGCCAAGGCCAAGCCGGCGATGATCGAACTGGTCGAGACGGTATACGTCGAGCCGCAGCCGGCCGACGTCACGCTGCAGCTGCGCCGCGTGCTCAACGCCGGCGCCGAGCTGGTGCTGGTGCCCAGCACGATCCAGCAAGCGGTGGCCGTCAAGCGCGCGATGCAGGCGCTGGGCAAGAAGGTGCCGATCGTCTACAGCCTGCACAACTCGCCGGGCATGCTGCAGAAGCTGCTTGGCGGCCTGGAGGCGATGGAAGGCGACTACGAGGCCTACAGCGGCGTCATCGCCGGCAGCGAGGACAGCGAGTCCAAGCGCTTCTACGACATGCTGGTCGCCAAGTACGGCCTGAAGGCCCCCTGGCACGCGCTGACCAACATCGGCATCAACGGCAGCCTGGTGCTGACGCGCACGGTGGAGGCGGCCGCGCGCAAGCACGGCAGCGACAAGCTCAACGGCGAGATCATCTACCGCACGCTGCTGGACAACACGATCCCCGCCAAGGAGCTGTTCGGCTTCACCAGCGGCGACGTCAGCTTCGCCGCCGACGCGCCGTTCCCGAGCGGCGACGTGCGCATCAGCATCGGCTCGGTGGTCGGCGGCAAGATCGTCACCGTGGCGTCTGCGGTTCCGGTGCCCAGGCTCGACAAGTGGTGAGCGGCGCGCCATGACCGAGCCGCTCATCGCGCTGCACAACGTCGAGGTGCTGTACGCCGGCGTGATCCTGGCGCTCAAGGGCGTCACGCTCGAGGTCGCCGCCGGCGGCTGCACCGTCCTGCTGGGGCCCAACGGCGCGGGCAAGAGCACGACGCTGAAAGTCATCTCCGGCATGCTCGGCGTCGAGGAGGGGAAGGTCTCGTCGGGCAGCGTGCGGCTGGCCGGGCGCGATGTCACCGGCCTGGCGCCCGAGCAGATGGTGGCCGAGGGCGTGGTCCACGTCGTCGAGGGCCGGCGCGTGCTGCGCCACATGACGACCGAGCAGAACCTGGTCGTCGGCGGCCACCGCTTGCGGCGCCTGGCCGACGTCCGGCAAGGCCTGGAGCGGGTGTACGGCCTGATCCCGCGCCTGGCCGAGCTGCGCGAGCGCACCGCCGGCTACCTGTCGGGCGGCGAACAGCAGCTGCTGCTGATCGGCCGCGCGATGATGGCGCGGCCCCGCCTGCTGATGATCGACGAACCCTCGCTCGGCCTGGCGCCGATGATGGTGAGCGAGATCTTCGAACTGCTGGCCCGGCTGCGCGCCGACGGGCTGTCGCTGCTGATCGTCGAGCAGCATGCCCAGGCCGCGCTGGCGCTGGCCGACCACGGCTACATCTTCGAGGGTGGCCGCGTGATGCTCGAAGGCAGCGCCGAGCAGCTGCGCGCCAACGAGGACATCCAGGAGTTCTACCTCGGCCGGCAGAGTGGCGGCGAGCGCAGGAACTACCGTGAGATCAAGCATTACCGGCGCCGCAAGCGCTGGTTGGGCTGACGCGAGAAGGGAAGGAAGGACATGGTCCGCGACCACGGCATCGAGTGGAGCATCGACGACGACGTGGCGCGCATTGTGCTCGACCGCCCGGCGGCTCTCCTTCAGGAAGCGAACAACTCCCCGAACATCCCCTGCGCCCACGCCACTTCCTCGCCGCGCGGGTTGTAGTCGGCGTGCTGTTTCGTCGTCTGCACGATCAGCCCGTCGCCGCGCAGGCGGTAGTGCGCGTCGAGGCGCAGCAGCTCCTGGGGTTCCAGGCGGGTGGTGACGAAGCAGCGGCTCTCCGGCAGCAGGGTCTCCGGCGTCTTCCCGCGTGCGCGGGCGGCGATCTCCTGCGCGGCGATGCGGCCGAGCCGCGCCGCCAGGTGGCCGCTCTTCGGATAATGGCCGAACAGCGGCGAGGCGCGGTCGATCAGGTCGCCGACGAGGTATACCCGCTCGTCGCCGAGGGCATGCAGATGCAGCGGCTCCTGCGCCGCCCAGCCGCCCGGTTTCCCGTCCCTGTCGCGGCCGATCAGTTCCGCCTGCCAGGCGAGGTCGCCGGCCTGCTGCGGCGGCATCAGGATGGCCTCGTCGAAGCGGATATCGTCGAACTCGGTGGCGACGGTCCTGGCGAACGGATCCACCGACTTGATGCGCGCATGCGGCAGCAGCGCGATCTGCTCGCGGTAGTGTTCGGCGAAAAGCTCGGCGAAGCGCTGCGGCGCCGGGTAGGGATCGAGCAAAGTCAGCCGCCCCGGCACGGCGCGCGTCTTGAACAGATGGCCGATGACCAGCGCCCGCTCGTAGGCGGCCAGCGGGCAGCGGAAAGGCGGCGGCGGGATCGTCATGACCAGATCGCCGCCCTTGAAGGCCTCCAGCCGCGCCTTCAGGGCGCGCAGTTCGTCGCCGGGCGTCCAGGCGCAGGCGAAGCGCGTGCGCGCCTCGTCGATGGCGCGGCGATCCGCGCCGAACCAGGCGGCGTAGTCGTGGCGGATGCCCGCCGCCAGCACCAGCCAGTCGTAGTCGAGCGCGCCGCCGGCGGTGTGCACGCGGCGCCGCTCGCGGTCGATGGCCGTGACCTCGGCCTGCACGAAGACATAGCCGAAAGCCTGCGCCGCGGCGCGGTAGTCGTGCGCGAGCAGCTTCCCGTCGATCAGTCCGGCCAGCCACTTGTTCGACAGCGGCAGCGAGAAGAAGGACGGATTGCGCTCCAGCAGCACCACCTCCAGCTCCGGCGCCAGCGCACGCAAATGGCGCGCCGCCGCCAGGCCGCCCCAGCCGCCGCCGACCACCACCGCGCGCCGGCCCTTCGCCGCGGGCAGCAGGGCCGTCGCCTGCTGCGCGAAGAGCGGCGCGGCGCAGGCGGCGAGCGCACTGGTCAGGAACTGGCGGCGGGTCGGCATTGCGCCTCTATGAAAAGGAAATGCGCGGCGGCGACAGCGCGAGACCGTAGCGTGTCTGCGGGCGCTCGCCTTGCGTATTGATCCTGTAGGGGCCGGCGGCCAACGACAATTTCTTGTCGAGGACGCGGTTGATCTTGCTGCGCTTCTGCTGGAACTGCGCATCGTCTAGGCCGCCCTTCATGGCTTTTCTCGCCGTCTCCAGGCTGGGGTGGCCGCGTCCCACCACGCGGGCGTAGAGCGCCAGATAGCGCTCCGCATCGACATCCGCATCGCGTACGAAGCCCGCCTTGCCGAGGCCCTTGACGCGGCATTCGGCAAGGAAGGCATACCAGGCGAACAGTGCCGGCGGCAGGGGCAGCGCCTGCCCGCCGCAGCGCACTGCGACTGCGCGGAAATCGAAGTGCAGCGCGGGCGGCTCGATGGCTTCCTGCGCCGCGGCCACCAGCGTGGCGAATGGCGCCGCATGGGCGAGCGCCTCGCGCGGCAAGCCGTCGCGCAGCCGCACGAAGGGGATTTCCGCCAGCATCACGCGCGCATCCGAGGTATGCACCGGCCGGTCGTCCCGGGTGTGCAGCAGGCGCGGCGAGGCGGGCGGGAAAAAGAAATCCTTCAGCGACTCGAAGGGCTCATTCACCAGCACATGCGAGAGCCGGTCCTGCGGCCGGCCGAAGAGCGACAGCGCATAGCCGAGGAAAAACCCCATCGTCTTGCGCCCGCCGGCAATCGAGACGTGCAGGGCGCATGTCTCGTCGGCGCACAGCGCGCGCACCTCGGCGAGCAGCGCATCGGCGGCGAGCGTGTTGTCCTCCGGCGTGCGGATGTCGGCCAGCGGCCGGCCCTGCGCGTCGCAGATCGGCACGATGTCTTCCTCCGCGAAGCGAATGCCGGCGAGCCCATACTCGCGGCACAGGGCATGGAACTGGCCCGCATTGGGATCGAGCAGCGCCAGCCGCGCCCGCTGCGCCCCCTCCGCCGTGGTCAGCAGCCTGATATCCGTCGGCACCCAGGGCTCCTCGCGTGCGACCGCCAGTGCGTAGAGCGTTTCCGTGACGATCTGCGGCGTGAGGCCGGTGACGGCGAGCAGCACGCGGCGGGGGAAGGCGCCTGGCGTCACTTGCTGACCCATTGCGTCAATTCGGTTTTCAGATTGCGCAACTGGCCGGCCGACACCACCTTGATGCCGCTTTGAGCGGCGCGCTTTCTGTCGGCCTCCTTCAGCAGCCCTCTGTAGTCGATCAGCATTTCGCGGGTGCGCAGGCCGCCGAGCTTGCCGAGGGATTCAAGCTTGTAAAGCGCATCCGTCCCCCTGGCTTCATCGGTATTGCCGGCCGCGGCCAGGTTGCCCGCCTTGCATTCGATGAGATGCAGGCGATTGCGATGCATGAAGGCGCAGTCGATTTCATTGCGCGTGACGCCGTCCGGGGCGAGAACCTGTACATTCAAGGCGAAATCCGTAATGCCGAGTTGCGGAGCCAGATCGGCCACATTCCGATAGGCATGGAATTCGAGCCAGCCGCCCTTCACGAAGGCGCGCGATGCCTCATCCGCAAAGCGCACCTCGCCATCGTAGGCGCGCAGCATGCCGGACTGTTCGAATTCGCCCAGCACCTCATCGAGGGAGCGGCTGTCCGCCTGCTCCGTCGTCAGGCATGTTGCAAGCCGCTTGGCCTTCTCGGCCGCTTCGGCGATTGCGTTGAGCTTGCCAAGCGCATCGGACCAGCGGCTGACGCTCGAAACCAGATGGTCGGCCAGGTCCCTGAGATTGGCCGGGATGTCCGGTTTCGCCTGCCCAATGGGGGTGAAGCCGTGGGATCTCAGATAGTCCCGCAGCCTGAGCCTGGGCGAGAGCACGAATTTTTCCGCTCTCAGGGCCGGATCGAGGAAAACCACCTCGTCGCTTTCTGCGCTGACGTAAAACACCGGGCGGCCGGCCGTGCGAAAGGCCTCCTGCGCTGCCATGGCCATGAGCTTGGTGCCGCCGGTCACATTCAGCGCTGCTTCGTCCCCATCATGGGCGGAGAGCCAGTCCAGCAGGATGTCGCTGCACCCATGCAGATCGTAGGGATCGGGTATCGTCAGATGCTCCACCCGGATGCCATGGGACTTCATGATGTCGCTCATCCATCGGGCGCGTTCTTCCATATCCCGGCTGACCGCCAGCACAACCTGCCTGGGGCGAAAAGCCTGGTCGAGGACAGGCGTCAGGTTCGGCGTCGCCTGGGCCGAGACCAGGCAGAGATGGGTATCAAATCGCATACGGCAGACCTTTTACATGATATTGCCTGAACGCGGCGCCCGCGGCCTCCAGCGCGTCGGCAGTAAGCTCCCGCCCCCGCCACCCCTCCGGCACTTCCAGCGAAAGATGCAGATAGCGCGCCCCGCGCGCGCAGACTGCGGCCGCCATATTGACCGGCAAGGTGCCGATCACCGTGTCGCCGGGACTGACTTTTTCGACATCGAGGTGGGCGACCAGGATATCGGCCTGCAAGCCCTGCCTTTTTGCCCACTCGACCGCTCCGGCATGGCGCGAGACGAACCAGGTTCTCGTATCGTTGTTCTTCATGCCGGCATCTTAGCCCGGGTGTCCGCCGCCAGCCATCCCCCGGCAAGCTTGCCGCCGTCTTGCGGAGACTGACTTTTCCATCAGACGATGCCTGCCGGCAGTCCCGTCCACTGGATGCCTTCCGGCAGTGTGGCGCGGCCGATGCGCGCCTGCAGGCCGCGGCTGGGTAGGGGATAGCAGCGCACGTCGTCCTCGTCCTTGTCCATCAGTTTCGCCATTTCGGCCAGGCAGGCATCCTTGGCGTGCTCGCTGCCAACCAGCAGGAACACGCTGTACTCCAGCGGACAGGCGTGCCTGAGCATCTCCCGGTGTACGCGGCCCAGCCGTCGCGGATTGGCGATGTCGTAGCCGATGACGAAGGCGCGGTCGGCCATTTTCAGAAAGGCGCCGCCCCGTTTTCGCCGGCGGCAGGAGCCGTGCTGGCCGGACTGACTTTTGTCGCCAGCGCGCCGATGGCCTCGTCCAGCCGCTTGCGCAGCCGCTCGGCGAGCGGTTCCCACTCGGCGTAGAAGCGCTCGCGCCCGGCCTTGCCGAGCAGGCAGGCACCCTCGGCCATGGAAAAATCGTCTGCCCGCAGCTTGCCGTCGCGGAACAGGCGCAGGGCATGGCGATCCACCTCCACCCGCAGCGGCTCGACCACGTCGCAGGCGAGCGACTCGCGGCCGAAATCCAGGGCGTGGAAAAAGCCGATGAAGGGATCGAAGCCGGCGCCATGGAGGGCCAGCACCGCTTCGGCGTGCAGCAGCGTGTAGCCGAGCGAGAGCACGGCATTGACCGGATCCTTCGGCGGGCGGCGGTTCCTGCGGTGGAACTGGAGATTCTCGGGCACCAGATCGCCGAAACCGTCGAAATAGGCCGCCGCGCCAGCGCCTTCCACACCGCGCAGCCGTCCGGCCGAATCCTGTCCGTCGATGGCGGCGAGCGCTCCCGCCATCTTGCGCAGCGAGAGCGTGAGCAGATAGCGCGAGCGCGGCTCGGCCTCGCGCCGCTCTTCCAGGAAGGCCGCCTGGGCGAGCAGCTTCTCCCGCACCAGCGATTTCGAGAACTCCAGGCAAAAGGCCGTATCCAGCGAAAGGCGGTATTGCGCCACGCGCCGCGCCGCATCGTTGTGCGGGCGGCCGAGCAGCAGCGTCGGCTCCGCCTTGCGGCCGGAGAGCACCACCACGCCGATGCCGCGTGCACCGAGCTTGCCCAGCAGCGAAGAAGACAGCGTCACGTCGCCGCGCAGGAAGACGCGCGAGAGCGGCGCCAGCGGCACCGTGCCCACGCGCGCGCCGTTCTCGTAGCACACCAGCGCCTCGCCGTCCGCCTTCAGCGTCACCCCGCGCCGGTCGACATACAGGCTCGTCATCGCATCCCCTCAGGTCAGCAGGAAAACCTCGGTCGCCGGCGCAGTCGCCCGCCCCAGGCGGTCGCATTCCATGCGCGGATCGAGCTGGAAGATATGCACCCGGTCCTCATCGGGTTCGATCAGCTGCGAGAGCATCGACTGCACCGCGCGCAGTTCGGCCGGCGTCAGCCAGCACTCGAAGAACGACTTCTGCCCGCCGACGCGGTAGCCGAGCAGGAACTTGTGCACCCGGCGCAGCCGCCGCGGACAGCAGACGTCGTAGCAGACCAGATAAAGCGTGCGCGCGGGATCGCTGGCATTCATGAGACCAGCATAGGCGGGCTGGCGGAAGGCGGCCAGCCCGGCAAGCTTGCCGCCAAGGATCGGCGGGGAGGGCGCGAAGGAAGGAGCGGGCTGCGGGCACTAGGGCTTTACGCGCCCCATGCTATGGGGCATTATAAGCCCCATGAAGGCAACGCTGATCCAGCAGTTGAAGCGGGTTCACCGGAGGGGGGTGATCGAGATCGCCGTCTGGAGGGTGCCCGAGCCTGTGCCGCCCTGTGCGCACAGTTTCAAATACCGCCTCGTGTATGTGGTCGGCGGCCGGCGTCTCGTTGGTTTCGACAACGAGCGCGGCAAGGGCGACCACCGCCATGACGGGCGGCACGAATCGCTTTATTCGTTCGTCGATGTCGAAACACTGCTCGCCGACTTCTGGCAGGCAGTCGAGGAAAAAGGAGCTGGAAGATGAAACTGGAAATCTACGTGGCAGAGCCCGTCGGGGCGTTCCGTGCACGCACCCTCGCTCATGCCCGACGCATCGATGCCGGAGAGGACGTTGCGCCGCTGGCCGAGGTGGGCTTCGAAACCATGGCGCAGTTCGGCGAGGTGTTCACGCCCAAGCGCTGGGAACTGGTGGAATCCCTCAAGGCCGCCGGCCCGATGACGATCTATGCCCTGGCCAAGCGGCTGGGCCGCCACTACCGCAACGTGCACAAGGATGTGACCGCCCTCATGAAATGGCTGGTGATCGAGAAGGACGAGGCCGGGCGCATCTTCGTGCCTTGGGACGAGATCGACGTGCGCTGGCCGCTGGTGAAGGCGGCGGCCTGAATGGCGTGGCAAGGGTTGGCCCGCTCGTAGCGGCAGCTCGCTGCGTCTCAATCCCTTTTCTCTTGAGCAACAAAAATGCCATCTCTTTGTTTTTCCACGAACGTCTGCCCGGCACGGGGTTGGGAAGCTGATTACCCATGTGGCTCAGCCACGCTTGCGCCTGCTTTCCGTCGCCGTGGCACTACGGCCGCACCGTCATGCCGGCGAAAGCCGGCATCCAGAATGCGGCTTGTGTATCCGCGACGGCCGTCTGGATTCCGGCGTTCGCCGGAATGAGTGCGCCTGTGAAGGCGCGATAACAGCATGGTGGAAGTCCGTGCCGGGGCAAGCCAAGACCCCGAAGCTGAAGGTATCGGCGGTTGAGGTCGGTCGGAATGCATGCTGAGCTTCGTTGGTAATCAGGATCCCTTTTCGTTCAGGGCTTCATGCTGACGCGCGGGCGGCGCGAAATGCGGCTGGCGATTGCAGGTCTCAATCCCTTTTCGTTCAGGGCTTCATGCTGACCCAAGGCCACGGCCAAGGCCAAGGCCAAGGCGTCTCAATCCCTTTTCGTTCAGGGCTTCATGCTGACATCTTTCCAAGGTTTCAGAAAAACTCCCAGAAGTCGTCTCAATCCCTTTTCGTTCAGGGCTTCATGCTGACGATGGCTGGACGACGAGGACGACGAGGACGACGAGTCTCAATCCCTTTTCGTTCAGGGCTTCATGCTGACGTAACAAAAATGCGCATCGAGAAACGCGCCGAAGTCTCAATCCCTTTTCGTTCAGGGCTTCATGCTGACACCGCGACGCGCTCGAAGCGGTCGCCGACCTCGGTCTCAATCCCTTTTCGTTCAGGGCTTCATGCTGACCTGCAGCCGCGTGCGATTACGAACGGCTGCAAGGTCTCAATCCCTTTTCGTTCAGGGCTTCATGCTGACCAGAAGATCAACGAGGTACGCAAGGTCATCGACGTCTCAATCCCTTTTCGTTCAGGGCTTCATGCTGACCTGAACAGCGCGCACAGCTACCGTGGCTACTAGTCTCAATCCCTTTTCGTTCAGGGCTTCATGCTGACCGACAGCTCGCGTCGAAACGCCGACCCATCCGACGTCTCAATCCCTTTTCGTTCAGGGCTTCATGCTGACTCAGCGCGTGCTGCGTAACCCCTCTGATCTGGTTGTCTCAATCCCTTTTCGTTCAGGGCTTCATGCTGACCTTGTAGCGTTCGACGGCCTTGCCTATCGGCAGTGGGTCTCAATCCCTTTTCGTTCAGGGCTTCATGCTGACGCGGGGAGTGGGATCAAGTGAACCAACTTGCCCTCAGTCTCAATCCCTTTTCGTTCAGGGCTTCATGCTGACGCCGCGGATGGCGCGATAGGGCGATTCTCCGACGTCTCAATCCCTTTTCGTTCAGGGCTTCATGCTGACGCCCGCCGCTCGGCGATTACGACGCGCACGATAGGTCTCAATCCCTTTTCGTTCAGGGCTTCATGCTGACGACGGCCGCCCGATCCAGTACAACCTGGACCCCGGTCTCAATCCCTTTTCGTTCAGGGCTTCATGCTGACGCATCGTCCGCCGCGGATGGCGCGATAGGGCGATTGTCTCAATCCCTTTTCGTTCAGGGCTTCATGCTGACCCACTATTGCGGATCAACGCCCCGCGGCGTCGGGTCTCAATCCCTTTTCGTTCAGGGCTTCATGCTGACAAAATTTATCCAGGCAAATCTCTGCGCGTTGAAGGGTCTCAATCCCTTTTCGTTCAGGGCTTCATGCTGACAGAAGTTCGCAATGAAGCGGCATTCGAGGAAGTTGTCTCAATCCCTTTTCGTTCAGGGCTTCATGCTGACAGCCTGAACCGCTCTTTAACAAACTAGACCTGTCACGTCTCAATCCCTTTTCGTTCAGGGCTTCATGCTGACACCGATTCAGACCAAAGAGCAACGCATTCGGCAGTCTCAATCCCTTTTCGTTCAGGGCTTCATGCTGACGTTTAGTTCGTCGTTATTTGACATATCGTGTGTCTCAATCCCTTTTCGTTCAGGGCTTCATGCTGACTGATCGTTACGAATCATCCGAAACGCAGTTGGGTCTCAATCCCTTTTCGTTCAGGGCTTCATGCTGACTGGCCAACCCTACGCGGAACAGGTCGCCATCGAAGGTCTCAATCCCTTTTCGTTCAGGGCTTCATGCTGACGTCGGACGACCACGCAGGCCTCCCCGCGGCTCGGTCTCAATCCCTTTTCGTTCAGGGCTTCATGCTGACAAAGAGTACGCCACGCACCAGCAAGCCGAGATTGGTCTCAATCCCTTTTCGTTCAGGGCTTCATGCTGACCGCGAAGTATATCGACTTACGTGACGCCGAGGGTCTCAATCCCTTTTCGTTCAGGGCTTCATGCTGACGCATTACCGCTGATTGACGGCGTGAAGCAGTGTCTCAATCCCTTTTCGTTCAGGGCTTCATGCTGACGGATATGATCGACCAATTCGCCCTTCACGGCGGTCTCAATCCCTTTTCGTTCAGGGCTTCATGCTGACCGAGATAACCCACCAACCTGAGGAGCATCTGGAGTCTCAATCCCTTTTCGTTCAGGGCTTCATGCTGACGTGGCAGTTTGCAGCAATCAACGGCGTAGCCCAGTCTCAATCCCTTTTCGTTCAGGGCTTCATGCTGACGAGTCGCCGCTGCGATGAATGTCTGTGAGAAGGTGGTCTCAATCCCTTTTCGTTCAGGGCTTCATGCTGACCAAAAAGTGGAAAGATGTTCAAGCACTTCCGAAGTCTCAATCCCTTTTCGTTCAGGGCTTCATGCTGACGCATGATATTAGCCTATAATAGGATCATGGCGCGGTCTCAATCCCTTTTCGTTCAGGGCTTCATGCTGACTCACTTAACCAATTAAAAGCACCTCAACGATGTATGTCTCAATCCCTTTTCGTTCAGGGCTTCATGCTGACTAATCAAGAAGCCGCACAGGACTTCGATGGAGATGTCTCAATCCCTTTTCGTTCAGGGCTTCATGCTGACTAACGAATGTTGCTAATTTAGATGCTAGTACAGGTCTCAATCCCTTTTCGTTCAGGGCTTCATGCTGACTGCGGGTATGGTTTTTCCTCCTTTCCTGCAAAGGCTTGCGCGATGTGTCCGCTAGAAAATCCGGCGGGCGGCGAGATGTGTTCCGCACCGGCGTCAAGAAGGGTGTAGCGGCCCAGGCCGAAGGCGGTTTCCTTGCCGACGTGCAGCCATTCGCCGAGGCGCAATAGCGGCAGGAAGAGGGCGAGATCGCCTTCCAGCGTCCAGTCGCCGATTGCGCCGCCGAGGGCCATCTTCTGCTGTTGCCGGCTGGAGTAGCGCGTCCAATCGCGCCAGGCAAGACGCTTTTCCTCGCGCAGGCCGGCGCAGGCGGTGGAGAGCGCAGGGAAATCCTCGATGAGCGGCGCGCCGCAGTGGAATTCGGAGAGCAGGCTGGCGCGGCGGGCGAGCGCCATGAGCAGCGTGCGCGCGTCGAGCCTTTCCGGCGGCAGGGCGCGGCCGTTCTGCTGCAGGCGCAGCGGGGTGTGAAAGCGCAGCGTGGCCCGTTGCGCTTCCGCGCACGCCGTGCTGCGGAGACTGACTTTTCGTTCGTGGTCGAGCAGGGCGCCGGTATCGGGGCGGTGAATTTCCGTCTCGCCGGTCTCGGCACAATGGACGACGCGCTGCAGTTCGGCCTTTCCTTCGCCGGTGCCGATGCCGCGCCCGAGCGCGCGACGCCAGGCGAGGATGACCAGCGGCAGTTCGCGCAACGCGCTGCCGATCAGCACCTGATTGAAGGAGAAAACTTCTCCAACAGCCAACACTCTGGCGCCCCATTCCGGCGGCTCGATGACGTAGGGCACGGGTACCTGCGAGAATTTCTGCAGGGCATGGGCGGTGGGGGCAGGTGGTGCGAACAGTGCCGGATAGGGGCAGTTGGCGATCAGTTCGCAGCCGTCGCATGTCTTTGTGCGCGTCATGCAGGCAAGGCTGCGAAGGGCATGCCCGAAGGCTCCGCGCAGCATCGAGCCGGCGTAGTCGGGCAGGCGGACGGGAGCGGTTACCTGCCATTCGAGGCGGTAGCGGGCGAGAGGGAGCAAATCGAGCGCGGGCATTACGGCCTGGACGGTGGCGTGCCGTTCTGCCGGACGTGCAGTTCAAGCCGTTCCAGCGCAGCGCGGAGCGCGGGCAGGTCACCGGCAACGATGCGCCACACCGCCTCAAGGTCGACGCCCAGGTCGCTGTCCATGTTCGCTCGCTACAGCGGTTGGGCTTCGCCCAGAATCCGCTCCCGCAGCATCGGATGGAGCGCGGCCTCGGTGGCAACATCCACATGGCGGCCAAGCATTTCCTGCGCGTCCATCAGCAGCGCGCCCAGGGCCAGGCCGGAGACGCCAGGGGGAAGGTCGACGAGCAGGTCAACATCGCTCGTTTCGTCGGCATCCCCGCGCGCCATCGAGCCGAACACCCGCGCATTGCGCAGTCCGTGCCGGGCGGCCAGGTCTCTTAATGCCTGGCGGTGGGTTTCGATCAGTGGTGACATGTGGGTCTCTCGCGTTCCGGTTAAGGGTAATTCTATGCCGGTCGGGACTGGGCATGTAAGCACGAAGCACGCATGACTTTACGATTGTCCCCGCAGGGCGGCAAGCTGGAGTTTTATGGCTTGGCTTCATAAATCGCCCTGGCCAGTCGGGCCGCCTTTCCGGGCGGCGTGTCCCACCAGCCCTGGGCCTGCCAGCGGCGGCGGATGTCTTCGAGTGCCGTGGACTTGAGGGCGGTATCGGCGATGCCTTGCCAGGCCTCGGCCAGCGCCCGCCCGCGCAGGGCGTCGTCTGTCGAAGAGCGGTTCTGCGCGGCGATCCCGGCGAGCATTTCTTCCACCCAGCCGCATTTGAGGCGGTCGGCCACGGCCGCCTGCTGCTCGGCTGCGCTCAGCGGCGCGAGCGCGCCATACCCCACGGCGGTCTTGGCGCCGAAGCCGCGCCAGTCACAGGCGTGGCGGAAGATTTCGCTCACGATCTCGCGCCAGCGGTCGGCCAGCGACCCGGCCAGGCGCTCGTCGCAGGCAATGATGAAAAGAAACTTCGCGCCCGGCGGCACGGCGAGGAAGGGGATGGGGTTGGGCTGGCCGGCGTCGTTTGGCGTGCCACCCTTCTCCTTCTGATAGTAGTCGCCGTGATGCGGCGTCATGATCTCGACGCTCATCTCTTGGCACAGCGGAAATACGTCCCAGAAAGTCAGCGCGCCGCGCACGGCGTCGTCGGTGTCCTCCGGGCCGAACAGCGTGTCGACGTCGGCAAGCGTCAGCGGGGCGTTGTTCTCGCAAGTGAGTTCCTCGGCGGCGCGGCGGAAGACGCCCTTGGCGCCCGAGCCGGCGAGGTAGGGCAGGCCGTAGGGCGTGAGGAAGGCGAAGCCGTTTTCGACCGGGTGTTCGAGGCCCAGCCCGGTAGCAAAGGGGGCGAGCGATTTGGCTTCGAGCGCGAGTGCGCCGGCGGCCGTGGCGAGGGCGCGCTGGCGAGCGACGAGGGCTTCGAGCATACGCCTGGCACCGCCGGGCATGCCGGTGCACTGGCGGATGGCGCCGGCCTTGCCGGTCTTGTCGGGACTCCAGTCCTCGCGCCAGATCGGGAAGTAGAGGTTGAATCTGTGGCCGGGCGGGCAGTCGGCTCCTGCGAGTTGCCCGGCAAGGTAGGCTGGAACGGCTGCGTGGCTCATGCTAGACTCCGTATTACTTTGTCACACATAGGGTATCGATCATGTCCGCGACGCTGACGGTGCGCCTCTCCGCCAAGGAAGCGAAATCCCTCGACGCGATTTGCCGGATGACCGGCAAGTCGAGAAGCGAAGTGGTCCGCGAATCCTTGCGCAGCTATGAAGTTCGCCGCAGCCTGTCCGCGATCCGCGCGGAGCTGATGCCGAAGGCGCGGGAAGCGGGCTGGCTGACCGAGGAAGACGTGCTCCGCGACGTTTCGTGAAGGTCTTTCTCGACACCAACGTCTGGGTCAGCGCCTTTCTCGCTCCCGGGCTGTGCGAGGAACTTCTGTTCCGCTGCGTCAACGAAGGCGTGACGCTTACGAGCCCGCTGCTGTGGTCGGAGTTGACCGAAGTGCTCGAACGCAAGGTGGCGCCCTCTTCGCACGCCATGCGGCACGCCGCGTTTCTGCGCGGCCTGACGGCGGCCATCGCGGATGTGCCGGAGCCGGCCGCCGACAACGATGCGCGCCTGGTCGCCGCCGCCGCGGCCGCCGGCGCGCAACTGTTCGTCACGGGCGACCGCCGGCTCATCGAGTGGGAGCGCTCGGGCGCCATGCGCATCGTCTCGCCGCGGCAGGCGTGGGTCATTCTTTTCCAGTCTCCTGGCGTTTGACGGCGTCGGCGAACTGGCGCAGCCACTTGAGGAATTCGAGGGCTTCGTTGGTGGCCTGCATGTAGAACGCGCTGTCGGCCTTGGCATGCATGGCGTCCATGACCGTCTTGAAATCGCGCGGCATGGGTGTGAACACCTTGTGAGTCTGGAATCGGCGTACCAGCCAGGCGAGCAGGTCGCCGCAGAATTCCTTGCCAGCCTTCCCGCGCTGCGAGGTTTCGCTCCCGGACGACTGCCAGAAAGCCAGCGCCGGCAACAAGCCGCTTCCCATGATGAGCGCCGGCGCGCCTTTGGCAAGCTTGCGATATTCCTCCGAACAAGCCTTCGCCTTGTCCCACGCAAACGCTGCCCGTTGCTGATCGAGAGTCTGCGCCATGATTACGCTCCTTGCACAGGATGGATCATCACCAGGCCGCGGCCGGTGGTGGCGTCGCCGCCCATTTGGACGACCGCATCGCGGATGCCGGGCTGCGCCGCGCCGTTGCCGTCGATGAGCCGCGCCAGCACGGTTTCGGCGGGCAGCTTCTCCTCGGCCTTTCCTTTGCCGCGCTCGATGCTGGCCAGGGCCAGTCCGGCGAGGATGGATTCGGGCGGCAGGTTTTCGACGTAGAACAGGCCGCCGCCGTCGGCCGTGCCCGTTTCGTCGTCGATGCGCACGTGCGGTTCGACCACGGTGGCGTGCTTGACGAAGTGGGCGAAGTCGCCGTCGGAGAGCACCACGAGGTCGGCGGCGATCTTCAGGCGAAAAAAGTCGTGCGCAGCGCCGCCGGGCAGGGCATGGCGGGAGAGCCAGGCGGCGATGGCCTGGCATTCGCCCGCCTTGGCGAATTCGAAGGCTTCGAGCGTCAGTGTGTCGCCTGCGCCCAAAACGCCGTCGGCTGCGACAAGCGCCTTGCCGTCCTTGACCTGCGGTACTTCCCATTGCGCTTCGGTATCCGTGTTGGCGGCGAGCCGCTTGAGCCGCGCCAGCGCATAGGGGCAGGTGGCATACACAAAGCTGTTTTTCAGCGCGCGCACCGGGAAGGCGACGAGCTGCGCGTCGGTGAAGGCGAGCGCGCCGGCGTGCTCGGAGGCGTTCGTTTCCGGGCCGAACAGGCGCAAGATGTCGCCGTGTTTCTGCCAGGCGCGGTTCAGGTGGTGGCGCAGCGCGCCCTTGATGCCGGAGCCGGCGGCGAGCGGGTGGCCGCTGTGCGCTTCGCGCTGGATCGGGCTGTCGATGGCGCCGATGGCGGTGCCGGCGCCCATGTGCAGCGGGGTGGCGCAGGTGTAGAAGACGAGTTGCCTTGCTTCGAACATTTTTCGTTTCTCCTTTTCGGTTCAGTTCCAGGCGCCCAGCCAGGCGCGGTTCCAGCCTTCGGCACGGCGGCTGGCGGCGATGACGCTATTGTTATCCCACAATCCGGCGGCGGCCCATTCGGCAAGCTTGCCGGCGTCGCCTTCGAATTCGTCGAACCACCAGACGCTGCCGGCGGGTGCGGCGGTGAGCGCAGGCTTGGGGCGGTTTTCCAGCAGGTCCCAGCCGGAGACGAGTTCGGCGCGCGGCACGGCGGCACAGGCGAGCCGCGCGGAAAAGTCAGTCCCCGCGATACGGCGGGTCTGAGGGTCTACCCTCGGCGGCAGCCAGCCGCCGGCAAACAGGCCGGGTGTGGCGAGGATGAGGCGGAAGCGGCGCGCGGCGGCGATGGCCTCCAGAGGCGGGGCGGGCGGCGCCCACGCGATGCGGCGCCATTCTGCGCCGCGGCCGTCGCCGGCCAGGCGCAGCACGCCGCCTTCGGCATCCTCGGCGACGCCGTCGTAGCCGCAGAGGAAGCCGACGCCTTCGGCCAGCGCGATGTGGTCGGCGGTGAAGAGGGCGCCGTCGGCGGCCGTTCTGCGCTCGCCATCCAGGGCGATGCCGAGGCGCGGATCGTTTTTCCAGAGCGCGTCGCGAAAGACGAGGTCGTCGATTGTTGGCAGCCTGCCGGAGAGGTGCTCGGCGAATCCGCGCTCGGTGAGCCAGACCCCCGCTTGCGGCTTGCCGCGCGGCGCCTTGAGAATCGGCAGGAGCGGCAGATCGTGCGGCGCACGCAGTCCGGCGGGCGCAACGGCCGGCTCGATGCGGTGGGCGATTCCTTCGATGACGACCAGGTCGACCGGCAGCGGGTAGAGCGCCTCGGTGCGGCCGTCCGTCTGTCGCGCCAGGCTGGCCTGGGTGAGGCGGAAGCCGGAGATGGCGCCGGGCAGATCGCGCTGCTCGCAGGCGGCAAGCAGCGCGGCCTTGCGTCCGATCAATGCGCTGCGCAGCGCGCCGGCGAAGACCGATGGCGCGGGCGGCATGGCGGCCTCGCCGAAGCTGCCGGGGTCGCCGAAGAGCCGGTGGCCGCGCGGCGAGACGGGGCCGAGAGGGTGGATGAAGCAGTAGGCGGTCATGTTGCGCTCCTTCGATTTGCGCGCACGTCGCGGGCGAGGAATTCAGCGGTGGAGAGGATGTCGTCGATCAGCGCGGCGGGCCCGTCTTTGGCCAGGCGGCAGGCGACGGCGACGACGTCACGCGCGATTGCCGCTTCGCCCGACTGGCGGCGGAACTGCGCGGCGAGCCGGTTGGCGGTCATCGCCTGCCAGTCGGCGTCCTTTCCCGCCCCCGGCCATTCGGGCAGGTGCGTCAGCCATTCGCGGGCGAGGTAGATCGCGCGGCGCGACATGCCGGCATCCTCCTTGCCCTCTTCGCCGATGAGCAGCTCGCGCAGCCGCAGCAGCGCGCCGAAAGGCGTGCCATGCAATGTGGCAGGCGTGTCTTCCAGCCACCAGGGCGCCGCGAAGCCTGTCTCTCCGCCACCGCGCTTGATGACGCGCAGGCTGAAGGCGTTGCGGCCGGCGCCCTTGGCGCGGCCCTCGGCCTCGCGCAGCGTGCGCAGCACGGCGGCGAGCGGCGCCTGATGGTGGGCGATGACGGCGCCTATCGAGGCGGTGGCCTTTTTCCCCATCAGGCGCATGAGCTTGCCGTCGAGGATGCCGAAGCCGTTGCCGAGCCTCATGCCGGAATCCGCTGCCACCCCCCACTCCCCGAGGTCGGCCAGGTCGATGCCGGAATAGGCCAGGCGCAGCAGCAGCATGGCTTTGGGCAGGTCATCGACCGCCACCATCGCCAGCACGTCGTCGCCGCCGGCGTAGATGAGCTTGCCCTTGCAGAGGTCTTCGACGACGTGCGGGGCGAGCTGTGCGGAGAAGTCGTTGAGCGCCTGCGAGATGGCGGCATGCCGGCCGGGCGAGACAGGGCGGCGCGCGTTGAGGTAGTCGCCGAGCACGTCGCCGAAGCGGTTGCTCACGGTATTGCGCACCTGCGGGTGCCAGGATGCGCCGAAGGTGGTGGCGAATTCGCCGGAGAGCCAGGCGCCCATGCGATCGCCGTCCATCTGGATGAGGCCGTAGTAGGTTTCGATGCCGCTGCCGGCGATGTCCCGAACCTGGCCGGAGAGCCGGGCGAAAACGTCTTCGTCCTCGGCTTCGCGCGCGGCATCGAAGGCGGCCGGCAGCCGGCGCAGGATGTCGGTCTCGGCCGAGCGCTGAACCTGCCGCAGCAGACGGCGCGGCAGGGCGACCGCGGGTTGCGCCGCCGTCGCGCCGCGCAGGGCCTGCAGGCGCCCAAGACTCTCAGCATCTCTTTTGCCGGCAAGGGTCTCCAGCGTCGTGGCGAGCGCCAGGGTGTGGGTGCTGACGACATAGCGGCCGACCGGTTTGCCGACCCGTTCTGCCACGCGCTCGGCAAAGAGCGTCGGCCACAGGCGCTTCAGGGTGCAGACGGCGCAGAGGTGTTCGCCTTTTTTGATGCCATGCTCGCGCGCCTCGGCCAGCCTGGGCCAGGGGTTTGCCTGCTGCTGGCCGCGGGCCTGGGGCGGCAGGTCGAGCCAGGCGCGCTGCGGCGTCAGCCATTCGCGCTCGCCGCACAGCGTGCAGCGGTAGCCGGCCTGCGGGCGCTGGGCGAAGGGGCGCAGGCTCTTCGCGGCGGCGAGCCCGCGTTCGGCGACATCGAACACCGCCGGATAGACGATGCCCGGGTTGGGCGAGTAGAAGGCCGCGCCATCGACGGTGAGTTCTTTCGAAAGGCGTTTCCACATATCGCCGGCGAAAAAGTTCTCGTCTTGCGGTGCGAGATCGGCTACGGCCTGCCGCAGCCGCTCCAGCGCCGTATCCGGGAGACTGACTTTTTCCGGCCATTCGGCCACAGCCCAGAATACTTCCGGAAAGCCGGCGAGCTGCGTCCCGATCTGTGCCGGCCAGTCGCCGTCGGCAGTGAAGACCTTGCCGGCGGCTTTCTCCGCCCAGCGCAACGCCGCGCCGCGCACGGCGGCTTCGACTGCGCGCGCCAGGGCTTCGGCGCGGCTGGCCGGGACGATGGCGAGGAACTTGTTGGGCAGTGCGGCGGCAAACAGCGGATTGGCGTCGGAGGCCGATTCGAGCAGGGGTGAATCCTTGAAGCGCTCGCGCCAGGCTTTGCCCTGCCCGGCGGCTTCGGCCTCGTCCATCAGCCAGGCATCGACCGCCGCCAGTCCGCGCAACTGCGGAAAGATTACGGCGTCCGGGCCGATTGCGGCGGCCAGGGTCTTGATGCCTTCCCACACCAGCGAGGAGAGCAGATGCGAGCCTGCCCACAGGTCGGAAGTGGCGCGTGCCTGGCTGATGAAGCCCTGCACCGGGCCGAAGCTCATGGAGAGCAGCGCCGGGCGATCGTCCTGCATCGCGCCGGCCAGGGCGGAAACCATGTCGAGGTGATTCCAGATCGAGTGATCCGGTACGCGGGTATCGGCCGGCAACACCTGCCAAAGCTTGTCGAGGTCGGCTGCGGGCGTGTCCGGGCCGAAACGCCACAGCGCCAGGAAGGCGAGCCGCGCGTCGTTGCCGCCCAGTGCGACGAGGTCGAGGAAGTGGTCTAGGCTGACGGCTTTCAGCGCCCCGACACCGGCGTCGTCCAGCTTGTCGAGCGGGAAACTCTCTCCCGAGAGCGGATGAACGATGACCGGGGTCTTGGCGAAGCGCACCTGCGCCCAGTCAGCGCGCCTGACGTTTTCACCCTCGGCGAAGGGAAACTGCGGCCGGTCGGCGGCGGCGGCCCAGTGGTCGCCCTGCTTGACGGCGGGGTTGTCGCGCGCGCCGGCCTCGCCGATCAGGGGCGCGAGCGTCTGGCGCAAGTGCTTTACGGTGCCGCCCTCATGGCCGGCGGCATCGCGCAGCAGGACGAGGGCCTTTTCCGCCGGGTCGTGGATCCAGGCGGCGAGCTTGGTCTGCCAGAGCGTGCTCATCGGGCGCCTCCGAGGCGGGTCATTTTGTTGTCGAGAACGGCGTGGACGGCGTGCCAGACGTCGATCTGCCTGGCCGCGGTCGGGCCTTGCGGCAGGGGCAGGGCGCAAGGCAGATGGAAAGCCATACCGATGAACTGGCTGCCCTGCTTCAGTACCTTGTAGCGGAGCTGGTTGGCCAGACGGCCATCTCTGCCCCAGGCGCTTACCGTGTGGTGCGTGACCGGATACGCCAGGACATGCCGGTCGCCGAATGCTCCGTCCCGCACGCCCTCCAGTGACAGGCGCGGCTGGGTGCGGAAGGCGATTTTCACTCCTGCGAGTTCCTTCATGACTTCGCGCCAGTTCGCCCTGGGCGCGGTGATCCAGATCAGCAGGCCCTTGCCGTCGCTGCCGAGGGCATGGGGCCAGTCCTGCTTCATGCAGTCTTCCAGCGGCCGGGCGATGCGGGCGAGCAGCGCGTCCTCTTTGCCGGGCTGCGTTACGCCTTCGATCCCGAGCGAGCCCCAGCCGTTGCGCGAGCGCGAGCCGAGCGTGCCGAACCAGGCGATGAGTTGGGTCAGCTCGTCGAGCGGGAAACCGTCTGGCGCGGCAATCTTCATGTTGGCCGGCTGGGCGCCGGGTTCGATGGCGCTGCGTTTCGTGCCGCTGCCGCGCACCGTATTGAGCGACGTTCCGGCGCCACGCTCGTAATTGAGCGGTCCATATCCCAGATAGAGTTCCGCGCCGACATCCTGCCCGGACTGACCGACCTCTCGATGCTTGACGCGGCCCTCGCCTGCGGGCCATTGCGCAAGCCGGCCTTGTTCCCAGGCACCGTCCAGCCGCAGCCGTACTTGCGACTGCCGCGACTCGCCGCCGTCGTTGGCGGCCACACCGAATAGATCGCCCTCTATTTTTCTAAGCGAATCGATGTTGTGGGAACGGCTGTTCCATTCCAGCACGCGCCACCACTGCCGCAGCAGCGCCTTGATGGGCGGGGTGCGCCACTGCGCCCGCTGCTCGGCGTCGCCGAGAAAGGCGGGGGTGGCGAAATCCATCTGCCAGATTGCTTTCTGCATGTGTTCCTCCCTGACGAATGCCGACTGATTATGCTGCAAAATTATCCGCCAGACCAATGCGGCAAGCTTGCCGGCGGCGGACGGGAGGTTTCTGCTAGACTGAAATCAGAAGGAGACGCCCATGAGCGAAATGCGCCAACACACCGTCCAGTGCCTCAGTCCCGGCGGCCTGCATCGCATGGCCTATGTCGAGTGGGGCGATCCCGCCAACCCGCGCGTGCTGGTCTGCGTGCATGGCCTGACGCGCAACGCGCGCGACTTCGACTACCTGGCGAGGACGCTGGCGCCGCATTACCGCGTCGTCTGTCCCGACGTGGTCGGCCGCGGCCGCAGCAACTGGCTGCGCATCAAGGAGCACTACCAGCTGCAGCAGTACGTCGCCGACATGGTGACGCTGCTCGCGCGCCTGAACGTGGACACGGTGCACTGGGTCGGCACCTCGATGGGCGGCATGATCGGCATGGCGCTGGCGGCGCAGGAGGACAGCCCGATCGTCCGCCTGGTGTTGAACGACGTCGGCCCGGTGATCAGCGCGGTGGCGATCCGGCGCCTCGGCGAGTACGTCGGCGTGATGCCGCGCTTCGCCGGCTTCGAAGAAGCGGAGCAGTACGTGCGTCTGGTCAGCGCGCCCTTCGGCAAGCTTAGCGACGCGCAATGGAAGCACCTTACCGAGCATGTCACGCGGCCGACGGCCGACGGCGGCTATGAACTCATTTACGACCCGGGCATCGCCGTGCCCTTCCGCAAGGACATCGGCGACGACGACATCAGCCTGTGGCCGCTCTACGACGCCATCCGCTGCCCGACCCTGGTGGTGCGCGGCGCCGAATCCGATCTCCTCACGCACGAGACCTGCCTGGAGATGGGCCGGCGCGGCCCCAAGGCCACCGTCGCCGAGATTCCCGGCGTCGGCCACGCGCCGATGTTCCTCGACGAGGCCCAGGTGGCGCTGGTGAAGGAATTCTTGCTGGCGGGTTGAATGAAAGCCGCCTTCATCCGCCGCTACGGCGGCAACGCGGTCGTTGAACTGGGCGAGCTGCCGGCGCCGCAGGCGGGGCCGGGCGAACTGCTGGTGGAGGTGCATGCCGCCAGCGTGAACCCGGTGGACTTCAAGATCCGCGACGGCATGCTGAAGATGATCGTCCCCTTCGGCTTCCCGCTCATCCTCGGCAACGACTTCTCCGGCACGGTGAAGGCGGTCGGCGCCGGCGTGACGCGCTTTGCGCCCGGCGACGCGGTGTTCGCGCGCATGGACAAGCGGCGCATCGGCGCCTTCGCCGAGTTCGCCGTGGTGCAGGAGGCGGACGCGGCCATGAAGCCGGCGAACCTCTCCCACGTCGAGGCCGCCGCGGTGCCGCTGGCCGGCCTCACCGCCTGGCAGGCGCTGTTCGAGATCGGTGGACTGCAAGCCGGGCAGAAGGTACTGATCCACGGCGGCTCGGGCGGCGTGGGCAGCTTTGCCATCCAGCTCGCCCGCCACGCCGGCGCGACGGTCGCCACCACCGTCGGCGCGCGCAATGCCGAGCTGGCCCGCAGCCTGGGCGCCGATGTCGTGATCGATTACAAGTCGCAGCGCTTCGAAGACGCCGTCAGCGGCCAGGACCTGGTCCTCGACACGCAGGCCGGCGACATCCAGCACCGTTCCTTTGCCGTGTTGAAGCGCGGCGGCGTGCTGGTGAGCATCGCCGGCAAGCCGGACAGCCGGCTGGTGCGCGAGTTCGGGCTGAACCCGCTTCTCGGCGTGCTGCTCGACTTCCTCAACCGCAAGACCCTGCGCCTGGCGAAGAAGCACGGCGTGCGCTACGAATACCTGTTCATGCACCCGAGCGGCGAGCAACTGGCGCAGCTCGGCCGCCTGCTCGCCGACGGCAGCGTCAGGACGATCGTCGACAAGGTGTTTCCGCTGGCGCAGGTGCGCGAGGCGCTGGCCTATGTCGAGGCCGGTCACGCCACAGGGAAGGTGGTGGTCGAGGTGAGAGCGGCAGGGTGATCCTGTCCCAAGAGGAAGGTCGCCGTGCTGCGGTGACTGACTTACCCTGGTGCTAGAATCGCCCATCATAAAGCAGAGTGGGCAGCCCGCGAGTCATATAAACCGGAAAATATGAACCATGGCTCGACCCAAGCAAACCGCATCCGCCATATTTATCGTTTTTGGCAAACCGTTCACATATGGCGCCGAAGACTGCTGGAGAAAACATCATGAATGCCATGAACAACCATCCCGAACCGGCGCGCATCGAAAGTCTGGCTGTGAAGAACTACCGGGCGCTCAGGGATGTGACCCTGGATAACATCACGCCCCTGATGGCGTTGCTGGGTCCCAACGGCAGTGGTAAATCAACTGTCTTCGACGTGTTTGCTTTCCTGTCCGAATGCTTCACGGACGGCCTGCGCAAGGCCTGGGATCGGCGTGGGCGATTCCGGGAGCTGCGCAGTCGGGATTCCGAGGGGCCAATCGTCATTGAGATCAAATACCGCGAACGGAGGGATACCCCCTTAATTACTTACCACCTCGAAATCGATGAGGAGTTGAGAGGACCAGTAGTCAAGCGGGAGTTTTTACGCTGGAAGCGCGGGCATCCAGCGGCACCCTTCCAGTTCCTGACCTATCAGTACGGTAAAGGCGAGGTGGTTACCGGTGAGGTTCCGGAGCCGAAGGATAGGCGCATATCCAAGCCGCTGTCTGGCCCGGACGTGCTGGCGGTCAATACTTTAGGAACGCTGGCTGAAAATCCGCGTGTGATCGCGCTACGCGACTTTATTACCGGCTGGCATCTCTCCTATCTATCGGCGGATGCCACGCGCGGCAATCCAGAGGCAGGAGCGCAGGAACGCCTCTCGCCTACGGGCGACAACCTTCCTAACGTCATACAGTACCTGCGCGAGCAGCATACGGAGCGGCTGGAGGAGATTTTCAAAACTTTGCGGCGGCGCATTCCTCGTATCGAGAAAGTCGAGGCCGAGGTTCTGAAAGACAGCCGTTTGCTGCTGTTGGTAAAGGACGCACCTTTTTCCACTCCGGTACTTTCACGTTTTGTGTCGGACGGCACGTTGAAGCTACTAGCCTATCTGACTGTGCTGTACGATCCTGCGCCGCCTAAACTGATTGGCATCGAGGAGCCGGAGAACTATCTGCATCCCCGCCTGTTGCCGGAACTGGCCGAAGAGTGCCAGCAGGCGGCCGAGCGCGCGCAACTCGTCGTTACAACGCACTCACCCTTTTTCATCAATCCGCTGCAGCCCGAGGAGGTGCGCGTGTTGTACCGGACACCGGATGGCTACACACAGGCACGCCGTATCAGTGATATGCCTGGCGTCCAGGAGTTCATCGATCAAGGCGCCACCCTCGGCGAATTGTGGATGGAAGGACACTTTGACGTTGGCGATCCATTGGCGATGGGGAACGTCTGATGGTTCAGATCGAGGTGCTTGTGGAGGAACCCTCTGCCGAGGAGGCTTTGCGGCACCTGTTGCCCAAGTTGTTGCGCGGTCGGGCGCGAGCGAAGGTGGTGAATCTGGGCAGCAAGTACAAACTGTTGAAGGTGCTGGATGATCGGTTGGCGGCATATCGTGTGCGTATCGACAAGGGCGAAGACTTGCGAATTGTGGTTCTGGTAGATCGGGATGATAACGATTGCAGAAAGTTGAAACGCCAGCTTGAACGAGCGGCAAGGGCTTCGCACCTCCCAACAAAAACCCGCCCAGATGACGACGGGCTCATTCTCGTACTCAACCGTATCGTGATTGAGGAGCTCGAGTCTTGGTTCATCGGAGACCCTGTTGCGCTGCGGACCGCATTTCCGAAACTCCCAGCTATTGGGGAGAATTCCGGTATTTTCAGGAACCCAGACAACGGTGGTTCATGGGAGGCATTGCATCGTTTTCTGAAGCGACATGGCATATACAAGAGCAGTTACCCGAAGATTGAGGCAGCCAGGAAGATCGCACCCTATCTTGATATCTCCCGCAACCGCTCCAACAGCTTCAAAATTTTCTGTCAGGGGGTCGAAGCGTTGCTTGCTTGAAATGCACACGACCTAGTATGAGAAGGCGATGCTGATGGCGCTGGAGCAGGCGGCGTTGCTGTCGCAGGACTGGGCGTTGGCCTGATCTCGCCGTATTGCGGGGGCTGACTATCGCGGGAGGGGCCTACCGGCCCGATGATCGCGGCCGGTAGGCCGCTCCCACAGACTTTCAGTACGTCTCGACGTGATACCGGCTCTTTTCCCGTAGCTGCGGCAGCAGCTTGTCCCAGTCGCCGCCGTGCCGGCGGCAGACGTCGCGGAAGGCTTCGTCGACGCCTTTCTCCATGCCCTTCAGGCCGCACAGATAGATGTAGCAGTTCTCGTCGTTGATCTGGCGCCAGACGTCGTCGTGCCGCTCGCGGATGCGGTCCTGCACATACTGCTTGGGCTGGCCGGGCACGCGCGAGAAGGCGAGGTTGATGTCGATGAAGTCCTGCGGCAGCTTCATGAGCGGGCCGAAGTAGGGCAGTTCGTCCGGCGCGCGCGCGCCGAAGAACAGCATCAGGCTGCCGCCTTCCTTCTGCGCCATGCGCCGCCGGCGGTGCTCGGTCATGGCGCGCATCGGCGCCGAGCCGGTGCCGGTGCAGATCATCATCAGGCTGGAGCCCGGATGGTTGGGCATGAGGAAGTTGGCGCCGAAGGGGCCGATGACCTGCACCTTGTCGCCCTTTTTCAGGTCGCAGAGAAAGTTGGAACAGACGCCGGCGACCGGATTGCGCGCGTGGTCCTCGGTGACGCGCTTTACCGTCAGCGCGCAGTTGTTGTAGCCGGGCCGTTCGCCTTCGCGCGGGCTGGCCACCGAGTAGAGGCGCACGTGGTGCGGCCGCCCGTTCTCGTCGGCGCCGGGCGGCAGGATGCCGATGTTCTGGCCTTCGAGCAGCGGGAAGTTCACGCTGCCGAAGTCGAGCACGATGTGGCGGATGTCGGCGCTGGCGCCCGCGCCGGTGAGGCGGTAGTTGCCGGCCACCGTGGCGGCGATCGGCCCGCGCTCGTTGTAGAGATTCACCGCCGGTTGTTCCGCCGACCACGGCGCCGCCACCGGGCCGCCCTGGCCGGCGCTGGCCTCCGAGGTGAGGCGCGCCACGTCCTCCGGCAAGGCGATGTCGGCCAGCGGTGGCGCGATGGGCGTGGGCAACTCGCCCCAGGAATACTGCTCCTCCAGCGTGTAGGGCCGGCCCCTGGGGATGGTGAACCAGTTGTCGATGGCGCCGGTGGGGCAGGGCGGCACGCAGGCGCGGCAGTCGTTGCACACCTCGGCTTTCACGACGTAGTTGCGTCCGTCGTGGGTGATGGCCTTGACCGGGCAGGTCTCCTCGCAGGTGTTGCAGCGGATGCAGATGCCCGGGTCGATGAGATGCTGCTTGGTGCGTTCGGCGGTGCTCATAAAATCCTTTCACCACGGCGACACGGCGGACACGGCGAAGGCCAGAACAAGAATGGCGCCGTGTCGCCGTGCCCGCCGTGGTTATGCCTTTCTCAGTTGAACCTGACGTACTCGAAGTCCACCGGCTGGTTGTTGATGCCGCGCGCGGGCGGGCTGATCCAGTTGGCGAACTTGCCCGGCTCGGCGACGCGGCCCATGAGCGACTGCACGAAGGCACGGTCCTCGGCGGTGGGCAGCCAGTCCTTCTCCTTCTGCGCCCACTCCGCCGCGGAAACGATGCGGCCATCCGGGCTGACGTTGAGCTCGCCGAAGACGCCGATCTTGCGGTGGAAACCCTTGTGCGGCAGGGCGAAACGGAAGGGGATGCCGTGCTTCTCGACCACCTTGTTCCAGCGGTCGACGCCGCCGCGGACGTCCTTCACCCAGTCGTCGCGCAGGCGCTCGTTGAGCGCGGTGAGTGCCGGCACCCGGGTGGTGACGATCTGCCCTTCGGCGACTTCCATCACCGGGTAGTCGTCGCCGTCGAGGCGGTGGTCGTCGGCCAGCTTGGCCTCCTCGAAGCGGCCCTTGAGGCCGTTGGTGTAGTAGGAGGCGGCGTTCGACGACACTTCCGCGCCATAGAGGTCGCTGGTGACGCTGAAATGGAAGTTGAGATATTTCTGCAGCGTCGGCAGGTCGATTACGCCCAGCGCGCGCAGCTTGGCCGGGTCGTCGGTCTTCTGGCTCGCCATCGCCTCGCAGGTGCGCTGGATGATGCGGCTCACGCCCGACTCGCCGACGAAGAGGTGGTGCGCCTCCTCGGTGAGCATGAAGCGGCAGGTGCGCGAGAGCGGGTCGAAG
>CAYYXS010000014.1:0-103413 GCA_964475635.1 uncultured Rhodocyclaceae bacterium
AGTCGCGCGTGCGCGTGTAGCGGTGCGGCTGGAAGGCCAGCACCAGGCGCCGCCCCGGGAAAGCGCCGCGCGCCGCGGCCAGGGTCGCCGCCATCTCGGCCGGATGGTGGCCGTAGTCGTCGATCAGTGTGAAGCTGCCGCCGCCGGGAAGCGCTACCTCGCCGTAGCGCTGGAAGCGCCGGCCGACGCCTTTGAAGTCGGCCAGCGCCTTGACGATGGCTTCGTCGGAGACGCCCACCTCGTCGGCCACGGCGATGGCGGCGAGCGCGTTCTGCACGTTGTGCACGCCGGGAAGATTGAGCACGATGTCGAGCTTCGGCGCGGAACCCGGCCGCAGCACCGAGAACTTCATCTGCGCGCCCTCGTGGCGGACATCCACGGCGCGGATGTGCGCCGACTCGGCGAGGCCGTAGCGCACGATCGGCTTGGAGACGAAAGGCATGATCTCGCGCACGTTGCGGTCGTCCTCGCAAAGGATCGCCGCGCCGTAGAAAGGCAGGTGCTGCAGGAAGTCGACGAAGGCCTGCTTGAGCCGGGCGAAATCATGGCCATAGGTTTCCATGTGGTCGGCGTCGATGTTGGTGACCACGGCGATCACAGGCTGCAAATGTAGGAATGAGGCATCCGACTCGTCGGCCTCGGCGACGATGAACTCGCCCGTGCCGAGGCGGGCATGCGCGCCGGCGCTGTTCAGGCGCCCGCCGATGACGAAGGTCGGATCGAGGCCGCCCTCGGCGAGGATGCTCGCGACGAGGCTCGTGGTGGTGGTCTTGCCGTGGGTGCCGGCCACGGCGACGCCCTGCTTGAGGCGCATCAGCTCGGCCAGCATCAGGGCGCGCGGCACGACGGGAATCTGCCGCGCCCGCGCCGCCAGCACCTCCGGGTTGTCGCCCTTCACCGCAGTGGACACCACCACTGCGTCGGCCTCGGCAATGTTCTCGCTGCGGTGGCCGATGTCGACCCGCGCGCCGAGGCCGGCCAGGCGCTGCGTGGCGGCGTTCTCGGCGAGGTCGGAGCCGCTCACCTCGTAGCCGAGGTTCACCATGACCTCGGCGATGCCGCTCATGCCTGAGCCGCCGATGCCGACGAAATGAATACGGCGGACTTTATGTTTCATCGGGCGATCTCCATGCAGATCTCGGCCACGGCGCGGGTCGCCTCGGGCTTGGCCAGGGCGCGCGCCTTCTCCGCCATCGCCGCCAGCCGCTCGCGCGTCAGTTCGCGCAGGAGCGCCGCCAGCCGCTCCGGCGTCAATTCGGATTGCGGCAGCAGGATCGCCGCACCGGCCGCGGACAGGAAGCGCGCGTTGCCGGTCTGGTGATCGTCCACCGCGTGCGGGAAGGGCACCAGCACGCTGGCCACGCCGGCGGCCGCCAGTTCGGCAACGGTGAGCGCACCGGCGCGGCAGATCACCAGGTCGGCGGCGGCATAGCGCGCCGCCATGTCGTCGATGAATGGGAGCAGCTCGGCCTCGACGCCTACAACGGCATAGGCGGCGCGCAGCGCCTCGATCTGCATCGCGCCCGACTGGTGGGTCACGTGAGGCCGTTCATCCGATGACAGCAAAGCCAGTGCCCGGGGCACGGCGTCGTTGAGGACCCGGGCGCCGAGGCTGCCGCCCACCACCAGCACGTTCAGCCGTCCGCTGCGTCCGGCATAGCGCCGGCCGGGCTGGGGCAGCGCGGCAATGTCCGCGCGCACGGGATTGCCGGTCCACTCGCCCCGCCTCAGCACGGAGGGAAAGCCGCTCAGGATGCGGTCGGCCACCCCGGCCAGGACGCGGTTGGCCAAGCCTGCCACGGAGTTCTGCTCGTGCACCACCAGCGGCCGGCCGGTCAGGGCCGCCATCATGCCGCCGGGGAAGGTGACGTAGCCGCCCATGCCAAGCACGACGTTGGGCTTGAAGCGTGTCAGCGCACCGAGCGCCTGGCCGAAGGCGCGCAGCAGGTTCAATGGCAGCAGCAGCGCCCGCAGCAGGCCCTTGCCGCGCAGCGCGGCAAAGCGCACCCAGGCCATCTCGTAGCCGCGCGCCGGCACCAGCTTCGCTTCCATGCCATCCGGGTTGCCCATCCAGACAATGCGCCAGCCGTGTCCGTGCAGGTAGTCGGCCACGGCCAGCCCCGGGAACACGTGCCCGCCCGTGCCGCCCGCCATGATGAGGATGGTCTTCATACGGGCGCTCCCCGCATGAGCGCCCTGTTTTCGTAGTCGACCCGCAGGAGAATCGCCAATGCCACGCAATTCGCCAGAATTCCCGAACCGCCGAAGCTCATCAGCGGCAGGGTCAGGCCCTTGGTCGGCAGCAGGCCCATGTTCACGCCCATGTTGATGAAGGCCTGCACGCCGAGCCAGATGCCGATGCCCTGCGCCACCAGTCCGGCATAGACGCGATCGAGCAGAAGGGCCTGGCGGCCGATGGCGAAGGCGCGCTGCACGATCAGCGCAAAGAGGACAATCACCGCCAGCACCCCGGCGAGGCCGAGTTCCTCGGCGATCACCGCCAGCAGGAAGTCGGTGTGCGCTTCGGGCAGGTAGAACAGTTTCTCGATGCTGCCGCCGAGGCCGACGCCGAACCATTCGCCGCGGCCGAAGGCGATCAGCGCATGCGACAGCTGGTAGCCCTTGCCATAGGCATCCGACCAGGGATCCATGAAGCCGAAGATGCGCTCGCGCCGGTAGGGCGAGGTCCAGATCAGCGCGATGAAGGCCAGCCCCAGGAACAGGAACAGCACCATGAACAGCCGCGCATTGATGCCGCCCAGGAACAGGATGCCCATGGCGATGCAGATGATGACGACGAAGGCGCCGAAGTCCGGCTCGCGCAGCAGCAGCCCGCCGACCAGCGCCATCACCAGGGCCATCGGCACGAAGCCGCGGCGGAAGCTGCCCATGTCGGCCAGCTTGCGCACCGTGTAGTCGGCGGCATACAGCACGGCGAACAGCTTCATCAGCTCGGAGGGCTGCAGGTTCGCCAGGCCGAGCGGCAGCCAGCGCCGCGCCCCGTTCACCTCGCGGCCGACGAAGGGCACCAGCACCAGCACCAGCAGCGCCACGCCGACGAGGAACAGCCAGGGCGCGCCCTGCTGCCAGACGCGCAACGGCACCTGGAACGCCACCGCCGCGGCGATCAGGCCGATGGCGAGAAAGACGCCATGACGGATCAGGAAATAGGCCGGCTGGTGCCCGGTGAAGCGGCTGCCCTCGGCGGTAGCGATGGAGGCCGAGTACACCATCACCAGGCCGAACAGCAGCAGCGCCAGTGCCGGCCACAGCAGCAGGGGATCCAGCTCCTGCTGCAGGCCCGGGCTGCCGGCGCGATAATGTAGGACGGCGCCGGCGCTCACGAGGATTCCCCCTGCCGCGCCGCCGCCAGTTCGCGCACGGCCTGGGCGAAGACCTCGGCGCGATGCTCGTAATTGCGGTACATGTCGAAGCTGGCGCAGGCCGGCGAGAGCAACACAGCGTCGCCGGCGCGCGCGGCCACCGCCGCCTTGCGCACCGCCTGTTCCATGTCCTGGGCGTGAATGGCGGGAATGCCGCAATCGCCCACGGCGGCCTCGATGCGCAGGGCGTCACGGCCGATCAGCACGAGGGCGCGGCCATGGCCGGCGAGCGCCGGGCCAAGCGGGGCGAAGTCCTGCCCTTTGCCATCGCCGCCCGCGATCAGCACCACCTTGCGGCCGAGGCCCTCGATCGCGGCGAGCGTGGCGCCAACGTTGGTCCCCTTCGAGTCGTCGTACCAGGCCACGCCGTCGATCTCGGCAATGCGCTCGACGCGATGCGGCAGACCCCTGAATCCGCGCAGCGCCGCGGCGAGCGGCGCCAGCGGCAGATCGATGGCACGGCACAGCGCGAGCGCTGCCAGCGCATTGGCGACGTTGTGCAGCCCGGCAAGGGCCAGTTCTTCCGCGCGCAGCAACCGTTCCTCACCCTGCACCAGCCAGCCTTCGCTGAGCCCGAAATCCTCCCGGCCTGCCGGCGCATCCAGCCCGAAAGTCAGTCTGCGCGACACGGCGTTCGCCATGGCCATGACCCGCGCGTCGTGTCGATTGAGCACCTGCGTGCCGACGCCGGCGAAGATGCGCGCCTTGGCAGCGGCGTACTCGCCCAGGCCGGCATAGCGGTCCATGTGGTCGTCGCTGACATTGAGCACCGCGGCGGCGTCCGCCGCCAGGCCCACCGTCGTTTCCAGCTGGAAGCTCGACAGTTCGAGCACCCAGACCTCAGGCAGCTTTCCTGCGTCGAGGCAGGTCATCAGGGCCGAGAGCGCCGCAGGGCTGATGTTGCCCGCCACCGCCGTCAGCTTGCCTGCCGCGCGGCACAGCGCGCCGGTGAGCGCCGTGGTGGTGGTCTTGCCGTTGGTGCCGGTGATGGCGATCACCTTGCAGGCATCGCGCGTTCCCAGCTCGCGCAGCGCACCGGCGAACAGTTCGATCTCGCCGACGACGGGAATGCCGCGCCGGGCGGCTTCCCTGACCACCGGCTCGCCGAGCGAGAGCCCGGGCGAAAGGCCGATCAGGTCGATCCCGGCGAGCAGGTCGTCGTTGAACGATCCGGTTCGCAGCACGGCGCCGGGAGTGCTGCGCCTCAGCTCGGCGGCAAACGGCGGCTCGTGGCGGGAGTCCGCCACGCAAACGCGGGCGCCCTGGCGGGCCAGCCACTGCGCCATGGCCAGGCCCGACTCGCCGAGCCCCAGCACCAGAACCGTTTTGCCTTGCCTGCTCATCTCAGTTTCAAGGTCGATAGCCCAAACAGCACCAGCATGATCGTGATGATCCAGAAGCGGACCACCACCTGCGTCTCTTTCCAGCCCTTCAATTCGTAGTGGTGGTGCAGCGGCGCCATGAGGAAAATGCGCTTGCCGCCGGTGACCTTGAAGTAGGCCACCTGGATCATCACCGAGAGCGTCTCGACGACGAACACGCCGCCCATGATGAACAGCACGATCTCCTGGCGCACCACCACCGCCACCGTGCCCAGCGCCGCGCCCAGCGCCAGCGCGCCGACGTCGCCCATGAACACCTCCGCCGGATAGGCGTTGAACCAGAGGAAGCCGAGCCCGGCCCCGCACAGGGCGCCGAGAAACACCGCCAGTTCGCCGGCGCCGGGGATGTAGGGCAGGCCGAGGTATTTCGAGAAGCCGGCATGGCCGGCGACATAGGCGAAGATGGCCAGCGCGCCGGCCACCATCACCGTCGGCATGATGGCCAGGCCGTCGAGGCCGTCGGTCAGGTTCACACTGTGGCTGCTGCCGACGATGACGAAGTAGGTCAGGATGACGAAGCCGACGATGCCGAGCGGATAGGCGACGGTCTTGAAGAAGGGCACGATCAGCTCGGTCTGCGCCGGCAGGCTGGCGGTGACGGCCAGATACAGGGCGGCGGCCAGGGCGATCGCCGAAGTCCAGAAGTACTTCCAGCGCGAAGCCAGCCCCTTCGGATTGCGGTGCACCACCTTGCGCCAGTCGTCCACCCAGCCCACCGCGCCGAAGCCGAGGGTCACCAGCAGCACAACCCAGACGTAGCGGTTGCCGAGGTCGCCCCACAGCAGCGTGGTGACGCCGATGGCGATCAGGATCAGCGCGCCGCCCATGGTCGGCGTGCCGGTCTTGGCGAGGTGGGACTGCGGGCCGTCGTCGCGCACCGCCTGGCCGATCTTCTTCTCGGCCAGCCAGCGGATCACCGCCGGGCCGAACAGGAAGGAAATCACCAGCGCCGTCATCGCCGCCAGCACGGTGCGCAGCGTGATGTAGTTGAAGACGTTGAAGACCCGCAGATCTTTCGACAGCCATTGCGCCAGTTCAAGCAGCACGGCCTGCCTCCATTCTCCGCACATGGAGAGTGCGGAAGACATGGGATCGTTCCCGCATGGTCGCGCCAAGCAGCCCCCTCCGGGCATCAGCATCAGTGCTGGCTTGTCTCCCCACCGTTATGCCCCCCATGCCTTCCGCACTCTCCACGATCAGCGGACTACCTTCCCCCCATCCCCTGCCCCAAGGGCGGGGGTGACCAGTCACCGCCCCCGCTAGCCGGGGGAGGATGGGAGGGGGTGCCCCAAATTTCCCCGCGCTTGCGCGGGCGGCCCGGCGGACGGCGCTCACTGCCCTTCCTCTGCGGCGTCCGCCGCAATGGCATCCGCCACGCGCTCCATGCGCATGAAGCGGGAGCCCTTCACCAGCACCACCGTGTCGGCCCCCAGCTCCGGCTGCAGCGCCCCAAGCAGCGCCTCGATGCTACCGAAATGCCTGCCGCCGCTGCCGAAATTGCGCGCCGCCAGCTCGCTGTGCTCGCCCAGCGCAAGCAACAGGTCCACGCCCTGGCTCTTGGCATAGCCGCCGATCTCGTCGTGGAACTGCCCGGCCTGGCCGCCGATCTCGCCCATGTCGCCGAGCACCAGAATCTTGCGCCCCGGCGTGGCCGCCAGAACATCGATGGCGGCGCGCACGGAATCGGGGTTGGCGTTGTAGCTGTCGTCGATGAGCAGCGCGCCGCCCGCCGCCCGCCGGACCTGCAGCCGCCCCTTCACGCCGGCGAAGGAAGTCAGTCCCGCCGACACGGCGGCGAGCGTCGCCCCCGCCGCCAGCGCGGCCGCGGCGGCGGCCAGGGCGTTCCTCGCGTTGTGCAGGCCGGGCACGGCGAGCGCCACCTCCAGCGCGCCCTGCGGCGTCGCGATCGCGAGCAGGCTGCCGAGCGCCCTGGGTTGCGCACGCCCGCACACGTCGGCCGGATGCTCAAGGCCGAAGGTCAGGGTGCGCCGGCCGGCGTTCAGCTCGCGCCAGAGGCCGGCGAAGGGATCGTCGGCGTTGATCACCGCCGCGCCGCCGGAGCGCAGGCCGCCGAATATCTCGCCCTTGGCGCGCGCCACCTCGGCCACGCCGCCGAGCCCGGCCAGATGCGCGCGCTGCGCGTTGTTCACCAGCGCCACGGTCGGCTGCGTCAGGCCCGTCAGGTAGGCGATCTCGCCCGGATGGTTCATGCCCATCTCGATCACCGCGGCGCGGTGGCTGCCGCGCAGCCTCAGCAGCATCTGCGGCAGGCCGATGTCGTTGTTGAGGTTTCCCGCCGTCGCCAGCACGGCAAGCCCGGGGTCGTAGCCCTCGGCCAGCGCCTGGGCGCGAAGAATGGCGGCGGTCATCTCCTTCACCGTGGTCTTGCCGTTGCTGCCGGTGATGCCGACAAGCGGCATGTCGAAGCGCGCACGCCACCAGGCGCCAAGGCTGCCCAGCGCGAGGCGCGTGTCGGCCACCACCAGCGTCGGCAGGGCGGGCATGCGGCCCTCGGCCCACGCCGAATCGACCATCACGGCCGCCGCGCCGCGCTCGGCTGCGGCCTTGACGAACTCGTGGCCGTCGAGGCGTTCCCCGCGCAGGGCGATGAACAACTCGCCGCTCGCCAGCGTGCGCGTATCGGTGGAGATGCCCTCGATGTGCGGGTTTCCATGCAGCGCCGTGCCGCCGGTAGCGAGCGCCGCCTCCATCAGGCTCATCATGGCGCCGGCCCTCCGCGCAGAGCCAGCGCCGCGGCGGCGCAATCGACGTCCGAGAACGGCAGGCGCCGGCCGGCGATCTCCTGATAGGACTCGTGCCCCTTCCCGGCGATCAGCACCACGTCGCGCGCGTCGGCTTCGGCCAGGGCCGCGCGGATCGCCTCGGCGCGCTCGGAGATCGTGCGCGCGCCCGGCGCGCCGCGCCCGATCTCGGCGAGAATCGCCTGCGGATCCTCGTCGCGCGGATTGTCGCTGGTGAGAATCACCGCGTCGGCGCGCCGCATCGCCACCTCGCCCATCAGCGGCCGCTTGCCGGGGTCGCGGTTGCCGCCGCAGCCGAAGACGCAGAAGAGCCGGCCGCCGCGCGCCGTGGCGGTGTCGCGCAGCGCCGCCAGCGCCTTGTCGAGCGCGTCCGGCGTGTGGGCGTAGTCGATCACCGCCAGCGGCGCACCTGCACCGCCAAGGATCTGCATGCGGCCCGGGGCGGAAGTCAGTCTGCGCAGCACGGCGGCGGCCTGGCCGAGCGGCACCTCCGCGGCGAGCAGCGTGCCGAGCACGGCGAGCAGGTTGGCGACGTTGAATTCGCCCACCAGCGGCGCCTCGATCCCGGCGCGGCCCTGCGGCGTCGCCGCGGTGAAGCGCAGCCCGCGCGGCGTCGCCGCGATGTCTTCCGCGACAAGTTGGGCACCGCTGCCGGTCCGCAGGCTGTAGCCGCTCACCTGCACACCGCAGCCGGCCAGGTCTTGGGCGATCTTGCGGCCCAGGGCGTCGTCGAGGTTGAGCACCGCCGCCCCCAGCCCGGGCGTCTGGAACAGCAGTTCCTTTGCTGCGCCGTAGGCCTGCATGCTGCCGTGATATTCAAGATGGTCGCGCGTCAGGTTGGTAAACACCGCCACGTCGAAGTGCACGCCGTTCGCGCGGCCCTGCTCCAGCCCGATCGAGGAGACTTCCATCGCTGCCGCCCGGGCGCCCTGCGCAAGGTACTGCGCAAACAGGCGATGCAGGGAGAGCGCGTCCGGCGTGGTGTTGAGGCTCTCTTCCAGCGCGCCTGGAAAACCGCAGCCGAGCGTGCCGACCACGGCGCAGCGGCGGCCGAGCTGTTCGAAGGACTGGGCGATCCACTGGCTCACCGAGGTCTTGCCGTTGGTGCCGGTGACGCCGACGGTCCACAACTTCTCGGAGGGACGCCCATAGACGAGATGCGCCAGCCAGCCGGAGAGCCCCTGCAGGTCGTCGACAGCCAGGTTCGGCACGGCGAGGGCCGGCGTCCCGGGCAGGCCATGGCGCTCCCACAGCACCGCGGCGGCGCCGCGCGCCACGGCCTCGGCGATGAAGCGGCGGCCGTCGGCGCGCGATCCGGGGTAGGCGAGAAAAACGTCGCCCGACGCCACCGCGCGCGAGTCCGCGCAGAGGGATTTCGCCGTCACGCCCAGCCTGTGCAGTTCATCGATCACGCCTTGCGCTTCTCCTGCTCCAGCCATCACTTTCACAGACTCTCCGGAACCGGCGCCGCCTCGCGCGCCACCTGCACGGGTTTCAGCGGCGCATCCGGCGCCACGCCGAGCGTGCGCAAGCTGCCGGCCATCACCTGCGCGAACACCGGCGCCGCCACCTCGCCGCCGTAATACTTGCCGGCGGAAGGCTCGTCGATCATCACCGCCACCACCAGGCGCGGATCCGACACCGGCGCGAAGCCGACGAAGGCCGCCACATAGCGCTCGGCGTAATGGCCGCCCTCCAGCTTGTGCGCCGTGCCGGTCTTGCCGGCAACGCGATAGCCGGGGATCTGCGCCTTGGGCGCGGTGCCGCCGGGCTGCACGGCCATCTCGAGCATGGCGCGCACCTCGCGCGCGGTCTGCGCGGAAAAAATGGATTTGCCCGCGATCGGCGGAGAGTCCAGCCGGGTCAGAGACAGCGGGATCAGGTCGCCGTCGCGGGCAAATGCCAGGTAAGCGCGGGCCAGCTGCATCAGCGTCACCGAAATGCCGTGGCCGTAGGACATGGTGGCCTGCTCGATCGGCCGCCAGGTCTTGAAGGGACGCAGGCGGCCGCCAACCTCGCCCGGGAAACCGAGCCTGAGCGGCTGGCCAAAGCCGAGCGCGTCGAACATCTGCCACATCTCCTCGGGCGCGAACACGCTCGCAATCTTCGCCACGCCGACGTTGCTCGATTTCTGGATCACCTGCGCCACGGTGAGCAGGCCGTGCGGATGGGCGTCCGAGATGGTGGCGTTGCCGATGGTGAGCCGGCCGGGCGCCGTCTGGATCTGCGAATCGAAGCGGAAGCGCCCCTTCTCCAGCGCCAGCGCGGCAGTGAAGGGCTTCATGGTCGAGCCCGGCTCGAAGACGTCGGTCAGCGCGCGGTTCCTCAGCTGCGCTCCGCTCAGCCGGACGCGGTTGTTCGGGTTGTAGGTCGGCAGGTTGGCCAGCGCCAGCACCTCGCCGTTTCTGGCGTCCAGCACGACGATGCCGCCGGCCTTGGCCCGGTGGTCGGCCAGTGCCTGCTTCAGGTGCGTGTATGCGAGGTACTGCACCTTCGCGTCGAGCGCCAGGACGATCTCCCTGCCGTCCTGGGGCGGCCGGATGCTTTCGACGTCCTCGACGATGCGGCCAAGGCGATCCTTGATCACGCGGCGGCTGCCCGACCTGCCGGCAAGCTGGGCGTCGAAGGCCAGCTCGATGCCTTCCTGCCCCCTGTCCTCGACGCCGGTGAAGCCGAGCATGTGCGATGTCACCTCGCCGGCCGGGTAGTAGCGCCGGTATTCGCGCTGCTGGTGGATGCCGGGCAGGTTGAGTGCGGCGATCTTCTCCGCCGTGTCGGGCGGAATCTGGCGCTTGACGAAGACGAAATCCTTCTCCGCCGCCAGGCGCCGGTTCAGCTCGCGCACGTCCATCTCGAGCAGGGCCGCCAGCGCGCGCGCCTGCGCCGGTGCCAGCCTGGCATCCTCCGGAATCGCCCAGATCGACTTGACCGGCGTAGACACGGCCAGCATCTCGCCGCTGCGGTCGACGATGCGGCCGCGCGTGGCCGACAGCTCGATCACGCGCGAATAGCGCGATTCGCCCTTCTGCTGCAGGAAATCGTTGTGCACTGCCTGCAGATAGGCCGCGCGCGACGCCAGCAGAGCGAAGGCCAGCAGAATCGCCGATGCGACCAAGCGCGCGCGCCAGGCGGGCAGCAGTTGCGACAGGAGCGGGCTGTTGGCGAATTTCACTGGCCCCTCTCCACCGCCAGCACCTGCCCCGGCGCAGGCGGCTTCATGCGCAGCCGCTCGCGCGCGATCTTCTCGATGCGAGAATGCGCCGCCCAGGTGCTCTGCTCCAGCTGCAGCTGGCCCCACTCCACATCGAGACGCCGCATGCGCTCCTGCTCGCGCTCCATCTCGGTGAACAGTTTCCTCGCCTTGTGCTGCGAGGCCACCGCCCCCAGCGCGCTGGCCAGGACAATCGCGATGAGGGCGAGGTTCAGCCTGAGCACTGTGTCAGATCCTTTCCGCCACCCGCATCACGGCACTGCGGGCGCGCGGGTTGGCGGCGATTTCCGCCTCCGAGGGCACGACCGGCTTGCCGATGAGTCTCAGGCGCGGCGGCGGCAGGTCGGCGGCGCGCACCGGCAGGCGGGACGGCAGCTGGACGGGGCGCGCCTCGTCGCGCAGGAAGCGCTTGACGATGCGGTCTTCGAGAGAGTGGAAGCTGATGACGACGAGACGGCCGCCCGGCCCGAGGGCATCGACCGCCTGCGGCAGCGCTAGCGACAATTCCTCAAGCTCCTGATTGACGTGAATCCGTATAGCCTGAAAACTGCGCGTCGCCGGATGCTGGCCTTGCTCGCGCGTACGGACGGCCGATGCCACGATCTCGGCAAGTTGTCGTGTGGTTGCGATAGCCCCCCGGCCCCTTGCAGCAACAACCGCCTTTGCAACCGCATTAGCAAACCGTTCTTCGCCATAATTTTTGATCACCTCCGCCAGTTGCCGCTGGCTTGCCTGCGCCAGCCATTCCGCGGCGGTCTGCCCGCGGCTCGTATCCATGCGCATGTCGAGCGGCGCATCGTGACGGAAGCTGAAGCCGCGCTCCGCCTCGTCCAGCTGCGGGGAAGAGACGCCCAGATCCATCAGCACGCCCTGCACCTCCGACACCCCCTCCGCCTTCAGCGCCGCTTGCAGGCCGCTGAAGGCGGCATGGATCATTTTCAGACGCGCATCGGCGATTTCTCTTCCCGCCGCTACCGCCGCCGGATCCCGGTCCAGCGCGATCAGCCGCCCCACTGCACTCAAGCACTGGAGGATCCGCCGGCTGTGCCCGCCGCGACCGAAAGTCGCATCCACATACGTCCCGTCCGGCTTCACCGCCAGGGCGTCGACCGCTTCCTCCAGCAGCACTGTCCTGTGCTGCGCCGTTTCACTCACAGCGTGAGCGTCTCCAGCCCCGGCGGCAGCAACTTGTCGCCGAGCGCGAAGATCGCTTCCTGCTGCTGCTTCCAGCCGGCATCCGACCAGAGTTCAAAATGATTGCCCTGCCCCACCAGCCAGACCTCCTTCTCCAGGCCGGCGTACTGGCGCAGTTCGGGCGCGATCAGCACGCGTCCGGCGCCATCCATCTCCTCCTCGCGGGCAAAGCCGACGAGCAGGCGCTTGAGCAGGGCGGATTGCTGTTCGAGGCTGGGTGCCTGGAGCACCTTGTCGCGGATGGGCTCCCAGGCCGGCATGGGGTAGATCAGAAGGCAACGATGGGGATGGGCGGTAAGTACCAGTGTGCCCTGGGCCAGCGACGCGAGCCGTTCGCGATGCCGTGACGGCACCGCAAGGCGTCCCTTCGCATCGAGATACAGCGCTGCAGCCCCCTGGAACATCCAACCCCCTCCTTGCTTGGGAAGGCCGAACTACACTTTCCCACTTTTTTCCACTATTTCCCACTTTAGTTGAACCGCATTCCAGGGTCAAGCAGAAATTTGAGGATTTTTCCAGCCGCAACAAATACTTAGAAAGACAAATCAAGACAAAATCTTGAAAAAATAATCTTTAATAAACAAAGCAGATAGAATCTGAAGTGAAAGTTGTACATGAAGAATATGGCGGGATTGGAAGTCCGCCGATAAGCCGGGTTCTGTAAGCAGCCTAAGCTGCCCGGCAGCCATTCCTCTGGGCGACGCGTTGCCGCGCCGCTCTAGCAGCCTACCCGGAAGCGGCGCGAGCAGCGCCATGGCTTCCCTATTTGGCCTTGCCCCGGATGGGGTTTAGCGTGCCAGCCGTGTTGCCACGGACTGCGGTGGGCTCTTACCCCGCCTTTTCACCCTTGCCTGATCCCCTCGCGGGGCCATCGGCGGTGTGCTTTCTGTTCCACTTTCCGTCGCCTTGGGTCTTTCGACTTGCTGCGCCCGGCCGTTAGCCGGCATCCTGCTCTTTGGGGCCCGGACTTTCCTCCATGCGCACAAGGCGCACAGCGGCTGCCTGGCGGACTTCCAATTGCATTATAACGCACCAACTTTCTTGTTTTTCAATGTCTTATAAATTTAATTCGTTCTTCGCTTGATCTGCCATGGGGCTCTGCTTAAAAATATAGGAGGAACGGAGTCAGGCTTTCTTAGCAGTAGCCATCTGAAACTTCCGCTTCCCTTGAAGCCCCGCTCCGGCGGGGCTTTTTTTCTTCGTGCCGTTCGTCGATCGAAACGGGTTATTCTCCCGCCATAGGCCCTGCAGCCCGTTCCGCCATGACCACCCCTCAACGCACACGCATGCTGACCGACGACGCTAGCCCGCGCGAGGCCTGGGCCTGGGCGATGTACGACTTCGCCAACTCGGGCTACACGACTGTGGTGATCACCGCCGTCTTCAACGCCTACTTCGTAGCCGTCGTGGCCCAGCGCGCGCCCTGGGCCACGCTGGCGTGGACGGCCACCCTCGCCGTCTCCTATGCCCTGATCGTGGTCACGGCACCGTTCATCGGCGCCTGGGCCGATGCGCGCGCCGCCAAGAAACGGCTGCTCGCAGTCACCACCGTCGGCTGCGTGATTTTCACCGCGGCGCTGTACTTCGCCGGCCCCGGCTCGCTGGCCGTCGCCGTGGTCCTCATCGTCGCCTCCAACTTCTTCTACGGCACGGGGGAAAACCTGATCGCCGCCTTCCTGCCCGAACTGGCGAAAAGCCGCGCCATGGGCCGCGTCTCCGGCTGGGGCTGGAGCCTGGGCTATCTCGGCGGGCTGCTCTCGCTGGGCGCCTGCCTCGCCTGGCTCGCCCACGCCAGGTCGGCCGGGCGCGAGACCGCGCAGGCGGTGCCGGAGACCATGCTCATCACCGCCGCCCTGTTCGCCCTGGCCAGCCTGCCGACCTTCCTCTTCCTGCGCGAGCGCGCCGTGCCGCAGGCGGCGGCCGAGGGCGTCATCCGCACCGCATGGTCGCGCCTGGCGGCGACGCTGCATCACGCGCGGCGCTTCCGCGACCTGTCGCGCTTTCTCCTCTGCACGCTGTTCTACCAGGCCGGCATTCAGGCCGTCATCGCCCTGGCGGCGATCTACGCCCAGGAGGCGATGCGCTTCACGACCGAGCAGACGCTGGTGCTGATCCTGGCGGTCAATCTCACGGCAGCGGTCGGCGCCTTCGGCTTCGGCTACGTGCAGGATCGCATCGGGCACGTGCGCGCCATCGCCGCAACCCTGTGCGGCTGGATCGTCATGGTGATCCTGGCCTGGCTGGCCGAGGGGGCGGCGCTGTTCTGGCTGGCGGCCAACATCGCCGGCCTCTGCATGGGCGCCTCGCAGTCGGCCGGCCGCGCCATGGTCGGCTATCTCGCGCCGCCCTCGCGGCTGGCCGAGTTCTTCGGCCTTTGGGGCTTCGCCGCCAAGCTGGCTTCCATCTTCGGCCCGCTGACTTACGGCCTTGCCAACTGGCTCTCCGGCGGCAGCCACCGCCAGGCCATCCTGTTCACGGGCGCCTACTTCGTCGCCGGCCTGCTGCTGCTCTCCGGAATAGACGCGGTACGCGGACGCCGCGCGGCCCTGCGTTCGGAGCGGGCGGACAGACGGGCCGCTACTGCGGCGGCGGAGCGGACGGCGGGCTAGTCGCCACGGCGGGCGCGGCGACGAATTTCAGGCGCTTCTCGCCGTCCGGCCGGAATGCGCCCAGCCGCGTGCCGGGTTTCGCCGGCGGCGTCTTGAATGGCTGCATCTCGCAGTTTTGCGTGCTGATGGCGTAGTAATTCGCCCCCTGCCTGAGAATCAGGATCGGCTCGACGAACTCGCCTGCCTCGGGCCGAAAGACATCGACTTCGAGCCCCCCCAGGGTGGCGGCATCGAGGCGGCTGCGGCGGTGGCAGTCCGGCTGGCGCGACATGACGGCCTGCAGTTCCACTTTCCGGCTCCAGAAATACGGCTGGCGTGCCTGCAGCATCAGCGCGTGGTCGTTGTCTCCGAGGCGCAGGGAGGCGCTGCCGTCGAGGCAGCCGGCGAGCAGCAGGGGCAAAGGCAAAAGAAGTCCGCTGCTCCGTTTCATGTCCTGGCCTTCCAGCCCAGGGTTTCGCCGGCACGCAGCGGCACCAGCGCATCCTCGCCGAAGGGCAGGCTGTCCGGCACGCGCCATTCGGCCCGCTCCAGCGTGATCGTTCCCGCGTTGCGCGGCAGGCCGTAGAAATCGGCGCCGTGGAAGCCGGCGAAGGCTTCCAGCCTGTCGAGTGCCCCGGCCGCCTCGAAGGCTTCGGCATACAGCTCGATCGCGTGAAGCGCCGTGTAGCAGCCGGCGCAGCCGCAGGCCGACTCCTTGGCATGGCGTGCATGCGGCGCGGAGTCGGTGCCAAGGAAGAACTTCGGATTGCCCGAGGTGGCGGCGCGCACGAGCGCCAGGCGGTGCGCCTCGCGCTTCAGCACAGGCAGGCAGTAGTGGTGCGGGCGCACGCCGCCGGCCAGCAGCGCGTTGCGGTTCATCAGCAGGTGGTGCGCCGTGAGCGTGCCGGCGACGTTCGGCCCCATCGCCTCGACGAACTCGACGCCCTCCCGCGCGGTGACGTGCTCGAGCACGAGGCGCAAGGCGGGAAAGCGCTGCGCGAGCGGCGCCAGCACGCGCTCGACGAAGACGCGCTCGCGGTCGAAGATATCCACCTCGGCGTCGGTCACCTCGCCGTGCACCAGCAGCGGCAGGCCAAGTTCCTCCATGCGCGCCAGCACGTCGAAGCACTTGCCGATGTCGGTGACGCCGGCGTCCGAGTGGGTGGTGGCGCCGGCGGGGTAGTACTTCACGGCATGCACGATGCCGGAAGCCTTCGCGCGATCGATTTCATCCGGCGGCGTGTTGTCCGTCAGGTACAAAGTCATCAGCGGCGCAAAAGTCAGCCCCCGCGGTACGGCGGCGAGGATGCGCTCGCGGTAGGCCGCCGCCTGCACCGCGGTCGTCACCGGCGGCCTCAGGTTGGGCATGACGACGGCGCGGGCGAACTGCCGCGCCGTGTGCGGCACCACCGCCGCCAGCGCCGCACCGTCGCGCAGGTGCAGGTGCCAGTCGTCGGGGCGGGTAAGGGTGAGGGTTTGCATGGGGCGAATTATACGCAGCTAGGGCCTGCGCTTTTTCTCCAGCGCCAGGTCGTAGAGCGCGTTCTTCGGCTCGCCGCTGATCTCGGCGGCGAGCCTCACCGCCTGCTTGAGCGGCAGCTCGGCCAGCAGCAGATCGAGCACGCGCACGGCGTCGGCGTCGAGGCCCTCGGCCGGCGGCGGCGCCGAGACGGCGAGCACGAACTCGCCGCGGCGGCGATCCTCGTCCGCCGCCAGCCAGGCCGGCGCCTCGGCCAGCGGCAGGCTGGCGATGGACTCGAACAGCTTGGTCAGCTCGCGCGCGATGACGAGGGTGCGGCCCGGCTCCAGCACCGCCGCCAGGTCGGCGACGGTCTCCTCGATGCGGTGCGGCGCCTCGTAGAAGACCAGGGCGCAGGGCAGCGGCTTCAGATCGGCCAGGGCCCTGCGCCGCGCCGCCTGCTTCGCCGGCAGGAAGCCGTAGAAAAGGAAATGCGGATCGGTGAGCCCCGAGGCGGAGAGCGCGGCGATCGCCGCGTTCGGCCCCGGCACGGGGATCGCTTCGAAGCCGGCCGCGCGCACCGCCGCCACGGCGCGCGCGCCGGGGTCGGAGACGGCCGGCGTGCCGGCGTCCGACACCAGCGCCACGGCGCGGCCCTCGCGCAGCAGGCGGATCAGCCGCTCGGCGGCGGCCGTCTCGTTGTGCTCGTGCAGTGGGAAGGTCTCGGCGCGGATGCCGAAGTGGTCGAGCAGCCGGCGCGTGTGGCGCGTGTCCTCGCAGGCGATGGCGTCGGCGCCGCGCAGCACTTCCAGCGCGCGCGCGGAGATGTCGCCCAGATTCCCCAGCGGCGTAGCGACGACGTAAAGAACCGCCTGCCTGCGCGTCATTCCGGCCGCAGCCAATCGACCATGCGCAAATTAGGAATGCGGCCGTAGTGGCGCCGGTTGCCCGTGGCGAGCGTGGCGCCGCGGGTCAGGGCGATGGCGGCGATGAACAGATCGGCATCGGCCAGCCGCTTGCCGCCCTGCTCCAGCTCCGCCTTTATCCGGCCGAAGCACTCGGCGGCCGCGTATTCCATGTCCAGGACGGCCAGTGTGTTGAGGAACTCCGCCACCAGCATCTGATTGCGCTCCGGCGCGCGCGACTTCGCCGCGCCATAGGAGAGCTCCGCCGCCGTCACCCAGGTCGTCGCCACGTCGTCCAGCGTCGCCTCCCTGCGGCCGATCACGGCCTCGTTGCCCCTCAGGATCTCGATGCAGACGTCCGTGTCGAGCAGGATCACCAGGCCACCTTGCGGCCGCCGCTGCGGGCGCGGCGCAGCGCCGCCGCCTCGGCCCCGGCGTCCAGATCGGACTCCCAGCGCCCAGCCAGCCGCCGCCAGGCCGCCGCCTGTTCGACCGCGCGCGCCGCCGGATCGGCCCCGGCCCGCTCGCCGCGCAGCGCGGCATTCAGCAAATGCACGACTTCCCCATTCATGCTGCGCCGCTCGCGCGCCGCGCGCCGGCGCAGCCGGTCGAGCAAGGCATCGGGAAGGTTTTTCAGGGTGAGGGCGGACACGGCGGCATCCTCGAAAAAAGCACCGCAACCATTTTGGTTGCCGTGAATCGGGATGTCAAGATTGCCGGTGCGTATCGATCTGGCCTTGTCAAGAAATAACCAGAAAATCGGCGGCCGATAATGCTGCATGGCTGCTGGTGCCTATCAGGGCTATCTGTACGGGAGCCACGCTGCTCGAGCCATCGGCATCGTAATAGAGGTACCCAGTGCCGGAATTATAGATGATCCGATCCTGGGCACCCTGAGCGGCCGCCCCGGCGCGAAATCCCTGCGTCGGCAGTGCCACGCCATTTGTGCTTCCTGTGACGCCCAGAGCGGTGAAGATGTCATCGTGCAGCACGATCCTGTCCGTGCCCGGTGCGGACTGAATCGAGGAAACATTCAAGCCAGCGGTTTCTGTGGCGATCGAGAAAAACCCGGAGAAGAAGGCCGGCGGAACAGGGTCATTTTGGCCGGTTGCCCAGAGAGCGAGTGATTGATCACTATTGTGTTTCAAGGCTCTGCCGAAATGGATGTGCAAATGCGCCCCTATAGTGTCACCAGACGAATTGGCGCCTGTATTTCCCGATTGGCCAATTTGACTGCCGGCTTGAACGGAGGCACCAACCGCCACGCTTACCCCCGACAAGTGTGCATAGGTCGCAAAGTAGCCGCCGTCATGCTGAATGGTTACGAAGTTTCCCAAACAGCCAGCGCCTGTATCCCCCGCACTACTACCTGTGCGCACATACAAAACGGTGCCGCCCTCGACAGCATTTACCCGGGTACCTGAGGGTAATGAAAAATCCAGAGCATACTGGATGCTCGAATTATTCACGTGAGATGAGGTTCCGTTATACCCTTGCGTCACATTCAGGTCTGGATAGTTGCTCGCGTTGAACGGCCAAGTACTTAGCGCAACAGGCCTCGATCAAACAGGGGCAGCGATGCAATCGATGTTCAGGCTATAGTCCGAGACTGCCGTGCCGGAAGGATCAACCTGAACATAATAGGTCTGCCCCTGCGTCACCTGGTAGCTAAATCTCTCATCGCTGTTGCCCGTGGTCGTGCCGTTCCTCAGACTGGTGCCCGAACCATTCAGCAGCCTGAGATCGATATTCTGGCTCAGCCCGGTCAGAGAGAAACTCGCCGAACCCGTAGCAGGCGCCACAAATCTGTAATAGTCGTTGGAGTCGCTGCCTGATCCCACACTGCCTGTGATGCTGGCATCCCCGCTGCTGTTCAGGCTGCTGGTAATGCCACTCGCACGCGTCCTGTTGTTGCCGGCATCGATGATCGATGTGCCATTAACGCTGTCAGATGGCATTATTCTCTCCCTGAATTTTGTTTTTCTTGGAGTCAGCCTACCCCCCATGTTGGCTGTCAATATGACGAACGATATATTCCAGAGTGCTGCCCGTGCATTGTCGGGCTGTCATGAGACTGCCGGGCATGGATAAGCCCGGCCGCCAAGCCGAAGGCGCCGCCGCCGAGGCGCTCGCCGCCCGTTTCCTGGCCGCGCAGGGGTTGCGCATCCTTGAACGCAACTACCGCTGCCGCGGCGGCGAGATCGACCTGGTCTGCCACGACGGCGCGACGCTGGTCTTCGTCGAGGTGCGGCTGCGTGCCAACAGGAGTTTCGGCGGCGCGGCGGCCAGCATCACGCCGGCCAAGCAGCGGCGCATCGCGCTCGCCGCCAACCACTACCTCGCCGGCAAGCCGATCCCGGCCTGCCGCTTCGACGCTGTGCTGCTCGACGGCGAGTCGATCGACTGGATCCGCAATGCCTTCGAGGCGAGTTATTGAGCATCATGAAAATGACCAACAAACCGGATGGAGTTGCGCTTCGGCCTCCCGCTCTCTCCCCAGCCCTCCCGCCCAGGCGGGAGAGGGGGCGGACGCCTTGGGGAGTGGGCTTTGCGGCCTAGCCTGGCCCTGCTGCTGGCGTTCTGCCTCGCCCTGCCGGCGCGTGCGGAATCGATCAGGGTACTGGTGCAGAGCTCGCCGCTGGCCGGCTTCCAGTTCTATGCCGGGCGCGATCTGTGGGACGAGATGAAGGCCGGCGACGCGCTGGCGCTGGTGCGCGAGCCGGACAATCGGCACGACGCCCATGCCGTGCGCGTCGAATGGCGCGGGCGCAGACTGGGCTACCTGCCGCGCGCGGAGAACCGCGCCGTGGCCGCCGAGATGGACCGCGGCGGCAAGGTGGCGGCGCGCATCGCCCGGCTCAGCCGGCATCGCGATCCGTGGCAGCGCATCCTGATCGAGGTGTTCATCGTGCTGTAGCGGCGCCGGCACGCCGGCGCGTCCATGCTAGAATCAGCCGCCAAACCGATACTCGATTGCCAACGAAGCTCAGCCATGCTTGCATCCGCTATTCGTCGTCATGACGCATCGATCAGATCGTCATTCCGGCGAAAGTACGTCACCCCGGAATGCTTGAATCCGGGGCCGAAATCCAGAATGCGGCTTTCGTTTCGGGAACGCCTGCACTGGATACCGGCGTGCGCCGGTATGACGGGTGCGGGGCCGACAGCATTGAATGCCGAGCCTCGCTGGTAATCAAGAATCGACATGAACCTGCTCGCCCGCATTTCACGCCAGTTCGAGGAAAGCGCCCAGACCAAGCTGGCCGCCATGGAGTCCCTCGCCGGGCCGCTCGCCCAGGCGGTCGAAATGATGACGGCAAGCCTGCTCGACGGCGGCAAGATCCTCGCCTGCGGCAACGGCGGCTCGGCGGCCGACGCGCAGCACTTCGCCGCCGAGCTGCTCAACCGCTTCGAGAAGGAGCGGCCTCCGCTCGCCGCTGTGGCACTGACCACCGATACCTCGACGCTGACCTCGATCGCCAACGACTACGCCTTCGACCAGGTGTTCGCCAAGCAGGTGCGCGCGCTGGGGCAGCCGAGCGACGTGCTGCTGGCGATCTCGACCAGCGGCAACTCGCCGAACGTGGTCGAGGCCATCCATGCCGCACACGAGCGCGAGCTGCGCGTGGTGGCCCTGACCGGCAAGGGCGGCGGCGCCATCGGGCCGCTGCTGTCCGAGCGGGACGTGCATGTCTGCGTGCCGGCCGACCGCACGGCGCGCATACAGGAAGTGCACCTGCTCGCGCTGCACTGCCTGTGCGACGGGATCGATTGCATGTTGCTAGGAGAAGATGAATGAAAAAGATTCTGCTCGCCCCGGCGCTGCTGGCGCTGGCTCTGCCCGCCCTGCAGGGCTGCGTGCCGGCGGTGGCCACCGGCGTCGGCGCCGGCGCCCTGATCGCCGTCGATCGCCGCGCCGCGGAGACCTATTTGGCGGACGAGGCCATCGAGATCCGCGTCGTCAACCGCATCGGCGAAAAGTTCGGCGACAAGGTGCATGTGAACGTCACCAGCTACAATTACAAGGTGCTGCTCACGGGCGAGGTGCCCGACGCCGCCGCGCAGGACACCCTCGAGAAGGCGGCCGCCGGCGTGACCAACGTCAAGGGCGTCGCCAACGAGGTTCGGATAGGTCCCGCCAGCAGCTTCAGCGATCGCAGCAACGACACCTACATCACCTCGAAGGTGAAGGCGCGCTTCATCGATGCCAACAGGTTCCAGGCCAACCACGTCAAGGTGGTGACGGAAGGCGGCACGGTGTTCCTGCTCGGCCTGGTCACGCGCAAGGAGGCCGACGACGCCACCGAGATCGCCCGCACCACGGCCGGCGTCAGGAAGGTCGTGCGCGTCTTCGAGTACGTCCAGGTCCGCGAGACTCCGCGCAAGGACGGCCAGCCGGCGGAGGAAGCCAAGGCCGGAGCGGCTGGCCAGAAGTAGCGGCAGCATGCCCGGCTCCGCGCCCGCTTTCGAGGCCAAGCTCTGCCCGCCCGGGGACCTGCCCGGCCGGCTCGCCGCGCTGCCGCGCCCGCTGGTATTCACCAACGGCTGTTTCGACCTCCTGCACCGCGGCCACGTCACCTATCTTGCCCAGGCGCGCGCCCTCGGCGCCAGCCTGGTCGTCGCCGTGAACACCGATGCCTCCGTGCGGCGCCTGGGCAAGGGCGGCGACCGTCCGGTGAATGCGCTGGAAGACCGCATGGCCGTCCTTGCCGCGCTGGAAAGCGTGTCGCTGGTGACCTGGTTCGACGAGGACACGCCGCTGGAGCTCATCCGCGACGCGCAGCCCGACGTGCTGGCGAAGGGCGGCGACTGGGCGCCGGAGAGGATCGTCGGCGCCGAGCTGGTGCTGGCGCGCGGCGGCAGCGTGCATTCCATTCCCTTCCGCTTCGAGCGCTCCACCAGCGCCCTGCTGGAGAAGATCAGGTCGCTGTAGCAACCGGCGGTGCGCGCCGCAGGATGGTGGCGCGCACCAGCTCGACGTGGCTGCGCAGGGTGTACAGCATGTCGGCGAAGGCCAGCGGCGTCGGGATGTGCTGCACGTCCGCCTCGATGCGGTCGAGCTGCTCCAGCCACTCCGCGCGAGTGTGCCGCCCGGGGTTCTCCTCCACCTCGGCCTCGAGGAACTTCAGCTCGCCGTAGCGCCGGTAGATGCGAGAGCGCACGCGCCAGCTGTAGAGGCCGGGTGCGAATTTAAGGATGGGAATGAGCAGGGCGAACACCGGCACCAGCATCACCACCATGCGGTCGATCAGGTTCGCCAGCCAGAAGGGCAGGTAGCGCTGCAGGAAGGGCTTGCCCGACTTGTAGAAGCGCTCCGCCTGCGGCGATAGCGGAAAGTCAGCCGTCCCGGGACGGGGAAACTCCCCTGGGCGCTGAAAGATGCCCGGCTCGCGATGCACCTCCTGCCCCGCCTCGATCAGGAGCTGGACCAGCGCCGGGTGCGCCGAGTCGTGTGCCACCAGGGTGGCCATCGGCGACACCAGCTCGACATCGCGCGCCGGGATGTTGCGCGCCATGTCGATGGCGCCCTGCGGCAGGGTCAGGCGCGCGAGATGGGGAAAGCGCCGGGCATAGGCCTCGGCGTGGGCCAGACTCATCAGGCGCACGCCCTTGGCATACAGCAGCGACCACACCGCCGCAGAACGCTCGGTGCCGACGAGGAACACGACATCCAGCTTGCGCGCCTGCAGCGCCTCGACCGCGGCCAGCCCGCCCAGCGGCAGCAGCATGGCGTTGCCTGCCTCGATCCCGTTGGCATCGAGCAGCTGCAGCGCCAGCATGCGCGTGCCGCTGCCCTCCGCGCCGACGGCGATGCGCTTGCCCCTGAGCTGGGTCAGGCGATCGAGCTTCCGTTCGCCGCGATAAAACACCCAGAGCGGCTCGTGATACAGATAGCCAAGGGAGAACAGCCGGTCGCTGACGATGCCGCCGGCGGTGCCGCTCTGCACCAGCGCGACTTCGGTGTCGTCCGCCTCGTCGAGCAGGCGCCTCAGGTTCTCGATGGAGCCGGCCGAAGGCTGCTCGCGCAGCTCGATGCCGTTCCGCGCCAGCACCTGGCGGTAGCGCTCGGCGTACTGCTGGTAGGAGCCGCCCGGCCCGCCCGAGGAAATGTAGAGGCGGTCCGGCGGCGCCGGCTTGACGAACTGCGCCGCCAGCCAGAAGCCGCCGGCCAGCAGCGCCAGCGCCGGCAGGCCGACGGTGAGCAGGTCGCGCAGCGAGAACTCGCGCAGCTGCTTCAGCTTGAGCTTCATGGTGCGGGGCATGCTCACAGCTCCACTTGCGTCCCCAGCTCGACCACCCGGTTGGTGGGTATCCTGAAGAAGGCCGTCGCGCTGCCGGCGTTGCGGAACATCGCGACGAACAGCTTTTCGCGCCAGAAGGCCATGCCCGATTCGACATCCAGGCGCGGAATCAGGGTTTCGCGGCCGAGGAAGAACGAGGTTTCCATCATCTCGATGTCCAGGCCCTGTCCGCCGCACAGTTCCATGGCGCGCGGCACGTCCGGTTCATCCTTGAAACCATAGCGCACGATCACCTGCCAGAATTGCCCGTTGAGCCGGTGCGTCTCGATGCGGTCGACTTCCGGCACGTAGGGCACGTCATGCACCTGCACGTTGAGCAGGACGACGCGCTCGTGCAGCACCTTGTTGTGCATCAGGTTGTGCAGCATGGCATTCGGCACCCCTTCCGGATTGGAGGTCATGAACACCGCCGTGCCCGGCACCGTGGCGGGCGGGGCATAGGCGAGGCTGGCGATGAAAGTGCGCAGATCCATCGCCTCAGCCTGCATGCGTTCCTGCATGAGCTGGCGGCCGCGCTTCCAGGTCATCATGAGGACGAACACCGCCACCCCGGCCACCAGCGGAAACCAGCCCCCATCCGGGATCTTCAGGACGTTGGCTGCGAGGAACACCAGTTCCACCGCCAGAAAGCAGGCGAACAGCGTGGCGGCGCGCGTCCAGCCCCATCGCCAGACCCGCGCCGCCACGTAGGCGGCCAGCAGGGAGGTGATGACCATATCGCCGGTGACGGCAATGCCGTAGGCGGCGGCCAGGTTGTTGGAGGATCGGAAACCGAGCACCAGCACCATCACCGCCAGCATCAGGCCCCAGTTGATGCCCGGCAGGTAGATCTGGCCCTGCTCCCGTTCCGAGGTGTGCTGGACTTCCATGCGCGGCACGAAGCCGAGCTGCATTGCCTGCCGCGTCACCGAATAGGCGCCCGATATGACAGCCTGGGAGGCGATCACCGTGGCGGTGGTCGCCAGTCCCACCAGGGGATACAGCGCCCAGCTGGGGGCGGACAGGAAGAAGGGATTCGCGGCGGTCGTTGCATCGGCGAGGATGGCCGCGCCCTGCCCGAAATAATTCAGCACCAGGCAGGGCAGCACGAGACCGTACCAGGCCAGCCGGATCGGCCCGCGCCCGAAATGACCCATGTCGGCGTAGAGCGCCTCTGCGCCGGTCACCGCCAGCACGACGTTGCCCATGGCGAGAAAGGAGATGGCCCTGTTGTCGATCAGGAAATGGATGCCGTACCAGGGGTTGACCGCCTTCAGGATCTGCGGCGCCTGCAGGAGGTTGATCAGGCCGAGGACGCCCAGCACGCCAAACCAGACCAGCATCACAGGTCCGAAAAGCGCACCGACGCGGGCAGTGCCGTGCCGCTGGAAGAAGAACAGCAGGAACAGCACCGCCAGGGTGACGGGAATGACGAAGGGCTTGAGTGCCGGCGTGGCGACTTCCAGCCCCTCCACGGCCGAGAGGACGGAAATGGCCGGAGTCACCATGCCGTCGCCGTAGAACATGGCGGCGCCGAGCACGCCGAGGACGGCAAGGGCGCGCGCCGTGCGCGGCCGGTCCCGCGCGTCGTGCAGCGCCAGGGCGATCAGGGCCATGATGCCGCCCTCGCCGCGGTTGTCGGCCCGCATCACGAAGACGACATACTTCAGCGAGACAACGACGATCAGCGCCCAGAGGAAAAGCGACAGGCTGCCGTAGAGATTGGCTTCGGTGATCGGAATCGGGTGGTTCCCGGCGAACACCTCCTTCATGGCATACAGCGGACTGGTGCCGATGTCGCCATACACGACGCCGAGCGCAGCCAGCGCAAGGGCTGCGGTGCCGCTCCCGGGGCCGGTATCGGAATGCGGCATGTCCTGCCTCAATTCAGGACGGATGGCCATCCTCCTCCCGGCCGCCTTGCTGCGAGTCCGGGCTAGAACGGAATGTCGTCGTCCATGTCGCCGAAGCCGGCAGCCGGCGCCTTCTTGGCGCCGCCTGCAGGCTGCGCCGGCGCCGCCTCGCGCTCGCGCGGCGGCGCTTCGCCCGCGCCCTGGCGGCTGCCCAGCATCTTCATCTCGTCGGCGCGGATCTCGGTGGTGTAGCGGTCCTGGCCGTCCTTGTCCTGCCACTTGCGCGTGCGCAGGCTGCCCTCGATATAGACTTGGCTGCCCTTCTTCAGGTACTGGCCGGCGATCTCGGCCAGGCGGCCGAAAAAGGCGACGCGGTGCCACTCGGTGGCCTCCTTCTTCTCGCCGGTGGCCTTGTCCTTCCAGGTGTCCGTGGTGGCGATGCGGATGTTGCAGATCGCGTCGCCGCTCGGCGCATAGCGGGTTTCCGGGTCCGCGCCCAGGTTGCCGATCAGGATCACTTTGTTCACCGATGCCATAGCTATGCCTCCCCTCCGATTAACTGGCGCACGCGCCGTTCGTCCCAACGTTCAAGATTGACCTTCAAGTAGGCGATGCGCTTCTCCGGCACCACCACCGCCTCGCGCACGCCGGGCAGGCCGGCAAGCCGTTCGCCGAGTTTCTCGATGTCCACGTGCGGCTGGATGAAGAACTCGCGCAGCGCCACTACCGGCGGCGCCTGCATCGTAACCGCGATCGCCAGCCACAGCAATGCCAGGGCGATGCCGACGCCGAACACCCCCGCGGCGCCGTAGTGCTTGGCCAGTACCCCGCCCGCCGCGCCGCCGAGGAACAGGCCGAAGGACTGCGTGGTGTTGTAGATGCCCAGCGCCGTGCCCTTGGCCTGCGGCGGGGCGATGCGCGAGACCAGCGAGGGCAGGCTGGCCTCGAGGATGTTGAAGACCACGAAGAACACCACCAGGTTGGCCACCAGGGCATTGAACAGGCCGCTGCCGTAGAGGAAGCCGCCCTGCGCCAGCAGCAGCACGAAGACGGAGCCGACGAAAACCGGTTTCATGCGCGCACGCCGCTCGGCATAGAAGACCGGCGGCAGCATCAGCACGAAGCTGGCCAGCACCACCGGCAGGTAGACCTTCCAGTGCCCGGCGACCGGGATACCGCCTGTGGCGACGATGGCGCCGGGCACCACGACGAACATCGCCATCTGGATGAAGTGCAGCGCCAGGATGCCGAAGTTCAGGCGCAGCAGCTGCGGATTCAGGAGCACCTCCATGAAGCCGACGGGGGCATGGTCGTGGTGCTCGGCCGGCGGCGGATCGGGCACCACCTTGTTCACCAGAACGATCGCCGCCAGCGCCAGCAGGCCGGTCAGCGCGAAGAGGCCGGAGAGGCCGACCAGGGCGTCGAGCGCCGGCGCGGCCACCAGCGAGAGGGCGAACATCAGGCCGATGCTGGAGCCGATCAGGGCCATCGTCTTGGTGCGGTGCTGCTCGCGCGTGAGGTCGGCCGCCAGGGCCGTCACCGCCGCGGAGATGGCGCCGGCTCCCTGCAGGGCGCGGCCGACGATGGTCCACCAGATGTCCGGCGCGGCGGCAGCCATGAAACTGCCGGCGGCGAAGATCAGCAGGCCGATGACGATCACCTTTTTGCGGCCGTAGCGGTCGGAAGCCATGCCGAAGGGCAATTGCAGCGCCGCCTGGGTCAGGCCGTAGGCGCCCAGCGCAATGCCTACCAGGGCCAGGTCTTCGCCCCCCGGCAGCTTGCGCGCCGCCAAGGCGAACACCGGCAGGATCAGGAACAACCCCAGCATGCGCAGGGCGAAAATCGACGCCAGCGACAGGCCGGCGCGAAGCTCCTGCCGGGTCATGCGGTCGGGGTTGGCGGAAGACATGAAACGTGCTTGGCTTGAGACGCGGGAATTGCGTATATTAGCAGATTGCCTTTGGCGTCCTGCACCAGATCATGGAAGAAATCCGCATCCGCGGCGCGCGGACGCACAACCTCAAGAACCTGAATCTCGACCTGCCGCGCAACAGGTTGACCGTCATCACCGGGCTGTCCGGCTCCGGCAAGAGCTCGCTCGCCTTCGACACGCTCTACGCCGAGGGCCAGCGCCGCTACGTCGAGTCGCTCTCGGCCTACGCGCGGCAGTTCCTGCAGTTGATGGAAAAGCCGGACGTCGACCTCATCGAAGGTCTGTCGCCGGCCATTGCCATCGAGCAAAAGGCCACCAGCCACAACCCGCGCTCGACGGTCGGCACCGTCACCGAGATTCACGACTACCTGCGCCTGCTCTACGCCCGCGCAGGCCAACCGCACTGCCCCGAGCACGGCCAGCCGCTCGAAGCGCAATCCGTCTCGCAGATGGTGGACCACGTGCTGGCCCTGCCGGAAGACACGAAGCTGATGATCCTCGCCCCGGTGGTGGCCGGCCGCAAGGGCGAGCAGCTGGATCTGTTCACCGAGCTGCGCGCGCAGGGCTTCGTGCGTCTGCGCGTGGACGGCAAGGTGCACGACATCGACGCCCTGCCCAAACTCGCCAAGAACAGCAAGCACAGCATCGACGTGGTGGTGGATCGCCTGAAGGTGCGCACCGACGCGCGCCAGCGCCTGGCCGAGTCCTTCGAGACGGCGCTCACCCACGCCGACGGCCGCGCCGTCGCGGTGGAAATGGATTCCGACAGGGAGCACCTCTTCTCGGCGCGCTTCGCCTGCCCGGTGTGCAGCTATTCGCTGCAGGAGCTGGAGCCGCGGCTGTTCTCCTTCAACAACCCGATGGGCGCCTGCCCGAAGTGCGACGGCCTCGGCCACATCAGTTTCTTCGACCCGGCGCGCGTCGTCGCCTACCCGCATCTGTCGCTCGCCTCCGGCGCCATCCGCGGCTGGGACCGGCGCAACCAGTTCTACTACCAGTTGCTCGCCAGTCTGGCCGGACACTACGGCTTCGACATCGAGCAGCCCTTCGAGGCGCTGCCCGAGCAAGCGCGGCAGCTTGTTCTCTACGGCTCCGGCCGCGAGAAGATCGCCTTCCGCTATCTGTCGGAGTCCGGCCGCAGCAGCATCAAGGAGCACGCCTTCGAGGGCATCGTCCACAACCTCGAACGCCGCTACAAGGAGACCGACTCCGTCGCGGTGCGCGAGGAACTGGCGAAATACCTCAACACGCGGGCCTGTCCAGAGTGCGAAGGCACGCGCCTGCGCAGCGAGGCGCGCCATGTCCTCATCGGCGGCCGCAACCTGCCGCAAGTGAACGCCCTGCCGCTGATCGCCGCGCGCGACTTCTTCAACCTGCTCGCCCTGGAAGGCCAGCGCGCCCAGGTGGCGGAAAAGATCGTGCGCGAGGTGACCGCGCGGCTGACCTTCCTCATCAACGTCGGCCTCGACTATCTCTCACTCGACCGCTCGGCCGAGACGCTCTCCGGCGGCGAGGCGCAGCGCATCCGCCTGGCCAGCCAGATCGGCTCCGGCCTCACCGGCGTGATGTACGTGCTCGACGAGCCCTCGATCGGCCTGCACCAGCGCGACAACGCGCGCCTGCTCGCCACGCTGGCCGAGCTGCGCGACCTCGGCAACACCGTGATCGTGGTCGAGCACGACGAGGAGGCCATCCATGCCGCCGACCACGTGGTGGACATGGGCCCCGGCGCCGGCGAGCACGGCGGGCGCATCGTCGCCGAAGGCACCCCGGCCGAGATCGCTGCAAACCCGGCCTCGCTCACCGGCGCCTACCTCGCGGGCCGGCGCGCCATCGCACCGCCGAAAAAGCGCCGTGCGCCGGACGCGGCGCGCCAGCTGCGCATTCTCGGCGCCAAGGGCAACAACCTGAAAGCGGTCGAGCTGCGGCTGCCGGTGGGGCTGTTCACCTGCGTCACCGGCGTCTCCGGCTCGGGCAAGTCGACGCTCATCAACGACACGCTCTACGCCGCCGCCGCGCGCCACCTCTACGGCAGCAGCGCCGAGCCGGCGCCGTTCGATGCCATCGAGGGGCTGGAGTTCTTCGACAAGGTGATCAGCGTCGACCAGTCGCCGATCGGCCGCACACCGCGCTCCAACCCGGCCACCTACACGGGCCTGCTGACGCCGATCCGCGAACTCTTCGCCGGCGTGCCGGAGTCGCGCAACCGCGGCTACGGACCGGGGCGTTTCTCCTTCAACGTCAAGGGCGGCCGCTGCGAGGCCTGCCAGGGCGACGGCCTGATCAAGGTGGAGATGCACTTCCTGCCGGACATCTTCGTGCCCTGCGACGTCTGCCACGGCAAGCGCTACAACCGCGAGACGCTGGAGATCCGCTACAAGGGCAAGACCATCCACGACGTGCTGCGCATGACCGTCGAGCAGGCGCATGAATTCTTCGCCGCGGTGCCGGTGGTGGCGCGGAAACTGGAAACCCTGCTCGACGTCGGCCTTGGCTACATCGAGCTCGGCCAGTCGGCCGTCACGCTCTCCGGCGGCGAGGCGCAGCGCGTCAAGCTGGCCTTGGAGCTGTCCAAGCGCGACACCGGCCGCACGCTCTACATCCTCGACGAGCCGACCACCGGCCTGCATTTCCAGGACATCGAGATGCTGCTCAAGGTGCTGACCCGCCTGCGCGACCATGGCAACACCATCGTCGTCATCGAGCACAACCTCGACGTCATCAAGACCGCCGACTGGATCGTCGACCTCGGCCCCGAGGGCGGCGAGAACGGCGGCCGTCTCGTCGGCGAAGGCCCGCCCGAGCTCATCGCCCAGCTCCCCGGCAGCCACACCGGCCGCTACCTGGCGCAGCTGCTGGCGGCGGTGAAGCGCAAGGCCCGCTCGGCATGAAGCGCCTGCTGGAGATCCTGCTGTGCGGCCTGCTGTTTGGCCTGCTGGCCGCCTGCGGCGGCAGGCAGGCCGAGCCGCTCGCGCCCGGCACGACGGTGCTGGCGCTGGGCGACAGCCTCACCGCCGGCTACGGCCTGACGCCGGAGCAGGCCTGGCCGGCGCACCTGGCCGGACGCACCGGCTGGAAGATCGTCAACGGCGGCGTCAGCGGCGACAGGGCAGGCGACGCCCTGGCGCGACTGCCGGCACTGCTCGACGCCCATGCGCCGACACTGGTCCTGATCGCCTTGGGCGGCAATGACATGCTGCGCAAGCTGCCCGAGGCGCAGACGCGCAGCGACCTGGCCCGCATCGTCGCGCTGGCGCGCAGCGCCGACGCCCAGCCGGTGCTGCTCGCCACCCCCAGGCCCAGCGTGGCCGGCGCGGTGTTCCAGAGCCTCTCCGCGCCGGCCTTCTACGCCGAGATCGCCAGGGAACACAAGACGCCGCTGATCGAGGACGCGATCCCTGCCGTGTTGTCCGACCCCGAATTCAAGCTCGACCCGCTGCACCCCAATGCCGAGGGCCACGTGGCGCTGGCCGGCCGGGTGTTTGACGCTCTGCGCAAGCTGGGGTACGTTCGCTGAGAAGGAACACGCCATGACCGCCCAATCCGACACCCTGATCGAGATCTCCGGCCTGGAGTTCTCCTACAACAACCTGCATGTGCTGAAGGGCCTCGATCTCGCCGTGCCGCGCGGCAAGATCGTCGCCATCCTCGGCGCCAGCGGCTGCGGCAAGACCACCCTGCTCCGCCTGATCGGCGGCCAGCTGCGGCCGACAGGCGGTTTCGTGCGCTTCGATGACCGGGTGATCCACGAGCTGGATACCGAAGAACTCTACGAAGTGCGCCGCAAGATGGGCATGATGTTCCAGCAGGGCGGGCTGTTCACCGACCTGTCCACCTTCGAGAATATCGCCTTCCCGATGCGCGAGCGCACCGACCTGCCCGACGAGCTGATCCACGACATGGTGCTGATGAAGTTGCATTCGGTCGGCCTGCGCGGCGCCCATCCGCTGATGCCGAGCGAGCTCTCCGGCGGCATGGCGCGCCGCGTCGCGCTGTCGCGCGCCATCGCGCTGGACCCGATGCTGATCATGTACGACGAGCCCTTCTCCGGCCTCGACCCGATCTCGCTCACCCAGATCGGCAACCTGATCCGCGGGCTGAACGACGCGCTCGGCGTCACCTCCATCGTCGTCACCTATGACGTAGCCGAGTCGCTCAAGGTGGTCGACTACGCCTATTTCATCTCCGACGGCCGCGTCGTCGCCCAGGGCACGCCGGACGAAATCCGCGCCTCGACCGACCCCTTCGTGCGCCAGTTTGTCGACGGCCAGGCCGACGGCCCGGTGGCCTTCCACATGCCGGCGCTGCCGCTCGCCAAGGAGTTTTCGCTGGACTAGGTCGTGGCCGACAACTTCCGCTTCCACCTCATACCCGCTTCGCCGACGGATCTCGCAGTCGAAGTGCTCGCCGGCCTGCGCGCGCGGCCGAAGCGACTGCCCTTCAAGCTGTTCTACGACGAAGCCGGCGTCGCGCTGTTCGAAGCCATCTGCGAAACCCCCGAATACGACCTGCGCCGCAATGAGATAGCGCTGCTGCGCCGGCACGCGCCAGTCATCGCCGCCGCCGTCGGCCCAGGCGCCTGCGTCATCGAACCCGGCGCCGGCAGCTGCGGGAAGATCGACCTGCTGCTCGACACGCTCAAAGCCGCCGACTATGTGCCGCTCGACATTGCCGCAGAATCGCTGCAGCGCACCGCGTCGGCGCTGGCGGCGCGCCGCCCCGACCTGCGCGTGACGGCCTGCGCCATGGATTTCCTCGCCGATCTTGAGCGCGTCGCTCCGCTGCTGCCGCCGAGCCGCCGCGTCTTCTTCTATCCCGGTTCCAGCATCGGCAACTTCACGCCGGAAGAAGCCGTCGCCCTGCTCGCCCGCTTCCGCAGCCTGTCCGGCGCGGGCGGCGGACTGCTGATCGGCCACGACTGCAAGAAGCACCCCGGGCGCATCACGCTCGCCTACAACGACGCCCAGGGCCTCACCGCCCGCTTCAACCTCAACCTGCTCGGCCACGCCAATCGCCTGCTCGCCGGCGACTTCGATCCCGATGGCTTCGCCCACCATGCCTTCTACGCACCGATCGAGGGCCGTATCGAGATGCACCTGATCAGCCTGCGGCCGCAGACGGTGCGCCTTGCCGGCGCGGCGATCCGCTTCGCCCGCGGCGAGCCCCTGCACACCGAGAACTCGTACAAATATCTGCCCGAGGAATTCATCGCCCTTGCCAGCCGGGCCGGCTGGGCGACGGCCGGAGCATGGCTGGCCGACGAGGAGGCCTTCGCCCTGCAGCACTTCCGCGCCGCATGAAAATGGAGTAATTTCCGAGCATGGAACGCAACCCGCTAGAATCGTTACTGTTGGAATTCCATGCCGGGAAGCTGGCGCCGGAGGATTTCGCCCGCCGCCTGATCGGCGAGCAGGTATTCCTGCCGGTGCGCGATGACAAGCGGAGTATCGCCGGCTTCCAGTCCTCCACCCTGGCCGACCCGCTGGTGCTCCAGTTCGACGGCAACCAGCGCGTGCTGGTGCTGTTTTCCGACCCGGCGCGCGCGCGCGACTTCCTCGTCCATTTCCCCGGCTACGGCGGAGGCATGCTGGTCGAATTCGCCTGGGTGCTGCGGCGCATGGCCGCCGACCTCTCCATCAGCATCAACCCCGACCAGACCCCCGGCTTCGACCTTGACCCGGAAATGATCGCCATGCTCGCCGGCCTGCTGCCGGAAGAGAACCAGTAGCCGCCAGGGCCATCGGGTTTCTCCGGTCACAGGGTGCGCCCGTGCCGGGCGCACGAAAAAAAACGGCCGCCCGAAGGCGGCCGTTCGATCCGTTCTAACTGATTCGGAGAATCGATTAGAAGTTGTGGGCCAGACCGAAGTACCACTGGCGGGCATCCTCGCCAGCAGCCGTCGCGCTGGCGCCATTGGCGCCGAGGGCAAACATGTCGTAGGTGCCGCCACTGTTGTTGTTAACCTTGGTGTAATACACGCCAGCCGAGGTACGCTTGGAGAAAGCGTAGTCGTAGCCGACGTTCCACTGGTTAGCCTTGCTGTTGGCCATGTTGCTGGTCTTGCCGGCGTGGGCGTAGTTGAAATACACCTTGTGCGGGCCCCAGGCATAGCTGACCGGGATCATCCAGGCGCTGCGACGGTTGTCGGCAACGCCGCCGCCGTTCTCGAGCGCGCTGCGGTCATAGGAGATGCCCAGCTTCAGGCCCATGCCGAAGGTGTAGCCCAACCAGACGCGGGTGCTGCGCTGATCGACCGTGGCGGCAACCGCACGGCTCTCGGCATTGCCGCTCCAGTGGCTCAGGCCAGCAGCCCAGGGGCCGTTGTTGTAGCGCAGGGCGCCGGTCCAGGCGCTGCCGCCGCCGGGGTCGCCGTTGGCGCGGTTGGTGTTGCCTTCGTTGGCGCCGAAGGCGCTGGTCGAATAGGCGAGACGGCCGGTGAAGCCGTTCCAGTTCGGGCTATCCCACATCATCAGGTTCGCAGTGCGCGTGCCGTTGGCGATGGTGGTGCCATTCACCTGCGACATCAGGCCGAAGCTGACGATCGACTGCAGCGAACCGGCGCGGTTGGCTTCCATGCCGACCAGCTCCTGGTAATGCACGTCCCAGCGGCCGATGGTGAACTTACCCCAGCTGCCCATCAGGCCCATGGCGGTATTGCCGGTGGCTGCCAGGCCGCCCAGGTCGGTGCCGAAGCGCTGATCCAGCTGGCCCCAGGCCTTCAGGCCGCCGCCGAGGTCCTCGACGACGTTGAAGATGATGCGGGAGGACTGGTCGGACACGCGCGACTCGGTGTCATAACCGGTGCCCGGGCCGCTCAGCTTGTAGCTTTCCCAACCCGCCACGAAGCGGCCGGAAATCGTCACGTTGGTCTGTGCCATGGCGGGCACGGCGAGCAGACCGGCGACGGCGGCAGCAATGAGTTTCTTCTGCATTGTGTGAATCTCCTCTTTGTTTGAGAGTTCGGCAAGTTGTTTTGGCGCCACGTGCACGTTACGTACTGCACCAACACTCCCCGCCTGCCTAGCTTCCCCGAAGAACTGAGAAGTCAGACGCATTCTGCCAAGGCGGTCTTTGCCGGGGCAAGAACTAAGTCGTCTTTCGGGGAAAAATCGCCAATGCGTGTTGCTTTTTTGCAACATTGGCGGTCATGTTAGTTTTTTCTTTTAATTCATTAATTTGCATACGACCCATGATCCTTCGGCTAGCCTTTGAGCAGTCTGTTTTCACTGGCCGCAAGCCCGTCCGGTACACCCATAATCACCACTACGTCGCCCGCCTCCGGCCTGGCTTCCGGCGAGGGGCTGACTGCGCGGATGCCGCGCCGTCGTATGAGGGAAACGGAAACGCCGAACCGCTGCAGATCGATTTCGTCCAGGCTGCGGCCGATGCCCCAGGCGCCGGGATTCAGCACCACCGAATGCAGGCGCGGCTGGCGCGCTTCGTCAAGGTCGTCGGCGGCGTCGGTGGCGCCGTGGAAGAAGCCGCGCATCAGGTCGTAGCGCTGCTCGCGCACCTCGCGGAATCGGCGCACGACGCGGTTGATCGGCACGCCGAGCAGCACCAGGGCATGGGAGGCAAGCATGATGGAGGATTCCAGCGTCTCCGGCACCACCTCGGCGGCGCCGGCCTGCGACAGGCGGTCGAAATCGCTTTCGTCGGCGGCGCGCACCACCACCGGCAGCTCCGGCCGCAGTTCGCGCGCCATGGCCAGCACGCGCAGGGCGGAATCCGGATCGGCATAGGAAACGATCAGCACGCTGGCGCGCATCAGCCCGGCCGCCACCAGGGCCTCGCGCCGTGCGGCATCGCCGTACACCACGGCGTCGCCGGCCGCGGCGGCCTCGTGCACGCGCTCCGGGTCGAGGTCGAGGGCGACATAGGAGACGCCCTCCTGCTCCATGAAGCGCGCCAGATACTGGCCGCTGCGGCCGTAGCCGCAGATGATGGCATGGCGCTCGGTGGCCATCGAGCGCGCGGCGATCTGCGTCAGCTCCATCGAGCGCAGCATCCATTCCGAAGTGCAGAAGCGCATGACGATCTTCTCGCTGTACTGGACGATGAGCGGAGCGAACAGCATGGAAAGCACCAGTGCCGCCGTCACCACCTGCAGTGCGGTACCCGGCAGCAGCGGCAGGTCCTTGATGTGGGCGATCAGCACGAAGCCGAACTCGCCCCCGGCGCACAGCCAGAGGCCGCTGCGCATGGCCGTGCCTGGCGTCGCGCCGAAACCGCGCGAGAGGCCGGCGATCATGGCGAACTTGCCGGCGAGCAGGAGGACGAGCAGGCCGGCCACCCAGGGCAGCTGGCCGGCGACGACGCCGACGTCGAGGAACATGCCGACGGTGATGAAGAACAGGCCGAGCAGCACGTCGCGGAAGGGCTTGATGTCCTCCTCCACCTGGTAGCGGTACTCGGTCTCGGAGATCAGCATGCCGGCGAGGAAGGCGCCCAGCGCCAGCGACAGGCCGGCCTGTTCGGTGAGGTAGGCCAGCCCCAGCGTGATCAGCAGCACGTTGAGCATGAACAGTTCCGCCGAGCGCCGCTTCGCGACAATGTGGAACCAGCTGCGCATCAGGCGCTGGCCGAAGAAGAGGATCAGCGAGAGCACCACCGCCGCCTTGAACGCCGCCAGCGCCAGGGTTTCTGCCATCGCCTCCGGCGTCTGCGAGAGGGCTGGCACGACGATCAGCAGCGGCACCACGGCAAGGTCCTGGAACAGCAGCACGCCGATGATCTCGCGGCCGTGCCTGGATTCGAGCTGCATGCGCTCGGCCAGCATCTTGACGACCAGTGCCGTGGACGACATGGCGAGGATGCCGCCCAGTGCGATGCCGGCGGAAAAAGTCAGTCCCGCCAGCACGGCGACCGGGATGTTGATGGCGACCGTCAATGCAACCTGCGCCAGGCCGAGCCCGAACACCGTGCGCTTCATGCTGTAGAGGCGCGGCAGCGAGAACTCGAGGCCGATGGAGAACATCAGGAACACCACGCCGAATTCAGCCAGATGGCGCGCCGCCGCCGAATCGGGAATCAGGTCGAGCGTGTGCGGCCCGATGGCGGCACCGACCAGCAGGTAGCCGAGCACCGGCGGCAGGTTGAGCGAACGGAACAGCACGACGACGAAAACCGCCGAGGCGAGCAGGACGAGAACCAGTTGCAGCGTGGTCATGAGGAAGGGCGCGGGAGTTGTTTGGTATACTTTCCGCCTAGTCTAATGAAGTCGCCCGCATGAACCAAATACCGGACGGTGAAAAGGGCGCGCGGAATGCCCTCGATCTTGCTACAAAGGTCTTGCGCATCGAGGCCCAGGCCGTCGCCGGCCTGATCGAGCGCCTGGACGACGCCTTCGCCAAGGCCGTTGCGCTGGTTCTCGCCTGCCGCGGCCGCGTCATCGTCTCGGGCGTCGGCAAGTCCGGCCATATTGCCCGCAAGATCGCGGCCACCCTGGCCAGCACCGGAACACCGGCCTATTTCGTGCATGCCGCGGAGGCGGCCCACGGCGACCTGGGCATGATCACCCGCGAAGACGTGCTGATCGCCCTGTCCAACTCGGGCGAGAGCGAGGAGCTGCTGACCATCGTGCCGCTGGTGAAGCGCCTGGGCGGCCGGCTGATCGCCCTCACCGGCAACCCTGCCTCCTCGCTGGCGCGCGAGGCCGATGCCCACCTGGACGCCGGCGTCGCCGAGGAGGCCTGCCCGCTCAATCTCGCCCCCACCGCCAGCACCACCGCCGCGCTGGCTCTGGGCGATGCGCTCGCCGTGGCCCTGCTCGACGCGCGCGGCTTCGGCGCCGAGGATTTCGCCCGCTCGCACCCCGGCGGCGCGCTCGGCCGCCGGCTGCTCACCCACGTGCGCGACATCATGCGCCGGATCGATGCGGTGCCCTGCGTCGGCGAGAACGCCACCGTCGCCGAGGCGGTGCTGGCGATCTCGCGCGGCGGCATGGGCATGACGGCCGTCGTCACGCAGGAGCGCTCCGTGGTCGGCATCTTCACCGACGGCGACCTGCGCCGCGCGCTGGAGAAGGTGGCCGACCTTAAGGGCACCCCGGTGTCGCAGGTCATGACGCGCAATCCGCGCACCATCGGCCCGGACCGCCTGGCCGCGGAAACCGCGCAGATGATGGAAGATCACAAGATCAGCCAGATCCTGGTGGTCGAGCACGGCAGCCTGATCGGCGCGCTGAACACGCACGACCTGTTCCGCGCCAAGGTGATCTGAGCAGACCGGCATGAAGTTCGGCATCCACAACCAGAGCCTGTTCCCGGTCGCCCTGATGCTACTGCTCGTCGGCCTGACGTTCTGGCTGCAGCGGGCAACGGAGTTGAGAGAGGGCGGCAGCGACAGCAAGCTGCGTCACGACCCCGATTACACCGTGGAGAACTTCATCTTGCGCCGCTTCGCGCCGGACGGCACCCTGCAGAACACGCTCGTTGCGGAAAAAATGGTACATTACCCCGACGATGAAACCACCGTCGTGTTGGCGCCGCGCGTTGCGCTCCACAGGGAATCAAGAACCACGCGGCTCTCGGCGAAGCAGGGCCTGGTCGGAGCGGATGCGCGCGAAGTGGAACTGGCCGGCGACGTGCGCGGCGTGCGCGAAGCGTCGAATGCCGAAGCCGAGATCGTTTTCACCACCACGCATCTCAAGGTATTGCCGGACAGCGAAGTGGTGCGCACCTCGGCGGCCGTGACGATACGGCAGGACGCCTCCCTCATCCGCGGCGTCGGCCTGGAAGCCGATAACAAGACGCAGGTATTTCAACTGTTGAGCCAGGTCAGCAGCACCATCGACAAGAAACAACGGCGCGCCCGCCCATGATGCCCTTCCACGACACGACGATGCGACTTGCGCTGTGCGCCGCCCTGCTGTGCGCCGCCCTTCCGGGGCATGCGGAGAAAGCCGACCGGGACAAGCCGGTACACCTGGAGGCCGACCAGGTCACGGTCGACGACATCAACAAAGTGCACATCTTCGACGGCCACGTCACCCTCTCCCAGGGCACCCTCGCCATCCGCAGCGACAAGCTGGTGGTGAAGCAGGACGCCGACGGCTTCAAGAACGGCATCGCCACCGCCAGGGCCGGCGGACTCGCCCGCTTCCGCGTCAAGCGCGACGGCAAGGACGAGTATGTCGAAGGCGAGGCGGAGCGCATCGAGTATGACGCCAAGACCGAAATCACCCGCTTCTTCAACCGCGCACAGGTGAAAAGCGGCCTGGACGAAGTGCGCGGCCAGTACATCGTCTTCGACGGCCAGAACGAACAGTATTCCGTGACCAGCGGGCCGAACGGCACCGTCGTACCCGGACGCGAAAGCCGCGTGCGCGCCGTCATCCAGCCCAAGAACAAGTCGCAGACGCCCGAGGCGGCGCCATCCGGCCAGCCGGTGCGCCTGCAGATCTCGCCCGGCATCACGAATCAGACACAGGAGTAGCAGGAGTCATGCACACGGCCTATGAAAACATCATCGTCGAGACCCGCGGCAAGGTGGGGCTCATCACCCTGAACCGGCCGAAGGCGCTGAACGCCCTTAACGACGCCCTGGTCGACGAACTGGGCGAAGCGCTGGGCAAGTTCGAGGCTGACGAGGCCATCGGCGCCATGGTCATCACCGGCTCGGAGAGGGCGTTCGCAGCCGGCGCCGACATCGTCGCCATGAGCGGCATGGGCTACATGGACGCCTACAAGAGCGACTTCATTACCCGCAACTGGGAGCGCGTCAAGACCTGCCGCAAGCCGGTGATCGCCGCGGTGGCGGGCTTCGCGCTGGGCGGCGGCTGCGAGCTGGCAATGTCCTGCGACATCATCATCGCCGCCGACACGGCGAAATTCGGCCAGCCCGAGATCAAGCTCGGCGTGCTGCCCGGCGCCGGCGGCACGCAGCGCCTGCCGCGCGCCGTCGGCAAGGCCAAGGCCATGGACCTCTGCCTCACGGCACGCCTGATGGAGGCCGCCGAGGCCGAGCGCGCCGGACTCGTCTCGCGCGTGGTGCCGGCCGACAAGCTGCTGGAAGAAGCGCTGGCCGCCGCCGAAACCATCGCCGGCTTCTCTCTGCCCTCGATCATGATGGTCAAGGAATGCATCAACCGCGCCTACGAGAGCCCGCTCGCCGAGGGCATGCTGTTCGAGCGGCGCGCCTTCCACGCCGCCTTCGCGATGGAAGACAAGAAGGAAGGCATGGCCGCTTTCGTCGAGAAGCGCAAGGCGGACTTCAAGAACCGCTGAGTTCCTTCGCTCTCTCCCGCCTGAGGGAGGGGCGGAGGCGGGAGCTCAGCGTGAGGGCTGCCTGACCGCGATCGCCACACCCGCCGCGGCGATCGCCATGCCGGCGATGGCCGGCAGACCCATCCTCTCCCCGAACACCAGCCAGGCCAGCAGCGCCGTCGTCGGCGGCGTGAGATAGAACAGGGCCGAAACCCGCGTTGCCGCCCCGCGCCGGATGATCAGATGCAGCAGCGAGATCGCTCCCAGCGACAGCACCACGATCAGCCAGCCGAGCGCAAACAGGAACTGCCCGCTCCACGCCACCTGCATCGTCTCGAAGGCCAGTGCGAAGGGCAGCAGCGCCAGGGCGGCGGCAACGAACTGGATCACCGAGCCGCTCCACAGGTCCAGCTCGGCGCAGAATCGCTTCTGATACAGCGTGCCGACGGTGATGCTGACGAGCGCCATGGCCGAGAAGGCGAGACCGGCGGCGCTGATGCCGGCAATGCCCAGTTTTTCCCACACCACCAGGGTCACGCCGGCAAAGCCGAGCACCAGCCCCGCCCACTGCCGCCCGCTCACCCGCTCGCTCACCATCGAGGCGCTGAGGAAGGCCGTCAGCAGCGGCTGGATGCCGACGACCAGCGCCACCACCCCGGCCGGCATGCCGCGATGGATGGCGAGGAACACGCCCGAGAGATAGCCGCCATGCAGTAACGCGCCTGCAATGGCGATGTGAAACCATTGCATCGGCCTGTGCGGCCAGGGCCGGCGCAGGACCAGGGCAAGCATGGTCAGCAGTCCGATTACGCAGGCAAAGCGGACCAGCAGGAAGGTCAGCGGCTCGGCATAGGGCAGACCCAGCTTGGCGCCTATGAACCCGGTGCTCCAGAGCAGTACGAAAAGGCCAGGCGCCAGGGTCGGCAGCCAGCGCCAGGATGCGGATTTTTCGGTCATTTATCTTTGGAAAGCCGGGATGCAGTGCCACAACCAGAATCTGGAAAATGAACAAAGTTAAGTGCTCACTAACTCACAATATCATGTTTTTTATGATTTTTAAAACCACAAGAATTTTATTGTGCTTTGCACAAAAAAATTCTTGACATTGTTTAAGCCAGCCCTATAATTGAATCATGCTGCAACGCAACAAATGTATGGTTCGAGTGTTTTGAATAGTCATTTCACTACTGAAGGAGAGGAAACATGTTTACTACCCCTGAGCAACTCGCTGTTGCCAACAAAGCCAGTGTCGAAGCCATGCTGACCCTGGCCAATACCGCGTTCGCGAGCGCCGAGCGCCTCGCTGCGCTGAACCTGAACACCGCCCGTGCCGTGCTGGAAGACGGCGTGAGCAACGCCAAGGCCCTGCTCGGCGCCAAGGATCTGCAGGAAGTCATCTCCCTGCAGGCCACCCTGGCCCAGCCCGCCGTCGAGAAGGCCGTCGCCTACTCGCGCAGCGTGTATGAGATCTCGGCCCAAACGCAGGAAGAGCTGTCCAAGCTGGTCGAATCGCAGTTCGCCGAAGTGAACAAGAACGTCGCGACCACGCTGGACAAGGCCGCCAAGTCGGCCCCGGCCGGTTCGGACGTCGCGGTCGCCGCGGTCAAGTCTGCCATCGCCGCCGCCAACTCGGCCTACGACACCATGAGCAAGGCCGCCAAGCAGGTCGCCGAGATCGCCGAGGCCAACGTGGCCGCCGCGACCAACGCCACCGTCAAGGCCGTCGGCGCCGCCGCCACGACGAAGGCCAAGAAGGCCGCCTGAGAAAGGCTGTACATCCTCCTCCCGCCCCGCGCAAAGCGAGGCGTTTCAAACCCCGGCTTCGGCCGGGGTTATTTTTTGTCCCAATCAAAGCCGAGACTCGTCACCTCGGCGCAGATCTCGTGCATCGCCTGCGCTACTGCAGACGGCTCGCCGCGCACGCCCAGTTCGATGTGGCGCCGCACGCCCTCGCCGCCGAACGACGGCAGGCTGAACAGGGTCGCTTGCGGATAATCCCGCACGATGCGGTTCATCAGGTCGAGCAGGGCCGACTCAGGCGCCTCATACACGATGATCGCCCGCTCATCGCGCGCCACGGCATGATGCAGATGAGCAAGCTGCGTGTCGAGCACCCATTCCAGCATCGGCCAAGCCATCACCGGAAAGCCGGGGAAGAAGTAGTGATTGCGGATGGAAAAGCCGGGGATGCGGTTGTAGGGATTCGGAATGATCCCGGCTCCGACGGGGAATTCGCCCAGCATCAGCCGCTGCGGCGTGGCCTCTTCGCCGAAGCGCCCGCGGATTTCGCGTTCCGCATCGGGGTGCAGGGCGATGCCGACGCCCAGTGCCGCGGCCGCCGCCTGGCGCGTATGGTCGTCCGGCGTCACGCCGATGCCGCCGAAGCTGAAGACGATGTCGTCCGAGGCCAGGCTGGCGCGCAAGGCGGCGGTGAGCCGCGCGCGGTCGTCGCCGAGATACTGCGCCCAGTCGAGCGCCATGCCGCGCGCCTTGAGCAGCGCGACGACCTTGGCGAAATGCTTGTCCTCCCGCTTGCCGGAGAGGATTTCGTCGCCGATGATGAATGCACCGATGCTCATGCTTTGCGCGCCCGTCGCAGCGCCTCCAGGCAGTAGTGGATGAAGGCCAGCCCGGCATAGGCCGGCGCGACCAGGTTGAGAACCGGCACGAAGGCCAGCAGCCCGGCGACGATGCCGGCGAGATAGAGGTTGCCGCGCTCGCGCGCCATCACGGCGTCGAGCTCGTCCGCGCCGGCATGCGCCGAGAGCGTATCGTAGCTGTAGCCGCGGTAGTTGAGCCAGGCCGAGAGCAGCACCGGCAGCGCGATGCCCATGCCGGGGATCAGCCACAGCGGCAGGGTGAGGATCCAGACGACGAGGAACACGGCCACCGCCAGCAGGGCGTTGCCGATGCTGCCGGCCAGCGTGCCGCCGTTGCGCTGCTCCAGTTCCGGGTAGTCCTGCGCCGCCACCCGCGCCAGCATCAGCGGCAGGGCGAGGACGGCGACGAGGAACGTCGCCGTGCCGTAGATGAGCGGGATGAGCAGCAGGCCCAGCACCACCTTGACGAAGATCGCCCCGGCCAGGGCCGAGGCTTCCCAGCGCTGCAGGATCCAGTTGAGCCAGCCCACCTCGTTGAACAGCCGCTCGACCGTGGCGCCCACCGTGTCCCAGGACAGCCAGGCGACGGCGATCCAGAACACCAGCGCCAGCAGGGTCGGCCACAGCAAGTGCCAGAGGATGCCCGGCGTGAGCAGGCTCTTCAGGGCGCGGGCGTAGGCTTTCAGGACTTCGGTCATTCAACTTCCCTCGTCATTCCAGCGCAAGCGGGAATCCATTAGCCCGCGAAATGCCTGGATTCCGGCTTTCGCCGGAATGACGCCCCCCTCGTCGCCCCGGCGCACGCCGGGGCCCAGAGATTTGCCGCCGCCGTTCCGATTCCGGCTTTCGCCGGAATGACGGTTAATGCCGCGGCCGGCTCTCCCAGGCCTTCTGCAGGCGCTTCGCCGACACCGGCATCGGCGTCTTCAGTTCCTGCGCGAACAGCGCGACGCGCAGTTCCTCCAGCAGCCAGCGGAAATCCTCCAGCCAGGGATCCGGCGCACCGCTCTTGCGATGCGCCAGCCGTTCGCGCTCCCAGGGTTTATACAATGCCGAGAATTCTTTCGCCAGCCGATCGTCGCGCAGCGGGTCGGCGCGCAGCTTGTCCACGCGGAGCTGCGCGGCTTTCAGGTAGCGCGGGTAATGCGCCAGCCGCTCGAAGGGGATGACGACAACGAAATCTTTCGGCAGCAGTTCCGCGCACTGGGCCTTGATGTCTTCCGCCACCCCCGGTTGCGCCTTCAGCTGCACCAGTTTTTTCTGCAGCGCCGCGTGCTCCGCCAGTATCGCACCGATCAGGCGCGCGATCTCCTGCGCGACCAGGCTGATGCGGGCGCGCGCCTCGTCCTTGCGCTTGCTGAAACCCGCGGCCTCCGCCGGCAGCGGCGCCAGCATGCAGGTGCGCTCCAGCGTCGCCGCGACGATCTGGCCCTTCAGCTCGGCCTCCGTGCCCCAGGCCATGAAGAGCAGCCCCAGCTCGCGCGGCAGGGACTTCTCGACGAACTTGAGCTGCTCGCGCAATTCGAGGGCGAAGAGCCGGCGCAGGCCCTTGCGGTGCACCTCGGCCGCCTTCTCCGGCGTGTCCTGCACGCGCAGCGCCACCGTCTCGCCCTCGTCGACCAGCGCCGGGAAGCCGATCACGCCGCGCCCGCCGATGTTCACCTCCATGATCTCCGGCAGTTCGCCGAAACTCCAGGAAGTCAGTCCCTCCAGCACGGCGCCCGCCGCATCCTCCTTCGCCTCGGCACGGGCGAAGCTCCGCTCGATCTGCTGCGCGTAGCGGCTGCGCAGGGCAGCGAGATCGCGCGACTGGCCGAGCATGCGGCCGTGCTCGTCCACGGTGCGGAAGTTCATGAAGAAGTGCGCCGGCACCATCTCGGCACGGAAGGCATCGAGCGGCAGCTTGAGCTGCATCTTCTCCTCGGCGGCGCGCGTCAGCGCGCGCAGGAAGGGCTCGTCGGCCTCGTGCGCTTCTTCCGCGAAAGCGGCGACGAAGTCGTCGACCGGCTGCAAGCGGTGGCGGTATTTCTGCGGCAGGGTCTTCACGAACTGCACCGCCTTCTGCTCCAGCAGGCCGGCCACCAGCCATTCGCAACGCACCGCCGGCACCTGGTTCAAGGCCGCCACCGGCACGGTGAGGGTGACGCCGTCGTCCTCGGCGCCCGGTTCGAAGTGGTAGCTGAGCGGATAGCGCTGGCCGTGGATCTCCATCTGCGGCGGGAAGCGCTCGGAAGTGACGCCGGCGGCATCGTGGCGCATGAGCTGCTCGCGCGTCAGGTACAGCCGCTTCGGCTCGGCCTTTTCGGCCTCTTTGCGCCAGCGCTCGAAGCTGGCGACGTCCACCACTTCGGCGGGAATCTTGGCGTCGTAGAAGGCGAAGATGAGTTCCTCGTCCACCAGCACGTCCTGCCGGCGCGTCTTGTGTTCGAGCTGCTCGATGTCGCGCACCAGCTTGCGGTTGTGCTGGAAGAAGCGGGCGTGGCGCGCGAACTCGTCCGGCAGCTCGCCCTGCACCAGTCCTTCGCGGATGAACAGCTCGCGGGCCATCGCGGGATCGATGCGGCTGTAGGTCACCGGCCGCTTGGCGTAGAGCACCAGGCCGTGCAGGGTACCTCGCTCCCAGGCGCGCACCTGGCCGCTTTTCTTCTCCCAGTGCGGGTCGTAGACGCTCTTCCTGACCAGGTGGGCGCCGACCTGCTCCAGCCATTCCGGCTCGATCTTCGCCAGACAGCGCGCGTAGAGCCGGGTCGTCTCCACCAGCTCGGCGGCGACGATCCAGCGGCCGGCCTTCTTCGCCAGCGCCGAGCCGGGATGCGGCCAGAAGCGGATGCCGCGCGCGCCGAGGTAGTGGCCCTCCTCCTCGCTCTTCAGGCCGAGGTTGCCGAGGAGCCCGGCCAGGAGGGCCTTGTGGATCTGGTCGAAGGTGGCCGGCTTTTCGTTCTCGCGCCAGGAATGTTCACCGCAGAGGGTATGCAACTGTGCATGCACCTCGCGCCATTCGCGCATGCGCAGGTAGTTGAGGAAGTTCCTGCGGCACCAGTCGCGCTGCTTGCGCTGCGATTCATGCGTCCACTCCGCGTCGAAGGCCTTCCACAGGTTGAGCCAGGCGAGGAACTCGGAGCGCTGCTGCTGCTCGTCGCCGCGCCATTTGGCATGGGCCTGATCCGCTGAGCCGGCCTGCTCCTGCGGCCGCTCGCGCGGGTCCTGCACCGACAGCGCCGCGGCGATGACCAGCATCTCGCGCAGGCAATGACCGTCGCGCGCGGCGAGGATCATGCGGCCGATGCGCGGATCGAGCGGCAGCTTCGCCAGCTCGCGTCCGCTCTGCGTCAGTTCGCGCGCGTCGTCGACCGCGCCCAGTTCCTCGAGCAGCTGGTAGCCGTCCGTGATCATGCGCGGCAGCGGCTTGTCGAGAAAGGGGAATTCCTCCACCTCGCCCAGGTGCAGCGACTTCATGCGCAGGATGACGCCGGCCAGCGAAGAGCGCAGCAGCTCGGGCTCGGTGTGGGCGGGCCGCTTGGCGAAGTCGTCCTCGCCGTAGAGACGGATGCAGACGCCGCTCATGACGCGGCCGCAGCGTCCCGCCCGCTGGTTGGCGGCGGAGCGGGCGATGTCCTCCACCTGCAGCATCTCCACCTTGTTGCGGTGGGAATAGCGCTTGACGCGCGCCAGGCCCGAGTCGACGACGTAGCGGATGCCCGGCACGGTCAGCGAGGTCTCGGCGACGTTGGTGGCGAGCACGACACGGCGGCCCTTCGCCGGCGCGAAGACCCGCTGCTGCTCCTGCGCCGACTGGCGGGCGTAGAGCGGCAAGAGTTCCGTGCCGGGTGGATGGTGCTTGCGCAGGGCCTCGGCCGCCTCGCGGATCTCGCGCTCGCCGGGCAGGAACACCAGCACGTCGCCGGGGCCGTGGCGATGGCATTCGTCGACGGCGTCGACGATGGCATCCGGCAGGTCGACGCGGTCGGCCGGCGGCCGCCAGCGCATCTCGATGGGATAGAGCCGGCCCGAGACTTCGATCACCGGGGCATCGTTGAAGTGCCTGGAGAAACGGTCGGCGTCCAGCGTCGCGGAAGTCACGATCACCTTCAGCTCCGGCCGCCTCGGCAGGAGATGCTTCAGGTAGCCGAGCAGGAAGTCGATGTTGAGGCTGCGCTCGTGCGCCTCGTCGATGATCAGCGTGTCGTACTGGCGCAATTGCGGATCGCCCTGCGTCTCGGCGAGCAGGATGCCGTCGGTCATCAGCTTGATGTAGCTGTCGGGACTGACGCGGTCGGTGAAGCGGATCTTGAAGCCGACGGCGCGGCCGAGTTCGCTCTTCAGCTCCTGGGCGATGCGCGCGGCGGTGGCGCGGGCGGCGATGCGGCGCGGCTGGGTGTGGCCGATCAGGCCGTTCGCCCCGCGGCCCAGCTCCAGGCAGATCTTCGGCAGCTGCGTCGTCTTGCCCGAGCCGGTCTCGCCGCAGACGATGACCACCTGGTTCCCGGCGATGGCCTCGGCGATCTCGCCGCGCTTCGCGCTGACCGGCAGCTCGTCGTCATAGGCGATCGCCGGCCGGGCAGCCAGCCGGGCTTGGGGGTCGAATTTCATGTGTCGGAGTTTTCCTGCCGAAAAGTCAGTCGCCGCAATACGGCGATTCAGAAACACCCCGGGCCGAAGACCGGAAGCTCACCGTGACGAGCGCAGGATCGACGCTGCCAAGAGTATGCGCAGCCCGCCTCCCGCCTATTGTCCGTTGAGGGTGCCGAACTCGACCGGCGAGCGGGCGTAGAAGAGCGGTACTTTTTCGGCCCGGATCAGTTCGAACAGCCGTTCGGCTTCGGCATCGGAGACGAAGAACACCACCTCGACCGGCAGGTCGCCGGCCAGTTCGAAGAAGTGGTCCTCGTGCAGGACGCCGTGGCGGCCGAAACCGGCGATGGCGCGGAAGGCCGAGCCGCCGTGGATGCCCAGCGTCTTCGCCTGCTCCAGCAGCCACTCGTAGGCCAGCCGTCCGTGCAGGCGGCGGTTTTCGTGCAGGTAGAACCTGAGGCAGATGCCATTCATGCGTTCATGCCCTGAAAAGATGGACGGTGAGGATGCCCAGCGCCGTCATCGCCAGCGAGCCCAGCAGATGGCCCGAAGCGGCGGCCAGCGCCCACAGATACTGGGCCCGCCCGAGCAGCGACACCACTTCGGCGGAGAAGGTGGAGAAGGTCGTCAGGCCGCCGAGAAAGCCGGTGATGGCGAACAGCCGCAGTTCCGGCGCGAGACCGGCGTGCTGCGCGAAGAACGCCACCGCGACGCCGACGAAATAGCCGCCGATGAGATTCGCCGCCAGGGTGCCGAGCGGCACGGTCGGAAACAGCGGATTGAGGGCGATGCCGAGGCCCCAGCGCGTCCAGGCGCCCAGCGCCGCGCCGCCCCCCACCGCGATCAAACCGCCGATGCCTCCTGTCATGCCTGCAGCTGCCGGGACTGTTGCGAATGCCGGATTGTAACGCAGGCCATCGCGCGCACGAGGCGCGTTCCATGCCGGCAGGGCCTGTTCTCAATCGCGGTTCTTCGGACTTCTCTGCGGGTCTGGGTCGGTTTTCCCCCTCGCCCCGCTTGCGGGGAGAGGGTCGGGGTGAGGGGGCGGGGGCGGATCGGCCGCGCCGGAGGCGAGGCGCCGCATCGCAGCGCGCAGGGATTTCATCTGCCCGGAAAAATTGCTGCAGCCGCCGCAGCGCCACAGATGCAGCCGCAGCCAGAAACGCTCGCGCAGCGTGAGCGGCCGGTCGAGGGACTCCGAGACGAGTCGCGACACCTGCTTGCAACTGATCATGACGCCCTCCCCCCGCCCATCCAGTTCTTTTCCAGGCACTCGCGCAGTCCCATGCGTGCGCGGTACAGCATGACGTTGCAGTTGTTCGGCGTGATGTCGAGCTCGCTGCAGATCTCTTCCGTCGTCAGGCCCGTCACTTCCCGCAGGGTAAACACCTGGGCGAGCCGTTCCGGCAGCGCGCCATTGCACTTCTCCAGCGTTTCCAGGAAGCGCTTCTGTTCCAGCATCTTTGCCGGATCGCCCCAGCTGGCCGGCGGCGCCTGCCAGGCGCCGGCCGTGTCGAACAGGGCGTCGGGATCGCGTCCGTCGGCCTCCTCGTCGGCCAGATCGCTCGCCGCCAGCTCGCGCCGCTGTCTGCGAAAGACATCGATGATCTTGTGCTTGAGTATCCCGGTCAGCCAGGTGCGCACGGCGGAACCGCCGGAAAAGCCGTCTTCGCGCGCCAGCGCCGCCGCCAGGGTCTCCTGCACTGCGTCCTCCGCGCGGGCACGGTCGCGCAGATGCAGCTGGGCAAAGCGCATCAGGTAACGCCGCAGCTCCGGCAAATCCTCGTTGGCTATCGTAGCCATGGTCGGTCTCCTTCGGGACTGGCCAATCCAGTCATTAGACGGAATCGGCGCCGGAAACATTACAGCAGCCGGGGCCGGCGCCCGGCCGGCATCAATCGCCGCCGCCGTTCCTGTCCGCGCGGCCCGCTCTCGCCGCGAACTGCCGGCTCGCCTTGCGCAGGAATTTCATCTGCCGGTCGAAATTGGCGCAGCCCCGGCACATCGCCAGATGCAGCCTGAGCCGCAGGCGCTCGAACAGGGTCAGCTCCCTGTCCTGCGACGCGGAAAGCAGCCGGGTCGCCTCCTTGCAGCTGAGCATGCTCACGCTTCCTTGCCGAACCAGCCCTGATCGAGGCATTGCCGCAGGGCGTTGCGCGCGCGGTGCAGGATCACGTGGCAGTTGCCGGCGCTGATGGCGAACTCGCGGCAGATTTCCGCCGTCTCGAACTCGAGAAACTCGCGCATCATGAAGATCCGCGCAGTATTCTCGGGCAGATGCTCCAGGCAGGCTTCGAAGACCCGCCAGAACTGCTCCCGCTGCAGCGCGTCCTCGGGATCGCCCCAGTTGCGCGGGCGCGACTCGGGCGACCAGTGCGCGTTCGGCGCGAACAAGGCATCGAAGGCCTGGTCGAGCCCCTCCTCCTCCGGCGCCAGGGCCGATATGTTGATCGAGCGGCTCCGCAGCCGGATCGCATCGGCGATCTTGTTGCGCAGGATGGCCAGCACCCAGGTGTTGAAGGCGGCGCGCCCGGCATATCCCTTTGCCCCCGCCATCGCCGCGATCAGCGCATCCTGAACGATGTCTTCCGCCAGCTCGTCGTCGCGCAGCTGCAGCCGGGCGAAGCGGATCATGCCGGGGCGCAGCGCCCTCAGCCGGGCGTCGTCCATGATCACGTCGCCATGCCGTTCGGCCATCGAGGCTTCTCCGCCCGGCGCGCCCGTCATCGCGCGCAGGTGCGGAATCCCGCGAAGACGTCGCGGCGGTAAGGCAGGAAGAAGTTGCGCAGCGTGTTCCAGGCGAAGCGCGAGCGCGTCGCCCAGGCGCCCCCCTTGAGCACCTTGCGGTAGCCGAACCAGGGCGCGGAGTACTCGCGGTACGGCGCGTCGACGACGTAGCCGGGAAACGGGAAGAACGCCGAGGCGGTCCACTCCCACACATTTCCGATCATCTGGCGGCAGCCGAAGGCGCTGTCGCCCTCGGGGAATGCGCCGACATCGACGCAACCGGCGAGGCGCCCGTCGAGGTTGGCGCGGCCGGGCGAGGGCGGCTCGTCGCCCCAGGGGTAGCGCCGCTTGCGCCCGCCCGGCTCGGCCGAGGCGGCCGATGCTGCCATCTCCCACTCCGCTTCGGTCGGCAGGCGCCTGTTCGCCCAGGCGCAGTAGGCTTCGGCCTCGAACCAGCCGACATGCACCACCGGATGGTGGGGCTCCAGCGCGACGTAACGGTCGTAGTGCCGCCTCAGCCAGCCGTCGCCGCCACGCGCCCAATAGACGGGCTGCTGCGCGCCCGCCTTGCAGCGCCAGACCCAGCCCTGGTGGCTCCACAGCTCCCGCCGCAGGTAGCCGCCATCCTCGACGAAGCGGGCATACTCGGCGTTCGTCACCGGCGCGCGCGCGATGCGAAACGGCGCCACCTCGACGGCATGCGCCCACTTCTCGTTGTCGAAGGTGAAATACGGCCCGGGCTCCGCGCCGAGCCGGAAAGTCCCGCCGGGAATCCCGACGTCGCCCGGCAGCGGGCCGCCGCCAGTCTCCCGCGGCGCCTCGCCGAGCGGCGGCGCGGCATGGCCGAGCGTCTGGCGCATGTAGGTGAACGCCTCGGCGTGCATGTCCTCGTGGATGACGGCGAGCTGCGTCAGGTAGGTCGTCTGCGCATCGCCGCCGGCCGCCTCGAGGCGCGCCAGCACGCGCTCCTCAACGCGCGAGAGATAGCCGAGCGTCTCCCGGCGCGAGGGCAGCGGCAGCCCCCAGCGGTCGTCGTGATCGACCTTGAACGAATCGTAGAGCTTCTCGGCGCCGTCGAGCAGGAACTGCCGTTCGCCCAGCGCCGGCAGCAGGAAGACGTCGTAGAAGAAGGCGACGTGGCCGAGTTCCCAGCGGAAGGGGTTCACCGCCTCCAGCAGCGGCACGGTGAGCTGTTCGTCGTGAAGATCGGAAACGAGCCTGAGCGTGTACTCGCGCGCCTCGCGGACGAGGCGGCAAAGTTCCGCTGCCGGTAGAACAAGCGGTGTCTGCATGGCATCCCTCCCTTGAGAGGTACCACTGTAGCATGAAGAAAATACAAGCGGCATGCGCCGTCAATCATGCACCAGGATGCCCGCCACGGCATCGGCCTGGCCGCGCCAGGGCGCCTCGGCGAGCCGGCGGCGCGTCAGGTCGCGCCCCGCCTGCCAGCGGGCGCGAATGCCGGCCGGCGTGAAATCGATGTCCTTGGCGTGATCCTCGCCCGCAACGGGCGACAGGCGCAACGGCAGCACATGCATCACGGTCGCGCAGCCCCAGCCGAGCAGCGCCTTGACTTCCTCGCGCGCAAGCTCGTGCTCCGGCAGCAGGCGGCCCAGTTCGCGCACCACGTGGCGCAGATGGTGAAGCCGCTGCTGGCAAGCGATATGGCTTTCCGCGCGGCTGGCGTAGCGGATGTCCTTGTGCCGGCTCATGACCTGCCAGATCGTCTGCGGATCGTCGCCTGCCTGCTGCCACAGCTGCGCGGCGAAGATCACCGAATCGCGGCGCGGCCTGTCGTCCATCACGACTTCGATCGGCGTGTTCGAATAGATGCCGCCATCCCAGTAAGGCTCGCCGTCGATCAGCACCGCCGGAAAGGCCGGCGGCAGCGCCCCCGAGGCAAGGACATGATCCATGCCGAGCGCCTCTTCGCGGCTGTCGAAATAGCGCATGCGGCCTGAGCGCACGCTGACCGCGCCGAGCGTCAGGCGCATCGCTCCCCCGGCGAGGCGGCCGAAATCGACCAGCCTGCCCAGGGTCTGCGGCAAAGGGGCGACGCTGTAGAAACCGGCGTCGGCGACGCCCAACGGGACGTGCAGCCCGAACCAGGCGCGCGGATTCGGGGTGAAGAAACCCGGGACGCCGCGCGACATCGTGCCGACGCTGTGCATCAGCGCATCCAGGCCGAAGGCATTCCAGTGCGGCGTTGCCGCCGTGCCGCCGGCCACCAGATCCCAGAATTGCCGCAGGCGAGGCAGCCGGTCCTGCGGCGCATTGCCGGCGATCAGCGCGCCGTTGATGGCGCCGATCGAGGTGCCCACCACCCAGTCCGGCTCGATGCCCGCCTCGTGCAGCGCTTCATAGACGCCGGCCTGAAAGGCGCCCAGCGCGCCGCCCCCCTGCATGACCAGCACCGCCTGGCCGGGCAGCTGCGGCTCGATGCCGCCCGTGCCGTCGTCCGCGCAGCGCGCCGCCTGTTTCGATTTGCCGTTGGCCATGCGTCATGCCCCCTTTTGATGTGGCGAAAGGTGCTGATTCCCGACAGGCAGAGTTTCGGAACGGGTTTCGAATACTGCGTCATAGTATGGGCCGCTGCGGCCGAATTGCCCACCACCATGCCGCCAGCGGCACGACGATCCACTGCAGCAGCGGCGCCAGGCCCACCTCGAGCCACGGCACGACCGGCATCCAGTCCGAGTAGATCCAATTCTCCCGGATCAGATTGATCCGCTCGCTTGCCAGCGTATAGCCGAGCGCGAGAAAAACCATCCACGCGCAAATCCTCGTCCCCGGCCAGTTGGCCGGATGACCGGCCCGGCTCAGAATCAGGGCGACGACCAGCGCCGACGTCCCGATCATGACGTCGCCCACGGTGCAATGCGCGACCGCGAAAGCAATCCACTCCAGGCGCGGGTCTGCCCACAGGGTGTAGAGCGGCAGTTGCATGACCTCCCACGCCAGGCTGCAGAGCATCAGGCGCGGCAGATACCGCCGGATGACGAACGACCAGGATTCCGCGTGCGCGTACCACATCATTGTGTAGTGCCTCTCTGCCACTCGCCTCTCAGGGTTGCGGCGTCACGAGCAGCCCGAAGCCGATCGACCAGGCGCCGAGGGCGATCAGAACGATTCCGCTCCAGCGCGGCGCGCGGCCGCTCAGTCCGGCCAGCCGGTCGAGCGCTCCCCGCGCGGCGGGTATCAGCACGACGACCGCCAGCGGCAGCGACAGCGCCAGTCCGAACAGCGCGAGCGACCGGAAGCCCTCGGCGAGCGTCGCCCCGGACGCACCGCCCCCTGCTGCGGCGCCAATCAGGGCAAACAGCAGCGGCGCCGCGCAGGCAGGAATGTTCAAGCCGAAGAGCAGCCCGAGCAGCGCCGAGCCGCGCAAGTCGCCAAGGCGCGTCAGGCTCGGGCCGAGCGCGGTCATGACATAACGGGCCCGGTTCGCGACGAGCGGCAGCCCGAGTGCTGCATAAAAAATGCCGAGTCCGATCCACATGGCCTTCTGAAAACCGATGAAGGCCGAGCCGGCCAGGACCGCGGCGGCGCCGAGCGCGCCGATGAAGAGGGCGCGCGTGGCCGCGAACACGCCGACCTGCCGGAGCCTGACCCCGGCCGGACGGCCCTCCATCACCTTGACGAAGACGAGGGTCGACCCGAGGCTGCAGGGCTCGATGAAACCGAACAGGCCGAGCCCGATCGGCAGCAGGACGGCCGTGACGAGGGACTCGGTCATGGGACGATGACGGCCTTGTAGCCGCCTTCGATCTTCAATGTGACGCTGTTCATCGCCATCCTCCCATGCAGTCATCCGGCGCAGCACGAAAGCTGCTTCACGTCCTTGCCGAAGGTCTGCGCCGCCAGTTTCAGTCCCTCGACCATCGTGAGATACGGAAACAACTGGTCGGCCAGCTCCTGCACGGTCATGCGCGCCCGAATGGCGAGCGCGGCGGTCTGGATGATCTCGCCCGCTTCGGGGGCCACCGCCCGCACGCCGAGCAGCCGGCCCGAACCCGCCTCGGCCACCAGCTTGATGAAGCCGCGCGTGTCGAAGTTGACGAGGGCGCGCGGCACGTTGTCGAGCGTGAGGATGCGGCTGTCGGTCTCGATGCCGTCGCGGCGCGCCTGCGCCTCGCTCAGGCCCACCGTCGCCACTTGCGGATCGGTGAACACCACCGCCGGCATGGCGGCGAGGTCGAGGGCCGCCTCGCCGCCGGTCATGTTGATCGCCGCGCGGCTGCCGGCCGCCGCCGCGACATAGACGAACTGCGGCTGGTAGGTGCAATCGCCGGCGGCGTAGAGCTGCGGATTGCTCGTGCGCATGCCCCGGTCGATGACGATGGCGCCCTCCGCGCTGACGGCGACGCCCGCCGCTGCGAGGTTCAGCTCGCGCGTGTTCGGCGTACGGCCGGTGGCGACCAACAGCCTGTCGGCGCGCAGCTCGCCCTGCCCTGTGGCGAGCACGAATTCGCCGTTCGCATGGGCGACGCGGCCCGCCTGCACATGCTCCAGCACCGCGATGCCCTCGGCGCGGAAAGCGGCCGCGACCGCTGCGCCGATGGCCGGGTCTTCGCGGTAGAACAGCGTGTGGCGCGCCAGGATCGTCACCCGGCTGCCGAGCCGGGCGAAGGCCTGCGCCAGCTCCAGCGCCACCACCGACGAGCCGATCACGGCCAGCCGCGCGGGGATCGTGTCGCACTCCAGCGCCTCGTTGGAAGTCCAGTAAGGAGTGTCCGCAAGGCCGGGAATCGGCGGCACGGCCGGGCTGGCGCCGGTGGCGACGAGGCAGCGGTCGAAGGCGACCTCGCGTTCGCCCCCGTCCCGCTGCACGACGAGGCTGCGCCCGTCCTTGAAGCGCGCCGTGCCGCGCAGCAGATCGATGTTCGGGTTCGCCGCCAGGATGCCCTCGTACTTGGCGTGGCGCAGTTCATCGACGCGCGCCTGCTGCTGCGCCAGCAGCCGATCGCGCCGGATCGCCGGCTCGGCCGCGGCGATGCCGCCGTCGAAAGGGCTTTCGCGGCGCAGGTGGGCGATGTGGGCGGCGCGGATCATGATCTTCGACGGCACGCAGCCGACATTGACGCAGGTGCCGCCGAGGGTACCGCGCTCGATCAGGGTCACGCGCGCGCCGCGCTCGGCGGCCTTCAGCGCCGCCGCCATCGCCGCGCCGCCGCTGCCGATGACGGCGATGTGCGGACCGCTTTCGTTCATGTCTGCCATTCTCATTCTCCTTTCCTTCCGTCCGTGCGCTCGATGCGGTAACGTTAACTCCGTAGCCGGGTACGGAGTCAAGCGGCATGGACAACACGCTGGAAAATCTCACCATAAGCGCCTTCGCCAAGGCGGCCGGGGTAGGCGTCGAGGCGATCCGCTTCTATCAGCGCAAGGGTCTGCTGCCCGAGCCGGCGCGGCCGCGCGGCGGCATCCGCCGCTACGGCGAGGCGGACGTGAGGCGGCTGCAGTTCGTCAAGACGGCCCAGCGCCTCGGCTTCAGCCTGGATGAAATCGGCGATCTGCTGCGCCTGGAAGACGGCACGCATTGCGCCGAAGCGCGCGCGCTGGCCGAACACAAGCTCAAGGATGTGCGCGGGAAACTGGCCGACCTGGCCCGCATGGAAACTGCGCTGTCCGGCCTGGTGCGCGCCTGCCGGGCGCGCAAGGCGAACGTTTCCTGCCCGCTGATCGCCTCGCTGCAGGAGGGAAGGAAGCCGCGCGGCATGGGCGTCGACTAGGCCTTCCCCCCGCCCCCTTCCCGAGGAAGGGGGTGACAGCGGTTCGCTTCGCTCACCATGCAAACGACGCAGCCCGCTTGGGGCGGCCCGGCGCGGGCTGGCCCAAACCTCGCCATTCCTGCAAAAGCGGGAATCGTGCGGCGTTCGCAAAACCCTCTGGGCCCCGGCTCCCGCCGGGGCGACGAGGGAGGGTCCCGTCATTCCGGCGAAAGCCGGAATCCAGAACTGTTTCCCACCTGTACGAAGGCCCTCACGCCACCTTGTAGGCGGCGAACTTGTCGTCGACTTCGGTCTGGAACAGGTGGTTGGTGTAGTTGGACAGCGTCTTCACCGCCGCCGCCAGGATGATCTGCAGGACATGGGCTTCCGTGTAGCCGGCGGCGAGGAAGGCCTCGGCCGCGGCGCGGCCGGGCTTGCCGGCGCTGCGCACCAGCTCCTGCGTGAATTCGTAGAGGGCCTTCAGCTTCGGATCCGGGATGGGATGGTGCGCGCGGATCGCCGCCAGCACCGGCGCCGGCACGCCGGACATCTTGTCGGCGAGCATGCTGTGCGCCGCCGTGCAGTAGGTGCAGCCGTTCTGCTGGCTGACGGCGAGGAAAACCACCTCCTGCTCGGCCGGCGCGAAGCCCGACTTCTGCCGGAAGGCGGCATAGCCGTGCAGGTAGGTGGTGAGCACGCCGGGCACGTTGACCATGTTGGCGTACATGTTGGGGATGAAGCCGACCTGCTTCTGCGCGGCCTCCAGCACCTCCCGTTGTTCGGGCGTGGCGCTGCCGAGGGTGACGGCGTTCAGGGCGCTGGCGACGAAATGCGTGCTCATGCGGTCCTCCGTGAAGGCGATGCCGCGCGGGATGCGCGACCCGGTGAGAAGCGTATGCCCCCCGCAGGGGTTTGCGGCTATCATGCGTACCGGGTTCATAACCATTCGTACCGCGATGGACACCGCCGACGCCCTCTCCCGCCTGCTCGACCACGTCGGGCTGCGCGCCCGCACCTTCTACGCCGGCCCGCTGTGCGGCCTGCACGACTTCGACGCCGCCGAGGGCGTCGGCCACCTGCACGTCGTGCGCGCCGGGCCCCTGCGCGCCGTGCAGGCCGGGCGCCGGCCGATCGCCGTCGCCGAGCCGGCCCTGCTGTTCTATCCGCGCCCGCTCGACCATCGCCTCGACGTCGCCGAGCGCATCACCGCCGACGTGCTCTGCGCCAGCGTGCGCTACGACACCGGGCCGGACAACGCCATCACCCAGTCCTTCCCCGACGTCGTGGTGACGCCCTTCCGCGAGGCGCCGGGGCTGGAGCCGGCGCTGGCGCTGCTCTTCGACGAGGCGCAAGAAGCGCGCACCGGGCGGCAGGTGATGCTCGACCGCCTCTGCGACGTGCTGCTGATCCAGATCGTGCGCCACGCCCTCGCGCGCGGCCTCGTCGCCCGCGGCCTGCTCGCCGGGCTGGCGCATCCGCGCCTGGGCCAATTGCTGGTGGAACTGCTCGACGCGCCGGGAAAGGACTGGCCGCTCGATGCCATGGCCGCGCGCGCCCACCTCTCGCGCAACGCCTTCGCCCGCCTGTTCCGGGAGGTGGTCGGCATCGCGCCCGCCGCCTTCCTGGCGCAGATGCGCATCGGCTTCGCCCAGCGCCTGCTGCGCAAGGGGCGCGCCCTGGCGCGCGTGGCCGAAGAAGTCGGCTACGGCAGCCAGCCGGCGTTCTCGCGCGCCTTCATCCGCGAAACCGGCATCGCGCCGTCGGCGTGGCTGCGTCGGCAGCTGGGGGAATGAGCGGGGGAAAAGTCAGTCGCTGCGGGACGGCGACAAGGCGGGTTGGTACTCCCTACGCCGCGCGTTTTTCAGCCGCGCGCCCCGGATTCGGCCCTTCCGCGATCTCCAGTTTCAGGCTCACCGCTCGCGCCACCGCCACCGGCCGCACCGCCTGCCGGCCGCGCCCCTGCGCGCCGCCTTCCAGGCGAACCAGGCCGTAGCGCTCCATGGTGTGCAGGGTGCGCGAAAGATTGCTCGCCTTGCGGCCGGTCAGGCCTTCGAGCTCGCTGATCGACTGCGGCTTGCGGTCGAAGATGACGCGCAAAAGCGCCTGGTTCTCGTCCGAAAGCACGTTGGCAAACGATTTCATTGACGTGAACCAGATCTTCGGCTCGTCGGCGCGGCGCTTGTGCACGCCGCGGGCGATGGCGATGGTGTAGGCCTTGATCCGCTCGAAGGGCATGATGCCCACGCGGAGGGTTTTGGCTGCGCTCATAGTTCTTCTCCCGATTCCTTCATGATTTCCGCGACCGCCTTCCAGAAATCCTCGACCAGCTTGCCAGCATTGACGAAGCGGTAAGGCCGGCCGGGGTCCTTCGGCCCGCGGTGGAAATGGTCATATACCTGCGGCTGCTCGACGAACTTCCCGCCCGGTCGCGGCACCGCATGGGCGTTGTCGAAGCCGAGCAGACGCCGGTTGCCGCGGTCGTGCAGCGTCAGCTCGTAGCGGATGCCGTGCGGCCGCGCCTCGTCCGGTTCGATCAGCCAGACCCGACCCTTGGCCCACGAACCGTTCTCGAAAAACAGCGTGAAGCCGTCCAGATCGAGCAGTGTCTCCAGCGTGGGATCGGTTCGCTTCGGCACGATTTAATTGTATCTTTAAATGATAAGTTTGTCAGGTTCGGATCAACCGCAGCAAGGGCCGACCTCCATGTCTCCCACGGTAGCAACGGCCCAGAGCCCGCCCTACTGATATCCTCTTAAGGTCGAACTCCAGCACCGGGCGCAAGATCATTGCCGACAATAAGTCGCCGCGTGGCCTGCGTGAGCTCGCCGGCGACAAGTCGCTAGGCGACGCGCTGCACATAGCGCCTGAAGAGTGGAAAGCACTGCGATCTATAGAACTACCGGAGAGCGTGACGAAGGACGGCTATGTGCAGCTGCTGATTACGATTCTGGCGATTGGGGGGAGTGTGGGGCGATGAGGAAAGAACACGGCATTTCAACTTGCGGGAACTTGGCATGTTCTCTAGGAATTGTGGGGTAGCGCTCTACTGGTAGGAGTCGTCCGGCAGGACAAAATTCATGATCTCCAACGTCTTGTCTGAACGCGCACCCAAAGCCTGCAAGCACAGCAGGACTATGGCGTCACCGTAGTCTCGACGTACGTTTTCCGCGCTAATCCTAAACATTGCTTGGCGGACGGCACCAGAAACCACATCCCACGCCACGTACGCATCGGGTGCCTCAAGCATCTTCTTCCTGATGCCTTCGCGAATATCCTGAAGCGGTCTTTGGTAACTTGCCGGATTCGCAAGCCCGACGCGCGCGATAAAGAGGCACCGGGATAGATCGGCCTGCGCCCAGCGCATCCATATCCTCAGGCCGATTCCGAATCGTATTACTGGATCTTTACTGAACCTGGCGACTGTCTTATTGATCAACTCCATTTGTTCTTGGCTGAGCAACTCTGATGTCGCCAGGAGCAATTCGTCGGTGCTCTTGAAGTAATTGTAGAAAGTACCCCGTGCTATCCCAGCTGCCTTTATGAAGTCATCAATGACTGGCGCATCGAGCCCCTGTTTTGCGAAGACTTGTACAGCGGCGCGAATGATCTTCTTCTCGGTAATCGCGCGACGGTGCCGACCGACGACAGTTCTGTGATTTACTGTTTCACGAGCCACATCATCGCCGTTCGATCCAATGTTCTCTTCAGTCATTTCGCGTAGCTCTCCGTTACGAATGCACACACTCGTCATCTTGACATGATACTACCTCCTAGACTACAAAGCGCACGGTCATCGTCCGCATTCTTTCGGCAACGCCCGCCATAGTCTGCCCGATACGCGCCGCTTTACCCGCCGTGGCATTGTTTTCTCTGCTATACGTGCGCGAGTGTCAGCGACTGAGCCCGCCACTTCACCCACTTGGCCGCAAATGTCGGTTGTGGCGGGAACGCGCTTTCAGTCCAAAAAAAAGCCAACTTTGGACACGACACCCACATCGGCCCAGTTGGAGGCGCTTGGCTGGTCTCCTTTTAAGTTCAGCGAGAACCCCCCAAGGTCATATGTGCTGAGAGACTCTAATGCCGAGGCAACTCCTCTTGGAGATAGAGGATCTTTGGCACGGCGAAGCGCCTCGACGCAAATCCGGACGTTGATGTAGGCTTCAAATCCCGCATGACTGATCGCTTCAGGGCCGACATCATGTCGCTCGGCATGGGCGACGAATTCGCGGACAAGGGGAATGGTGGAGGCTTCCGGGTTAGGCACAACCATCGTGTAAGCGACCGTGCGGCCCCGAAAGGCTGATGCCAACAGCGGGACATAAGGCCCACTCAGCGAAGTAATCAGTCCAGGCCACTCAGTCCTCCGGCCGAAGTCGCCTTGGTTCAGGTTCAGCAGGATATCAGGGCTGACATCAAGAATGGCCGCACCGAACTTTTCAGTCTCCATCACCCTCAGCAGCTTGTCGACTGCTATCCGATCTCCAGACTTAAGGTCGATTACTGTCAGCACAAGTCCGACCTTCTTGAAGGCGTCCTTCAGCGCCGGGACCTGTGCCGATTCGTGTCCGGACTGAGCTATCAAGGCCACATTCCCGACACCCATTGTCGCCATTTGCCGCGCCATGATCTCGGCTTCGCGGGCATATTCCGGGCGCACCCTAAAGACGTAGCGCTCAGCTGCACCACGGGGCAAATGGGCACCGGAGAGCGGGCCAATCAGCGGAACCTGGAACGCGGCCGCAGTCTCGGCCGTCAGGCGACAGAGCCGGTCTCCGACGCAATTGATAATAGCTACCGCCTTTTCTTGCTGGATTAGCCTGCGGAGGTTTTGCACATGCTTCGCAGGATCGTTCTCGTCATCCAGTGTGATGATCCTCAAGGGCCTTCCTTTGATGCCGCCAGTGGCATTGATATGCTGAATGTGGGCGTTGACTCCCGCCATGATTCTCAGCGCAGCTTTGTGGTGCTCTAACCCGGCAAGCGGCAGAGTTTGGCCGATTACGATCGGCGCGCCGGCTGGTGGTGCGGTAAATGCTTTACCTCCGGTAAATAGCATGGCGCCGGCTACGAACAATGGAATCACAAGCTTCAGTCGAGAGATAGGCATCTGACGATATCTCCGGTTTGGATTTAGGTTCAATGCGTCTTATTGATGTGGGAATTGCCGGAAGGTCCATTGTTAGCATTGATGTCCCAGGCACTTCGAGCAACGCTGCGCCGGCGAACATCCAGAAGGGCCCGTTACGATCGCAGCATCGGCTGCCTCCACAATTCCAACAGCGTTATTGGAATGTAATATTTGACTATCGGAGTGTTCCCGCCACACTAACGGCAACAATCACCATTACGCCGATGAATAGCAGGTCCGCCAACCCCATCAACGGCCGCACGCGCCGCACCGCGGCTAGAGTCCAGACGACTGTCGCGAACATCAGCGTGGCTACTAGCGCTTCGGCGTAGGGAATCGGGCCGCCGACGTCATACAGCGACAACACCAGTCCAACGCCGACCGATGACAGCGAAAACAACATGCCGTGCGCATGGACGGTGCTGCGCCATTTGTACACTTCGAAGACCCGATGGTACTCGGAAAGGTTTCCGCTTGCGGCAGCCGACCCGAGCTGTTTGATGTGACACTCGTGTTTCGCGCCGAGATGCAGGCCGATCAGTGCCGCTACCACCATCCAACCGAAGCCGAACGCTATCAATACGTCGCCGTTCATAGGTCCTCACGAATACAAGGTTATTAGGCGGCGCGCTGCCTGCGCAGCGTCATCACCGCCGCGGCGTAACCGACTGCGCCAAGCAGCAGTGCTCCCGGTACGACCAACGCCAGGGACTGCTGCAGTCCGACCGATCGCGCGATTTCTGCGCTCGCACCGCCCACAGCCGCAGCCGCTGCAAAGCGGTCCGATAGCAAGCCAGCCAGCACCGAACCGCTGGCCGCCCCGACGGTGGCCAGGAATACGAAGGCGCCCACAGCTCGACCGCGCAGCCGGCTATCGAACTGATCGATTAGCGTAGTGTGCGCGGTCACTAGGTAGACAAAATAGAGCGTCCAGCCGACGGCGAGCATGGCAGTTGCGGTTGATGCCGTACTTGCTTTCAGACCCAGGTACACTAACGGTGCCGCCAACAGGCTCGCAACCATTCCAAACAGGACACGGCCGTACGGACGTCTCGCTGCCATCAAATCCGAGATCACCCCCCCAGCGATTAGCCCTACGACGCCGGTCGCTCCGAGAACGATTGCCGATGCGGCACCCGCGCGGGAAAGGCCGAGTCCATAGGTCCGCGCGAAAAAAGCGGGCAGATAGGTGGTCATGGCGTAGGCTGCCATACTCATTGCGATTCCGACCAGGCCAATCGCCCAGAAGAGCGGTGAAGAAAGGACGGCGCGCATGGGATGCGCGACGGTCGGTGCATCAAACACGGGATCGTGCACACCGCGCGCCGGCTCGCGGCAACCGAGCAGCATCAGCGCAACTGTAATGCCAGGCACTGCCGCGACCAGGAACGCTATCCGCCATCCGTACTCCGCCGCTATGTACCCCACAAGGGCGAGTGCTACGAATGTACCGAGCGGCAAGCCCAGCATGAACACGCTGTAGGCCTTGGCGCGTTTGCTTTCAGGCATGAGGTCGCCGATCATTGACGTTGCAGCGGGCGTACAACTTGCTTCACCTACGCCTACGCCCATTCGAGCAACCATGAATGATCCGAAACCGGCAGCCAACCCCGACGCCCCGGTGAATAGACTCCATACGCCCACCCCGACAGCAAGGATCTTCTTGCGAGACAGACTATCGACGAGCTGCCCCATTGGTATCGCGAGCACTGCGTAGACCACCGTGAAGGCGGTCGTCATCAATCCCAGCTGCGTGTCATCGAGCCCGAATTCGTGGCGGATCGGCTCGAGGACGACGGCCGGTACGATGCGATCGAAGTAATTGAGGAAGTTGACCAGGAAAAGGACGAACAGCGTATAGACGGTTCCCGGCGCCGTAGGCAACGCGCCCGGCAACACCGTGAGTCGTGGTTCAGCGACCTGATTCATATGTCACTCCCTGTTTCTTCCTGGATCACGAACGCGATCAGATGTGGATCGGCTTGCCGCCGACACCCTTGGAAGCTTCCATCAACGCTTCTGCCAGCGTCGGATGCGCATGGACGGTATCGGCGAGATCGCCGGCCACCAATTCGGCGCTTCGGGCCAGTACGAGCTCATGGATCAGCTCGGTGGCGTTGCTGCCGACGATGTGCGCTCCGAGGATCTCGCCGGTCTCCGGATCGCTCAGCAGCTTGACCAGGCCGTCGGTCTTTCCGATGGCGACGGCCTTTCCCACGGCGCGGAAGGGAAACACGCTTTTTTTGTAGTGAATTCCTTTGGTGATGGCGGCGTCTTCGCGCAGGCCGAATCCAGCCACCTGCGGCTCGCAGTAGATGGCCGATGGGACGAGGTCTTCGGCGACGCGCCTGGCGGCCGGCGCGTGGCCGGCGATGAATTCGACCGCCAGTTCGCCTTCCTTCGAGGCGACATGCGCCAGGGCCGGTGAGGCGACGACGTCGCCGATGGCGAAGACCCCCTTCACGCTCGTCTGCCCATAGTCGCCCGTTACGACGTAGCCGCGGGCGTCGAGCTTCACTCCCACGGCATCGAGGCCCAATTCACGAGTGTTCGGGGTTCTGCCGAATGCAGCGAGCAGTTTCTCGGCCTCGCTCTCCTCGGTCTTGCCTTCGCACTCAACGCGGATCTTCAGCCCGCCGTCCGTCTTCTGCCACGAGACAGCGCGCGCGCGGGTCCGAATGTCAATGCCGGACTTGCCTAGGGAGGCATCCAGCACCTTCGCGACTTCGTAGTCCTCGGCCGGAAGGATGTGCTCGCCCATTTCGATCAGCGTCACACGCACGCCGAAGGCATTCATCACATAGGCAAATTCGCAGCCAATCGCGCCAGCCCCCAAGATCGCCAGCGACGCAGGCAACTTGGTCATCGCCAGCATGCCGGACGACGAGAGAACGTCGCGCTCGTCGGGGACGAAGCCCGGCGCTGGCGCCGGGCGGGAGCCAGTCGCGACGATGATGTTCTTCGCCGCTAGCGCACCGCTCGTGCCGTCCTGCCTGCGCAGGGCGATGCTGCGCGGCCCCGACAGCGTGGCAATGGCCTTAACGACCTCGACCTTGTTCTTGCGCAGCAGCCCCCCAATCCCATCGGCAAGCGTCTTGGCGGCCTGGCGCGATCGCGCGTGCACGGCCGCATAGTCGAAGCCGCTGCGGTCGATCCGCACGCCCAGCGCCTCCATGTCGTGCAGCGCGCGAAACTCTGTCGCGTGGTGGATCAGACTCTTCGAGGGAATACATCCCCAGTTGAGACAGACGCCGCCGAGCAAGTCCTTTTCCACAACTACGGCCGAGAGGCCGAGTTGCGCCGCGCGGATAGCGGCGACGTAACCGCCTGGGCCGCCGCCGATGATTGCAACGTCGTATTCATTTTCCATGCCCGGCCTCACAGCAACATCAGTTCAGGATGACTGAGTAGGTCGTTCAGCTTCTGCACGAAGCGGCCCACGGGGGCGCCGTCTACCGCGCGATGGTCAAAGCTGAGGCCGCAAGGCAGCATGCTGCGCACGGCCACCTGACCGTCGACGACCACGGGCTTATCGATCGGCGAACCCGGCTGGAAGTTCACGACTTGCGGCAGGTTCAGCAACGGCGTCGAAACGCCCCAGCCACCGGCTGCGAAGCCGCCCGTGCTGGACAGCGTGATGGTGCCATCGGCCATTTCTCCAGCCGTCAGTTCACCTTTGCGCGCCCGGCCAACCAGTGCCTTCAGTTCGGCATCGATCTCAAGAACGCTCTTGGCATGCGCGTTGCGAAGCACCGGAACTACCAGACCCGAATCGTATTCACCCTTGCCGGGCAGTGCGACTGCGATGCCGACGTTGACATTGTCCCAAACGGAAATCGCGTCGCCGCCAACAGTCGCGTTGCAGATCGGGACATGGCGGCACGCGAGCGCTAGCGCTCGCACCTGAAGAGCAATCAGGGATACCTTCGTGCCGATTTCCTCTTCCTTGTCCACCATGGTCTGACGGGCGGCCAAAAGTTTGGTGGCGTCGATTTCGAAGAAAGCATAGGTGTGTGCGGCAGTCAGCTTTGCCGCCACCATGCGCTCGGCAATCACCTTACGCATACCCGCCAAGGGGATCCGCGCCTTTTCGCGCAGTGGGTCGCCTGACGCTGGTGCAGAAGCAAGAACGGAAACTGCCGGCTTCGCAGGCGCCACGACCACTTTAGTGCGTGCCGCGAGCGCTGCATCGACATCCCGCCTCACGATACGTCCGCCGGGCCCCGAGCCTGCCAAGCCCTCGAGCTTGAGCTGATGTTGCTTGGCGATCGCCTTCGCCAGACCCGACGCGCGAACGCGTCCGCCTGTGATCGCCAGCTCACCAACAGTGGATAGGTCATTCTCCTTAATCTTGGATGCCACCGGCGTTGCCGCTTGAGGCGCCGATGCCCCATCAGCGATCAGAGTGCGGTACTCCTCTTCCGTCTCGGCAACTAAGCCTATCGGCGTTTCCACCGGCACGGTGTCGCCAGGATTGGCGATATGATGCACGTAGCCGGAATACGGCGATGGCAGATCGGTCACCACTTTCTCGGTTTCGATCGACACCAGCGGCTGCTCTCTTTGCACGAGAGCCCCTTCGGCAATGGCCCATTGGACAACGGTGCCTTCCGACATGCCCATCGCCAGTTGCGGCAGTATCAGTTCTCGAATCATGGCTTGTTCCTCAGCGGCAGACTTCGCGGATCGCCGCTTCGATGCGCTCCGGCGTCGGCATCGTGTAGGCGTCGATGTAGCCGCCCGGAATCGGCATGTTCGGATGGCAGACGCGTTTGACCGGCGCATCAAGCAAGTCGTAGCCTTTTTCCATCACCTGCGCTGAAACTTCCGCAGAAAAACCGGCGCGCTCCCAGTCCTCGTCGACGATGACCAAGCGCGTCGTCTTCTCGATCGAACGCAGCAGCGTGTCGCAATCGAAAGGTTCGAAGCTGCGCGGATCGATCACCTCGATGCTGATCTCGTTTTTAAGCTGCTCCGCAACCTTGAGAACGTTATGGACCTGCAGACCGCTTGCCAGCACGGTGATGTCAGTTCCCTGACGCTTGACGTCGGCGCAACCGAGAGGGACGATGTAGTCGTCCTCCGGCACCGGCCCCTTCACCATCATCGTGTTGATATGCCAGAGGAAGAACACCGGATTGTTGTCGCGGATCGCGGCTTTCATCAGCCCCTTGGCGTCGTACGGGGTTGAGGGCATACAAACCTTGAGACCAGGATGGTGGATGAGCGCGCCATAGGGCATCGTCGCATGCTCGTTGGCCACTCGGCGGCCGACGCCGCAGGTGCCCATCATCACCATCGGCAGTGCTAGCTGGCTGCCGTGGAGAAAATGGTATTGCGAAACCTGAAGAAAGACCTCCGAACCGGAAAAGTAGGAAAATCCGGCATACATGAAGTCCAGGATCGGCCGAAGCCCTTCCTGCGCGGAGCCCATCGCGCAGCCGACGATGCCGGGCTCGGCGAGCGGCGCATCGACCACGCGCCGGGCGCCGAACTTGTCGCACAGCCCTTTCGTATGAGGGAAAGTGCCGGCCTGGATACTAATGCCGAGCATGTAGACGTTTTCATCCCGCTCCATCTCCTCGGTGATGGCTTCGCGGATCGCTTCGGTAAGGGTCAGTTCTCGTTCATTGCTCATGGTATGGGTCTCGCTCAAGCGGCATACACCGCGGACATCAGGGATTCGACGGAAGGCATCGCCTTCGGACTGGCATCGCTAAACGCCTCCATCGCGTCGGCCTCGCGTTCTGCCTCCTGCTTGATGAGGTCGATCTGCTCCTGGGAAAGAGCCTTCGTCTTCAGCAACGCGGCCTCGGCGAGCATCAGTGGATTCCTCTCGGATTTCCACTTGTCCATCAGCGCCTGGTCGCGCGGCGTCGGTCCGTCGTTGTTGAGACCGCCGACGTTGTGCTCCTGCGAGCGTAGCGTCATACATTCGACGAAGATCGGGCCGCTGCCGCCGCGAACGTGGTCGATGGCTTGCAGCGCGACCTCACCGCAAGCGAACAGATCCTGGCCATCGACGACCATCGATGGCATCTTGTAGCCAGCGGCGAGCTGGGAAATACGTTCGCCGGGAAACAGCGACGACAACGCGCTGTGTTGGGCGATGCCGTTGTTCTCGCACCAGAAGATCACCGGTAGCTGCCACAGCGAGCACATCAGCATCGCTTCGTGCGCGCGCCCTTCACCGTAGGAACCATCCCCGGAGCAGTTCATGACGACTTGCCCGCTGTTCTTGTACTTCGCGGCGAATCCGTAGCCGATCGAGACTGGGAAATTGGCGCCGATGTTGCCCGACGCACCAAAGGCGTGATCGGCGGGGAAGGAAGCGTGAAAGCTCGATCGACCTTTGCAGCATCCGGCCTCGCGCCCCATGTGCTCGGCGACGTAATGCTTGACGTCGATGCCCTTGCTTAGGGAATGTGCAAGTCCGTGGGCGCGGTAGTGGCCCCAGATGGTGTCGTCCTTCTTGAGGAAACTCCCGGCAGCAACTCCGGGCGCCAAGGCGACCCCGCCCTCGTGGTAAAAGCCGACCATGCGGCCGGAACGAATGACGCGCATCATCATCCGGTCGAGGGCCATGGCGCGAGCAAGATTTGTGAAAAGCAGTATTCGTTGATCCTTCGTCAATGTCATGGCGATGTCCTTGTAATGGATTTCTCAGGCAGCGACACTGAAGTCACGCTTCCTGACGTAAATAGCTTTCTCGTCCTGGAAAAACTGTATACCCGTCGAACCGGCCTCCGGCAGTCCGAAACCGGATTCCTTGGTACCGCCGAAGCTGTGCTGGGGCTCCTTGTAGGCGCTGTGCACGTTGATGTGCGCAAGCCCCACTTCGGTGTGCTCGGCAAAATGCATCGCTTTGTCGAGATCGCACGTGTAGATCGACGACGACAGACCGTAGGGAACCGCGTTGGCAAGCTTGAGCGCCGCCTCATAGGTGGGCACGCGATAAACCGCGAGCACCGGGCCGAAGACCTCGGTCGTCGAAACGTCGAGCGTCACGGCCGGGTCATCGATGATGCTTGGTTCGATGAAGCAACCGGATTCGAGCCCGGCCTCGACCGCCCGCCTGCCGCCCGTGACAAAGCGGGCACCCTGCTCATGCGCGCGGGCGATGTGCCCGAGGACAGAATCGAGTTGCGCCTTGCCGGCCACCGGCCCCATCGTTGCGGCCGAATCGACTCCCGAACCAAGCTGCAGCAATTCTGTCCGCATGATCAGGGCCGCCATCAGGTCGTCCGCGATGGCTTCCTCGACAATCAGACGACTTGTCGCGGTACACCACTGCCCGGCGCAAGAGAAGGCTCCTACGACGGCGTCGTGAGCCGCCAGTTCAAGATCTGCATCCCGCAACACGACCATCGGGTTCTTGCCACCCATCTCAAGTTGAGTGCGAATGAAACGCTCGCTCGCCAGGCATGCGATCTGGCGCCCGACTTCGGTCGAACCGGTGAAGGTCACGGCATGCACCTGTGGGTTGCCCACCAATGCCTGCGATAGTTCGCCGCCGGAACCGGTAACGAACTGAACAACGCCGTCGGGAATGCCCGCTTCGATCAATATCTGCATCACGACTTCGCCGACTGCCGGGGTCTGACTGGCCGGCTTGAGCACCGCAGTATTGCCCGCCATCAGCGCCGGCCCAAGCTTGCGCCACGGCACATTGAACGGGAAGTTCCACGGCACAATAACGGAGACGACGCCGATTGGCTCGCGGCGGGAGTAGCCCAGAATGTCAGCTCGAAAGCAATCGCCAATACGCCCAAAGGATCGTTCCCCTTCGCCGATCTGGTATTCAAGCTCCAATGCCGCTGCGTCAATTTCCGTTAGCGACTCCGCGATCAGCTTACCGTTCTCGAGAGTTACGATCTGCGCGATCTCCTCGCGTCTGGCACGTATGATCTGGGCAGCACGCCGCAAAATGGTCGAGCGCTCGGAAAGCGACCGGCGCCGCCACCGCGAGAATGCGTCTTGTGCGCCTAGCACCGCCGCCTCCGCGTCTTCACCCGTCGAAAGCGGATATTCATGGCAGAGGTCACGGAGGTCTGCCGGGTTGTACACGGGAAAGCGGCGACCCGAGACGCTATCGACCCATTTGCCGTCGATGTAGTTTTTGTAGTGCAGTTGAGTCCGCAGACTCGTTCGTAACTCGCGTTGTTGATTCATGTTCGTCCTATAAGGGCAGCGGGATGGCAGCCCATAACCGCTTGCCCGAACTCTCGCTTGGAAAAGCGCGCTCCCTGTTTAGTCGAATTTATTCTGCTTGCCCTTGCGGACGTAATCTAGTAAGTGGGCGCGGCTGCTGTCGTGGATGATTTCCTTCTTCGCCACGTGGGCGAACATCTGGATGCCGAAGCCGCCGTCCAGGTTGTCCACAATTCTTTGCTTCCAAGGGCGCCGCACAATCTGCGTCGTCAGGCGACGCGTGATGCGGGGTTGGGACATGATGTGATCAGCGAGCACCCATGCCCGCGCCAGCAGTTTTTCCCTCGGCCACACTTCATTGACCAAACCGTACTCGAGTGCCTTTTTGGCGTCGATCGCCTGTCCTGTCAGCAGCGCGTAGGCGGCTCGCTTGGTTCCAAGCAGCTCCTGGAAGCAGCTATGGATGCCGTCTGCCGGTACCGACCCGGCGAGGTAATGTGGATCGAAGATCACGGCGTCCTCTGCACAGATGGTGATATCGCACATCAGGCACAACTCCGAATGAAAGCCCGGACCGTTGAGGACACCGATGGTGGGAACTTCCAGGTCATTGATGAGAGACGCGACATTGATCCGCCCGTCCTTGTAAGCGTATTCGTAGGCCCAGTAATCAACGTCCTCCCGTTCCAGCCTGAAACCATCTGGATCGATCTGCATCATGAAGTCGGCGCCGGTTCCGGTGAAAATCATGACCTCGTTCTCCGGATCGGCACCCACGGTTTTGAATAGCTGGCCCACCGCACGATGATTCTCGACGCTCAGTTGTACACTGCCGCCCAGCGTGTGCGCCTGGGCGAGGATGACCCCGTCGGCACGGCGTTCGAGCTTGTAATGGTCTTTTAGCAGTTCCTTGTATTCGTCAAACTTTGGCGTAGACACGAAGTTCTGTAGCGACATGAGAGAGTTCTCCTTGGTGAATTTCAGTTATGACAGACCCGCCTCGCGGCGTGTCACTTCGCAGGTTGCGCTCCAGTCCGCGGCAGCGAGATCGCCGGAAAGCGCCACCAGCATCTTGCGTTCGATGATCTTGCCGATCTCGAAGGCAACTCCCGCCTGGCCGGCCGCCGACAGCATGAGGCGCACGTCCTTGAGACCGGCGCTCATGACAAAGCCGACTTCTTCCTTATAGTCGCGCTTACGCGCTTTTTCGGCATACATCTTCAGCGCCGGATGGGCCAGCGCCAGCTGGAAGAACTGCTGGACGTTTGCAAGATTGACTCCGGACTTCTCGGCGAAGGCATACGATTCGCCCATGATCTCGATGATCGAAGCAGCCGCGTAATTGACGATCAGCTTCATGCAGTTCGCCACCGGGGGCCGATCGGAGATGTCGAAGGCCAGCATGGCGTAGCTGTCACAGACAGGCTTCACGGTCTCAATCGCATCGTGAGGGCCGGCGAGATACGTCACGAGGTGCCCAGCCGCTGCGGCGTCTGGTCTGCCGATCACGGGGCCGGCGACGTAGTGCGTTCCGGACTTCATGTGCAGCTCAGACAACTTATCAGAGCATTCGGGCGATATAGTGGTTGCGCAAAGGTGGATTGCACCCGGCTTCATCACCTTTAGAAGCTCACCATGCACCATATTCAGCACCGACGCGTCGTCCATCAGGCTGGTGATGACGAGATCGGCCTCTTTCGCTGCCGCTGCTGCCGACGGTGCGAGCTTTGCGCCGGCCGCCACTAGCTGATCGGCCTTCGACGCCGTACGGTTCCATACGGTCAGGTCGTGTCCCGCCTTGAGGATGCGGCCGGCCATCCCGGCGCCCATATTGCCCAGACCAATGAATGCCACCTTCATCCGTTTACGTCGAAACAGGTTACTGATACGGACAGTTGTCAATCTCACCTGGCGCATGAAAAGTTGACCAGCCAAATTCACAATGCTCATTGCATTTCCCTCACGACATATTTGTTACTTACTACCTAGGTGTATTTCGCCGAGGTAGATGCTTTGGCCACGAAGTTCCGCGTCCCTCGCCACCATTCCGAACTGCTGATGCCTAATTTCGACTCGATAAAGCCCGCCGGATGGATCCAGGCCATCGAACTTGAAATCGCCGAAGACGTCGCTTACGGCCTCTGTGATCAACTTTCCTCCCGCATGCAACGTCGCCTCTGCGCCAGACAGGCATTCGGCGAGGCCGTCACGTGTCACTACAACGCTGCCGCCGATAAAGCATTTCGCATAGCGATGCAAATTACGGTAATAGACTCGCGCCTTCGTCTTCAGCTCAGGGCGTAGAGTCTCGAGGCCGTCACGGCGAACCATCTCTTGCATCGCTTCGTCTTCGACTTGAAATGATCGCAACGCCCCGGTCGGGCAGGCTTGGACACAGCGCGGCCTTTGCCATCCCTGGTCAAGCAGATGCGCGTCGAAGATCCATTTCTGCGGCAACTGCAACTCCTCGTTCCACCAGATGGCACCGTAGGGGCAAGAGCCGACGAGTTCCTTGCGGCCCCTGCCTTTATGCGGATCGATGATCACGATGCCGTCAGGTCGCTTGTAGATCGCTTCGCCATGCGCAGCAGCGACACAGGGTGCCGCATCGCAGTGGTTGCAGGTGGTTGGTAGATAGGCGACGTCTACCATCGGTCCTGCTCCTCTGACGCAGCGCTTAATATCGATCCAGTGATGGTCGTGCTTCGGCTGTGGCGCCGCATAACCCGGGAAATCGTTGTCGATGTGCTCGTCCTTGGTGGCGAGCACACAGTTGTTGCAGTTTTCGCAGAGAGCGATGTCGATCACCAAGTTCCACTTCTTCATAACAGAGTCCTTTAAAGGCTATGGCATCTGTAGGATGATTTTTCCCTGCAGCCCGCCAGCAGCCATCGATTCATGCGCCTGCACCGCATCGCAGGCACTGAACTTGCGGCCCACTTGCGGCCTCAGAATCGCTTGCTCGGCCATGGCCGAAAGTATTCTGAAGGCTTCGCCTTCGGGGCGGAACAACACCCATCGGTAACTTCCGCCTCCGGCTTGTCTGACCAGTCGCGCCTGCGCGCGCCACATCGAACGGGCCACCCACCCACCCTTCACCCAGCCGTACTGGTCGATCAGGGTAATCAATGGATGGACGATGGTTGCGTAGCGCCCTTCCCGGCCCAACAGAGGGAAAAGCGCCGCCTCATTCTGAAACTGCGCACAGTTCAGAACCGCGTCGTACTTACCTACCACCGAATCGCGTGGCAGCCGCAAAAGGTCGATCCCGTTTCGTGCGCCCAACTGACGCCACCTGCCTGCATCTGGCGTACGATCCGAGATATCCACTTCTGCTCCCCAGTAGGCAAGCAGCTGCGTTGCTAACGATCCCACGGAGCCAAGTCCCCCGTGCACCAACACACGGCGCCCATGACAATCACCGCCCTTCCACCCGAGACCCGCGCTTACCAGACGGTATGCCGTCACGAAGGAATACGGCACAGCAGCGGCTTCCTCCATGACCAGGGAATCAGGCAACGGCATTACCTGCGCAGCCGGTACAGTCGCATACTCAGCGTGGGTTCCGAATCGTGCGGGACTCTTGCAGCCATAAACCCATTCGCCGACCTGCCTCCCGTTGGCCTCCAGGCCAATCAAATCAACTACGCCAACAAAGTCGCTGCCCAGGATTAACGGAAACTTGGCTGCACCAAGTACCCTCATTGCTCGACTTCCATAGCCATTACGTCGGGCGCAATCGATTGGATTCAGGCTGGCCGCTGCCACGCGCACGCGCAGCTCTCCCTTACCGGGCAATGGCGCGGGATACTGATGCCTGAAGCGCAGCACACCTGGTCCACCTGGAACATCAGCCACAACGGCAAACATCTCAGGCATTGCATACTCTCCGGATTGCGCTGGAGGAAGCAATCCAGCGCTCTATTTGAACCAGGCAAGAATTCGGAGCGCTGGCATCGGTACCTGCAACCTGCGGCCGCGCATTGGTCAGCAGATTGATACTGCCGCCGCGGTCGACAAGCCCCTGGTCCGTCATCAGCTGGTCGAATTCGGCGCAAGACTCGAAGGTTTTCACCACACCGGAAGCGACCGTATTAACGATGTCGGCCGCGCAGATCACAGCTCCGCGGTCATTAAAGACGCGAATTAGGTCGCCCTGTGCGATGCCGCGCATCGTCGCATCTTCAGGGTTGAGCCGCATCACCCAGTAGCGGTGATCGCCAACCTTCATCCTGTGCTCGTTGATGTCGTTGATGACGCTGTTTTTGCCGTCTCCATAGGTGTGGAAGCTGTAGCGCGGGTGCGTTGCGATCAGCTGAAGTGGGTAGCGCGTCAGCAGTTCCGTCGTCGCCGGGCCCTCCCAGGACGGCACGTAACGGTTGAGCGGCTGCCTGCCTGGGTCGCGACTGCCCGCCCGCACGAGGGTGGTAGGGACGAACTCAATCTTGCCTGACGGTGTCTGCAATCCTTTGCCGAATTTTTCGGCATACTGAGACGGCAATGGCAAGGCCTCGGGCGCGTCCTTCATTCGGTCTTCCGCGAACCAACGCATGTAGGGCGAATGGTGGTCGCCTTCGGGCATTGGGGGGACAACGTAGTAGCCCTTCTTAACGAACTCTTTCCAGGAAATGCGGCGCGGCAGATCGCTCGAATCGAACTGGCGTTTGCACCAGTCGAGCTCGCTGCAGCCTTCCGAATAGAGTGCGCCCAAGCCAAGCCTTTGCAGTATCTCCAGGAAGATCTGGTAATCGGACTTCGATTCGCCGAGCGGTTCGATACACTTGTGTTGCATCAGGATCATTCGGTGGTTGAGCTGACCCTGTGCATCCTGTACATAGCCGCCACAGTTGGCCCACTCGCCGATATCCCAGCGTTCCAGCGTCGTGCACGCCGGCAGAATGACGTCGGCGAACTGCGCTTCGCCCTCGAACCAGATCGACTGGTTGACCACGAACTCGAGCGACGGATGCCGATACGCCTCGATGAAGCGGGCAGAGTTGGCGATCGTACCGAAGGACGAGCCGCCGTAGCGGTAGAGCATGTGGACCGGCGAGAAGCCCGGCATCGGGTAGCGGTAAGGTGCGAACTGCGCCTCCATCGACATGCCGTCCCACAGGTAGCCTTCACACTTGCCATCGATGATCGCTTCAGGGAAACGCTGGCGAGGAATCATCTGCTTGACTGGATTCACCGTCAGCACATGCGGCATGCGCACGTAGTTGTTCACCGCAGATGCCGTCCACATGAGCTCCCCGGAAATGCCGCCTTCGGCGTAGCCTGGAAAGTAGAACGAGAAGTCGAGCGGTGTGAGGCCTTGCAGGTTGCCGAAGTTGACGCCCGGCTTACCCCATCCCTGCATGGCCAGCATCAGGATCATCGAGCGCGCCCACTGGCAACCGTTCGCCCCGCGCGCCGCACCACCCAGGCCACCGCCGGGGCCGCCGGCGGCGAGATAGGTTTTCTTGCCCGCCCAGGCACGCGCCAGCGCACGCGCCACATGCGCAGGAACGCCTGTCTCGGCTTCCTGCCATTCCGGAGTCTTGGCGACCCCGTCGCCTACGCCGAGCAGATATTCGCGCCACTGGTCGAAGCCGGTGGTCCTGGTGCGCACGTATTCCTTGTCGTAGCGGCCTTCGGTACACCAAACGTACATGACCGCCGCAGCAAGTGCCGCGTCCGTACCGGGCTTGATCGGAATCCAGCGGCCGCCGAGCAGTTGCGCGGTTGGGTTGAGGTGCGGGTCGATATGGACGAATTCGATGCCGAGTTGCTTCGCCCACAAGCGCCGCTGGGTGCCTTCGAACCCCCCATAGACACCGCTCGTGGTCTCGGGATCGCTCGACCAGAACACGATCATTTCGCATTCCTTGAGGCAGTCTTCAACCAGCCCGTAGCCGCCGGGAAGGCCGACTCGCATGCTGTTGCCGAAATGGTGCTGGGCGCCCCAGTACCAGCCTTCCCAGGAATCGGGATTCGGGTGCACTCGCGTAAAGCCCACTAGATTTCCGAAGCGCAGCATTGCGCTCAGGTAGTAACCGACGTTGCCCCATTGGTGGTGCGAGCTCTGGTAAATGGCCATGGCGCCCGGGCCGTGCACGGCCTTCTGGCGCTTGATCTCGCCTGAGACAATGTCGAGCGCCTCGTCCCAACTGATGCGCTCGTATCCAGAAATACCACGGTTCTGAGGTTTGCGCTCGCCATTCGGATCGAAGTCGACGCGCTTCATCGGATAGAGCAAGCGCTTGTCGGAATAGACCATGGACTTCAGGGCCAACGCGTGCGGACTGACCGTGGCCCGGCGCTGCGGCGTGAATCTGCGGCCGCGCGCCTGGATGGTCCAGCTTGGTGCGTCCGTTGGTTCGAGATCGATGGGTGTGATGCGAACGATGCGGCCGTTCTTGACGAAGACATACAGCGGCCCGCCGTTGCTGATCGTCGTGTAACGCCTTGTGCCATCGGGCATTGCCGTGCCCGACTCGGCGCCGGCGGTATTGATCATGTTCATGAGCTGCATGAACCAGACTGCGAGTTCATCGCGGCCTTCGACGACGACCCGGAAGGTTTTCGCCGCAAGGACGATCTCGCCTTGGTCCGGGTTCGGCTGCATGAACTGCAGGGCGGTCGGCAGATCCTTGAAGACCATGGCCACGTCGGGCCTGGGATGGAGGCCGGCCTTCGTCTCGACCTTGCCATTGCTGAAGCGGTAGTGCCGTCCGACGCTGCCGTCTTTCAGTCTGATCTGCACCACGCAGTTGTGTCGGCGCATGAATTCGCGAAAGGCCGCGTGCCGCCCGGCCTTCAGGCGCAGCACGGCGGAAATCGCGAACAGAATCGTGTTCAGCAGTGTACGTTTCAAGTTTCGTTACCTCGATACCGTGGAATGGTCTGCCGGCTGTGCTGCGCCCTCGCTTCGGGCCGGATCACCGCCCGATTCCTGCCGAGTGAGCAGAATGGCCGCCAGCGCCGGCAGCAGGATCAGTGCCCCGAGCATGTTCCAGATGAACATGAATGCCAGCAAGATGCCCATGTCCGCCTGGTACTTGATCGGGGAGAACGCCCAGGTGGCGACGCCTATGCCCAGCGTCACACCGGTCAGCACGACGATCTTTCCGGTGAACAGGAGTGCCCGGTAATAGGCTTCGGACAATCCCTTTCCTTGTCGCAGATGGGTCAGCGTGACGCTGATGACGTACAAGGCGTAGTCCACGCCGATACCCACCCCCAGGGCGATAACGGGAAGTGTGGCGACCTTGACGCCGATGCCGAGCTTCACCATCAATGCCTCGCACAGCACCGAGGTCAATGCCAATGGCAGAATCGCGCAGAGCACGGCGCGCCAGGACTTGAACGTGATAAAGCACAGCAGGCTGACCGCGGCATAAACCATCAGCAGCATGTGCGCATTGGCTTCGCGAACCACCATATTCGTGGCAGCTTCGATGCCGGCGTTGCCGGCAGCGAGTTGGAATTCGATGTCTGGCGAACCATTCTCAGCGGCGAACGCCTCGACCTTCTGCGTCACCGCGGTCAGCGTGTCTGCCTTGTGGTCCTTCAGGTAGACGTAGATGAGCAGGAGATCGCATTCCTGGTTGAATAGTTCGCGGGGAGCGCGCACTGCGATCGAGTTCAGGACGTCCTGGGTGCGCGGCAGTTCGTACCAGGCGAGACTCCCCTCGTTCAGACCGACGGCGGACTTCTTCGCTAGTCCGACGAACGAACTCGTCGATTCCACGCCGGGCAGCTGCTGGAGTTCCCACTCGAGCGCATCGGTCAGCGCCAGGTTCTTGTAATCGACGCAGCCGTACTGACGCGTCTTCGCCATGACGACCAGGATGTCGCTGCTGGTCGCATAGTGCGAGGTGACGAAGGCGTTGTCCTGGTTGTAGCGCGAGTCGGGGCGCAATTCTGGCGCGCCCGGATCCAGATCGCCGATCTTGAGTTGATGGCTGACAGCCAATCCACCCACGCCCAGCGCCACAGCTATGACAATTGTCTTAACCGCATTGCGGCGACGGGTGAACAAGTCGAGGAACCGCCACAGGGGATGCTTGTCGTGCGCGATATCGGCCTCATCCATCGTCTCCTCGCGCAGGCTGCGCGCTGCGGCGTGTGCGCTAATACCGATATAGGAGAGCAGGATCGGCAGCAATATGAGATTGGTGAAGATCAGGATCGCAACCCCGATGCTCGCCGTAAGCGCGAGGTTCCTGATAACCGGAATGTCGATAAGCATGAGCACGGCGAAGCCAACCGCGTCCGCCAACAGGGCCGTAGTACCCGCCAGGATCAGGCGCCGGAAGGTGTAGCGCGCGGCCACCAGTTTGTGCATACCGCGACCGACGTCCTGCATGATGCCGTTCATCTTTTGCGCACCGTGGCTCATGCCGATAGCGAACACCAGGAATGGCACCAGGATCGAATAGGGATCGAGGATGTAACCGAAGGTCGGCAGCATCCCCAGCAGCCACACCACGGCAACCAGAGAACACGTGACGACAATTGTCGTGCTGCGCACGCAGCGTGTGGCGAAAAACAGCACCGCGACCGCTATCGCCACCGTGGCGGCGAAGAAGACCAGCATCTGCTCGAGGCCATCTATGAGGTCGCCGGCGATCTTGGCGAAGCCGGTGACGTAGATGCCGATGCTCTCGGTCTGATACTTGGCGCGGACGCGCTCCACGGCTTGCGAGAGCTGGTGATAGTCGAGGTCTTCGCCCGTGCGCGGGTGGCGCTCGAGCAGCGGCACGAGGACGACGGACGACTGGAAGTCTGGCGCGACGAGCTGGCCGATTTCGCCCGAGCGTTCGATGTTCGCGCGCAGTTCCTCCATGCCGCGCGGCGAGCCGTCGAAACCGTCGGGGATGACCGGCCCGCCGTCGAGGCCGTCCTCGGTGACGCCGAGCCAGCGGGTGTTCGAAGTCCACAGCGACTTGAGGAAGGGCCGGTCGACGCCGGGCAGCAGGAACAGCTCGTCGTTGAGGTTCCGCAGCGTTTCCATGTACTGCGCGTCGAAGATGGTGCCGCGGCGGTTCTCGACCACGACGCGCAGCACGTTGGTCATGCCCTGTAGGTGGTCCTTGTGCGCGATGTAGTGGGCGATGTAGGGATGCGTGGTGGGAATGCCGCGCTCGAAGCTGGCGTTGAGCCGCAGCTTCGTCATCTGGAAGGCCAGCAGCAGCGTGGCGAGCAGGAAGACGGTGACGACGAGCGCGCGGTGATTGAAGAACACGCGCTCGACCAGCAGCCCCGAATGCGGGTCGAAATCCTCGATCCGGCGCACGACCGGCTGCTGTAGAGTGCGGCAGTCCATGTTCATCGCGCGTCTCCCAGGCTGCCCGCGAGCGACAGGCGGGACAGGCCGCGGCCAGCGACGATCAGCGCGCCGTCGGCCGCCTGCGCCAGCGCGGCTGTCAGCGTGTGAATTGGCAGTTCGACCGGCACCAGCGACGCGCCGCCGTCAGCGCTGCGCAGCAGCTCGCCAGTCTGACTCGCCACGAGCAGGTCGCCCGAGGCGAGCCGCACCGCGGCCGCATAGCTGACGGAGCCCGGCGTGGCGAGCTTCGTCCAGTCGCTGCCGCGGGCGGCGACGCGGAAGACTTTGCCGCGCAGGCCGTAAATGAGCGCTGCACCGTCCGCCAAGGCGGCGACGCCGAAGAAGGTGCCGCGGTAAGGCGACTTCAGCTCAAGGAAACCGTTGCCGCCGTCGGTGGACAGATAGGCGCGGCCCTGTTCGCCGACCACGTAGAACGCGCCCTCAGCCGCCGCCATTTGCGTGAGGTGGCGGCCCTGGAGGTTGGGTAGGCGCGCCTGCCACGGCGCCCAGGTCTTGCCGCCGTCGTCGGTGCGCAGGAACAATCCGTACGCGCCGGCAACGAAACCGAGGCGCGGCGTCAGGAAGCAGACGTCGAGCAACGGCTTGTCCGGCCCCTCGGCGACCAAGCGCTGAGCGTCGGCAAGCTGCACCGGGTCGGCCGTCGCTCCTTTGGCCGTTTCCGCTTGCAGGACGAGCCGCGCGAGCTCGACGCCGTCGAAGCGCTTCGACCACGTCTCGCCGCCGTCGTCGGTCTGCAGCAGCACGCCGCCATGGCCGGTGGCCCAGCCTTCCCGCGCATCCACGAAACGGACGCTGGTCAGCGTGACGCTCACGGGCACCCGCGCCTGGCGCCATGATTTTCCGTTGTCGTCCGACAGCAAGACGATGCCGCGCTCTCCGGCAGCGACCAGACGATTACCGGCGCGCGTCACGCTCAGCAGCAGGGACTGGGCCGCGCGCGCGCGCGCCATGCTCGGACGATCAATGACTTCGGGCAGAGCTAAGGCAGCGCTGCAGATGAGCGCGGTGATGAGTACCGTTGCGTTGCGCACACACCAAGCCGTGGTCATCTTCGCGACGGTCAGATCGCGAATGCATCTCTGGCCGGTTGACGATGGTGTCACTGGCCCTTCTCCACACTGCGTTCCGGTACGGCCAGAGGCAACGCCAGGTGCATACCGTCTTCCGCGAGCAACACATCACCCCGGTAGGCATCCGAGACTCCCTTCAAGAAGAATGACTCCAGCACCCAGCGTTTCAGGCCCTGTCCCATTGGAGGAATGACGTGCGTGAGGACAAGGATCCGGGCGCGGGCCTTCGCGGCCAGCTCCGCAGCCTCGATGGGGCTGGTGTGGTAGGCCTGCGTGAGCCGCGCGATCTCGAATGCGCGTCGGCTGCCGGGCGCCTCCGGCACCTCGTGCTCCATCCCCAGCACCCGGTTTACGAGGTCTTTGTTGTAGGCTTCGTGTACGAGCAGGTCCGCATCCTTGCCGAACTGGGCGATCTGCTCGGTCTTTCGGGTATCCCCACTGATCACTACTACGCGGCCCCGGTGCTCGACGCGGTAGCCAAACGCCGGCTCGGCGGGCTCGTGGTGGACCAAGAAAGCGTAAACCTTCACACCGGTGCTGCTCTCGTAGACGAGCTCGCGCTTGCCATCGCCGGGAACAACTATGTCATGTCCCACGGAGGCGGCGCCGGACGCATCCTTCACTTCATTGCGCGACCGAATCGCCACGTCGGGCGCCATGGCCTGGTTGAAGCCCTCGACAACAGCAGTGGTCCCCGCAGGTCCGAAGACGTCCAGCGGCCTGCTCCTGCCGTAGCGCCAGCTGTGGTTGGCAAAGGTGGGAAGATCGTTGATATGGTCTGAATGCAGATGTGTGAAGAAGACCGCATCCAGACGGCTGAGTGGCAGGTTGTCCAGATCGGCGCGGATTCCGGAACCCGGGCCCGTGTCGAACACCAGAAAGGTGTCGTCGGCAAGCACGGCCAGGCAGGACTGTGCCCGCCCGTGCTCCGCCTGGGGTGAGCCGGTGCCACAGAACCAGACGTGCAACTTCCCGTCGGCGAGGAGCTGGTCCTGGAAGCGCGTGGCCAGCGTCAGCAGCGAGGAACGTATGGTGTGATTGAGAAGGCCGTCCGCAACCGGCTGCCAGCCCGCCGCGATCGCGGGGACCAAGGCAACCATTCCTACGAGAACCAATCGCCTGGACGCCAACATCATCGTATGCCCTGACCGACCAATGAGTCGGGCGTGAAGTGGCTATCCGGCTTGGGGTCGACGAGCTTGTACTTGGGGGATGCCTCGTTCCAGATCGTACTCAGAACCCAGACTCCCGTCAGAAGGTTGAAATTGGCGAAGGAAATCGTGAAGACGCCCGGGGCGTCAGCGGCCACGAAGGGCAGGCCGACTTGCATACGCCACAGCTGTCCCTGCGCATCCCATCCGTCAGCCAACAGCGCATGCCAGCTATCCTCGTCGATATATAGGCGGCGCTTTTGCACCACATGGCGTTTCCCCGGCGCGAGTGTCGCTTCAACGACCCAGACTCGATGCAGCTCCCAGCGCAGCGCATCGGGGTTAACGTGTCCGCCCGTTATCAGATCAGCTTCCTTGAAGGCGTAGAGACGGTTTTCGTTGTAGGGAACATACATCTCCTTCTTGCCGACCAGCTTCCACTCATACTTCTCGAGTGAGCCGTTGAACACGAATGCTTCATCGTAATAACCCTGCCCCGACGATACGGAATCGGGCGTATCGAAGCTGAGGGTAGGTGCTCGCCGTACGCGACGTTGGCCAAGCAGGTACTGCCAGGCCCGCCTTCCCTGCTTGATGTTTAGCGATTCGCGCGCAAGTATCGATTCGCCCGCTTTGAAGGGAGGGGCAACTTGCACTTGGCGAAACAACTGATAGTCACCACCATACCCTTCGGCACCTTTGTCTTCGTAGAACGGCCACTGGCGGTCCTGCTTCCACTGCGTGCTCAATACCGACTTGCCGTCAGGCTGCACGATGAGGCTACGAGCTCCATACTCGACTGATAGACCCTTCCACGCCGTGATGTGGTTCCACATGACTTCGTGCGCATCCTTTGGAATGGGAAATGGAACTCCGCCATGCGCTCCTTCGATCGATAAGCCCCCGTCCGTGGTCTTTGCTCTTGTCGAGTTCTTGAACGTGTTTTCGTATAGCCAGGTCGGTGCCGCTGCAGTGCGATGGGTGGGATAAACATCGAGACGAAATGTCGGATACTTCTTGAGCAAGACCTTGACGCCATCGGTTAGCTTGTCTGCGAATTGATCGACGTTTTTGCCTGTGATCTGCAGCGTTGGTTTCTCGCCAGGAAACGGATCGGGGCGCAAGTCACCTTGCTTCCACCCGGAGGAAACTTTAGTGTATCCGCCCTCCCAGGCCGGTATGCTCCCTTCCTTATTGCCCGCCTTCTCGGCCCCCATCGGCGTTAGGTTCGACTTCAGTTTGGCTGCTTCCTCCGGAGTCACCGCTGCCTGGACGACATAGGCCTGAAGAAGGGCACTAGCGAATGCGGCGACCAGCAGATTGCGCTTGTTCATTTGAGGGTCTCCTCGTTCTTAGAATGTGCGTTGCACGCTGAAGGACAGGAAATCACGGTCCTTAAAGGTCTGAGCAAACGAGCTCATCAACGGTGCAGTTGGCGATGCGTTCGGAATGGTGCGTACGTTCTCGCTTCCCAGGAAGTGGGCATACTTCGCACTGAGCTTCCAGACTTTCTGGTACTCGCCGTTGATGCCGATACTCACATCGCCGCCGCGATGAACGCCGCCGTTGAACGCCGAAACGACCGACGACTTACCCTTTGGGTTGTAACCCACCCCGATTGGAATGGTAATGTCGAGCCCAGGGAGCACTTGGTAATAGGCCGGTTCGAAGACGAAGCGGAAGCCCCAGGCGTCTCGATCCACGTTCGGATCAAGAGATGTCGGATTCTTCGTAATGCTGGTCCGCCGGTTCCAGCCCAACTCCGCCAATAGAGATCCGCCCTCCCACAAGGCAGTCGACGGCAGCGATATGATTGTCGAGAGGTTCAAATGAGCAGAGTTACCGACCGCGTAAAAGGGGTTGCTGTCATTATCTGCAACCAAGGCCCCCGCCTGATCGAGGAGAGTGAGGCGACTGATCAGCGGAGTATTGCGGCGGAAAGAAATCTCACCCGCCACGCTGGCTGAGCCGAGAACGGTGCTGAAGCTTGCCCCGTACGCCCTGATGTTTTCAGGGAAGACCACCTTGTAGGTTAGCGGGATGGCCGGAAGCGGCGGCGACATCGGATAGACATAGAACTGCGGGGTTTTGTCGTGATACCGGATAGCATAGAAACCGAACTCGGTATCAATTCCATCCGGTCTCAGGCGCAGCTGGAGCCCCCCCTGCCCGGAATTTCTTGCCTTTATGTCATCCGCACGTGTAATCGTGTTCACCGGACCGCCAAGGAAGCCTGGCGCCCCGGTGAACAGAAACCCCTGCTCGCCACCTGCATCGACCGGGTCATAATTGCTGAAATAGCTTCCGGAGGGGGCTATGCGAGTGCGTTCCCACTTGACTTGGTAATAGCCACCGACCGACACATTGCTCGTTACCTGCACCTGCCCCGACAATTGCTGGACAGGTCTCAAGATTTCCTTGAACTGAGAACCTGGCACAGAGAGCAGCTTGATGGCATCAACAGGTGCTTGGCCACCTGCAATTCCGTTGGAACCGAAGAAGAGGGTTTCCCCATAAAGCACGGTGTGCTTGCCGAGCCGCCCTGATGAAGCCATCCCACCGATATCCCCTTGAGCGAAGACGAAGGCATCGAGAAGCTCCGCCTTCTTTCCCATCAGGTTCCGCGTCGCATTGGTAAATTGGCCAGCGGGAACGCTTGCAGAATTGACTGTGGCCGGCGAATCGTTGTCATTCGAACGGTTATAGACACTGTCATACCAGGCGGCTCCGCTAAGACGGAAGCCTGCCCAGTCCTTATAGGTGACATCGAGCTCAGACAGCCAGTCGACACGATTCGAGACGACCCCCTTCTTGAAGTTGCGATCGCCATCGTCGAAGTTTGTCCCGGCAATGTTTCCTGCCGGAGGGAGCACCGGGGGCATGGTCGGCGGAGAGATAAGGGCACTACTCGGATTCTTCAGCCGCCGCATGACGCTGTATTTGAAGGTGTTGTCCCAACGAACCGATACGTCCGAGTCACCGGCCACCTCGAACGCGTAAGCCTGACTGGCGCACCATATGGTGGTCATCAGCGCAGACGCCGCCAACCGCCAATTTGCATGCAAGCTGAAACGCAATGATTCCCCGTATGGAATTTTCATTCCTCTCCTCCTTAGTCCCGCTTACCCGGCCGGGCAACAATTGTTCGCGCTGATACAACCACAGCCGCCAGCCGTATTGTACTGTAGTGTCATTATGAGAATATACATATTGCCGTCATCACTTGTCAATGGAAACTTATTTATAGGTTTTTGATGCGCCGCAGCAAGCTAATTGCCTGCCGTTTCTACAATTTTTTTGCATTTCCCTAGCAAAGGCTTGGGTCGCTACAAATTTTGCCATCTATGTCAAATTGACGAATATGTCTTATTGCACTAGCATCACCGCGTAATGCCGATGTTCCCAAGGTGGCGATGGAATTCAACGTGGCATTTGTCGCTGTCTGCTGTTTGCAGGAAGTTCGGGCTGAGGTGCTCGGCGTCGTATCTATCCTGGTTTTGTCGGTGCCGAGCCGCTTTACGAAAAGCAGAACCGCGTGCCCGGTGTCGCCATCGGCGACATGGGCCTAGGCCGCGACGGTCGGCTGACCGACGCCCATCACGCGCCAATTACGCCTTGTCTGCCGAAGGCTGTCGCGGACATCTTGGCAAGCAACATGAGGCGAAATACGGCGCCGACCCACAGATATATGGGGTCGGTATCAAGGGCTACTGGAGGTGAAGCCGGAGAGGCATATGCGAGATCCATCCATGCATACCGCTGACTGGCCCTTTGAGAAGATGCAATGTCTAGAGGTCCATTGCGGTACCGAGAAATCAAAGATCCGATTCAGAACATCGTCAGGTACCCCCACGGCGGCGAGGGGCTGTTCTATCAGCAGGCGTAACTGAAGCCACTGCCATATGAAAGCAATTGCATTTTGGGTGTTCCGGATCTCAGTGGTTCTGGCGATCTGGTACGTCGTCTACGAACACGTATGGCTGGTATCTGTTCGCTTCAGCCATTGAGGAAACGACAGGAACGCGTATCCTCAAAGACTAACCACAAGCCATCCGCCCACTGTGGCAGGACTCATGCAGGTGACCAGGGCTCAAGAGCGGCGAAAAGCAAGCCGCCCGAGAGAACAGCCAGCCAATCTGGCGAGCACCAGGCGCTTGGCATGTCGCAGATGCGCATCGGCTTTGCCCAGCGCCTCCTGCGCAAGGGACGCGCCCTGGCGCCCGTGGCCGAAGAAGTCGGCTACGGCTGCCAGCCGGCGTTCTCGCGCGCCTTCATCCGCGAAACCGGCATCGACCGTCGGAGTGACCTTAGCTCGGTTGAACGTCTGCTGCCCTGTGGACTGCCGACGCTGACGCCGTACGCTGCCTGAACAGCAGCTATCGCGGCCGGTCCACCCTCACCCCAACCCGCCCCGCGTGCGGGGAGAGGGAACAAGGCGGCGGCAAGCCGAATCCCGGCCTGCTGCCGATCGAGTTCCACGCTGGCGCCGCGCTGCGCGCCATGACGCAGGGAGGCTCAGTTCGGCACGAATACCGCCGGGCTGACCTTGAAGAACCTGGCCAGTTTCCCAGCCAGGGTTGCGCTGATCTTGCGCTTGCCCGCCAGGATGGCGGAGAGATTGCTCTGCGGCACGATCTGCGCCAGGTCGCCTTGCTTCAGGCCGCGGATTTCGATCAGGTAGCGCAGGACTTCCCTGGGTTCGGAGGGCTCGATGGCCAAGTGGCTGCTCTCGTAGTCCTCCACCAGTTCGCCCACCAGGTCGAGCAGCCCGGCCAGGGCATGGCCTTCCTTGTCGCCGACGACGTCGAGGAGATAATTCATCAGCGCCACGGTGCGGTCGTATTCCGCCTCGCTGCGGATCGGGCGCAGATGCGCGACGCGATCGAACGCGGCCCAGGCTTTTTGCAATGTCCGAATGTCGATCCTGTCGCGGGATGCGGTAGCGGTTGCCATGATTACGCCTTGCCTTTCCTGTAGAGCTTCGTTCCCACTCTCCGTTGCACCTCAAGGGTACTTTCTGCGGGGCGCGGGGAATAGGCCAGGGTGATGGGAAGCGGCCGGTCCACCCTCACCCCAACCCTCTCCCGCCAGCGGGAGAGGGGGTACGCCGCGCTGGCCGCCGTGCCGCGGAGACTGACTTTTACACCACCAGGCTGATCGGCTCCATCGCCTCGCCCTGCGGCAGCACGCGGCCGATGCGGGTGGCGTGGGCGTAGCCGAGCGCGCGCAGCGCGGCTTGCGGGTTGCGCAGCGCGCGGCGCAGGCGCACGTTGGCCGGCGCGCTTCGGGGCAATGGCCCCGCACAACCGGTGTGTCGGATTTCAAATTCCGATCCAACCAAAAGCTGTGTCAAATTTGGGGTTCCGTAGACACCAGCGAAGTTCGAGCAATGAGACAGGATTCCGGGTTCCGCTGCGCGGCCCCGGAATGATGGCGTCTGGCCGGGTGCGGACTAAGTTAGCGTCACTCTCCGGCGACGGCAAAGGCCAAATTGTGTGAATTGCCCTTCCGTCAGGCATATGGCCCATTTTCTGCCCGTCACGCCGTGCCACCACGTTGCCGCGCTTGCCACGACCGATACTCGGACAGCCGCAGCCGGTAACGGGTTACGTTGCCCTCGTGCAGGTTACGCAGGTCTTCCAGAGCCAGCGCAGCGAGCCGATCCAGATCTTCCGCCGGGACCAGGGGCTCCGCCAGCTTGCGCACAGCCGCTTTGCCGGGCTCCTGCCGGCTGCGCACGATCCCGGCCACGATGGCGATGAGCGCCTCGCGATGGCGCAGGCGCACGGGATCGGGATCGGCGACGGTTTCGCGGATGGCCATGTAGCGTTGGCAGGAGCGCTCATAGGCCCAGATGAACACATCGCGCAACAGTTCCACCCGCCTCATCTCGTACACGCCCAAGGTGCCTTCCACATAGGCCCGCTCGGGCACGTCGATAAAGGAAAGCGGACAGAGATTGCGCCGGATGAGCGGGATGTTGGCGCCCAGACGGGAGACCCGCTTGTTCACGTCAACGAAGGGCTGCAGGTACGGGATGTGGACCATGATGAAGAAGGCTTGCTCGAAGGGATCTTCGAGAGCGTCCGCTTTTTCCAGGACCATGCGGAAATAGGCGTCGATCTGCTGGGGGATGCCCAGCGGGTGAAACACCGTGCCGCTGACTTCGACAATGCGGCTGCGCAGTCGCCCGCTCTCGCCGGGATCGGCGAGCAGGTTCTCGGACAGCAGCGCGTGCAGGTTGAAGAAGGTGAAGGCGTTGAAGCCGATATCCTCGGCCTGCTCCACCAGCAACTCGATGGCGGCCTTGTGGTTGAGGATCATCTGCGCCTCGCGGCGATCCTTGCCTTCGGCCGCCTGGCCAAGCTCGATCAGGTTCTGCGTATCCAGCCGGGTGTAGGTGTTGCCTTCGAGCCGGCTCGAGGCCCAGGACAGATCGATCAGCAGGCGCCCCAGGATATCGCGCGCATAGGTGCCCGCCGGGCGCTCGCCGTCGGGGGAACGGCCGATGTTATGGAGGTGCTCGCGAATTTCCGGCGGCAGATAGTTTGTTTCGTTGGGGCGGTACGCTTCGAGAAATTCGCGGTCATAGCCGACCGGCTTGCGTTGCTGGATGGGCTGACGCACGTAGTCGCGTACTTCCCGGGCTGCGGGCGTGATGGGCACGTAGACTTCAACTGCAGGCGCAACCATCTCCGTGCTCGACGTGACGGTCTTGTCTTGACTGAGATAAACATCGACGCTGCCAGGCACCCGGTACAAACGCGCCTTGCCTTTACCGGTTGCCGAGATATGTTTCCGTTCAGCCAGTTCGCCCAGGCGACGTTGCAGGGTGCGGCGGCTGACGATGTCGACCAGGGCGGCATGCAGGGCATCGATGCCCATGCCCTCCGGATGCCGGGCGATCTCGGCTTCAATTCGTGCAGTCAAGTCCTCAGGAAGCTTTTTTGGCATGCCTCACCTTTTATTGGCGCGTTAATCATAATACGCGCCATATAACTACCTAATTTTAAGGTGATTGTCAATTATCGCGCCATTTATTTGGCGCAAATTGTATGATTTACGCCGAATAAATGAGGGTGCAAAAGGTCATCCAGCGCATCCGATTTCCTGCCGTGATCGGCATTGACGGCCAAATGCAGGTGGTAACCCTTATCGAGCCAGTACGCGGAGGAGTCAGGGTGAAGGGCAAGCGGCCGGTCCACCCTCACCCCAACCCTCTCCCGCCAGCGGGAGAGGGGGTACGCCGCGCTGGCCGCCGTGCTGCGGGGACTGACTTTCTACACGACGCAGCCGCTCGGCTCCGGCGTCCCGCCCTGCGGCGGGCGGGTCACGCAGCCGGCACCGGCAGGTGGCAGAAACCCTGCGGCGGCACGCCGAGGGCGGCGTTGAACTTGCTCGACAGGTTCTGGAAGGCGATCAGCGCCGTCAGCTCGACGATGGCGTCGTCGTCGAAGTGGGTGCGCAGGCGCGCTTCCAGCCCGGCATCGACCGTGCGGTCGGTGATGGTGACCGCCTCCGCGTAGTCGAGCGCCGCGCGCTCGCGCTCGTCGAACAGGGCGCTGTCGCGCCAGGCGGAGAGCGCGAGCAGCTTCTCCTCGGACAGGCCGCGCTGCAGCAGGGTGCGCGCGTTGAGGTCGACGCAGAAGGGGCAGTGGTTGATCTGCGAGATGCGCACCGTCAGCAGGGAGCGCAGCTGCGGCGCGATGGGCGAGTCGCGCCGGTCGATGGCGCCGTAGAGGTGCGCCACGCCGAGGAACAGGCGCGGCGAGCGCGCCCAGACGAGGGCGGCATCCAGCGGCCGGCCGTACTTGCGGCGCTGGTGCCAAAAGAACAGGCGCAGATACCAGGGGGTGGCGTTCGCGTCGCGGGGTTCGATGCGCATCGGGGTTGTCCTCGGGTTCAGCAGCAGCCGCAGCTCTCGTCGTCGCCCGCGGCGGCGCCTTCGGCAGCGAACGGCAGCGCCTTGCCGCAGCCCTCGAAAATCCCGTAGTGGCGCGAGAAGTCGCCGATGAAGTCGAAGTGCGGCGCCAGGCGGCTCTCGCCGAGCATGCGATACGTGTTGCCGCAGACCGGGAAGACGCGGCCGGCCTCGATGCGGTGGTGCCGGTCGAGGACGAAGGCGTGCGCCTGCCCGGGGATGCTGCCGCGATAGACCACCGCCTGGCCGTAGTCCTCGCAGTCGGACTCCAGCCCGTCGAGCCGGAACAGGCGGTAGGTGGCCGAGAAGAAACGCAGGTTGCCGATGCGCGGCGCCAGTTCCGGATCGGTGACCGCCAGCGGCCGGTCCTCGACGAGGCGCGGATCGTTGAAGCCGGTGCGCCGGGCGAGCGAGAGGAAGTCGTTCCAGTAGAGCGCGCCGCCGAGGCACTCGCCGTAGAGGACGGGGTCGTTCTTCACCGCCTCCGGCACGCGCCGGTCGGCGTAGACATCGGAGAAGTAGAATTCGCCGCCGGGCTTGAGCAGCCGGTGCACGCCGCGCAGCACGGCGTCCTTGTCGGGCGAGAGGTTGACGACGCAGTTGGAGACGACGACGTCGAAGCTGCCCGGCGCCAGGTCGAGCTCGTCGAGGCGCTCGATGTAGCCGTGCAGGAAGCGCACGTTGTCGAAGCCGAAGGCCTCGGCATGGTGGCGCCGGTGGCGCTCGGCGACGGCGAGCTGCTCGTCGGTCATGTCGACGCCGACGACTTCGCCCGCCGCGCCGGCGAGCTGCGCCAGCGCATAGACGTCGCGGCCGGAACCGCTGCCCAGATCGAGCACGCGGCAGCCTGCCAGCAGCGGCGGCGCGACCAGGCCGCAGCCGTAGTAGCGGCTCAGCACCTCGGGATGGATTTTTGCCAGCAGCGGCTTGAGCCAGGCGGGTGTGGCGGAGGCGTCGCAGCAGGCGGTAGTCTTCAGGTCGGCCGACGAGGCCAGTTGGCGGCCGTAGTAGTCCTTGACCAGTTCATGCATGGCGTCGATCTCCCTTGGCTCTTCATCGGATCACCATGATATAGACACGGCAACAGGCCGATTTCTTACAGCGGGCGCACATGAACAAGCCGCCGGCGGGTTGCCCCGCGGGCGGCCAGCCTTGCAGGCACGGTCAGCGCTGATGGTCCGCTCCGTAGTAGGGCAGCGCGGCGAAGGGGTTGGCCTGCTTCCCGGAATCGGCCTGCCTCCCGGCGACGCCCAGCGACGCCATGGCAGGCACGGCCCAATTCGCCTCGCGGACGTGATCGGCGCCATAGTAGGGCAGCGCGGCGAAGGGGTTGGCCTGCTTCGCGGAATCGGCCTTTCTCCCGGCGACGCCCAGCGCCGCTTTGGCGGACGTCGCGGCCCCACCCGTCTCGCGGGCGTGATCGGCGCCGTAGTAGGGCAGCGCGGCAAACGGATTCTCCTGTTCGGCGGCCTGGACGGCCGGGGCGGCGATCAGCGTAGCGGCGGCCAGCGCGGCCAGAAGCGTGGAAGTGGTTTTCATGACAGTCTCCTTGTGCAAAGTTGGGGTTGGGTTGCTGCTTTGCGGCCGGAACATCCGACCTGCGCCCCTTTGTCGCGGCAGGCGGCGTTTCATTACAGCGGCCGCGTCTTTCGGCTGCCGCCATGGGTGTAAGACGGGTGATAATTCATCGGTCTAATGGAGCAAGCGTGGGATAAAGGGGGAAGCGCATGAACCCGATCATGAACCGGCTGGGAAGCCGCCTGGCCCGCTACCTGGGCCGGCCCGATCCGCGCTACCGGCCGCTGGCGACCAGCGATCTGCAGGCGCTCGCTGCAACGATCCGGCCGGGCGACGTGCTGCTGGTGGAGGGCAACACCCGCTTCAGCACGGCGATCAAGTATCTCAGCCAGTCCACCTGGTCGCATGCCGCGCTGTACGTCGGCGATGCCGCGGGCGAGGGAGGACGGCACTGGCTGGTGGAGGCCGACGTGGTGGACGGCGTCATCGCCGTGCCGCTCGAAAAATACGCCGAGATGCACACGCGCATCTGCCGTCCGCACGGCCTCAGCGAGGCGGATCGCCGCGAGGTCATCGGCTACGTTTTCTCGCGCCTGGGCCACCGCTACGACCTGAAGAACATCTTCGACCTGGTGCGCTACCTGCTGCCGCAGCCGCCGGTGCCGGTGCGCTGGCGGCGCCGCCTGCTGGCGCTGGGCAGCGGCGACCCGACGCGCGCCATCTGCTCGACGCTGATCGCGCAGGCCTTCCAGTCGGTGCGCTACCCGATCCTGCCAAGCGTGACGCGCAGGCCGGCGGCGCGCGACGACTGCAACGACTGCTACGACGAGATCCTGCATATCCGCCACCACAGCCTGTTCGTGCCGCGCGACTTCGACATCTCGCCCTACTTCGAGATCGTCAAGCCGACGCTGGCCCGCGGCTTCGATTACCGGCAGCTGCGCTGGGGCGACGCTTCGCCCGCAGCGTAAAGGATCAGTTGACCAGGCCGAACCTCGGCCGCAGGCGCACGCCGAGCCAGCTTCCCGCCAGCGCGGCGGCGAACCACAGCCAGCCGTGCAGGCTGGTCGAGGCGACGCCGGAGAAGAAGGCGCCGATGTTGCAGCCGAAGGCGATGCGCGCGCCGTAGCCCATGAGGAGCCCCCCGAGCACGGCCGCCGCCAGCGACGGCAAGGGGATGCGCCATTGCGGCGCGAAGCGGTTGGTTGCCGCCGCGACCGCCGCCGCACCGAGCAGGATGCCGATGTCCATCAGCGAAGTGACATCGGCGAAGACGCTCGCAGCCAACGCATCGCTCTGGAACGGCGCCGACCAGAAGGCATCGCCCGCCGGCTGCCAGCCGGCCAGCGCGGCGGCCTTGGCGCCCCACAGCGCGAAGGCCCAGGTGATGGTCCACGGATGGCCGGCGAGGACGAGCGTGGCGAAGTTGAGCAGGGCCAGCAGCAGGCCGCCGGCGAGCAGCGGGTCGAAGCCGGCGGCGCCGCGTCCGGAATCCCACCGGCGCAGTGCGAACCAGGCGGCGGCCAAAGTCAGTGTCTGCAGGACGGCGGCGACGTCCCAGCCCAGCGCTTCGCCGAGGGCGATTTCGCCCGCGTCGGGCAGCGCCTGCCACCAGCCCATGTGCAGGCTGGCCCAGAAGGAGCCGGCGCAGAAGGCGGCGAGCACGGCCAGCATGCGCGGGCTGCCGCCGCCGGCGGTGTACAGGGTGCCCGAGCCGCAGCCGCCGGCAAGCTGCATGCCGATGCCGAAGAGGAAGGCGCCGGCCGCCACTTGCACGCCGAGCGGCGCCACGGCGCCGCCGACCGCCTGGCCGAAAATTTCGCCGGCCGCCAGCAGCGGCGCGAAGAGCAGCGTCGCCAGCGCCAGCATGGCCAGCTGGACGCGCAGGCCGCGCGTGTCGCCGGCGACGATCAGCCGGCGGTAGGCGTAGGCGAAGCCGAAAGCGAAGCCGTAGAGGGTGGCGCCGAGCAGCAGACCGACGACGGACAGCGCCGCCATGCGCCAGCCGCCCGCCGCCGCGCGCAGCGCCAGTGCCGCGGCGAGGATCGCCGCAACGGCGACGACGGCGAGCTGCTTGCGGCCCGGCGCAGGTTCATTGAGTGGCGGCGTCACGGACGATTTTCTCGAACACCGGATCGAGCTCCTTCGCCATGGCGTCGAGCGCGGCATTGCCACGTTCACTTGACGACCAGGCGGTAGTCCGGCGTCGGGTTGAGCGGACAGGAATAGACGTACTCGCCCGGCTTCAGGTCGATGACGTAGTCCTGGGTCTTGCCGGTGGCGAGGCCGCCGCCGGAGACGCTGGGCAGCGCGGCGCGGCTGAGGAGGGTGGCGCCGCGCAGCCAGAAGCCGAGCTCGTAGGGCACGTCCTTGTTGGTGACGCGGAAGACGGTCTTGCCCGGCTTCAGCTCGAGCGTCTTTGCCTTCGCCAGCCGATCCTTGCCGGTGCGCGCATTGATGGCCTCGCAGTCCTGGATCTTCGTCGATCTGAAGCCCTGATTGACGCCGTGCTCGCTCTCGAGGAACTGGCACGGCACCTGGCTGAGTTCCACCACCTGCGGCGCGGCCAGCGCCAGCGGCGCGGCGAGGACGGCCGCTGCGACGATCGACGTTCCGAAGATGTTCGCTTTCATGTCCTGCTCCTTTCCGGGGCGCTGCGCCCCGCGCCTCAGGGCCGGCCCGCGCCGTCCTGCAGCGGCTGACTTTTCTCGTAGATGAGGAAATGCGAGGCGAGCGAATCAGCCAGCGCGCGGCGGATCATCGCCTCCCCCTTGCCCGCGCCGCTTGCCAGCAGCGCGCGGTAGAAATCCGTGTAGAAGGCATCCGGCTCGACGCGCACGCGGGCGTCGAGCCGCACGGCGCGCGCGTGCAGCGGCCGGCGGTAGTCGAGCCGGGCTTCGGCGCCGGGGGCGATGCGCGTGTCGGCGATCTCGCGCGAAAGGTCCGGCGCGACCTGGCGGGCGATGATGTGCTCCTGCCGCGTGCCGTCGAGCGGCCGGCCGTCGGCGCCGGCCTGGAACATCTCGACGACGACGCGCGGCGTGACATAGGTCGGGAAATGGTGGCCGGTGCCGCTGTTGCGAAAAGTCAGTCCCGCCAGCACGGCGTTGCCTTCCACGCGCGGCGGCGCGACGGCGATGGCGATGCCGCTCTTCACCATTTCCGCATCATGCACGCCGCGCCAGAGATGCCGCCGCTCCGGCATGTGGCAGGACTGGCAGGTTTTTCCTTCGCGCGCGGCGGGACTCGCCTGCCATTCGGCGTAGGTGTTCTCCAGCGGCTTGCCGTTGAGCGCGAAGCCGTCGGCCTCGAACTGGTGGCAGCCGGCGCAGAAGCGGGAATCCTCGAAGGCGGCAGCGGCCTGCCAGCCGTCGTGCGGCAGCTTGTCCTCCGGTTTCGGCGCGGAGCCGTCGCGGCGGGCGGGGCCGTAGCGCCGGTGTTCGCGCATATGGCAGGCGGCGCAGGTGTTGCCTTGTTGGTGCAGTCCTGTTTTTACTGTACCGGCGATGGCCGCAGACAGGTCGGCCGCCTGCTCGGCCAGCGGCGCGTGGCAGCGGATGCAGGCCTGGTGTTCTTCGTGGGCATCGGGCGCCATGTCGACGAGCTGGCCCATCACGCCCGGCCCCATCGCCTTGGCGTGCAGGCTGGCCGACCAGTCGCGATGCTGGTCGGCATGGCAGGCACCGCAGGCGGCGGCATCCAGCGCCGCTTCCTGCGGCGTGAAATGTGCCGGCGCGGCGCCCTGCGCAGCCAGCGGGCGCTGCCAGTGGCGCGCCAGGAATCCGGCGACATCCTCGCCGGGCGCGGCGGCGGTCATGGGCTGAGGTGTTTCGGAACAGGCCGCCAGCAGGAAAAAGGGGAGGAGGACAAGCCGCCTCCCCGTCCGCCAGGCGGTCAGCAGTGCGCCCGGCACGGACTCACTTCTTCGCCGCGCAGGGATTCTTCGCCGCGCAGGGGTTCTTCGCCGCACAAGGATTCTTCATGTCCTTTTTCGCGTCTTTTTTCGCGTCCTTCTTCATTTCCTTGGCGGCGCAGGGATTCTTCGCCGCGCAGGGATTCTTGCCCGGCGCATCGGCATACGCCGCCGGCACGGCCAGAGCGAGGGCGGCGGCGCCCAGGATCAGGCGAACTTGTTTCATTGCGCTGTTCATGTTGTTTCCTCCATCGAGTTGAGACAAAAAAGCGCCGCCGGATGGCGGCGCCGGTTGCTACTTCTTCGCCGCGCAGGGATTCTTCGCCGCGCAGGGGTTTTTCGCGGCGCAGGGATTCGCCGCCTTGCCCTTGGCCGGCTTGAAGGTCTTCTGCATTTCGGCCGCATAGGCCGTCAGCGCCGCCAGCTCGCGCGATTCCCAGCCGAGCGGCTTGGCCGCCATCGGCATCACCATGCAGGCCTGCACCATTTCGTCGAGGTGAACCTTCTTCAGGCCGAACTGATCCTGCACCATCTGCACGAAGTGGGGATAGGGCTTGGCGAAGCCGGCATTGAAAGCGGCGTGCCCCTGGTGGCAGGTGTTGCAGGACATGCCGTTGGTCGACAGCCTGGTGTCGTTCCACAGCTTGCCGCCTTCCTTCTGCAGGGCGGCGGCATCGCCCTTGTAGGGCTTGTAGCCGGCCGGCCGGGCGATGGCCTTCGGATCGGTCTTGGCGGCGGCGCAGGGGTTCTTGGCCTTGGCCGCGCAGGGATTGCACGGGTTGGCGGCCTGCGCCGGCGCCATGCCGGGGCCGAAGGCCACCGCGGCGGCCAGGGCGAGTCGCAGGGAACTGGCTTGGACGTTCATGTCTCCTCCTTTAATGCTCATGTTCATGGTAACGGACGCCCCCGACGATGTAAGTCGCAAAGGCATTCATGTCCCCCCGCCCCCTGCCCCCGCCCCGGGGCGGGGGTAGAAGTCGGCGGGCTGCGCCCGAAACTTGCAGCGACGTATCCCACGTCTTTCGCGCTAAAGCCGGGCGGGAAGCATCGAAATGGCTTCCTGGCCGATTAGACCGATATGACGGCGCAAACCTTACAGTCCTCAAGCAACTGTAAGGAATGGGCTTCCCGTCCGGTCTATGCGAACAGGGGCCGGCAAAGCGGCCCGGCCAGACGGAGAAAGCGGTACTGACCCACATGATCGGCATGCTCTTCAAGCTCGGCTCAAGGCAGTTCGACCAGACCGCGCGCGCCTACGGTGCGGATCTGTACCGCTATGCCCTCTGGCTGTGCCGCGACCGCTTCGTCGCCGAGGATCTGGTGCAGGAAACCTTCGCCCGCGCCTGGAAGAACTGGGACAGCCTGGAAGACCTCGCCGCGGTGAAGCCGTGGCTGATCACCATCCTGCGCCGCGAGCACGCCCGCCTCTACGAGCGCAAGCGCCTCGACTACAGCGACGACGACCCGCAGGAGCTCGATCTGCCCTCCGCCGTCCAGGCCGGCGCCCACCTGGAACTGGAAGAGCTGGTCGCGGCGCTGCCGGAAACCTACCGCGAGCCGCTGCTGCTGCAGGTGCTGGGCGGCTACGAGTGCCGGGAGATCGCCGAGATGCTCGGCACCACCGAGGGGGCCGTGATGACCCGCCTCACCCGCGCGCGGCAGGCGCTGCGCGCGCAACTGTCCGATTCCGCCCAGGCCAAGGTGCGCTCATGAACTGCCTCGACTTCCGCCGCGAAAAACTCGCCGACCCGCGCCGCCTCTCGCGCGAGGCGCTGGCGCACCTGGGCGCATGCCCCGCCTGCCGCGGCTTCGCCATCGAGGTGAATGAAAACGAGGAACGCCTCGCCGCCGCCCTCGACGTGCCGGTGCCGGAGGGACTGGCCGAGCGCATCATCCTGCGCCGCAGGATCGGCGTCGGCTTCGGCTACTCGCCGCGCCTGTGGGCGCTCGCCGCCACCGTGCTGCTGACTTTCGCCTTCGGCTTCCAGCAATGGAAGGACGCGGCCTCGCAGGAATACGCGCGGCTGGCCATCGAGCACGTCATGCACGAGCCGGAATCCTTCACCAGCGCGCGCCTGGCCGATCCGGAACTGTTCCGCCAGGTCATGCAGACCTTCGGCGGCGAGCTGCAGGCCCCGCTCGGCCGCGTGCGCTACATGAAGCTCTGCCCGGTGCCGGAGGGCACCGGCTGGCACATCGTCTTCGAGACCGACGAGGGCAAGCTGGCCACGCTGATCCTCATACCCGCCAGGCGCATGAAGACCGATTCCGAGCAGGCGCGGGTCGGCGGCTGGAACGCCATTGCGCGGCCCGGCGGGCAAGGCTTCTACGCCGTCATCACCGACTCGCCGGATTCCCTCGGCAAGGTCGACGAACTGGTGCGAAGCCGCGTGCGCTGGCGCGGCTGAGCCATGGCTGCACGGCTTTTCAGGGCGGCCGTCCTGTTCGCCGCTGCCTTGCTGGCCGCCGCAGGCGCGGGCGCGCAGCTCGCGCCGGAAGACCGCCAGGCCTGGCCGAAGACGGATTTCGCCAGGCGCACCGTCGATCTCGCCGAAATCCAGTTCGGCGGCCCGCCGAAAGACGGCATTCCGGCCATCGACCGGCCGCGCTTCGACACGGCGAGCCTGGCGCGCGACTGGCTCATGCCGCAGGAGCCGGTCATCGTGCTGCGACTCGAAGGCCGTGCGCGCGCCTATCCGCTGCAGATCCTCATGTACCACGAGATCGTGAATGACACGCTGGCCGGCGTGCCCGTGGCAGTGACCTTCTGCCCGCTGTGCAACGCCTCCATCGTCTTCGACCGCCGCCTCGACGGCCGCATCCTCGACTTCGGCACCACCGGGCGGCTGCGCAAGAGCGATCTGGTCATGTACGACCGCCAGACCGAATCCTGGTGGCAGCAATTCACCGGCGAGGGCATCGTCGGCGCGCTGGCCGGCCGCCAGCTGCGCATGCTGCCTGCCGAAGTCGTCGCCTTCGAGGAATTCGCCGCCGCCTATCCCGTCGGCGAGGTGCTGTCGCGGCGCACCGGCCACGCGCGGCCCTACGGCCGCAACCCCTACCGCGGCTACGACCGCATCGGCCAGAACCCCTTCCTCTTCGACGATCCGGTGGACAAGCGCCTGCCGGCGATGGAACGGGTGCTGGCCGTCGCGCTCGGCGGGAAAACACGGCTGCACCCCTTCGCCCGGCTCGAAAAACAGGCCGTGCTCAACGAGACGCTGGCCGGCACGCCCTATGTCGTCTTCGCCCGGGCCCGCGTGCGCTCCGCGCTCGATGCCGAGCGCATCGCCGAGGGGCGCCTGATCCCGGCGGCGAGCGCCTTTCTGCGCACGCTCGACGGCCGCACGCTCGAATTCGAGCTGAGGGACAATAATGTCGTCGACATCCAGACCGGCTCGCGCTGGAATGCCTTCGGCGAAGCGGTCGCCGGCCCGCTGAAAGGGCGGCGGCTCGAAGCCGTGCCGGGCGGCGTGCACTTCGCCTTCGCCTGGCTGGCCTTCCGCCCCGATGCCGAGATTGACCACCCGACGACACGATAAGGGACGCGCCATGCATGCCACCCTGCACCGACTGCAAGACACGCACTTTCCCGCCCTGCGCCGCCGGCGGCTGGAAACCCTGCAGGTCAACCTCGGCTACCGCTGCAACCAGTCCTGCCTGCACTGCCACGTCAATGCCGGACCGAACCGCAAGGAGGAAATGTCGTCCGAAACCGTCGACGCGGTGCTGGCCTTCCTGCGCCGCGCCGGCGCGGCCACGCTCGACCTCACCGGCGGCGCGCCGGAGCTCAACCCTCATTTCCGCCGCCTGGCGCGCGAGGCGGCGGCGCTCGGACTGCACATCATCGACCGCTGCAACCTGACCATCCTCGAAGAGCCGGGCCAGGAGGATCTCGCCGATTTCCTGGCCGCGCACCGTGTCGAGATCGTCGCCTCGCTGCCCTGCTATCTCGAGGAGAACGTCGACCGCCAGCGCGGCGAGGGCGTCTTCGGCAAGAGCCTGCGCGCACTCCGGCAACTGAATGCCCTGGGCTACGGCCGCGAGGGCAGCGGGCTGGTGCTCAGCCTGGTGTACAACCCGCAGGGCCCGGTGCTGCCGCCGCCGCAGGCGCAACTCGAGGCCGACTACCGAAGGCATCTTTCCGAGCGCTACGGCATCGCCTTCACGCGGCTGCTGACCCTGGCCAACATGCCGATCCAGCGCTTCGGCAGCACACTCATCTCGAAGGGCCAGTTCAACGACTACATGGCCCTGCTGCAGGCGGCGCACCGCGAGCAGAACCTCGATCAGGTGATGTGCCGCAGCCTCCTCAGCATCGACTGGCAGGGCTACGCCTACGACTGCGACTTCAACCAGATGCTGGAGCTGCCGCTCGGCGGCAGGCGAACCCATATCGCCGAGCTGGCGACGGACGGACTTGCCGGCCAGGCCATCGCCGTGGCCGACCACTGCTACGGCTGCACCGCCGGCCAGGGCAGCAGCTGCGGCGGAGCGCTGGCGTGAGGGCGCAAAGGCTCGTCGCACTGGTTCTCGTCGCCGCCGCCGTCGGCGGTTTTTTCGCCTTCGGCCTGAACCGCTATCTCAGCCTCGACTGGTTCAAGTCGCAGCAGGCGGCCATCGAATCCTGGCGCGCGGCCAACCCGCTCGCCGCGGGGTTCGCCTTCTTCGCCGCCTATGTCGCCGTCACCGGCCTGTCGCTGCCCGGCGCGGCGGCGATGACGCTGGCGGCCGGCGCGATCTTCGGCCTGGCCTGGGGCACGCTCATCGTCAGCTTCGCTTCCAGCCTCGGCGCCACCCTGGCCTTCGTCATCGCCCGCTTCCTGCTGCGCGACTGGGTGCAGGCGCGCTTCGGCGAACGCCTGAAGGCGTTGAACGACGGCGTGGCGCGCGACGGCGCCTTTTATCTGTTCACCCTGCGCCTGGTGCCGGTGTTTCCCTTCTTCGTCATCAACCTGGCGCTGGCGCTGACGCCGATCCGCGCCTGGACCTTCTACTGGGTGAGCCAGCTCGGCATGCTCGCCGGAACCCTGGTGTACGTGAATGCCGGCACGCAGTTGGCGCGCATCGATTCGCTCTCGGGCATCCTCTCGCCGGAACTGCTCGCCTCCTTCGCCCTGCTCGGCGTCTTCCCGCTCGTCGCGAAAAAGATCGTCGAGACCGTCCAGGCGCGCAAGGCCTACGCGCGCTGGCCGCGGCCGCGGCGCTTCGACCGCAACCTGGTGGTGATCGGCGCCGGCAGCGCCGGCCTGGTGACGGCCTACATCGCCGCCGCGGTGAAGGCGAAGGTGACGCTGATCGAGAAGCATCGGATGGGCGGCGACTGTCTCAACACCGGCTGCGTGCCCTCCAAGGCGCTGATCCGCTCGGCCAAGTTTCTTTCCCACGCCGGACGGGCGCGCGAGTTCGGCATGCGGCGCGCCCAGGTGGACTTCGATTTCGCCGAGGTGATGGAGCGGGTGCAATCCGTCGTCAAGACGGTCGAGCCGCACGACTCGGTGGAGCGCTACACGGCGCTCGGCGTCGAGGTGCTCGAAGGCACGGCGAAGATCGTCTCGCCCTGGGCGGTGGACGTGAAGACCGCCGCCGGCACGCAGACGCTGACCACCCGCTCAATAGTCATCGCCGCCGGCGCGCGCCCCTTCGTGCCGCCGATTCCCGGCCTCGATGAAGTCGGCTACCTCACCTCGGACACGTTGTGGAACCTGCGCACGCTGCCGCGCCGCCTGCTGGTGCTGGGCGGCGGGCCGATCGGCTGCGAGCTGACGCAGTGCTTCGCCCGCTTCGGCGCGCAGGTGACGCAGGTGGAAATGCTGCCGCGCATCCTGATCCGCGAGGACCCGGAAGTCAGCGAGCTGGTGACGGCGCGCTTCCGCGCCGAGAGCGTCGACGTGCGCACCGGCCACAAGGCGCTGCGCTTCCTCGTCGACAACGGCGAGAAGACGCTGGTCTGCGAGCATGTCGGCGCGCCCGGCGGCGGCGAGGTGCGCATCGCCTTCGACGAGGTGCTGGTGGCGGTCGGCCGCCTCGCCAACACGACGGGCTACGGCCTGGAGGAACTCGGCATCCCGCTGGCGAAGACGCGCACCGTCGAGACCAACGAGTATCTGCAGACGCTGTATCCCAACATCTACGCCTGCGGCGATGTCGCCGGACCGTACCAGTTCACCCACACCGCCGCGCATCAGGCCTGGTACGCCGCGGTGAATGCGCTGTTCGGCGGCTTCCGGATGTTCAAGGCCGACTACTCGGTGATTCCCTGGGCGACCTTCACCGAGCCCGAGGTGGCGCGCGTCGGCCTCAACGAGCAGGAGGCGAAGGAGAAGGGCATCGCCCACGAGGTCACGGTCTACGGCCTCGACGACCTCGACCGCGCCATCGCCGACTCGGAGGCGCACGGCTTCGTCAAGGTGATCACGCCGCCGGGCAGCGACCGCATCCTCGGCGCGACCATCGTCGGCGAGCATGCCGGCGACCTCATCGCCGAGTACGTCGCCGCCATGCGCCACGGGCTGGGCCTGAACAAGATCCTCGGCACCATCCACATCTACCCGACGCTGGCCGAAGCCAACAAGTTCGCCGCCGGCAACTGGAAGAAGGCCCACGCGCCGCAGAAGTTGCTCGAATGGGTGGCGCGCTATCATGCCTGGAGACGAAAGTGAGCCCACCCCGAATACGCCGCTTTGCGGCGTGCTCCCCTCAACAAGCCACATGATTAGCGACAAACCTCAGCTTCGTCATTCCCGCGGAAGCCGGAATCCAGAGCGGCCGTTCCGGACACGCAAGCCGCATCCTGGATACCGGCATTCGCCGGTATGACGATGTGGGCGCTGTGCCTTGGCGGCGGCGGGCAGGCGCAAGCATGGCTGAGCCTCATGGATAATCAGGATCAGGAAAGGCCAAGAAACACGTGTCCCACAGAGATTTCCTTCGGTCAGGGCGGCCCGGCGTGTGTCTTGTGAAATCAGCCGCCGTGTTGCGCAGACTGACTTTTGCCGCCGCCGCGCTGGCCGCCTGCGCGGCGCAGGCCGAGTGCGTCGCCCGCGCCGAGAGCGTTCCCGTGCCGCTGGTCGAGCTCTACACCTCCGAAGGCTGCAGCAGTTGTCCGCCGGCCGACCGCTGGCTGTCGCAGCTCGCGCCCGGCCGCGTCGTGCCGCTGGCGCTGCACGTCGACTACTGGGACTACATCGGCTGGCGCGACCGCTACGCCCAGGCGCGCTTCGGCCAGCGCCAGCGCGAGATGGTCAATCGCGGCGGCGGCAGGGTGGTCTACACGCCGCAGGTGATGCTCAACGGACGCGATTTGCGCGCCTGGCACAGCCCCGCCGCCTTCGACGATGCCGTGCGCAAGGCTGCCGCCCGACCGCTGCAGGCGAAACTCGCGCTGGCCGTGTCGGATGGCGCTTCGGAAGGGTGGACCGCCCGGCTGACGGGCGAAGTGCTGCCGCGCCAGGGACGCAGCGAGGCCTATCTCGCCCTCTACGAGAACGGCCTCGTCAGCGACGTCGCGGCCGGCGAGAACCGCGGCGCGCGGCTGCGCCACGATTACGTCGTGCGCCAGTGGCTCGGCCCGCTGCCGGTCGGCGCCGACGGGCGCATCGCGCACAGCCATACCTTCGCGCCGCGCAACGGGATAGACTTCAGCCGTGCCGGCGTGGCCGCCTTCGTCCAGGACGGCGACAGCGGCGAAGTGCTGCAGGCCGTGGCCGTGTCCCATTGCCGCACGCAATCCTGAAGAGGAGCCCATGAAACCCAGCCTGCGGCAGACGGTCATCGCGCTCTATGCGGCGATATTCGCCAGCGGCGTCGCCCTGTCCGCACTGGTGATCCACCAGGGCGGCATCGCCGTCGCGGCGACGCGCGGACTGGTGGAGCGCGACAACCGCCTGCTGCAGACGCTGGAACGCTTCAAGGCGGAAGTGGCCGTCATCGAGCCGATCGCCTACGGCAACTACGTCTTCCGCGACCGCGCGGTCTTCCGCGAGCGCAAGCAGGCGAACGAGCTTGCCCTGGCGGAAGGGCTGCAGGCCCTGCGCCAGGCCTTTCCCGGCGACGGCCGGCTGGCGCTGATCGAGATGCAGTACCCGCCGATCAAAGCGCTGGTCGGCCAGCTCGACGAGGCGCTGCACGACAGGCCGGATCCGCGGCGCGCCCTGGCGCTGCTGCGCGACATCACCACGCTGTGCATCCAGATCAACGGCAATGCGGAGCTGCTGGCGCAAACCGTCCGCAGCGGCGTCGTCGAACGCGGCATCAAGGCCGAACAGGCCATCGCCGCCATCTACGCCTGGGTCATCGCCTTCAGCGCCGCGCTGCTGGCGGTGGCGCTGGTCGGCGGCTACTTCGCCCGCGCCTGGCTCGCCGGCATGACGGAACGGCGCCGCCTGGCGATGTTCCCCGAACGCAATCCCAGCCCCGTTTTCAGCCTGGACGCGGGCGGGGCGGTGCGCTACGCCAATCCCGGCGCCGCCGACATGCTCGAACGCCTGGGCATCGCCGAAGAAGGGCCGCGGGCCCTCTTCCCCGCCGACCTGGCGCGGCGCCTCGCCGTGCTGAAAGAGGCCGGCGCGCGACAGGACAACTGGCAGTACGAGGCGCACGGCCGCACGCTCGACTGCCGCGTGCATTACCTGGACGACTTCGATATCTACCACGCCTATCTGAGCGACATCAGCGAGCGCAAGCGCGCCGAGGCGCGACTGTTCTTCCTCGCCTACCACGACGACCTGACCGGGCTGCCGAACCGCCGCCGCTTCTTCGACGACCTCGCCGCGGCGGCGGCCGGCGGACAGACCGGCGCCGCCGTCCTGCTCAGTCTGGACCGCTACGGCCGCATCACCGAAAGCCTGGGGCCGGCCCTGGCGGAGCGGGTGCTGGTCGCCGCCACGCAGCGCCTGTGCGCACTGCTGGAGGCGGACCGGGACGAGGCCGCGCACTGCGAGCTGTACAGCTTCGAGGGCGAGCTGTTCGCCCTCCTCGCCTGCGACGCGGCGGCGACGGACGCGGTCGCCCGCAAGATCGGGCGCGTCAGGGCCGTCGCCGACTCGCCCCTGCAGGTGGACGGGCGCGATCTGTTCGTCACCTTCAGCATCGGCGTCGCCTGTTTCCCGCAGGACGGCCGCGAGGCCGACATCCTGGTGCGCAATGCCGAAAGCGCGCTGCAGAAGGCGCTGCGCGAGGGCAGCAGCGGCGTCCAGTACTACTCGCAGGAGCTCAACGCGCGGGCGCTGGACCGGCTCGAGCTGGAACACGAGCTGCGCCAGGCGCTGGCGCGCGACGAGCTGGAACTGCACTACCAGCTCCAGGTCGGGGCGCAGGGCGACGTGGTCGGCGTCGAGGCGCTGGCGCGCTGGCGCAATCCGCGGCGCGGCATGGTGTCGCCGATCCACTTCATCCCGCTCGCCGAGGAAACCGGCCTGATCGTGCCGATCGGCGAGTGGGTGCTGCGCAGCGCCTGCAGCCAGGCCAGGCGCTGGCAGGCGGACGGCTGGCCGGCGATGATCATGGCGATCAACCTCTCGCCGCGCCAGTTCCGCGACAGGGAGCTGCCCGGGCTGGTGCGCCGCGTCATCGCCGAAACCGGACTGGCGCCGCGGCACATCGAGCTCGAAGTGACGGAAAGCGCCGCCATGCAGGATGTCGAATCGTCCGTCGCCATGATGCGCGAACTGAAGGCCATCGGCGTGGCGCTGTCCATCGACGATTTCGGCACCGGCTATTCCTCCCTCGCCTACCTGAAGCGCTTTCCGCTGGACAAGCTCAAGGTGGACCAGTCCTTCGTGCGCAACATGGCAGAGGACGGCAACGATGCTTCGATCGTCCAGGCCGTCATCGCGCTGGGACACTCGCTCAATCTGCGCGTGATCGCCGAAGGCGTCGAGACCGAAGAACAGCTTGCCCTGCTGAAAGGTTACGGCTGCGAGGAAATGCAGGGCTATCTTTTCAGCAAGCCGCTGCCGGCATCCGAAATCCCCGCCCTGCTCGCGGCGCGACCGCTTCCCGTGTCGGCAAACGGACTGCCTGCCGCATGAAGCCAGCAGCGCTGTCGATCGTCGTGCCGGTGCTGAATGAGTCCGCGTGCATCGAGGCGGCGCTGGCCGCACTCGCCCCGCTGCGCGCGCGCGGCGCCGAGATCATCGTGGTAGACGGCGGTAGCGCCGACGGCACGGCGGCGCTGGCGCAACCGCATGCAGCGCGCGTCATCGCCGCGCCGCGCGGCCGGGCACACCAGATGAATGCCGGCGCGGCGGCGGCGCGGGGCGACATCCTGCTCTTCCTCCACGCCGACACCCGGCTGCCGGCGGACGCCGACCGCCTGGTCGGGACGGCCCTCGCACAGGGAGCCGTCTGGGGCCGCTTCGATGTCGTCATCGAAGGACGGCATCCCCTGCTGCCGCTCGTCGCCCGCCTGATGAACCTGCGCTCGCGCCTGACCGGCATCGCCACCGGCGACCAGGCGA